>NZ_JACSLX010000001.1:0-791730 GCF_018618335.1 Exiguobacterium sp. s152
GAATAGGTTCATTATAGCGATTCATGCGCACACGAAAAACCCCGAGTGAGGCACTTTTTTCAAGTGTCCATCATTCGGGGTTCAGTTCATAATTCGTCTGAGGGTCTTTTCTGTTCGTCATATTCAAGTTCTTTCGGCGATTATAATTCTGTACTTCTCACCATTTTCAGACACGTAGTCCAAGTCTTGTCCATACAATGACTTCAGACTCATTTCCTCTATTTCATCTGTAAGATCCATGACAAGGTGTACTGTTCTATCTAGTAACTTCACCAAAACCCCTCCGTTTACGAACGACCGTTCATGTATTTATTTTGTACCCTAAAGATACCATCACATTTTGAATCACAGTCAATAAAATCCAAATATTCAATTATATCTTTGAAGTATATGAAACAACATAAAAATGTTATAAACATACTATAATTATGTTATAAACAAGATATTAGGAACGTTTGTTCCTATTTATGTACTCAGTATGAGCCCAACACAAAATATTTTCAACAATTTTCCCCATTGAGACAATCTGAGATGTTCGACAAAGTCCCAAAAATAGCATATTTTTGTCGAATGATTCTCATTTGAAAAATATGGGTGCTCTATATTCTGAATGGTACACTTATTTTGTATTCGGATAATTACATAGACGCAATGTCCTATTGATTTAGCAAGTAATAAAAAAGTGGCAAGGCGAAACAATCGTCCTGCCACTTTTTCATGTTCAGTAAAACTTTGGAGGGAGATGAATTACATGGGTTGGTGGCAAGATATCATGAACGCCCGGCAGAACCGGGAGGAAGTCGAGCGTTTGACTAAAGAGATCGAACGGATTGAGCTGACGAAGGAAGAGGTTCAGTATTTAGACCTGAAAAAGGAATCAGAATTCATCAAGTGGGAGAATCAAAAAAATCTTCAGTCTCATAAAGAAGAACTGGAGTCTATTACAGAAGCTTTGAAATTAGAACATGGTAAACTTCGTAATGAAATTTCTTCGTTGCAGAGTAAATGTGTTCTATTGAAATCTGATATTGGCGAATACGAAGGAATATTGAATTCACTTGAGCATGGACTTTATTCACCACCGCGTTATTTAAGCGATGAAGATTCATCGGAGAAGTTGAAAGCTAAACTCGGCTCTGTGCGCGCTAAACAAAAAGCTCTTATTAAAAATAAAAATGCAACTACACATCCACCTGCTTACACAGTTGATGGCGACAAAAAGAAAGGTAAGGAATTTGTTAACGACACAATTAAATTGTTACTACGAGCTTTTAATAACGAGTGTGATGTGATTATTTCTGGAGTCAAACACACAAATTTTGAACGATCTGTCGAAAAAGTTCAAAAAAGTTTTCATCAGCTGAACTCCTTGACAGATATGCAAACAGTCTTCATGACAACAGAGTACAAAAAACTAAAAGTCGATGAACTTACTATAATGTATAAATATCGCGTGAAGAAGCAGGAAGAGAAAGAGGAGCAACAAGCCATCAAAGAGCAGATGCGTGAAGAAGCTCGTGTCTTGAAAGAGATTGAGGAGGCTCGGAAAAAGGTCGAAAAAGAAGAGACTCATTTCAAGGCCGCCCTACTCGCTGCACGCACCAAGATCGAGAACGCGAGCGAGTCTGAGCGTACGGCACTCGAGGCGAAGATCGCGGAACTTGAGGCGAAACTTCAAGAAGTCGAAGAGATCAAAGGCGACATCGAGAATCGTGAGCGCAACACGCGCGCCGGTTACGTCTATGTCATTTCGAACATCGGGTCATTCGGGGAACATGTCTACAAAATCAGCATGACCCGTCGTCTCGAGCCGCTCGATCGGATCCGTGAGCTCGGGAGCGCATCGGTTCCGTTCACGTTCGACATCCATGCCATGATTTTCTCAGAGGATGCACCGAACCTCGAGAACAAGCTGCACAAACGTTTCACTGACCGTCGCGTGAACCAGGTCAACTTCCGTAAGGAGTTCTTCAAGGTCAACATCGACGAGGTCGCCGACGTCATCAAGCAGGAATTCGATCAGACGCTTGAAATCACTATGCTCGCGCAGGCTGAAGAGTATAATCGAACGCTTCAAATCATCTCTGAAAAGAAGGTTGCAGTGTATTAAGCTTATTAATAAATTTTACGTTTTGAAACAAGGGGAGAATTTACAGTGCAAATTTTAATGGATGTTCAATTTTTTAAGTGGAACGGAGACTTTGGTTGGTCTGATTTGATCAGTGCAATAGCTGCTATATTAACTTTAATTGCTGTTTTCATAAGTGCCAAAGCATCAAAAAGTGCCCAAAAGTCTGCAGAAATATCTAGTGCAGCTGCTTTGCTAGCTGATGAACAAACAAAATTAATGAGAGAAGAATTGGAGTATAATCAGCTTCCGACCGTTCTCCCTATACAAACACACGCAAAACTTAATCTTCAATCCATTACTTCTTACTCCAAAGAAGATCTAAATCCTTACACTGGTACTATACATTTTTCTTTAGTAAACATCGGACAAGGAAATGCGTACAATATAAACTCTTGGTTCAACTTAGAAGATAAAGATTTCTTGTTTGAACATAATCCAATAAAATCTGGCGTATTATATAATCAACTTTTTAACTCAAGTGGCTATTTACTTCGCTTCGAAAAAGATTATAAAACTAAAGTAATCGGACTTGTAGACACCTTGAATATAACTTTTATTGACGAGGATTCGATTAGAAGATTATCTATAGATGATTCTAAAAACTATAATACATATTTGAGGAACAATGAAACTTTTAAAGTGAATTTCCCTTCGTTTGCTCAGGTGATTATAGTTGATCATGCTCTCAGACGAAAAAATTATTTTCATCAGTACGTTGCAAAAAAAGTAGAGGGATCATTATCAGAGACAATGTCACCTGTTTTAAGAAGTTTTGAAGAGGCAGACTATATTAATTTAATCAATAATTTAACACTCAATGTAAAATACAAGACAGAAAAACAATTGAAAACTAATTCATCCTTACTAATTAAATATAAAATGAGTGTAACAGAGACAAAAATAGAGTCAGTTGTAAGTGCGAGTGTAGCATTTAAAATCTCATTTAACTACCTCAGTGAGGAAATAATCGAAGATGTGAAGCCTGACTTACTTCAAGATTAAACGAAAAAAAGAAGAAACCTTCTACGTAATCTTGCTGCAAAGATACGTAAAAGGTTTCTTTTAATTACTTTTCAGTTTCTGATTCAAGTTCGTCCACAGGGATGAACCAGGCTCTCTTGCCATATGTCTTCGCATAAATCTTTTGTTGGGTGCGAGGGTCAATTCTCCATGCACGAAAAACTCCGTAGCAACCAAACTTCTCACTGTATACCATTTTCGACATATATATCATGTCCCTTCTTTACAAGTTTTTACTTGTAGAAGGGCCGAATATTTTGTTATCATATTTAAGTACACCACTCGGCAAAGTATGTACAAGAACATGATGCAGCAAACAAAATGATGTATCTTAGTTCGTCGGCCCTCTACAAGGGCTATTTTTTTTGCCCATTTTTTTCTCCTCACTTTCGGATGTTATTAAAACGATGCGACGCTACAGACCAAGAAACTCCGCATTGCTCAACAATCTGATCAACGTCCAAATCTGCAATTAGATGTGCCGGAGCTAACAATTCACCAGCGAATTCGTTGGCCTGCCATTCCGGATTTTCGTAAGCCTTGATATTAGGAAGCTTGCCTTGAATACGTGCAAGCTTCCTAATGTCATTATGCAGCACAGCGTGACCAATTTCATGAGCGATGGTGAAACGGTGCCTCGGATTTCCTTTGAGAGCTTGTTCATAAACATCTTCGCGAATCACAATTGTTTTTATATCCGGTAGATACAGAGCGTACTCGTGCATTTCATCTCTATCTACAATTTGCAATTCGTACGCTTCCCCAAAGAAATTGAACATCCCAGCCTCAAGTACATCAATGATGTCTAGATTCATATTCATTCCTTGCCCAAAGATTCCTCTTAATACAAACGCTATATCTCTGATGTCTTTTCGTGATAGTGGCTTCGTTTTATATTGTGATTGTGTCATCGTAACCTCCGGGTTATTGGAATTATTTAAGGATGTCAAAGACTTTTTTCAGTTGTTCCTCAGAAATGTCTTCGGATTTTCTAGCTAATGCTTTGAGCAATACTTGGTTGTTCTCGCCTGTCTCGTTCAAATTAAAGGCGATGAGATTTTCTGTCTCGATGACGGATTCTTTGAGCTCCCATCGTTGGATATCGTCAAATTGATACAGAAGCGGGATTGATGTTTCCCATTCGTTAGGGATAGGACGTTTACCATGTTCGACCGCCGATAGATACGATACGGTCACACCGAGTTTGGAAGCCATGTCTTTCAAGATTTCATTGCGATCAATTCGAAGCTTGCGACAAAACTTCCCGAATGGAGTAAGCATAATAGTTCCTCCTAATGTTGATGATAAATTTTTGAGGCAGTCGGTTATTATCGACTTAGAAAGTCATTTTGCACTTTCTATGTATAATATAAACCTAACTAACCGAACTAGTCAACACTTATAATTTATAGTTCAACAAATTTGTTGAACTAACTTTTTTTATTTTCGATTTGTTTAAAATCGTATCGTCTTATAAACTTATTCCAAAGGAGTGAACATCATGGCAAACAGCAAGAAGAACGAGAAGACCGGCAAATGGGAGGTTCGACTCTCCGGGGTTCAACGAGGAAGGCAAGCGCGTGCAGCGCTACTTCTCCGACGAGCGAAAGAAGACGGTCGAATATTAGGTCGCCGACCAAATCCGAGCGCAGAAGGAAGGCGAGTTCGTCAAGGTACGTCCGAAAGGACGGGTCGGCGAGGTGCTCGATGGCTGGCTCGAGTTTTACATCAAGACGACGATGGCCAAGACGACGTACCACTCATACACGAGTTTAGTCGAGAACGTGCCGGGTTGGTTCAAGCGCCTGAACATGGACAACGTGAAACCGCAGCACTGCCTACGTTTACTCCGTGAATACCTCGACTCTGGCTTACAGCCGAACACCGTCAACATTCGCCGGAGCGTCTATGTCGGCTTCTTCTCCTGGGCGCGCCGTCTGGGCTATTATAAAGGTGACAACCCGATGGCTGCCGTCGAGAAACTGTCGGAGGGCTTAAAAGAATACAAGACGCTCACGCCTGATGAGCTGAGATGTTACCTCGAGACGGCGGATGAGACGATGGCGAATGGTTATCGTACAGCGGTCCACCTGATCGCCTATACCGGCATGCGTGCCCGCGAGGCGACGTCCCTCCGTTGGTCCGACATCGACTTCGACCGGAAACAGATCACGATTGCCCGTACCGCCATCGAGACGAAGGGCGGCTATTCGTTCGAGCAGACCAAAGGGAAAAAGGTGCGGGTCGTCACCATCCCCGACCAGTTGATCCGCTTCCTCGAGAAGTCGCGGCTTCGTCAGAAGTATGACATGGTCAAGTTCGGATGGCGCAACGACGAGGACCTTGTCTGCCTCGGCATCAAGGGCGCCTATGTCTGGTATTCCGGATTGCGACGACGCCATACCCTGACCGTCAAAACGGCCGAGATTCCTGAGATCACGATGCGTGAGTTACGACATACCCATGCGACGCTGCTCATCAAGGCCGGTGTCCATGCGAAGGTCATCCAAGAACGTCTGGGGCATGCCGATGCCAAGACGACGATGGATATCTACGCTCACGTATTGCACACTACTCAGGGAGATACGGCCGAGCTCTTCTCCACCATGATCGAGGACGTAAAAAAACCGCTCTAGGGAGCGGTTTTCGTGTGTCTGCGGCAGAAAAAAATAAAAAGTGTGCAATTAGTGTGCAATGGGTGATTACTTACCCTCTACAAACGTCTCTGTTGAGCGTCTTTTTGGACGTAAACCATAATACTGGTAGTATTGCGTCTCAATATTTCCGTTGTACAGCTTACGGCGTTTCGTCGCTGGACGGCCGTACGCTTTCTCGAAGTCCTCATAGCTCGTCAACATATAGACGCTGTAACCCGGATACTTGGCGAACTGTTGCCCGATCCGCTCGTACAGGTCGATAATTTCTTCTTCGGTCTGCAACCGTTCCCCATATGGCGGGTTCCCGATGATGACGCCGTACTCTTCTTTCGGCTTCAAGGCAGCCGCGTCACTGTGGACGAACGTGATCGCGTCACGGACGTCGGCGAGCTCGGCGTTATCCTTGGCGAGCTTGACCATGCGTGGGTCGAGGTCGATGCCGTAGATTTTAAGCGGTTTGTCCCACTCGGCTGTATCGTTTGCTTCATTGATGGCATCATACCAGGCCTTCTTCGGCACGCACGGCCAGTCTTGTGAACAGAACTCACGGTTGAGACCCGGCGCGATGTTGCGGCCGATGAGCGCCGCCTCGATGGCGAGCGTCCCCGAACCGGTGAAGACGTCGTAGAACGGCATGTCCGGCTTCCAGTTCGTCAGCTGAATCATTGCCGCAGCCATCGTCTCTTTGAGCGGTGCCTGTGAGTGGAGCTCACGGTAACCACGACGGTGAAGCGCGTCACCTGACGTGTCGATCGTGATCGTCGCCACATCTTTCAACAAGGCGACTTCAATCGGATAGTAGGCGCCCGTCTTCGGCAGCCACTCGCCCGGCTTATCGTATCCGCGTTGCATCGCGTCGACAATCGCCTTCTCCGTGATTTTCTGACAGTCGCGGATCGAGAACAACTTCGACTTGACCGAGCGGCCGTCGACGATGAATCGAGCGTCCCACGGCATGAGATCCTTCCAAGGCAATTCGACGACACCGTCGAACAGTTCCGTGAACGTCGTCGCTTTGAACTCGGCGACGACGAGCTTGACGCGGTCTGCCGTCCGGAGCCATAGGTTCAATCGCGGAATGTCTTCCATTTCTGCATCGATATAGACGCGTCCGTTCTCTATCTCACACGTGTAGCCGAGGTCGCGCACTTCTTTGGCGACGAGTGCTTCGATGCCCATCGCTGCGGTGGCAATCAGTTTTCGTTTTGCCATACTATCCCTACTTTCTATAAGTGTTACTCCTAAAATGGTCATGTAAAAAGGAGCTCAAGTAGGATTGCTTGAACTCCTGGTCAATGTTAAATGAGAGACTATGCTGCCCTGTAAGCCATGTTCTGTACTCCGGTGCTCATAACGGTCTCCCTGGCACGATGGAGTGACAATCATCTATCTGCGCCGATTGGCGCCTTCCGTCCCGTTCGGTTCCAGTCAGGAAGTTCCCCTACCATAGTTTGGGTTTCTCGCTCGTGGGGTTTACCTCGTTCCACTCTGAACGTTTCCGATCAGACTCCGTCACTGTGGCACTTTCAAGAAGCTTGCACCATATCCGAGGACTTAGGTGCTTCTTCTGCCGTCAACTTGCGTTGCCTACACTTATCTTTTCGTGTAGCACGATCACTACAGCCATCACAGGCTGTGCGAGCATGGACTTTCCTCAAGACTTGCGTCCCGCGATTGCCCAGACCTCATAGTCACTTTACCCATTGTAGCGGATAACCCGTGAAATGACAACCGAGAACCTGAACTTGATTTTCACCGGCGTCAGCGCTAAAATAAGGCGTGTTCCATTGAACAAGGAGGGATTTTGATGCGTCAAGATGCAAAAAACGGTTGGATTCAACGACTGACCTATGTGATTGAAATCGATGACATTAAAGCGCTCCACCCGAACAACGGCGTGTTCGCCTTCTACCGGAATAATCGACTCGTCCGAGGATTCGAGCCGTTTGACATTAAAGCACCGAATGAACTGTCTAAACGCCCGTATCACTTCGACCATCATAACTTGGCCCACTTACAGGAACGTTTTCCTGAATCGATTCCGACGTTCGACGCGTCGACTCAGACACGTCGCGCATGGAGCGAGGATGTCCGTGTCGGTCTCTGTGAGATTATCGTCGACGGGAAACTGAGTTTTGAACATATCGACGACAACGGCAACGTCTTAGAAGCGAACATTCGTTGGAGCGGTGAAGCCATCACGAAAGTATAAATCAACACCCGGAGCCAGCGCTGGCTCCGGGTGTTTTTTCATGTCGATTCCGCCGAGGTGTCCGTCTCGGCTTGGACCGGTTGTGGCGCATACTTGACCGTCACCACTTTCTCAGAGACGTCGGTCGGTTTCAAGACAACCGTGTAAGCGACGCTTGTGTTGCTCCGGACCGGGAACTTGCCTGGTACATGAAGCGCCTCATAGACGACTTTTTTGTTCGCATCGATTACGGTGACGACCCCTTTTCGCGTCGTCGCCAATTCGAACATACCGACTTCTGTAGCTTTAATCGAAACCATTGTCTTAACCGGACTAATATAAGAAAATGAGCGAGTAAAAGAGCGTTTATACTTTCCATCGGTTACTGCGCCTTGCAAGGTATACTTTCCAGAAGGTAACCAGTCACCAGATGCATACATTGTAAACGGTGAATCTGAAATTGAAAGAGTCTTAACTTTTCGAGTTCCCTGATAAAGTGCATACGTTGATTTTAAGTTCTGTTTCTTCATAGTCGTCATTCTTGCTTCCTTAACGTAGTTACTTTTAATTACTAAAGGTGCCGTAATGGTAATCGGTCTCGGTGTGTGATCGAGGAGCCGCTTCGTGTTCAACTCCGTATATGTCTTACCACTAGCCTTTGGCATCTTTTGAATCAAGCCTTCCACTTCGGCCGGTGTCAAGAACGGATTGACCGACTTGACGAGCGCGAGACCCGACGATACCATCGGCGCGGCCATTGACGTGCCGTCCATATAAACAAAACTATTTTTCACTCCGAGTGAGAGGACATTCACGCCTGGTGCAACGATTTTGACTTGGCTGCTCATATTGCTGAAGTTAGCGACGCGACGGTTCGCATCAATCGCCCCGACCGCGATGACTTCCTTCATATTGGCCGGGAACGAGACGGTCTTCTTCCCATCGTTTCCGGCCGACGCGACGATGATGACTCCTTTAGCTCGGGCCCGGCGAATCGAATCGGCAAGGACTTGATCGTAATCTTGTCCGCCGAGCGACAGGTTGATGATGTTCGCCCCCTTCGCCACGGCCGTATCAACCGCTTTGGCGACGGTCCAAGAATCTGTGTACTCCGAGTTCTTCCCATAGAAGACGTTATAAAAATGATAGCGTACGTTCGGAGCAAGTCCGGCCATCCCAAACTTGTTATGACGACCCGCCATGATGCCGGCCGTATGCGTCCCATGATAATCGACGCTGTATGGCCCTTTCATCGAATTGACGACGCGAGGGACATTATAGAGTTCTTTATGACTACGGTCTGCCGACGAGTCAATCAGAGCGATTACGATGTCTGAAGCACCACGCGTCGTGTTCCACGCCAAATCGGTGCCCGTTTGCTTGATATAATATTGGTTCCCAACCCTCGGCTCGGCCACGACGTAACCATGTTTCTCCAACACGACCGGTTTCGCCGCGTCCACCGACGTCGGCACGAGCAGCGCAAGCGCCGCCATAAGCATCATTTTCTTCATCGCCTACCGCTCCATTCCAAACTTCCTAAGATACCACCATTATCTCAAATTACGGAATCAATTTCCCTTTTTTTTTCGAAAAATAGATTGTGACATTTTTCCGACGCTCACCAATAGTTCGGTTCGTCGGGCTCGTCCATCTCATAGTCGACAATCTTTCCGATGGTCAAATACGTATAATAACGCGCCAGTTCTATCCGATATGGATCGGGTGTGAACCCGTCGAGGTCCTCACCGAGCGGAGAGCCGTCAATCGTCTCGAACTGTTGACAGAAAAACGATTCCGTCTCTTTGTCCCAGACGATATTATCGCCGATATATCCACTACCGAACCGAATATAGTCGATGATGGAAGGGACGATCACCTCGGCCGGGAGCCGTTCACTCATCCGGCCGACCAGTTCATAGCGGTCTCGGTCGACATAGTCGGCCTGATCAAGGGACGTACATTTTAATACTTCCTTGTTGATTTCAATCAACACGACATAATCCCCCGGTTCTATCGATAGCTTCATCTCATCACCTCATCTCAACATCCGCATAGCTCTATCATATTCAAGTATTCGCAATCAATCCACGAAATCCTGTATGCCTGTAAAATTTTCCATCTGGTCGATTCGTACAACATGTCGAATTTTGTTTTTGGTATACTAATTCATATGAATGCAAGAAAGGAAGTGCAACATGGCCAAACGTCCTCTGACCCCTCGCGAGAGTGAATTGATTGCCACCGCCTTGTTCGTCGTCGGACACGTCCCGTACGTTGGGCATATCGACCGTCTCGAATCAATCACACTCCGAGATATCGCCGACGATTATTTGAGCGGAAAAAATTCCGTCACCGACGCCGTAGAGGCGCTCGATCAATACATCTTCGTCCGCCGGCATCGTTTCAAGAATGTCACACCGAACAATCTATGGACGCTCGACGACAAGACCGAGCAAGAAGCGCTCCGCTACATCGTCCGTCGGCCAGAACTGAAAAAAGGCGAGACGCTCAACAAACAGAACCAACCGTTCACGGTCGGTCAGGACATCGAGTTCAAAGTCGATAAGCAACTCGACCGCGGCCAGTTCCGGATTTATATCGGCAAACTGAACGGCTACACGGTCAAAGCCCAGTCGAAAGACAAGGATAAGCTCAAGACGGTCAAAGGATGGATCACCCACCTCGATCGCAAGGACCGTCTCGTCTTCGTCAACATCTCCGAATTCGGACGCGAACCGATCGAGCCAGAAGCCAAGGCTCGACTCGAAGCGATGAGTGCCGGACTGCTCGGCTGGTTCGCCACGGCCACGCTGCCGTCCGAGGCGGAGGCACAGACGGCCAAACAGATGATTGCCACGTTGCAGCGTCGGGACCAACCGTATTGGTTCACGCTGACCGTCGCGATGGACCATCCGAAGCCCGAGCACGTCAAGCGCTGGGGAACGGTCGTCAACCTGCTCGTCAAAGCGAGCGCCGGCGATACGACCGCGCTCGAGACGCTCGAGGCACAAGAAGACAAATATTTCAAAGATGCCTTCCTGCGGGCGCTCCGGGCACTACACAAAGAACTGACCAAAACGACATAACGGCCAGGTGACCTGACAAAGGTCACCTGTTTTCGATGTCTTCACGAGAAAGGAAGAGAGTCATGCACGTACTGATTGTAGAAGACGACCTGGCCATCTTGCATCTGATTGAAACGACGCTGCAGCGGGCCGGTCACACCGTCACCACGGCCATGGACGGAAACGTCGCCGAGCGATTGTTTTTAGAGCGACCTGCAGATGCTGCCGTGATTGACATCCTGTTGCCGGGCCAAGACGGGCGAACGCTCTGTTCACGGCTGAAACGATTGACAGATATCCCAGTCATCCTATTGACCGCCCTCGGGGAATGGGAGGAGAAACGGAGCGGTTTTGAGCACGGGGCTGACGATTACATGACGAAACCGTTCATTCCGGAAGAACTGCTCTTCCGGCTCCAAGCCGTTGCGAAACGTTACGCCAAGAATGCGGCCACGGTTGTCACTGCCGGACCGCTCAAACTCGACTTGCGTGATTATCGGCTCGAACTTCATGAGGAGACGATCCACTTGCCGAAAAAAGAGTTCGAGCTGCTCTATCAGTTGGCAGCATTTCCAAGTCGCGTGTTCACCCGAGATGAATTGATTGAGCAAGTATGGGGCCTCGAGTTTGAAGGCGATGACCGGACGATCGACGTCCACATCAAGCGATTGCGGGGTCGCCTCCGTGACGAAGGCAACATGATTCGGACGGTGCGAGGCGTCGGGTATACGCTCAAGGTGACGCCATGAAGACGCTATACACACGGATTGTCTTGACCGTGTTTATGATTTTATTGTTGTCGGGCGCCATCGCCCTGCTCGTCAGCAACGTCGCCTACTACGTGTGGTGGCAACCGTCCTATAGCGACAAGACCGAACAGACGGCTGAAGCCGCGAAATCGTACTTCGAGACCCATACCGATGGTGAGACGTCTATGTTTTATACACTGCTCGCTCAGACCGGCTATCAGTTGTTCGTCGTACGACCGGACGATACGATTGAACGCTATGGCGGAGCGTTCCGGGATGAGCGGCTCGACACCGACGTCATCGCCTCCATCCGGACCGGCGAAACCTACGACGGGATGCGCACTTATCCGTTCCACTTGTTTTTGCTCGGACTCTTCGACAACGAGGTCGTCAATACGTACGGATTTAGCATCGATGGTGAGGATGCCGTCTTCATCCGTCCCGACCTGAGTGCCCAAATTCGCGAGCTGCATTTATTCGTCGGGTTATTCTTCGCCTTGTTGACCGGGCTCGCCTTCATCTTGATTGCCTTGTCGACGAGTCAACTCGTCCGCCCGTTGCGGACGTTGACCGCGGCGACCGATTCGGTCGCGTCCGGGGGACGGCCGAGTGACCTCCCGCTCGAGCGCAACGATGAGATTGGCACGCTCTCCCGTCGCTTCAACGATATGGTCGACTCGCTTGAAAAATCGGAAGGCGAGCGCAGACGATTTGTCTCGAGCGTCTCCCATGAGTTCCAGACCCCTCTCACTTCCATCAAAGGCTACGCCTCGGAACTCGTCGGGACAACCGACGGTGACGCGAAGGCGCATGCCGCCATCATTCGTGACGAGGCTTCGCGCCTGTCCGAGCTGACGAGACAGTTACTGCTCCTCGCCCGGCTCGACGAGGCCAACGTGTCGTTAACGAAACCGGTCGATGTGCGTGCGTCCATCGAGGATGTCATCCGCCGGCACACGTTCCAACTCGACGAGAAAGGGATTGCTGTCGCCACAGAACTCGATTCGACGCTCATCGTGACCGGCGACCCGCTGTTACTGGCACAAGTGTGGTCCAACTTGCTGACGAACGCGATTCACGCTTCTGCAGACGGTGGCCTCATTACCATCAAGGCGTATCAAGGCGAACGCCCGACCGTCTCGATTCAAGACGTTGGTGTCGGCATGGATGAAGCGACGCAGGCACGGCTGTTCGAACGTTTCTATAAAGGAGACACCTCACGATCCGGACGAGGCACCGGGCTCGGCCTCGCCATCGCCCGAGATATCGTCCACCTGCACGGCGGCACGTTGACGGTCGAATCTCAGCTCGGGTCGGGTACCGTCTTTTACGTCACGTTGTAGTCATGTTCATATTCCGTTCATCTTGGTCGGTTATGCTTCCTTCATCGCTATGAAGGAGGCTTTTTTTATGAATTTAGGATTGAAAGAAATGTGGCGGCAAAAACGAAAATTTTCTCTCATCTTCGTGATCACGCTACTCATCGTCTTGTTGTCGACATTGATCACCGGACTCGCGGACGGCCTGGCTTATGATAACGGGGCCACCTTGCGTGAACTCGATGTCGAGTCGTTTCAACTGGCCGATGATGCCGACGGGCAATTGACCCGCTCGTTCATCGAACTGCCGACGCCCGATGCGCTCACCCCGCTCGGCGTCAAATCGATGACGCTCGTCCATGGGACGAAAAAACAGGATGCCACATTATTCACACTACCGAAAGATTCGACAATCGGCCCCGAGCTTGACCTCGCCGTCGGGGACGTGCTCGTCGACCCAAGTTTTCTCGGTGACGTCGAGATCGGAGATACGGTTCGCGACTTTACGTCCGGGTATGCATTCACCGTCGTCGGGACGACGGACGGTCGCTATAGCCACGCCCCGGTCATCTGGGCAACACAGGACACGTGGAAAGCGTTCCAGACGTCTAGCGGTCAGCCCGCCTACGTCTCGGCCTGGCTCGGGAAGGCTGACACCTCACTCGCGCCGATGACGAAACAGGAAGTCGTTGAGGCCGTCCCTGGGTATACGGCAGAGCAAGGCACATTCATGATGATGCGCGGCTTCTTGCTGTTCATCGGAGCGTTCATCTTGACCGCGTTCTTTTATATGTTGACGCTCCAAAAGCTCCCGGAGCTCGGGATTTTGAAAGCAATCGGGATTCGTCCCCGTGTGATCGGCACGGCACTCGTCATCCAGGTCATGGTCACAGTGCTCACGGCGAGCCTGCTAGCCACGGTGCTGACAGGGCTCACCGGCACGTTCGTCCCCGACGCCATCCCGTTCCGGTTCGACTTGGGCAACGTGCTCGCATATGGTGCGATCATGGCCGTCCTCTCACTCATCGGGACGCTGTTGCCACTTTGGAAATTACGCCGGCTTGACGCCGCCGACGCGCTAGGAGGAATTGGACAATGAAATTGACGAATATTTGCCATACGTATGACGGACAGCCCATTTTGCGTGGCATCAATTTACAGGTCGAGCCCGGGGAATGTATCGGCATCATCGGACCGAGCGGGAGCGGGAAGAGCACGTTGCTCCAAATTCTTGGTTTATTGAAACAACCTGATGTTGGGCACATCGAGCTTGAGGGACGGGAGTTGCTCGCTGCGAGTGAAGAAGAACGACGCTTGCTTCGCTTGAATGAAATCGGCTTCGTGTTTCAGCAGGCCCACCTCGTTCCATATTTGACGGTTCGAGAACAACTCGAGCTCGTCCAGGCCGACAGCGAATCCAAACAAGACCCGCTCCACCTGCTCGACGTCCTCGGTCTGAGTCATCGCCTCAATCAACTGCCGAAACACTTGTCGGGCGGCGAACGGCAGCGTGTCGCCGTCGCCCGTGCCCTCATCAATCGGCCTCGGCTCTTGTTGGCCGATGAACCGACAGCGAGCCTCGATTTCGAGAACGGGCGCCGGGTCATGGAGTTGCTCGTCGCTGAAGCACGTAATCACGGACGTCGAGTCCTCGTCATCACTCACGATGAACGCATGCTAGACGTCTGCGACCGGGTCCTGTTGCTTCAGGACGGACAGCTTCAACCCTCGCCCCGACACTAACAAAAAGGGAAGACCGCGTCGGTCGCGGCCTTCCCTTTTTGTTGTTCAAGTATGTCACATGGCGTGCACGCGAGGCGGCAGCTCGACCCACTCGCCCGATAGATGGTCCAAATGATGCGTCAGCCAAGCGTTGAAACCGATGACGAGCGTCAATCGACCCGCTTCATCGATGCCCGCCGAGACGACACGAATCAATCTCTCCTCGATATGTTGCGAGACGAGAGTAATGCGGGCGAGCGCGAGCACAGACCGGACAATTTCGTCCGCCGACACGTCGATGGAAACGGCGATGTCCGGGACCGATAGTTCGATTGCCTGCCCAGGCCGACATAAGTAGCGGTCAATTAACACGTCCAAGACGATTCCATGTTGCCGTTCCCCGTTCGTCGGAGCGCGATAAAACGTCACCCCGTCAGTCGTCGTATAATCCGTCTGTCCCATCAAACATGCCTGTAAAAATTGATACATCGCCTGTCGCTCCATCGGTTCATATCCTCCCACTTGGTGACTATTCGCTACCATCATATGTGGCAACTCTATTCGGCACAATGTGTCTTATCTTACATAAGCCTTGGCGTTCCGTCATTGAAAACTCACCATGATCCATATGGCACGTGAATTGGGAACGCGTTTTCGGGTACAATAATGGAGAAAGGAGCGGTTCACATGCAGAAGAGATGGAAGGTTGGACTCGCAACATTATTCACTGGCTATTATGCCATCAGCTACTATGCGTTCAAACGCATGACACGAGGGAAACGCAAGACGCCCGAGATGCTGTTGGCCCCCTACACGAAGGAAGATCAATCCTTTTATCACGACGTGCCATTTGAGCACGTCTCGCTCCGCTCGCAAGACGGATATCGCCTCTATGGGCGTGTCTACCGAAACGAAGGCTCATCGAAGTGGATCGTCTTCGTGCATGGCTATACGGCGTCCCACAGCTTCATGGCCCCGCATTTGGCGATGTTCCATCGCCTCGGCTACAATCTGCTCGCCGTCGATTTGCGGTCCCACGGCGAATCCGAGGGCGTGTACGCCTCGTACGGCTATCATGAGAAACATGACATCGTAGATTGGGTCGACTGGTTGCGGGTTAATGAGTCCGTCTCCGAGGTCGGGCTGCATGGCGTGTCGATGGGCGCCGCCTCGATTTTACAGGCCGGTCCATTGACAGATGTCGATTTTTTGATTGCCGAGTGCCCGTTCGACGACATGAGACAACTCATGCGCCATCAGTTGAACGTCTTACACCGACTGCCTGGTGATTTGTTGTTGCCGGGAATCAATTACTTCCTTTGGACGCGAGCCGGATTCCGGATGCACCAAGTCCGACCGAAACGAGCGCTCGCGGCAATCGATGTGCCGGTCTTGTTCATCCATGGGACAGAGGATGATTTCGTCCCTACCTGGATGTCCGTCGAGATGAATGCGCTCAATCGCAAAAATGAGATCGCCCTCATCCACGGCGCGGAACATACGAACTGTATTTTGAAAGACCAGCCCGCGTATGAGGCGGCCGTCAGTCAGTTTCTGAATCGACGACGTGAATCGGTCCAGCAATAAAATCGAGCAAGGCATGAACGATCATCACCGGCCAGAGGATACCCATCGCCACATATAAATAACCGAGCCCCCACCCGACGAGACCGGTCACGAGGATGCCTCGGACACCTTGATAAGCGTGGGCCAACCCGAATAACGCTCCGCCGATCAAGGCGAGCATCAGGGGCGAGACGTCCACCCACAATGTGACCGTATAGAGCAGCACGCCACGGAAGATGAACTCTTCGGTCACTCCGGCCGTCCAAGACACGGCGCCCCACGCTCTCGCCTCCTGAATCGTCTGAGGCAACAGCAACCGTTCAATCTCGAGCTCATAATATGGCCGTAACCGGCGCCGCAAACCTGGGGACGTTTTCACGAGCAGATAGAACGCAATCAATGCCGAGATGAGGACACTCGTCAAAAAGAAGAACTGCCAGGCGCGCAAATCCCCTTCAGCCGGGGCGAAGCCAAGCCCGACTGCTTCAGGCGGGACCTGGAACAAAAAGACGAGGGCGAGCAACAGCAAGCAGAGTCCCCACGCCGATTTGATGGTCTGATCGTACACGCGGCTTCGCCCGAGCGTTTCAATCATCGGTTTCATCAACCGGGCGTTGAACAACTGGACAATCAATAAGTACACGAGAATGATGGTAAAGACGGCCTGTTCGAGCATGAATATCCACTCCTGTCCTTCCTGTTAGCTATATGCTACACTATTCGGGTATTGTCTAGAAAGCTAGGAGGCGGAATCTTGAAACGATTGATTTTGCGACTGACCGGTCTCTTGCTTGTGATCGTGCTGTGCCTCGGCGCAATCGGCTGGTTTGGTCAACATGATAAAGTGAACAACGCCCTTTACCGGGCCTATTACGGGGATCATGGCATCCCCGCCGTCCATCGTGACGTTTATGAGGATGCGGCGGCGACCTATGACGTCGATTGGCGACTCCTCGCCGCGGTCCATCGCGTCGAGACGATTTTCTCCCATAGCTCATCGATGCGTTCATCGGTCGGGGCGATTGGTCCGTTCCAATTCATGCCGCGGACGTGGCTCGGTTGGCAGTACGACACCAACGACCAAAAAGGAGATGTCCCCGAGGATGAAGTCGATTTGACAGACCTCGCCCTTATCGAACAGTATGGCGGTCTCGGACGGGACGGCAACAACGACGGTCAGGCCGACCCGCACAGTCTCGTCGATTCGGCCCATACGGCCGCATATTATTTGAGTGAGCACGGTGGGACGACGGCAGACTCGACGGATTCGATTCGGAACGCCATCTTCGAGTACAACCGAAGTGAGCAGTATGTCAACGATGTGATGTCGTTTTATGAGTCATATCAAACTGACGTGTCTTATTTACCAGATGACAAGGCGTCGGCGACGCAACAAGTCGCCCGCTATACGATTCGCTATTTGGAATGGTTCGCCGGCTGGGTCTGACCTGGCACTATTTGAGCAAAAGTGAGGAAACATTATGAACACCCATATCGAGGAAGTGACGATTCGCGTCAAGTCGGTCTTCAATGAGGACAAGACGAAACGATATATGCGAACGTACGAATTCACCGATGTCGTCGACGGCGTCATCTGTGCCGTCATTATCTACTCGCCCCGGATGAGCGATGCCTTCTTGTCCGGCACGACCACGCAGCGGGCGTATATGCTCATGCGTAACCATCTCGATCAACCAATTCGTGAGATGCGCGTTATCAGTCTCGTCCCGACGCTTGCCATCAATGACAATCTGCCTTACGTCGAGTCTCAGCTTGACGAGGTCAACTTTCATTACGTGGAGGAAACGCTCGACGAGGTTGAGGCGACCGGCGGGATGATCATCGTCGGCTGGGGCTCTCCAGGACGCTTGATGCACCATGCGACTCCGTATAAGACGCTGTTCGCCGACCATGAGGCTCATATGTTCTGTATCGGTACGACGTCCAAAGGCGAGCCGCAACAGATTCGTATGGCCAACGAGAACACTGTGCTCGAGGCGTTCAATAACGAATCGGTCAAACCGAAGTTTAGAATCGTGAAAGAAACGAAACAAGACGACTCCGAGTGAGTCGTCTTGTTTCGTTTATATGCCAATCCATACGCTCACTCCGAACAATACAATCAAGAGCGACGCCAACAGAAAGTCGTACCGAGTGATGGCGACGACTTCATACGTCGCTCGTGGTTCGCCCGTGAACCCGCGTGCCTCCATCGAGAACGCGATGCGTTCCGCTTGTCGGATCGATCCTGCCAGAAGCGGGATGATTAAATTCGGAACGTGCCGAATGTGATCGAGTCGCGTCTCTAAACGAACGCCTCGCAAAGCATGCGTTTCATACAGCTGCATCAGTTCATGCTTCAAAATCGGAAAGAAACGAAAGCCGACGAAGACACTGTAAGCGATTTTAGGCGACAACTTCCCTTGTTGCATCAAGCTGTAGACGAACCGTTTGGGGTCCGTCGTCAGTGTGAATAGGAGTGATAACGCGGTGAATGCTAATACCCGTAAGGAGAGCGTCGATGCTAGCATCACATTTTCGACGGTCACGTCGTTGCCGAACAGCGTGAACATGACCTCCCCGCCCGCCTCTTTTCCAAAGACGAGCGTCGTCCACAATGTCCCGAGCGCGGTGAATAAAAACGGAATCATGAACAGCCCCCAGCGTTTCCAGTTCACGTTAGAAAAGAGAATTTGAAGTATAAGCGTTCCGATGAATACAGCAAGCGGCGTCCATGGATTGTACATAAAGGCGAGACCGAACATGAGCAACGTGACGGTCAGAAATTTAATCGTCGGGTTCATCTCATGAAACGTCATCACGATTCCTCCAGCAATAAACCGTGAGCTTGTAGAAGCTCTGTCTCATTCCAGAGCGATGCATCATATGGCCCACTCAAGTAACCTTCACGCATCAAGTAATATGTGTTCGCGATTCTGGCGAAACTAAGGTCGTGCGTCACAAACAGAACCGTCTGGCCGGCGCGGGTTCGTTCAACCATCAATTCATAAAGCGCACGAAGCGATATCTCATCCTGTCCAGCAGTTGGTTCATCGAACGCGATGAGCCGTTTATTCGAGAGCATCATCACCCCGATGGCGAGCCTTCGTTTTTGACCGTGACTAAGCGAGAGTGGATGGTCGTTACGAAACGGTCCAAGCCCGAGCCGGTTCATGATGTCCTCAATCGGACGATTATGGCCATATGCGAGTTCACGTGTCACATCACTCGTGATAAACAGACGAGCCGGAGATTGTGGGACGAGTCCGACTTCTTGATGTTCGCGGGCAAGGCTCTTGAGCCAAGTCGATTTGCCACTGCCGTTTCGACCAAGTACGGCAATGAGATCACCCTCGGCGACGGTCAGCTCGCTCGCTGCTAGTTTGAATGTTATTCGTTTCAATTGCGGTACGTGAAATAAAACAGTATTTCCTTGTGTCACCTTAACCGGAGAGAACGTATAATCCGGGCGGGCAACGAACGGTCCGTCATAGTTGATGCGTCCGTTCACGAGCTCCACTTCTCTATCGAAGAACCCGCCCCATAGGAAGGGTCGATGTTCGATGACGACAACGTTTACCGTCTGTGCGACGTTGTCGAGCCACTGAACGAAACGGGTTGAGGTTTCGGGATCAAGGTGCGCGAGCGGCTCATCGAGTAGTAGCCATTCCGGCTTCCCGATCAAAGCACAGGCGACAGCGATTTGTTGCTTTTCACCACCTGACAGGTCATGAATGACTCGGTCACGATAATCGGTCAACTGCAATTCCGCTAAAATCGTGGCCACACGCGCCATCATCTCGTCCCTCGCCACGGCAAAATTTTCAAGTGTGAAAATCAATTCCTCCTCGACCGTCTGCATGACGAATTGACTGTCAGGATCTTGAAACACCGTTCCAACACGACGATTCACCTCACCAGCTGTATACGTGTCGTAAGAGCGGTCAAACAAATGTAATTTGCCTGTCACGATGCCATCGCAGTTATCCGGGTACAGACGATTCATCAAAGAGAACAATGTCGATTTCCCCGATCCGCTCGCCCCTGTGATGAGCGTCCTCCCAGCCGTTAATTGAAGCGTGATGTCTGTCAATACTTCGCGCTGTTTGTCCGGATAGCGGAACGCCAGCTGTTCTGCCTCAACCATGTACTCGTCCCTTACGCGCGAGGGCATACCCTTCGAGCGCACCCGTACGAAGCAACAAGTCGCTCAAAATCTTACCTCCCAGACCGGCAATGAGCATTCCGCTTGTCGCACGTAACGCGAACATCGTCGCTACGTATGTCGGACTGAGGGCAACGAGTCCACCCATGACATACGTATACGCGAAACTCGTCGCAGCTGCACCAAATCCGGCCAGCATGAGCACCCAAAGGTCATATCGCTTGTAGCCCGTGACCGCAAACGCCGCTTCAGCACCAAGTCCTTGAATGATCCCGACTAAAATAATACGAGGTCCAATCGCGTTACCAATCATCATCTCAATCGTCGCCGCAAGCACTTCTGACAAAAATGCTGCGCCAGGTCGGCGGATGATATAAGCCGCAATAATCGAGACGATGAACCAAATCCCAAAAATCCATTCGTACGCGATTGGTCCAATCAAGCCTGCCCATAGATTCCCGACATGGACGAACGCCAAATAGACGACAGCGAATACGACCGATAAAATGGCCAACAAGACGATTTCTTTTAACTTCCACGACTTAAGCATGCTGCTGTCCCTCGTGTGACGGGCTGTTCACGCTGAACGTGACCGTCATGACGACATGGCTCGTCTTCGCACGGACGCGGTCGAACGTCGCCTCGTAAAATGAAAACACCGGTTCGATGTCGCCGTGAATACCCGAGGCATAATGCATCGAGTCATTGAAAACGCCACGCTCTTTCGCAAACGCAATTTCTTCGTAGATGATGTCCATATACTTCGGGTCCCCGAGCGGATAGAGTGCAAATTGTGAAGATACGTACTGCGAGCCCGCCGTGCCATTCCCCGGCTCAGTCGTCACGTCGAGCAGATTGTCTCCTGCCGTGTCGCCTGGGCAGCCGACCGAGAACGTCCCGCTCATCGACACATGTTCTCCTGTCTTCGTCGCATGTGACAGGACGGCTTTGGCCACATCGAACACATGCTCACTTCGTCCACGGATGACCGTCGAGACGTCGTCGGTATGTCGCCAGACGTTTTGCAAGTTCGTCTCCTTCAATGCCCCTTTGATGACACTCACAAAATCAGACGTCATTGGGCTCAGCGTAAAGCGGAATCCGACGATCGGACTCCTTTCACATTGATTGTTCATGTTCTATTCCCCCTTAATTGTATGTACACAAAAAAGCCGCATCCATGAGAATGCGGCCACTCGTCCAATTTACAAATCCATTAGAAAAAGTGCCACACTTCCTCACGCCGGTATTACCCGGATCGAGTCATAAGGGATTGGAGCCATGCTCACATCTCAGCCGAAGCACCCCTAGTGTAGTCCAATGTATGCGGTTGTCTATGCAACGAAAAGTATAGACGACCACTCCGGATTTGTAAACGGTTTATGTGAAAGTCACGATACCGTTCCCCGGAAGCGTATCTTGCAACGTCGTCCAATCGAGGGTCATCTCCTCGTCTGTCAACAGACACGCGTCGAGTCCGGCCTCGATGACCGAACGCTCCATCCGCTGCCCAATCAAGACGAGCTCCGTCTGACGGTCCCCGTACGGCTCGACGTAATCGGCGGCGAGCTCGGGTTCTGCTGCGAACATAAGACGACGCTCTTCCTTCGGCAGCGTCGCGAGCCAACGTCCTGCGTGTTCAAGCGTCGAGGCGTACCCCGCTTGCGAGAACAGGCAGGCGAGGTCGTTTCGAGAAGCAATCCATAAGAACCCTTTGGCGCGGACGACTTGTTCCGGGAACGCCTCGATCCACGCATGAAGCCGCTCCGGGTGGAACGGACGGCGTCGACGATAGACGAACGAGCTGATGCCGTACTCTTCTGTCTCCGGCGTATGTACTTCCGCCTCAAGCTCGTGAATCCAGCCGGCGGCATGCATCGCCTGCTCGAAATCGAACAGATTGACGTCTAACAGCTCGGTCAATTCTACGTTCGCAAGGACCGACGTCAACAGTTTGGCGGTAGGATTGAGCGCCTTTAACAGCCCGGCCATCTCGTCGACTTCCGTCTCTGTCACGCGGTCCGCCTTGTTCAAGACGATGATGTCCGCGAACTCGATTTGATCGACGAGCAGATCGACGACTTCACGGACGTCCGTCTCATCGATGGCCTGCTTGCGTTCATGGAGTGACTCGCCCGAGTTAAAATCTTTCAAGAATCGATATGCATCGACGACGGTCACCATCGCATCGATATAGACGCGGCTCGTTAAATCGATCCCGAGGGCGTCATCGGCGTATGTAAACGTTTGAGCGACCGGAATCGGTTCTGAGATGCCGGATGATTCGATGATAATCCCGTCGAGTTCACGGTCGTTCGTGATGTCCTGTACCGCTTCGAGCAGGTCCTCACGAAGCGTGCAACAAATGCAGCCGTTCGATAGCTCGACCAATTTTTCGTCCGTCCGCGAGAAACCGCCCTGCTCAATCAATCGTTCGTCGATGTTCAACTCGCTCATGTCGTTGACGATGACCGCATATTTCTTACCTGACCGATTGTTCAACAGATGATTCATCAACGTCGTCTTGCCGCTCCCTAAATAACCGGACAGCACCGTGATTGGAATTCGTTTCATATATCCCCACTCCTAAATCGTAATCATTACTTTTTAGATAATGACGGGTCACCATTGTCTTGTCAAGAAAAAAACACGCCCGTTCCCAGACGTGTTCCTTTCCCTATTCTTCCAACGCCTTGCGTTCCGCCTCGGAGCGGGGATACGTGTTCGCCTGCCACTCGGCCCGATAAATCGAATCGAGCTGCGTCAGACCGACCTCATCCTCATCCTTATCGGCATCGACACTCGGGGCCTCATCCCAGCGCGGATTCAAATACGTGTGGTCGTCTTCCCGGTTCGCATCCAATAGTTTTTGGATCCCGACCCGGGCCACTGCCGCGAGTGCCAAACCGATGCCTGCACGAACGAGCAATCGCTTCACCATTTCTTTACCTCCTTATCGTCCAAACCGATAGAGCGGCATCCCTTTCACGTCTGTATCGATTTTAAAGACCGACCCTGCGTCCGGATGGGCTTTGAGCGCCTCGTCATCCATCCCTTCACGAGCCGTCGTGATGGCGAGTTGGTTCAAGTTGTCGCCGACAAAACAGCACGACGTGACGTTCGGGGCCGGCACGAGCACCTCGAGCACTTTTTCACCCGTCTCCGGGTTCCAGCGCGAGACGCGGCCGCCGGCAAAGTGCGCAATCCATAAGAACCCTTCCTCATCGGACGTCATGCCGTCCGGGAATCCTTCTTCGACTGTGAAATCGATGATGGCCTCCCCTTCGCCGAGCGTACCCGTCTTCAAGTCAAAGGCGTATTTACGGACCGTCTCGGTCGGTGTATCGATATGATAGAACGTCGAATGGTCGGGTGACCATGTCAGTCCGTTCGATAATGTCAACTCGCTCAACATGACCTCGGTCGTGCCGTCGCGATTCAGACGGTATAGCGTCGCTTGTTCCGCCTCGTCTTCAAGATGGAGCGTGCCGGCGAAGATGCGTCCGTACGGGTCGGCTTTGCCGTCATTGAAGCGGAGCTTTCCTTCTGGGTCGTCGAGTTCGACGATTTTATCGAGCTCTTTTGACGTCTCGTCCCACTCATAAATCCCGTCTTTCAAGCCGACGACGACGCCGTCCGTCACTTTCGGGACCGCGAACCCGATCTGTTGTCCCATATCGAACGACGACAGTTCATCTTCTTTCTCATCGTACCACCAGAGTGTATGTCCCTCGATATCGACCCAATAGAAGCGTTTCAGTTCCGCATCCCAACACGGCCCTTCCCCAAGCGTATTTCGAACTCGAATCCATAACGCAGCGTTTACTGTCTCCATTGAATTGCCTCCACTCTCTACATTGATTTCAAGTGACTATTCCCTGAGGGGGCAATCTCTATTCAACATTTCCCAAAATAGCAACCGCTCGGAAGAAAAATATTGAACCGGGCCGGCATCCTTCTAGGGCAGAAGACAAAAAAACTCCTTGAATCATGAGATTCAAGGAGTCTCTGTCATTTTGCGCCTTCGACATTCATATGCTTGCTGCGCAACTGGCCACAGGCCGCATCGATATCGGTCCCGTGCTCGAGGCGGACCCCGGTATTGATGCCCCGTTTCTTCAAGACGTCATAAAACGCCATGATGTCCTCGGACGTGCTCCGCTCATACTGGATATGCTCGTTGACCGGGTTGTACGGAATCAAGTTGACGTATGACTTGTCTTTAATATCGTCAATCAAGTCGGCAAGTTCCTCGGCGTGCTCAGGCAAATCGTTCACTTTCGATAAGAGAATATATTCGAACGTGATCCGCTTGTTCGTCGTTTCGACGTAATAACGGATGGCCGGCATGAGCTTGTCGAGCGGGAACGCCCGGTTGATTTTCATGATTTGCGTCCGAAGCGCGTCGTTCGGCGCGTGGAGCGACAGCGCCAAATTAATGCGCAAATCGAGGTCCGCGAACTTGTAAATCTTGTCGGCGATTCCGCTCGTCGACACGTTGATTTTACGCGGTGCGATCGCGAGGCCGCGCTCGTCCTTGACGACACGGAGGAAGTCGACCAAGTTGTCGAAGTTATCGAACGGTTCCCCGATTCCCATGACAACGATATGGCTGACGCGAGCACCTTCCCCGACCTCGTCCAAGTAGTGTTGCACGGTCATGATTTGTTCGACGACTTCACCGGCCGTCAAATCGCGTGTCTTCTTCAACAGACCACTCGCACAGAAGCTACAGCCGATATTGCAGCCGACCTGTGTCGTCACACAGACCGAACGTCCGTATTTGTGACGCATGAGCACCGTCTCGATATAGTGCCCGTCGTGTAATTTAAGTAAAAATTTGACCGTCCCGTCGCCCGCTTCTTGTTTGACGAACAGGTCTTGCGTCGAGATGACGTATTCGGCGGCGAGCGCCTCACGCACTTCAGCGCGAACCGAGATGTCCTCGATGTGCTTGACTCGGTCGATATAGAGTGAGTCCCAGATTTGTCTCGCGTGGAAGGCACTGTATCCCCAAGAGACGCACGCTTCCGACAGCTGATCGAATGTCAGCCCGTATATAGATGGTTTCATTGCTATCTGTCCTTTCTTCAATCCGCATACGTACCATTGTAGCGGACGTGGACGACCGGTGCAACGTTCTTATAACGGTGGGACGGGACGTGTCACATGACGCTCGAACGCGTAGGCGAGACGAATCAAGTCGCATTCGGCATAGCTCGTCCCGGTGAACGATAGACCGAACGGGGCCCCGCTCGCCTTCAAGCGATACGGGATCGTGACGGTCGGATGGCCGGCTTTCGCCGCCATGTCATAATTGTGGTCATGCGGCAAGACGAGGGCATGAAGTTCCTGCTCGGCCAACAATCGGTCGATGCCGTCCGTCTTGGCGTGATAAACGTCGTCGAGGCGGCGCGTCAAATAGGCGTCCTCAATCAAGCGGCCCGATTGTTCATCCGCTTTCTCGAACGTCTTCTGTCCATGCGGAATCGTCTCGGGATGACTGTTGTTACAGTTAATCAAATCCGACAACGTCTCATACGGGAGCGTCGTCGAGGCGAGATACGCCTCGATTCCGAGCTTGAACTCATGGTACAGGATATCCCCTTGGTCGAGCCCTGCTTTCGACGGCAGTTCGACGGTGACGACCTCGATGCCGCTCTGTTTCAGCAATGCGATCGCTTCGTCGTAGAGCACCTGCTCTTCTTCAGACAGATCGGTCTTGACGACGCCGACACGCATACCGACTGCTTGCCGCTCATCAAGACAAGTCCGGTAAGGCGGACCGGCCGGAAGATGCGTCGTCGCTGGGTCAGCGGGATCTTCCCCGACCATCGCCTCAAGGGCGAGCACCGCATCCCGTAGTGTCCGTGCCATTGGGCCGGCCGTGTCCTGCGACCGGGAGATCGGGATGATGCCGCTGCGGCTAATCAAACCGACGGTCGGTTTGATGCCAACGATTCCATTATGGACGCTCGGGTGGATAATCGAGCCACTCGTCTCGCTGCCGACGGCAAGCAACGTCAAGTTGGCAGCGACCGCCGACGCCGAACCTGAACTCGACCCTCCGACATCGAGCTTGTCCCCATATGGATTGAGCGTCTGGCCACCAACCCCACTCCAGCCGTTCGGCATGCCCTCAGTCAAAAAGTTGGCCCATTCGGATAAGTTCGCTTTTCCGAGGATGATGGCCCCATTCGCGCGCAGGCTTTGAACGAGATGGGCGTCCCGGCCGGCGAAGTGATGCGCGAGGGCGACGGCCCCGGCCGTCGTCTTCATCAATCCCGCCGTCTCGACATTGTCTTTAATCAACACCGGGATGCCGAGCAACGGCAAGCGGTCACCTCGTCGAAACGCCCGGTCGGCCGCCTCGGCCTCGAACAAGGCGTCCGGGTTCACTTGAATGACCGCTCTCAGCTTGTCGTTCAACTGGGCGATCCGTGTCAAATAGTAGGCCGTCACGTCACGCGCCGTGAACGTTCCTTCTTTATATCCGCGCTGGGCGGTCTCGATATCGAGTTCGAAACATGTGTTTGGTTCAGTCATATAGATTCCTCCTTTGGTCACTCGATGGTATTCGCTATCTCCAGATGATTTCCTGTTTTCGTTCGCCAACGAATATGTAACTTGGTACACTGAAAGAAAAGGGAGGTTACTATGAATCGTTCGTACGTACTCGTCTTATTGTCCGTCTTTGCCTTGTTCTTCTTACAGCTATATGCCGGGGACGCTCCGTATACGCTACCGCTCTCCATCGTCCTCGTCATCTTGATTCTCGGCGCCACCTTGTTCCAACTTCGACGCAAACCAAACCGTTGACGCCGCTTCAAATCTGATGGTATGATGCTCTCACCAACTACATATCGATATCTTGAGTGAACGAGAGACCTGGCTCTATGACTTCACAGCAACCTGCTTCGGCAAGGTGCTACTTCCAGCAAGGCATGTGCCTTGGCCGATATGACAGAGCGCTCATGTCGATGACATGAGCGCTTTTTTTGGGAAAATTGATCGAGGGGGACTTACTAATGGAAAAAGCAACATTCGCAGGCGGCTGTTTTTGGTGCATGGTGACGCCGTTCGAGGAGCAACCTGGCATCGAGTCAATCGTATCCGGTTATACGGGAGGTCACGTCGATGACCCGACGTATGAACAAGTGAAAACAGGGACGACGGGACATTATGAGGTCGTCGAGATCACGTTCGACCCGACGCTGTTCGTTTATGAGCGCCTGCTCGAACTATATTGGATTCAGACCGATCCGACCGATGACGGCGGCCAGTTCCAAGACCGCGGCAGCCAATATGCGCCGGCCATCTTCTATCATACTGAAGAACAACGCGTGAAAGCAGAGCAGAGTCGCGACGCGCTCGCGGCGAGCGGACGATTCAAACAGCCAATCGTCACGAAGATTCTACCGGCCGACACGTTCTATCCGGCCGAGGAATACCATCAAGACTTCCATAAAAAAAATCCGGCCCACTATAAAGAGGACCGGAAGAAATCTGGGCGCGACGCATTCATCGAGCAAGCCTGGTAAACAAAAGACGGGTCGTCTGACCCGTCTTTTTAGCTTTTCGCAATCCCGAGCATGAATCCGGCCACGACGATGAGCCCGATTCCCATAAAGACGAAGACCCGTTCTTTCGTCGTCTTCTCTTCTTTCAATAGATAAATCCCACCGAGCGTCGCCACGACGACGTTCAATTGCGACAAGGCGAACGACGTCGCGATGCCGACCTCACCGCTCGACACGAACAGCCCGAAGTTCCCAATCCCCCAGGCGAGACCGGCCAAGATGTTTTTGAACGTCTTCGGGTCGAACTTCTTGACATCTTTCTCGCGCAAGCTGAACAAGAGCGCTGCGATGAACATCCCGACCGATTGCGGCAAGATGGCCGTGATGCCGTCGACCTCGAAATAGTTCGTCAAGACGGCATACGTCACATAACCGATACTCGACACGAGCAGGACGAGCAAGCCTTTCTTCAAGGCCCCGCTACTGTCGCCGTCTTTGTTCTGCTGATATGACGTCAGTGCCGCCCCGATGATAATCAACACGAGCGCAGAAAAACCGAGCCATAACTCGGTCGACGTCTGCCAATCACCGAGCACGATGACGCCGAACAAGGACGTCCCGACGAGTTGCATACCGGTGCTGATCGGCATCGCTTTCGATACACTTAAAATTTGGAACGATTGGAACTGTAAATATTGCCCGAGTGCCCAGAACACACCGGAGATGAAGCCGGTCACGATTGCTAGCGTCGTGAACTCCGGATTGAATACGAGTGCGATGATGACCGCCATCACCATCGCCCCAATCGTCGTCCCGATTAACTGTTGAATCGGCTTACCACCGACTTTCGACACGATGAGCGGGATACTCCCCCACATCAAGGCAGGTAAGAGTGCGAGTAAAATCATTTCCATAGATAACACCTGCTTTCGTAGAATAACATTACCAATGATTTTCCCACGTTTACGCACGATTAAACTTTGTTCGAAAAAATTTAAAAATATCCATTGCCAAATGTTTTACTAGGATGATATAATAATTTTCGAACGGGGCATTAGCTCAGCTGGGAGAGCGCCACGCTGGCAGCGTGGAGGTCAGCGGTTCGAGCCCGCTATGCTCCATTATGGAAGTCACCACTCATTTGAGGGGTGACTTTTTTTTGCGTCTCCGCCCGGTTTAAGTCACCTGGTAGCGGGTAATGATTGTAAGACATCATTATTCTAAGGGGGACTTACTATGGATCGTGCCTCTGTCGAAGAGACCATTTTAGCCGTCATCGACTGTATGCGGGCAAGCAATCACTGTTTCTCAAAATGTTTACAAGAAGAGGATTTATTGATGGTCGCCGAGTGTATCCGGCTGACGAAAGAATGTTCGGAAGTGTGTGCGCTCGCCTTGAACGCGCTCGAGACCGATTCGGCTTTCACCAAACCGATTGCTGCACTCTGCGCCCAGGTGTGCGACACGTGCGCCGTCGAATGTGGCCGCCACTTGCATGACCATTGCCAACGTTGTTCCGAAGCGTGTCTCCGCTGCGCAGAGGCGTGTCGCAACCTCGTGGCCGCATAATCGCTTTTTAGTCTAACGATATGTTAGACTTTTTTTATACTTGTTTTATGAGAAAGGGACCGATTATGTCATATTCAATTCTTGCCATCGACGTCGAGACGGCCAACCGCGATAGTCGCAGCATCTGCTCTGTCGGCTGGAGCCTACTCGTCGACGGTGAAATCATCGAGACGAACCAACTACTCGTCAATCCAGAAGAAGACTTTGACGCAGGCAATATCCGCGTCCACGGCATCCGGCCGAGCGACGTCTGGGACGCCCCAGCCTTACCCGAGGTGCTTGAACAGCTCTATCCGACGCTGCGGGATGTCGACCTCGTCATGGCGCACAATGCCTCATTTGATATGGGCGCTTTCAAGAAAGCAATCGCCAAATATGATTTATATACGTTTCCGACGATCGAGTACGGCTGTACCGTCAAGCTGTCGAGAAAACTGTATCCTGGACTGCCGAATCACAAGCTGAATACGATGGCGGAATATTTGAACGTCCCGTTCATCCATCACGATGCGGCTGAAGATGCCCGCGTCTGCGCATTGCTCATGCGCGATATGATGCAGAAGACCGGGATACATGACCCGCGTGAACTGCACCGCTTTACATCGGTCAAGCTCGGGAAGCTTGCCTATTAATCGAAATGTACGTCAGACAGGCCAAGACGATCGTCTTGGCCTGTTAGCGTTTAAAGATCCATCTTTTTTGGATGTAATAACTGACGACGAACAAAAGGCTGTCGACAAACACTTTAATCCATACTTCCCCGTCCCGAAACAACAGGAACAATACATAGACGAGACCGGCCGACAACGCCATCTGCAAGCCGACGAGACCGAAGTATTTCGGCATCGCCCGTCTCGCTTTCGAGTCGAACACGACTTTTCGATTCACCACGTAATTGAATAAGGACGAGATGATGCGGGCCAATACCGTCGCAATTAAGACATGGGTCGTCTCTAACCACGGATTCAATAAAAAGATGAACAAGGCATAGGCGCCGATATCTAATAAAAATGAGGCGACCGAGGATAACGAATAGGCTAAAAACATGCGATAAATCAGAATCGAGTCGATGACCGGGCGAAAATGGGATGAGGCGTTCTCGGCCACATACACGGTTTGAATCGGAATCTGTTGAATCGGGACTTGCCAACGTTTCGTGAACGTCAACATGTTCATCTCGAACTCATAACGGTTCCCGGGCACGTCGAGCAACTGTTCCGCATAGCGCAACGGAACGGCCCGTAGACCGGTTTGGGTGTCTTTCAGTCGAAGCCCGCTGCCGACGAGCATGACACCACGTGTCATCTGGTTCCCGAATCGGCTCCGAAACGGAATATGCGCGACAGAAAAATCACGACAGCCCATGACCAGATGGTGCGGCCGTTGAACCCCTGCTTCATACAAGCTTTTTACATCCTCCGGCAGATGCTGTCCGTCCGCATCGACGGTGATGACACCATGCGTACCGGGGAATCGTTCGACGACGTAACGAATCCCCGTCTTCAACGCCGCACCCTTACCTTGATTCCGTTCATGGACGAGAACAGTCGTCACCCACTTCCCGACCTCATCGAAGACAGTTTGGGATGTCTCGACACTCCCATCGTTCACGACGATGACATGGACAAATCCCGTCTCTTTCAGCTCGCGGACAAGTGTGACGAGCGCTTGATCCGGATTATAGGCTGGGATTAAAACGACATACTCATCTAAACGTTCTACGGAATGCATTTGCATCGCCACCCCTCCTTCCCTCCTTCTATACCCAAGACGATGAAAAGTGATTCCTCTGACCGCGGTAAACAAAAAAACACGGTGTCTCGGAGGACACCGTGCCAGATTAACCGATGAAGATGAAGTAAGACGAAGCGAAGTAGACGAGTACGACAAGCACTGACGGCAAGACATAGCGGAACTTCGACGTCACGTCTTTACGAAGGAGCGTATACATGACGAGCACCGACAAGATCGTGATCCCAATCGCAGTCACCAAGTGAGACGCCGACACGTCGGCCAGAATCGAACCGTTGCGGTAAAACACGTCCGACATGGCGATGATAAGCATGTTAAAGATGTTACTTCCTAAAATCGAACCAAACGCCAAGTTGACGTTTCCAAGCTTCAAGGCGACGAAGACAGCCACTGCTTCCGGGAGCGAGGTCGTCGCGGCAATCAAGAAGCTGCCGACGAAGCTCGAACCGAGGCCGGTGACGACGGCGATTTGATCGCCTAACACCGATAGCGCCGTTCCGGCCGCCATGATGACGAGCGCGGCGATGATGAAGCCGATGACCGCACGTTTGACCGTGATCGAGTTCGTCGCACTCGCGCCGACTTCTTGTACCGTCTCGTGGGCAGCCTCACGCTCGACGGCAGGTTGTTGCGGACGTTTTCCGATATAGTAAATCCCAATCCCGTACAATGCCGCGATCAATAAGGCGTCGATTCCGATGCCGAGAACCGTGAAATCGATGCGCACGATGAGAGCAATCATCGTGACGAGCGTCAACATGAGCCCGAGACCGGCCGTATAGAGATGATCTCGGCTCGCTTCATTGAACAAGCGTTTCTGACGATAGAAGAGATCGAACATCGCCAAGATGAAAATGTTGAACAAGTTCGATCCGAGCATGTTCCCGATCGCGATATCCGGATTGTCAATCAAGACGGCCGAGACGCTCGTCGTCACTTCCGGCAGCGATGTCGCACCGGCCAGCAATACCGTCCCGACGAGCATCCCGCTCATCGTCGACTTCTCACTGATGACGTCAGCGTAAGTCGAGAGTTTCATGGCAGCGTAAACGGTGATGGCTGCGGCCAAAATGAAATAAATAAATACCATTTGAATAAGTCTCCCCTTTTTCATGAATTCAAAAAGACCTTTTTATGGACGCCGAAAAAGCATCCATAAAAAGGTCTTGCGGACTTGGTAAGAAGCTCGATGGACCGAGTGCGTTGCACCGTAATGACGACCCATCGACCACAGCTGTGGTCGCTACTCCCCCTCTTATGTTCACGACGAATATATCACGTTACAATTCATTTGACAATCAATTGACCCTTAAATGGGCGACGACGTCATCGACTGGCATCGCCGTCCGGTAAGACAGTTCATCAATCGCTTGGAGTATCGGGAGCGGCAACGGTTTCCAAAGCCCCGCTTCTTTCAATTGTGCGGACAAGCCGTCGAGCTCCGGTTGATTGACGTCCGTGCCGTGGCGATAGCCTTCGCGCATTGCCTCGTGTAACTCATAGGCGGTCTGACAGAGCGTCGTCGTCTCTTGAAGCCAGTCCTCTTCGTGAAATCCGTGCTGTATGACATCAAACAATTTCCCGAGTTTCTCGAACCGCTCGTCGGCGACGCCGTAAAACAATAAGTTCAGCTCGGTCTCGAATGACTCGATGAGCGTCGTCGTCTGTCTAAACGGTCGGAACGCTTGGAGCAGTTCGTGATAATACCATGACTGGTCGCGGAGCGGTCGTCTGAACCGGTCCCGCACTTGTCTCCCGGCAGACTCGACGTCGAGTCGAATCGAACGAAGGTTATGTAACTTGTCCGCCGCCAAGAGCGCCACTTCATCATACTGCATCGTCTGGACGTGTTGAACCGTCATCCGTTTCCGCTCTTCCCATGACAGGTGCTTCCCGGGTTCGGACACTGCTTCGACGAGTCGTCTCACTTCGCTTCCGAATCGTTCCTCGATCTCTTCAGGTGTCGTCAACGTGTCTTCAAGCAAATCGTGGAGCAGGCCGGCCGCCACGACCGGGACCGGTTGCCGGTCTTCGACGAGCAACATCGACACGGCGACGGGATGGGTCAAGTAGGGAATATTCGTTCCTTTTCGAAACTGTCCGTCGTGTCGGACGGCCGCGAATCGGAGTGCCTCTTCAATCAACTGGTGCACGGCGATTCCTCCTTCAATGGGTTGATAAAGCGTCCCCATCCTTTACCCGTGCCTAGTCCTATCTACTCACATCTGTTGTTAAAACATAGGGTAATGGTCCCGGTTAGACGAATTACGGCTCATAAATCATCTTCTTCGTCATCCCGCCGTCAACGACGAGGTTATGCCCGTTGACGAAATCGTTCTGTTCATCAATCAAATAGGCGACCGCACGGACGATATCATCCGGTTTCCCGACCCGGCCCGACGGATGTTGCGCATGATCGATGTCACGGAGCGACTCGTCCGACGTGTGGATCCAACCGGGACTAATCGCATTCACCGTGATCGGGCGTTCCGCGAGCGAGACCGCCATCGATTGGGTCAATGATACGATGCCGCCTTTGGACGCGCCGTACGCTTCCCAATCTGGTTCGTTTTGAAGGGAGCGCGTCGAGGCCAGGTTGATGATGCGGCCATATTCAGCTTTCTCGTTCAACGTTAAGAACGCCTTGGCACAAGCGAACGTCCCGACGAGGTTGACGTCAATCACCTGCTTGAACGTCTCGACGTCAAGTTCAGCCATTGGTTTGACGAGTGACGAGACGCCGCCATTATTGATGAGCACGTGAGCGATACCGACTTGGCGCTGAATGTCAGTGAATACGTGAGCAATCGCCTCATGGTCGCCCAAATCCAGCTCGTGGAACGTCACTCCGTCCAGTTGCGGATCATCGCTTTTATCGAGTCCGATGACGTGATACGTCTCGCGGAAATGACGTGCCAATTCATGTCCGATGCCTTGGCTGACACCTGTGATAATCATAACTTGTTTCATATACATCCCTCCTGCACACTCACATACCCGGATTCGATGGATTTGAGTCCTATCCGTTCGTCCAAAGCCGTTGGTCGGACGTCGTCACGACCGTCGCACCGGCCTCGAGGGCGGCCTCGACTTCCTCGGTCGACGAAATCAGTCCGCCGGCAAAGACCGGGATTCCGGTTTCCGCCTTCACGGCCCGGATATATTTCGGGACGAGACCCGGTAACACTTCAATATAGTCCGGTTGCGTCCGCTTGATGAGGCGATAGCTTCGCTCGAGCGAGCTCGAATCGATTAAAAACAAACGTTGGACCGTTTTGACCTGTTTTTGCTTCGCTTTTAAAATGACGCTTCCTTTCGTCGAGATGATGCCGTACGGACGATACGTCTGGCAAATATACTCGGTCGCATACTCATCTGCCTTCAATCCTTGAATCAGGTCGAGATGGACGAAGACGTGTTTATCGTGGGCCGCCAATAATTGAAACACGGCATCGAGCCGGGCGACGTGCACTTCGAGCAGGACACCGATGTTAAACGGACCTTTTACAAATTTTTCGAGGTCACGCATATCACGCAGGGCGGGTAAAATCGTTTGACCATCTATCATCTGAACACGTCCTTTTTTTCATATCCTGGTTTCATTATTTGAATAACGCGGACCGGAAATCAAGGTTTACCGATTCAATATAGCGGGAAAATAATTTCAACTTATGCACAGAGAGGAAGTAGCGATATGGTCAATGAAGTGGAAGTACGAATCGAGACACCGACACCGGAGGAACATCAGCGCCTTCGCGTCATCGCCGGGATGCCGAAACGTTCCGACTCGGGGACGGTGAAAGGACTGGCCAACACGTTATATGGCGTCTGTCTATATAAAGATGATCACATGGTCGGGATGGGCCGCGTCGTCGGCGACGGCGGAATGGTGTTCCACCTTGTCGATATCGTCGTCGACCCGGATTGTCAGGGGCTCGGGCTCGGAAAATTGATCGTGGAGCAGTTAATGGACTGGATTTTACAGGAAGCCGACGAGACGGCCATCATCAGCCTGATTGCGGATATCCCGGCCGACGGACTGTACCGTCAATTCGGCTTTGACTATTCGCGCCCGGAATCGGTCGGGATGGAATACCAATGGAACCGAGACTGATTTGTTACCCGGTAATCCTGTCTGATATCTGGGGTGTCATATGGAACTGAATATGATCGTCTTACTCGGTTTAGCGTTAGCCGTCATTTCCGTGCTCAGTCTCATCATCGAGCGGTTATTCTTTCCGAGTATTCTTGCCTTTATCGCCATCGGCGTCGCCGTCGGCTTCTTCTGGGACGGAAATGAGGTCTTTAAAATCGCCGGCGAAATCGGGATTATCCTGTTATTCTTTTTACTCGGTTTGAAGTTTCCGCTCGGCGAGTTGATGAAGCGCCTAAAACGGGTATGGAAGGCAGGCGTCTTAGACATCGTGCTCGCCTTTGGCGTCACGATCGGGATTGCCATGCTGTTCGGACTCGATTTTTCACAATCTTTTTTAATCGGTGCCGTTTTATTTGCGACGAGCTCGTCGATTTCCGCGCGCCTGCTTGAACGGCATGCCGATAAACATGAAGATGTGAAAGAGTTCGTCTTGGCGCTCCTCATCTTTGAAGATATCTTCGCCCCGCTCATCTTGACAGTCGCCCCGTTCATCATTCAAGATGAGCCGATTGAAGTGTCCGATATCGGGAAAGTCTTCGCCGGTTTTCTCATCTTTGGCGTCTTACTCTTTATTGGATCGAGCTTCGTCAAAAAACAGCCGAAAATCGCCAAACATCTGTTGCGACAAGATGATGCGAGCATCGGCTTGATTGGCTTGATTCTCTTTTTCGCCGGAATCGGGATGGTGTTCGGACTGTCCGAGATTCTCGGTGCGTTCATTGCCGGGATCATGCTTGCTGGCATCCACGACGTGCGTCCGTTGAAACGGTTGACCGTCCCCGTTCGCGATTTGTTTTTACCGATTTTCTTCATCTCGTTCGGAATTTCAATCAACCTGGAACAAGGCGTCATCGTCAACACGCTCTTCTTCGTCTTAATCGTCTGGGGGGTGTTATCGAAATGGATTGTCGGCCGCGTCGGGGGCCGTCTGTATGGCCTGACACGGGTCCAAGCCAACGAGGCGGGTTTCTCGCTCGCTCCGCGCGGGGAGTTCTCGATTCTTTTCACGGCCCTATCGAACGGGGCAATCAACCTGTTCGTCGGACTATATATTTTCGTCTCGGCTATCATCGGAATCGTCTTGTTCCGCTTCTCTGAGATTTTAGCCGCCAAAACGGAAGAAAAACTTGAAAGAGTCTTGCCTGACGAGAACAAGGATGATTCGAACAAATGAAACGTGATATAAAGGACCGATCTTCTCGAGAAGATTGGTCCTTGTCGTTTAGAAAGAAGAGGCCCGTTTGTCCTGCTTCTTCTTCCGTTTTTTTCGCCAAACGAAAAAAACGATCACCCCGATTGCCAAAAGTCCGTAAATGGCGTACGAGTATACATCCAAATAGCTTAAAATCGATTCCCAATTCTCACCGACGCGAATGCCGATATAGATGAGAATTGTATTCCAAATCACCGTCCCCGCCGTACTGAGCAATAAAAATTTCAAGAACGGCATATTCGACATACCGGCCGGGATTGAAATCAAACTCCTCACGACCGGCATCAAGCGGCCAAAGAACACCATCCATCCTCCGTATTTGTCGAACCAGGCGTCGGCCCGATGCACGTCGGCAATGTCGAGCCGAATCCATTTGCCGTACCGTTTCGTCCACTTCTCGATTTGTTCGACATCCAAATAAAGTCCGATACCATACAGCAGGACCGCTCCTAGGATGGCGCCTGCCGTCGCTGCGAAGATGACGAGCGGGACGATCAAATCGGTCTTCACGGCGAAAAATCCGCCGAACAAGAGCACGACTTCCGAAGGAATCGGCGGGAACACGTTCTCAATAAAGATCATGAACGCGATACCGAAGTAACCGAACTGTTCAATGACTTGGATCATCCAGTCTCTCATGTGCTTCACCCTCCAATAGTTCCTACTATACCCGTCACGCCCGGTCAAAAACCGAAACAGCATGTTAAAATGAAGTACTTGAAGGAAAGCGAGGACATGACATGACTGAAGTAACACGTTGCCCATGGTGCGGCACCGACCCGTTGTACGTTCGTTATCACGATGAGGAATGGGGCAAACCCGTCCATGATGATCATAAGCACTTCGAATGTTTGACGCTCGAGAGCGCCCAGGCCGGTCTCAGCTGGATCACCATCTTACGGAAACGCGAGCATTACCGGGACGCCTATGCCGGGTTTGACGTCGCGACCGTCGCGACGTTCGACGAGACGGACGTGGAACGGTTGCTGACCAATCCTGGTCTCGTCCGAAACCGTCGTAAAATCGAGGCATCCATCAACAACGCCAAGCGATTCATCGAGATTCAACAAGAGTTCGGGTCGTTCGATGCCTACATTTGGTCATTCGTTGACAACACAGTGATTCGCAACGAGTGGGAATCGACCGACGACATCCCTGCCACGACCGAATTGTCCCATCAAGTGAGCAAAGACTTGAAGCGCCGCGGATTCAAATTTTTGGGACCGACGACCGTCTATGCCCACCTGCAAGCGACGGGCCTCATCAATGACCATCTCGCCTCTTGCTTCGCCAAATAATTTGATTATTTGGTCAATCCCTAAACAAAATCGTGCACTTCATTCATTTTTGTGACAAAATTTTGTCATGGTGCAATCCATAGATTTTGAAAGCGTTTTCATTACGAATGAGGGGGATGTTGTATGAACGGTGTATTGATTTCGATTACAGTGTATATGGCGCTCATGGTGTTACTCGGTGTCATCGCCTATCGGCGTACTGAGAGCATCGGCGACTATATGCTCGGAGGACGCGGCCTTGGTCCGGCCGTGGCGGCTTTGTCGGCCGGTGCTTCCGATATGAGTGGTTGGCTGTTGATGGGGTTGCCGGGGGCGATGTTCGCGACCGGACTCTCGAGCGGATGGATCGTCATCGGGTTGACGATCGGTGCGTACTTGAACTGGTTGCTCGTCGCACCTCGCTTACGGACATATTCGTATTTGTCCGAGGATGCCATCACGATTCCAGATTTCTTTGAGAAACGATTTAAAGATTCACGCGGGACGCTCCGGACGTTCTCGGCGGCCGTGACACTCGTATTCTTCACACTCTATGCCACGAGCGGGTTCGTGGCCGGTGGTCGCTTGTTCGAAGCCGTCTTTGATATCAATTTCGGGACCGGGGTCGTCATTTTGGCTTCGATTATCATCATCTATACGTTCATCGGTGGCTTTTTGGCCGTCAGTTGGACCGACTTCGTCCAAGGGCTCATCATGTTGTTCGCTCTCATCCTCGTACCGGCCATCGCCATCACGGCGACCGACGGGGTGAGCGCCGCGTTCCAGACGATCGGTGATATCGATGAGGCGCTACTCGATCCATTGACGGGGCAATCGCTCATCGGCATCGTCTCGCTATTCGCTTGGGGACTCGGTTACTTCGGACAACCGCATATCATCGTCCGTTTTATGGCCATCGAGAAGTTGCAGGACATCAAGAAAGCACGACGCATCGGCATCTCGTGGATGTTGTTCACCGTCGTCGGGGCGATGGCGACCGGATTGTTCGGCCTCGCCTACTACACCCAGCGCGGACTTGAAATCGACAACCCGGAAAATGTTTTCATCAATTTATCTGATTTGTTGTTCGTCGATCTCATCACCGGGGTGTTGCTCGCAGCCTTGCTTGCAGCTATCATGTCGACGATTTCGTCACAGCTCCTCGTCTCATCGAGTGCCGCGACGACCGATTTCTATCAGAAGTTCTTCCGAAAAGACGCCGGCGACCGCGAACTCGTCATGGTCGGCCGAATTACCGTCATCCTCGTCTCGTTGATTTCGATTTGGCTCGCGTTCGGGGCGGATGACACGATTTTGAACTTGGTTGGCTATGCTTGGGCCGGATTCGGCTCGTCATTCGGTCCACTCATCTTGTTCAGCCTGTTCTGGAAACGGACGACGCGTCAAGGTGCGCTGGCAGGCATGTTGACCGGTGCGTTCATCGTCATCGTCTGGAAAAACTTTGCTGCCGATTGGTTCGGGACCTTCGGCGAACTGTATGAGATGATTCCAGCGTTCTTGTTGTCGAGCCTTGCCATCTACGTCGTCAGTTTGATGACACCACCGCCGAGCTCGATTATCACGAACGAGTTCGAGGAGATGGAACACATCTTGAAGACAGAACGAATTTAACAAACAGCGTGCCAGGCTACAATCGCCTGGCACTTTTTCTTATTCCCTGACAAGGATATTCTTCTTCCATGGCGAATGAATGGAGTAGTCCAGTTTGAATGACACGAAAGGAAGTGACTCGTCCGTTGAAACGAGTAATCCGATATAAACAAACGATGTTGACTTTGCCCCTCCTCCTGCTGTTCGGCTGCGCGACCGCCGACGTCGAGACGTCTCCAGAGCAAACGGAGACCCCGGCTCCAGAGACCGAGGAGGAAGCCCCGGCACCCGTTCCGGAAGAGCCAGAACCCGTCGTGACGACGACGTCGCTTTATGCAATCGGCGACATCTTGTTACATGACAGCGTCTATAACGCCGCCAAGAGCGGAGACGGCTATGATTTCACTTCCGCCTTCGAACCGATTGCGCCGATTTTGACCGAGGCCGACATTGCCATCGCCAACCAGGAGAGCATGATCGGCGGCAGTCAGATCGGATTGTCGAGTTATCCCGCCTTCAACAGTCCGTATGAGGTCGGCGATGCACTCCAAGACGCCGGCGTCGATTTGGTGACGACCGCGAACAACCATACGCTCGACCGGGGTGTCACGGCCATCGAGAATTCAATCGCGCACTGGAACGAGATTGGCATGCCGTACACCGGTTCGTTCTTATCGGAGGCGGACAAGTCTGAGCTTCGGACGCTGACCGAGAATGACATCTCATTTGCCTTTCTCGCCTATACGTACGGGACGAATGGGGTCGTTCCGAAACAACCGTATCACGTCAATTACATCGATCTCGAGGCGATGACCCCTGAAATCGAAGCGGCCGAGCAAGCGGCCGATATCACTGTTGTCTCGCTTCATTTCGGGAACGAATACGAGACGGTCCCGAACGAGGCGCAACAGACGCTCGTCCAACAACTGTCCGACCTCGGGGTCGATCTCATCATCGGCCACCATCCCCACGTCCTCCAACCGGTCGCCTGGGTGGACGGCGCCGAAGGCAATCGGACATTCGTCGCCTACTCGCTCGGCAACTTCCTGTCCGGACAACAAGGGGACGACCGGAATACAGGTGGCATCGTCGGCATCGATGTCGTCAAGACGGTCGAGGCGGATGAGACGACGTTCGAACTCGCCAACCCGATGTTCTATCCGACGTTCACCCGCCGCACAAGTGCCGACGGTCCGTTCGAGGTCGTACCGCTCCAGACCGGCAAGCCGGAGCTGTTCGAGGCCACGAGCCAACACATGTCCCAATGGATGCCCGAGCTCGAAATCGTCCAATGAAGGATCACTTTTCACAAGTGATTCTTTTTTTTTTGCCAAAAAGGTTGCTTTACGGAGAATCATACGTTAGAGTAATTCGTATATTTATAAATACAGATGAATAATTATGTATAAGGGGTGTAAGGAAATGAAACAAAAACTCGTATTAGCTTATTCAGGTGGACTTGATACATCGGTCGCAATCAAATGGTTGGATGAACAAGGGTATGACGTCATCGCCTGCTGTTTGAACGTCGGCGAAGGAAAAGACTTGGAGCGCATCCAACAGAAGGCACTCAAAGTCGGGGCCGTCAAATCGGTCGTCATCGATGCGGTCGATGAGTTCGTCAACGATTTCGCCCGTTACTCGATGCAGGCCCATACGATGTATGAGGGCGTCTACCCGCTCGTCTCAGCCCTATCGCGCCCGCTCATCTCGAAAAAGCTAGTCGAGGTCGCTCAAGCCGAAGGCGCCATCGCCGTCGCCCACGGATGCACGGGGAAAGGGAACGACCAAGTCCGGTTCGAAGTGTCAATCCATGCGCTCGACCCGTCGCTTGAAATTATCGCCCCGGTGCGGGAGTGGAAATGGTCACGGGAAGAAGAGATCGCCTATGCGGCCGAGCACGGTATCCCGATTCCAATCGTCCAAGAAGAACCGTTCTCGATCGACCAAAACATTTGGGGCCGGGCCGTCGAATGCGGCATCCTCGAGGACCCTTGGGCCGCTCCACCAGCGAGTGCCTACGAATTGACGGCGCAACTCGAAGACACACCGAACGAACCGACGTATGTCGAAATCGAATTCAACGCCGGTGTACCGGTCGCCATCAATGGACATGCGGCGACGTTCACAGCCATTCTTGAGCAGTTGAACATCGTCGCTGGGGCCCACGGCATCGGGAAAATCGACCATATTGAGAACCGGGTCGTCGGCATCAAATCGCGGGAAGTGTACGAGGCACCGGGTGCGATGACGCTCATCACCGCACACCAGGCGCTCGAGGCACTCACACTCGTCCGGGAAGTCGCCCATTTTAAACCGATCGTCGAACAGAAGTTGACAGAGACGATTTATAATGGCTTATGGTACTCACCATTGACGAAAGCACTCCTCGCCTTCATCGATGAGACGCAACAGACGGTGACAGGTACGGTCCGGATGAAACTATTCAAAGGACAGGCCATCGTCGACGGACGGAAATCACCGATTTCGCTCTATGACGAACACCTCGCGACATACACGTCAGCCGACACGTTCGACCAGCAAGCGGCCGTCGGCTTCATCAAACTTTGGGGGCTGCCGACGAAAGTGCAAGCGGAAGTGCTCGCCGAGAAAGGAACGATGGTGCATGAGTAAATTATGGGGCGGCCGGTTCGAACAGACGGCCAGTGAATGGGTCGACGAGTTCGGGGCCTCGATTCATTTCGACGCCCAGCTCGTGTTAGAAGATATTGAAGGGAGCATCGCCCACGTGACGATGCTCGGGGAGCAACATATTTTGACAGCAGATGAAGTCGCGCAAATCGTCGCTGGTCTGAAGACGCTAGCCAAGAAGGCACAAGCGAGCGAATTGACGTTCAACGTCTTCCATGAAGATATTCATATGAACCTCGAGGCGTTGTTGCATGAAGAGATCGGGCCCGTCGCTGGAAAGATGCACACGGCCCGTAGCCGGAACGACCAGGTCGCGACCGATATGCACCTCTATTTAAAGCGCCGCGTCCTCGAGACAATCGAAGGGATTGAAGCCGTGCAGACGGCACTCTATGACCACGCCGCTCAGAACGTCGAGTCGATAATGCCAGGTTATACACATTTGCAACGGGCACAGCCAGTCTCGCTGGCCCATCACTTGCTCGCTTACTTCTGGATGCTCGAGCGAGACAAGGAACGTTTCAGTGACAGCTTGAAACGGATCGACATGAGCCCGCTCGGTGCCGGGGCTCTCGCTGGGACGACCTTCCCGATCGATCGCCACCGTTCGGCCGAACTACTTGGATTCGCAAACGTGTATCCGAACAGCCTGGACGCCGTCAGCGACCGTGATTTCATCTTGGAATTTTTATCGAACGCGTCGCTCCTCATGATGCACTTGTCACGGTTCTGTGAGGAGTTGATTCTTTGGAGCAGTGAAGAGTATCGGTTCATCACGATCTCTGACGTGTTCTCGACGGGATCGAGCATGATGCCTCAGAAGAAGAACCCGGACATGGCCGAACTCGTCCGCGGGAAGTCGGGACGGGTCGTCGGCAATCTGATGGGGCTGCTGACCATTATGAAAGGCTTGCCGCTCGCCTATAATAAAGACCTGCAAGAAGACAAGGAAGGCATGTTTGACACCGTCAAGACGCTCCAAGGAAGCCTCAGCATCATGGCCGGCATGATTCAAGACATGACGTTCCACACGGACACGATGAAACAAGCGACCGAGCGCGATTTTTCGAACGCAACCGAGCTCGCCGACTATTTGACGGCGAAAGGCATGCCGTTCCGGGAGGCGCATGAAGTGACGGGGACACTCGTCCGCTACTGTATCGACCATCGGCTGTATTTGGTGGAGCTCCCGCTTGAGACGTATCAAGCCCACTCTGGATTGATTGAACAGGACGTCTACGAGGCACTCTCACCGGTGACGGCCGTCAAACGCCGCAACAGCTACGGCGGGACGGGCTTCGACTCGGTTCGCACCCAACTAAACGAGGCGGCAGGAAAACTGCCACAGCGCACTTAAATAAAAGAGCATTTGGTCACTTAAGACCAGGTGCTCATTTTATGCTTGTCAACCTTATCCAATGGTGTTAACCTTATTTTAGTTAACGTTAACAGAAAAGGGGTTTACATAATGAAGATTCATGATTTAACGCAAATCGCTATCGGCGCCGCCCTGCTCGCGAGCATCGGTTCAATCGCTATCCCGATCGGCCCTGTGCCAATCACGCTGCAAATGCTCGGCATCATGACCGTCGCTTCGATCCTTGGGGCCAAAAAAGGTGGACTCGCTGTCGTCGTCTATCTCTTGCTCGGTTTAATCGGATTACCGGTGTTGAGCGGTTCGGGCGGACTTGCACCGTTCGTCGGTCCGACGGTCGGCTATCTGCTTTCCTTCCCGATTGCGGCCTTTTTGATTGGATGGTTCTCGGAACGGCATCGTTCGTTCCCTGCCCTCATCGGCTACAACGTCTTATTTGGACTCGGTCTTGTCTATTTGCTCGGCAGTCTTGGGTTGCAAGCCGTGTTTGGTATGACGTTCATCGATGCGCTCAAAGTGAACATTCCGTTCATCATCGGCGACTTAATCAAAGCAGTGTTGGCGGCAGCTATCGCTTATAAAGTGTCCACCAACCCTCAAATGCGCAAAACCCTCGCCTCTTGAAGGTTCAAACGTTTCAGCGGAAAGTATAGGTGGAACGTATATAGTATGGAAGGGGGTGTCCTTATGAGCGATTCGACGTTTAAAAAACGTTTGGCTAAAGCGACCCATCGCTTTCCGAAAGGACAACGACGCGGGAAAGACGAGACGCGGCACGAGAAGCGCGATATCGAGGCGTTCGAACGACGTCTGCTGGAAGCGAAAAGTAAAGTCGGAGAGATTCAAGAAAACATTGACCATATTGCCAGACGTTAAAACCTCGTCCTCGGACGGGGTTTTTTACTGTGCTGAACTGGTTAAGAATGCTTGGTACGTCTCGTCGATTTGAATACCAATGGAATGGTTCCCACAAACAAACCCCCGTCCGTAGACGAGGGTTTAGGATTACTTCGAACGCGGTCGGATGAACAGCGCGACGATGAACGAGAGTGCGAGCACGACGAGCAGTCCGAGCGAGAGATCGTTATAACCGAGCAAATTGAGGGCGACACTGATGGCGACGGCGACATAGAAGCCACCGAGCGCCTTTTTGACGAGTTGCGAACTGAACCGCTGCAACTGTTTCGCCCCGATTGGTGAACCAATCATCGCACCGGCGATGAGCGCCAAGCCGTGCCAATAGTTCGCATCGGCTCCGGCGACGGCATAGTTGATCACGCCCGAGACGACGATGAGGAACGCCGCGGCGATACTCGTCCCAACGGCCCGTTTCATCTCGGTGTTGAGTAACTTGACTTGAAGTGGCGTCAATACGAACCCACCGCTGACACCCATAAGTGACGAGATGAATCCGCCGAACAACCCGATGAACCCGAGGCGTGGGACCGACTCCGAATCGACGCTACCCTCTTCGTGCTGTTTCGACCGGAAGAACGAGACGGCGAAATACGTCAACAGCGCGATATAGGCGAGCGAGATGACCGGCTTCGCGCCGTCGAGTGTCTCTAGATAAAATACGAGCGGCGTCGCCACCCACGTCCCGACGACCCCGAACGCGCCAATTAAGAGGGCGTGTTTCGGATTGACGTTCTTTAATTTGATATGGGAGATCGTACCGGCCGTCGTTGACCCGAGCGTGAGCATGAGACTGAGGGCGATGGCCGCGCTCGCCTCGTATCCGAAGACGAGCAAGAGCGGCGTGAGTAAAATCCCGCCCCCGATGCCGAAGAATCCGCTCAAAATTCCGATGAGCGTTCCGAGCAAAAGAAACGATAGTAATGCTGTGACGTCCATGAACAAACCTTCTTTCTTTCCTTTTCATAACTAATCATAACAAAAAAGGAGCGCATGTTGCGCCCCTCACTTACAACACACGCTCTAAAAATTCGAATACCGTCCGGCGATATTCGGTTTGGAACGATCGATGCGACTGCACGTGCCCATCATTCTCGGTCACCCACAGTTCGACATCCTCGCCGGCTTTGGCCAATTGCTCGCTCTCGCTTACGGGAATGGCATCGTCACCTTGACTATGAATCAATAACACCGGTGCCTCGATTTGAGCCATATCGTCAATCGGTTTGACCACATCCGCGTCGAGCCCCGTAAACCAAGGCGTCACCGTCATGATGACCGGTGTGAACGGGAAGTTCGGTAAATCGCTCCATACCGGCAGATTCGTCTCGAGATAGCCGCGGAGGTCACTGAACGGGCTATCAGCGATGACGGCGGCGACATCGGTCTCGTCAGCCGTCGCGAGTGCTGTCGCGGCACCCATCGAAACCCCATATAAGACGATGGGCCCGTCCGAGCGCTCTTTCGCGTACGCGATGGCGGCAGCAAGGTCAGATTGCTCCTTTGCCCCGACCGTCACGCGATCCCCTTCTGAAATTCCGGAGCCGCGAAAGTCGAACGTCAAAAACTGATACCCTTGCTCATGGAATTCCGGAATCAATTCTTTGAGCGGCAAATCGGATTGTTCACGGTTCTTCCCGTAGCCATGCGCGAAGACAATCGTCGCACGCGGCGTCGGGTGCGGGATCCACCAGCCGTATAATTCCTGTTGATCCTCTGATTCGATCGTGATGTTCTCATACTTGACGCCTAGCGTCTTAGGGGTGAACGTCAACGTCTCCCGTTCAGGTGACGTCAATTGATCCCCGATGTGGGCCGAGATGCCCACGACGGCAAGAAACGCGACGAAAACCAATACGCCGACGGCGATTCCCATATATTTGACCCAACGATTCATCGCAGTGCCCCTCTCCTAAGTATAGTTCGCATCAGCCGTCTCACCGGAGCCAGCTCCGTAAGGCGACGAGCGCATGTTGTACCGGCTCCCACGTCTCAGACGGGATGACGTAACATGTCGCCTCGTGAATCGTGAACGTCTTGACGTCCGCCCGTTTGACGATATTCTCTCCAATGGCACCGAACGGGTCACTGTTGACGTCGGTATGCTCGAACGTCTTCCACACCCGTTGACCGTTCTCCATTAACGCACATTCGAACGGCTTCACCGGACCGTCAATCCCGTATTCGGCATAATGCCATAACGTTGTCGCATCGAGCGGCGAACCGAGATGTAATATTTTCGCATCGCGCTCAATCATCCGTTCAATCGGCGACCCTGGCCCGAAGCCGACGTCGAGCGTATGTCCGGCCACGATGTGTTCGGCGTCCCGTCCCCACGCGGCGACCGACCACATCGGGTGATCGCTCCGGAACACTTCCGGATACGAGCGGAACAGCTCTGGGACACGACCCATCCCTCGGGTCGCTGTTTTCGCCGGGTCATACGCTGGCATCTCATCACGGATGGTCTGCCACCATTCGACTGGGACCGGTGGGGCTTCCCATTCAGCGGGATTTGAATTATCCCCGCTCTGGGTCGCCATCATGATGAGCCCGTCCGGTCCGACCGTTTCTTGGAGCGCCTCGATGACCGTCTGAGGCCCGCCGCACACCCAGCCAAGTTTTGATAGCGACGTGTGGACGAACAGTGCGTCCCCTCGTCGAATGCCCGCCTCTTGCAGGTGGGCCACTAACGTTGTTTTCGTTTCCATATGTTTCATCGGTCTCACTCCACGATGAGCTGGATCGTTGACCCGCTCCTTGATTTCTTGACTTCAATCCGGGCATCGACCCGGTCTTTCAATTCTTGGACGTGGCTGATGACCCCGACGAGCCGGCCGCTCGATTGCAGCGACATGAGCAATTCAATCGCTTGATCGAGCGATTCGGCGTCGAGCGTCCCGAAGCCTTCATCGATCAGCATCGTCTCGAGACTGACCCCGCCACTCAACTGTTGGACGACCTCGGCCAATCCAAGGGCGAGCGAGAGCGATGCCTTGAACCCTTCGCCGCCCGATAAGTTTTGGACCCGGCGTGACTGACCGGTATAGGCGTCAAAGACTAATAATTCGAGACCCGACTTGGCATTTCCTTTCGCCGTCTCGATTTTCCGCTCCAATTGGAACTGTCCGCTCGTCATTTGATCGAGATGGACGTTGGCCGCATGGAGAATTTGATCGAAGAACGCCGTCTGCACGTACGTCTCGAACGTCAATTTTTGCGGATTCAGGCCACGTCCGGTGTCGGCGATCAATTTGACCGTCTCCAGATTCCGTTGATCCTCATCCGTCTTCTCCCGTAACGCGTTCCATTCGGCGACGATGTGACGATGGCGTTTCAATTGCCCGTCCGCCGTCACGAGTTGTTCCGACAGCGTTTCGAACGAACGGCCCTCTTCGTGCAACTTCTCCTGGAGGCGTTCAAGGTCTGGTCGCGGACGGTCCCCGATTTTCTCGTTCAGCGCCTTGACGGCGTGTTCGAGCCGGACACCTTCCTCAAGCTCAGTCGCTTGGCGCTCGCGTAGTTCGGGCAGTTGCTCGACGCGCAAGCGATACTCCTTGAACACAGCTTCAGTCAACTCAATTCTCTCGAAAGCGGCCTCCAGTTCAGCCGTCGCTTCGGAAAGACGAGCATGTTCGAACTCGAGTTGTTCGCCAAGGAGACGGAGTCGTTCCGCTTCCCCCCACTTCAATCGATTCAATTCTTCAAGCCGACGTTCATACGTCTCCACGTTTCGTTCGATGTGAGCGAGTCGCGTCGCGAGCTGATTCCGCTCGGTCTGCAACATCTCTAACGTCGTCCCATCCGGTTGACGCATCGACTGAAGCTTCTCTTGGACGGTTTGGAGCTGTTCGAACAACTTCTGTCGTTCTTCAGCCTGCACACGCTTCGCCGTCTCGAGTTGCTTCAATTCGGTTGTGGTCGACCGCAGGAGACGCTCCATCCGTTGTCGTTCTTCGGCTTCTTGACGCAACTGACGGATGCGGGCGTCTTGGTGTTGCATCGCAGTGTCAGCTGCATCATCTAGCTTCAACTCAAGTCGAGCGAGATCGCGTTCACGGATCAGTTCATCGAGTTGGCGTTTGAGCGCCCGATAATCCGCCCGAGCTTCATGGAGGTCGGCCTCAATCCGTTTCAGTGTCTCAACGGCTGAGCGATGACCAGCTTGGTCGATGGACGTCCCCATTCGCTCGACGTGTCCGTGGGTCAATGAACCGCAGACCGGACAAGGTTCCCCCGCTTCGAGATGCTCGCGTAGCGTGTCGGCCATGAGCGCATGCTCGGCCTCGACGAATTGGTCGACCTGTTTCGTCTGGGCGGTGAATTGTCGTTGGACTTCCTTCCCGTTGCGTTCACAGGCACCGAGTCGTTCCGTGACCTCTGCCACTTTCGACTCGAGTCGAACCTGATGTTGGAGCTGACTATACAGTCGTTCGGCCTCGACGAGTTGGTCTGGGGCCGGTGCGTGTTCCAGTTTAGCCGCAAGTTCACCTTCGGTCGCTCGGAGCTCCTGGAGACGCGCTTCTTCTGAGAACAGACTGAGCGGCTCCAACCGGCGTTTCAAGTCATCCCGACGTCTAGTGGCCCGGTGCCATTCATCGACATAGGGCAACATCTCGTCAATCGCATTGACGCGACTTGTCGCTTGGTCTGCCTCCTGGCGCATGGTCGTGATGGCCTCTGCTTCTGCCTTCAACTCCTCCAACTGTCTCGTGTAGCCTTCGTCTCGTTGACGGGATACATCGCGTTCACGGGTCAACCGTTCGATATCATGACGCACCGTTTCGGTACGTTGATAGAGCGGGCTGATGCTCGCCACTTGTTCAAGTCGCAAGATGAGCGCCTGGCGTTCTTCGCGTGCTTGTGCCGCTTGGCGGAATGCTTGGAGCGCGGTTGCGCGCACGTCCCGCTCTTCCATCAACTCTGCGAGCGCGGTCGCTTGATTTACTTCTCGGCGCAGCGCCTCGAGTCGTTCCTCACCAGTCCGGCGCTTTGCCTGTAGCGTGTCCCGCACCGCCAAGAGTCGCTCCTCCCGGGCGTCGAGCCACGTTACGATTTCAGGCAAGTTGCGGGTCGACATGTCCTCGACGGCCTCATCTTCGAGTTCCAACAGTTTTAAACGCGTCGTCTCGACCGCCCATTCGACTCGTTTGCGATACTTGCCGTAACGTTCGATCCAATCCTCCTGAAAGGCGCGGTACGCCTCCGTCTTGAAGATTGATTGCAGAATCTGTTGCTTCTTCGTCGAATCGGAATCGAGGAGCTGACGGAACTGGTTCTGCGGCAACAGCAAGATTTGACTGAACTGCTCATAGCTCAGCTGCAACAACGATTCAATCGTCTGCTCGACGTCGTTCACTTTCGTCGCCAACGGTTTCCATGTTTCTTTCCATTCATAGAGCACCGCCTCGTGCGGAATCGGTGTCTTGTTTTTCGGGTGCGGCTGTTGTGGTTGGCGGACGATCCGATACCGTTCGTCGCGAATCGTGAACGTGAAGTCGATTTCAGTCTTCCGTTCCGGGTCCGCATATTGGCTTCGGAAATCGCTGGCGTTCCGGAGCGCCCCGCTGGCCCGGCCATAGAGTGCGAACGTCATCGCGTCAAAAATGGTCGTCTTTCCGGCACCGGTCCGGCCGCTGATGACGAACATCGATCGTCCTTCAAGCTGCGTAAAATCGATTTGTTCCGTCTCGGCGTAAGGACCAAAGGCGGAGATGGTTAATTGTTCCGGTCTCAAATCGATTCCTCCCCTTCTAAGAAGCGTTGCACCGTCGCATCGGCATCGCGGCCGTGGACGGCTTTAAAGAAGTCCATATATACATCCTCGACTGATTGCCGCTCGAGCTTCTCACGTTCGAAGCGGGACGTCTGGTCTTGGCGACGCAACAACTCGAGTTCGAGGTGTAAGATATTCGGATAGACGGTCCGTAATTTCGCCATCGGGTCGAATAACGCACGTTCATCGGTCAAGACGATTTTCAAATAGTCGTCGACGGCCTCATCTTGATAAAACGACGGGTCGAGTAGCTCGTTCAGCGTCCCGGTCAAAATGCGCAAATCTCGTCGCGCTTTTAGCGGGCGCCGACGGCGTGTCCATGTCCCGTCCCATTCGATGACGTCGACCGATTTCATATGGGACGCCTCGGAGAACGAATATTTCATGAGCGAGCCGCTGTACGCGACCCGGTCGTCGCGGATGGCGTCACGGTTATGCAAGTGTCCGAGTGCCGTATAGCCGAACGGCGCGTATAGTCCTTTGGCGACTTGCCCTGCCGTCCCGACGGACAGCTGCCGTTCGGAATCGGTCTCGAGTCCACCGGCGACGAAACTGTGGCCGACGGCGACCGCGCGTGCATCAATCGCCCCGTATGAGTCAATGACTGCGGCGAGTGCGTCATGATGGGTCCGAATCGACTCGTCGCCGAACGCATAACGGATGCGCGCCGGCTCAAGGAACGGCATCAAATAAAATGGGATGTCGTTCACGACAATCGGCCCTGTGCCTGGGTCAACCTTCCCGACGATATGGAGACCGACTTTCGTCAACAGTTTGGAGCTGTATTGGAGCCGCTCGGCCGAATCATGATTGCCGGCGATGGCGAGCACGGGGATGCCCCGCTCGAGGACGAGCGCGCGCCACATCTCATCGAGCAGATCGACGGCCTCAACGGGCGGCACGGCCCGATCATATAAATCACCGGCGACGACGATGGCGTCAGGCTTCTCCTCGTCGACGATGTGTAAGAAAGACTCAAATAAAATGATTTGTTGTTCTTCTGTCATATGGCGGCCGTGGACGATTTTACCTAAATGCCAATCGGCCGTATGTATCCATTTCATGCGACTTCACCTCTGATTCCATTCTAGCATTATTCCGGTGTACGATTCGACGTCTTGACACTTGTTTTCGAAACAGCGAAAGTTAATAGGAAAGGGGGACGTATCATGGAGTCCACATCTACATGGCAAGCCTTTCTGCGCTTGTTCCGTGTCGCTCAACCACCGAAAGGTCTGTTTATCGGTGCCGTATTGATTTCATTGCTTCAAGCGATGGCTTCACTCGCCATTCCGCTCATCTTGCAACGCGTCGTCGACAATTGGAGCGAGGCCGCGCTCGACGCCCGCCTCGTCGCCATCTTCGTGACGGCGTTTCTCATCCAAGTCGTCTCGAGTGCGATTTCGATTTATTGGCTACATATCGTCGGACAACGGGTCGTCGCCAATTTGCGGACGACGTTATGGGAGCATCTCGTCGCCCTCCCAATCCCGTTCTATGACGGCGTCAAATCAGGGGATCTCGTCTCACGGTTAAATAACGACACGACGACGTTGCAGCAGCTCTTGTCCGAACAGAGCGTCCGTCTCTTGACGTCGTTCGTTTCGGTCATCGGCGCCGTTGGTATCTTGTTCACGCTCGATTGGCAGATGACGCTCGTCATCTTGTTCTCCGTGCCGACGACACTTCTTATCGTCATCCCGCTCGGGCGTAAACTTCGGAAAATCGCCAAGGCGACGCAACATGAGCTCGGTGACTTGTCCGGGTTTTTCGCTGAACTGCTCGGAGAGATCCGGCTCGTCAAATCACAGGCGACCGAATCCGTCGAGGTCGCAGAAGGAAAACGACGCATTGAGCGTCTCTTCGGCCTCGGTGTGCGCGAGGGACGGATTCAAGCGATTTTGATTCCGCTCCTGAACGTCACGTTGACGGCGATGCTGATCGCCATTCTCGGCTTCGGGGCTTATCGCGTCTCGACCGGTGCCTTATCGACCGGTTCGTTGCTCGCGTTCATGCTGTACTTGTTCCAAATCATTACGCCGCTCATCACGATGACGGAGTTTATCACTCGGCTCCAAAAAGCACGCGGGGCCACCGAACGAATCTCGGAACTGCTCGCCATCGAGCCGGAACCGTACACGGATAAGCCGTCGACGATTCGGCAGTCATCGCTCTCGTTCGAGGGCCTGACGTTCCGCTATGGCGACCAACCTGTCATTGACGACGTGACGCTCACTGTCCCGTTCGGTGCCACGACAGCCATCGTCGGACGCAGCGGTGCCGGCAAGACGACACTGTTCGCCCTCGTCGAGCAGTTCTACCTTCCGTCGAGCGGACACATCCATTACGGGGACCGGGACATCTCAACCTACGGCCGCAACGAATGGCGGCAAGTCATCGGCTACGTCGCCCAAGATTCGCCCGTCTTATCCGGGACGGTGCGGCAAAATATCTTATACGGCTTGACCCGGACCGCGACCGAGGACGAGATTCGTCACGCCTGTGATATGGCCAATGCCTGGTCGTTCATCGAGGCGATGCCGGACGGGCTCGACACGGAAATCGGCGAGCGCGGCGTCCGGCTATCTGGTGGACAGCGCCAACGACTCGCCATCGCTCGGGCGCTGTTACGTGACCCGCAAATCTTATTGCTCGACGAGGCGACATCAAGCCTTGACTCGGAATCCGAGCGTGTCGTCCAAGAAGCGCTCGACCGGCTCATGACAGGACGGACGACACTCGTCATCGCCCATCGGCTCTCGACCGTCCAACATGCCGATCAAATCGTCGTGCTCGAGGACGGCGGCATCAGCGGGCTTGGGACACATCAAGAGTTGCTTCGGGAAAACGTGCTCTATGAACGACTCGTGAAACAACAACTTTTAGGAGGCAATCAACTATGAAGACAGTCGGATTTATCGGACTCGGTGTGATGGGTCAATCGATGGTCAGAAACTTAATGAAGGCGGGATTCGAAGTCCAAGCGTATACGCGGACGAAAGAGAAAGCGGCTGATTTATTTGCGGAAGGTGTCCGTTGGTGTGATTCGGTCGAAGCCGTCTGTCAAAACGCCGATGCCGTCATCACCATCGTCGGCTATCCGTCTGACGTCGAGAGTCTTTATTTCGGGGACGGTATGATTTTGCAATCGGCTGAGCCAGGAACGCTCGTCATTGATATGACGACGTCTTCGCCACTCCTGGCCGAACGGATCGCTGATGCCGCAATCGATCGCAGCTTGCTCCCGCTCGACGCACCGGTCACGGGCGGTGACGTCGGTGCCAAGAACGGCACGTTGTCGATTCTCGTCGGCGGCGGCGAATACGCCTTCACGAAGGCGCGACCGCTGTTCGAGGCGATGGGCCAATCGATTGAACGGATGGGGTATGCCGGAAGCGGCCAATATGGGAAACTCGCCAATCAGATCGCAATCGCCGGCATCATGATGGGCAACGCCGAAATGCTCGCCTTCACGAAACGGGCCGGGCTCAATCCCGATCAATTGCGCCAGACGATTCGGGGCGGTGCCGCGGGCAGCTGGACGCTCGAGAACCTTGTTCCCCGGATGATTGTCGAGGACTATGCTCCTGGTTTCTTCATCAAGCATTTCCTGAAGGACATGAAACTCGCCCTCGAGAGCGCCGAACAGTTGAACATCAAACTGCCGAGCCTCGAGTTGGCGTATAAACTGTACTCCATCCTCGAAGAGAACGGCTACGGCGAGAACGGGACGCAGGCGCTCATCGAATACTACATGCATCAGGACGTTTGAATCGTCCCGCTCGTGGAATTAGTAGTACAGAAGGGAGCGATTACAGATGCCATGGAATATGAAAGACTATCCGGAATCACTGAAAAACTTCGACCCGCTCGTCAAAAAGAAAGCCATCGATATCGCCAACGCCTTGCTCGCCCAAGGTTACTCCGATCAAAAGGCGATTCCAATCGCCACGGAACAAGCGAAGAAATGGCACGAACATGCCTCAAAAGAAGAGAAATCTGAGTTTCGTGACGCTCCTGACCCACAAAAGTCGGATCGGCACGGAACATAAAAACAACCGGTCGGCTCATGAGCCGACCGGTTGTTCGTTTGCATCTGTCTGTGCCTTGATTTCGAGATATAACCCGGCGAGCGCCGTACTGATATAAGGCTGTACGAAGATATAGGCCAATCCGCCCGTGAACATGACGAGGACGTACCAGCCGATGAAACTCGCATACAAGCGCAACATCGTCCGTTTATGGCCGCGCATGAGACGCTGGCTTTCTCGCATTGCTTGAAACGCAGACAGTTCCGGTTGGTCCCGTAACACGAACGGGACCATGCGATACGTCAAATAGAACCAGACACCAGGGACAATCAAGAACAGCATGAGCACGTTCAACCCGAGATAAAAGACGGCATAATACGTGACGGACCGAACGTAATCTTTGAGCGAACCGAACGCATCGAACAAGAGCCCGAACGATGGCTTCTCGGCTTTGGCGATATCGAGGAACACCCAGTTGCGTCCCAGTTCGAGCGGGGCGAGTAAGACGGTCGCACCGTACAGCAGACAGATTGACACGAACAGGACGCTCGGGTCGGTCGATTCCAAATCGAGCTGCGTCGTGATGACCGCCTGAACGAGCATCGTCGCCACGACCGCAAGCAGCGAGATGCCCCAGTTGCCGGACAACATCCGAAGAGCAAATTGTTTATAGACTGATGATTGCATGACTTCACCTACAGTATCGTTTTCTTCATTATAGCAAAAAAACAGTCAGCCGACTTTTTTTAGCGTGCCATCTGTTGTTTGATTGCCTTGAACTTGTGCTCATCCAAGCGGCCCTCGGTCCGTACCCCGCTTCCGACATGGACGAAATCAACGCCTAGCCGGTCGATCAGTTGCGCCACATTATCGGCCGTGATGCCGGCACCCGGGAGGACGTTCATCTCCGCCACCTCATGCATCGCACTTAATCGGTCTATGCCTTCTAGTGCCGTCGCTTGTCCTCCGGACGTCAAGACGTGGTCAACTTCTGGGAAGTCGTTTAGCACCGTGATCGCGTCCATCAAGTCGGCCGCGTCATCGATGGCCCGATGGAACGTGAGCACCATCTCGCCTTTATGTTTAATCACTTCTCCGAGCAGCGCCTCATCGATACGCCCTTCGCTCGTCAAGGCTCCGAAGACGATGCCATCGGCCCCGAGTTCACGGCAAAGACCGATATCAGCCAAAATCGTCTCTTCATCTTCCTCGTCATAGACGAACGAGTCCGCATGGGGCCGAATCATGACGTGCACAGGAATGGTAGCCTGTTCGAGCACGTTACGAATCGTCCCGAAACTCGGTGTCGTCCCGCCGGCTGGCAGATCGGCAATCAATTCGAGCCGGTCCGCCCCGAACCGTTCAGCCGTCTTGGCTTCGGTCAACGTTGTCACAATCACTTCAATCATGAAATCCCTCCTCGTTATGGTGCGAAGCGCCACTCGACCTCATGTTCCGCCAGGGCGCGCTTCCAATCCGTCGGTTCCGGAAAATCAGAGATGATGGTCGTCACCTTTGAAAAGTCGGAGACCCGATAGCGTTTTTGTTGATTGAACTGGGTGTGGTCGGCGAGCAAGTAACATTGACGCGATTGATCGATGACCGCCTGCGTCACGGTCGAGAGACCATGGGCATCACACGTCAAGCCGAGCGAGGCATCGACGCCCTCGACAGACAGGATGGCCATATCGAACACGTACGCCTTCAGTTGCTGCAGGACGTGCTCGCCGACGGTGACGAGATGTTTCGGATCAATCGTCCCACCGAGTAATTGGATATCGCCAGTAAACACGCCCTTGGCCCGTTGTTCAAAGAGCGCCTTGGCGACCATGAGCGACGGAGTGACGACGGTCAAATTTCGTCCACGAAGTCTGGCCGCAACTTGCTCTGGGGCGACGCCGTGTCCGATATACAGCAACATATCATCCTCGACGAGCTGAAACGCCGTATAGGCGATGCGACGAATCCCGTCCATGTTCGAGATCATCATCGGTTGGAATGAGACGCTCTGATGGAGCACCGCCCCGCCATACACCCGCTTGATTCGATGCTCTTTCTCAAGCTCTTCTAAGTAGCGGCGAATTGACTCCCCCGAGACGTTCAACCGTTCAATCAACTCGCTCGTCTTCACTTTGCCTTCCCGTTCAATCCATTCAACAATCTTTTGTTTACGTTCTTCTCCAATTAAAGACACTTCCCTGCCTCCTCCGCAAATATCGCTTCCTTTTTCAGTGTAGCGAACGGATGTAAATTTAACGTAAACAGAAAGTAAAGAACGGGCAAATCCAACAGTTTTTTCGAACTTTTCGGCAAAAATCAACGGAAATCCACAAAAAGACAGCCTCATCAAAATGGTTGAAGTTTCACCTTCTCGTTATTTAATGAAAAAACGACCATCCCTTCTCTGTATATCGAGCAGGATGGTCATCGATTGTTACTTTCGCTTTTGAAACAGCGGCACTTTAGGCTCTGTGCCCGCACGGATTCGTTGCCAGTTCGAGCGGTGCTTGATGATGATGAACAAGGCGAGCGGGACAATGACGATGAGCGGCAACCAGTCTTTGGCGATGATGCCATAGGCGACGACGGTCACGATGCCAACAACAGAAGCTGCTATCGATGAGAGCGACACCATCTTTGAAATTAGCAACGTCACGATGAACGTGCCGACGACGACGACGAAAAACCATGGGAACGCAGCAAGCAGGATACCCGCGCTCGTCGCCACCGATTTTCCGCCCTTAAATTTGGCGAAGATAGGGTAAGAGTGGCCGATGATGGCCGGAATCCCAGCGAGGAGCAGACTCATTTCGCTTCCGAATAGAAGCGGCAATAATGCCGCGACCAAGCCTTTCCCCATATCCCCTAATAGGACGATCGTACCCGCTTTCTTCCCAAGCACGCGAAACGTGTTCGTCGTGCCCAAGTTCCCGCTCCCGTGCTCGCGGACATCGACTTTATAGCCGAGCTTACCGACGAGGAGGGCGAACGGGATTGAACCGAGTAGATAGCTGATGATGATAATGATGATTTCTGTCAAATAAGGCATCGCGATTCCCCTTAATTCATGGATTGCTCGAGGTAGCGTTCAAACGGGACGTTCGTCTTATGAACGTTCGTCGCATGCTCCACCCCGATGTAGCGTAAGTGCCACGGTTCAAACATATAACCCGTCTCCGCCTCATAGGCGCGTTGATAGCGGACGATGAACCCATACGTATGGGCATTGTCGGCCAACCACTTGCCTTCTTTCGTCTGTTCAAGGCTCTGTGTCAATTGATACCCGACCGAGGCGCTCGAGACGTCTATGGCGAGTCCCGTCTGATGTTCTGAATGACCCGGCGGTGCCGAATACTTCATCGCTTGTTCTTTTCCGTCTTTGGCGACATAGGCGTTGAACAATTGCACTTGATAGTCGTATGAACGGAACGCGCTCGTCCCTTTCAAATCGATTCCGGCCGTTTTCGCACCGGTCATCAATTTTTCGATTGCCTGTGCCGCTTCTTTACGGAGCATCCTCCGCTCCCCGGACGCCGTGTCGACAAAGTCGATGTTCGCCGTCACGAGGTCGTTCGGTTTGTAACCGGCCGGCAAGGCGATTTTTTTATTGACGAGGATAAGCGTATCGAGTTTCACGTTCGCCATCCCGTTTTGTTCAAGCGGCTGGCTCGGCGTTTGAGCCGGTTCTTCTACAGGCGGTGCTTCCACAACAGGTGCTTCTTCGGCCTCAGGTTCGTCTGCTGCCGGTTCTTCCGCAGGCTCGTCTTCTGCAGGGGGCTCGGCTTCAGTCGCCGGAGCTTCTTCAACCACTTCGTCTTCTGTATCCGTCGACGCAGCGGCCGGAGTTTCTGTTTGTTGTTCGGTTTCAGCCGGTTTGTTATCGGCTTCTTCCGTTTCGTTTTGGTTGCTCGTGTTACAGCCCACCAACGTGAGCGTCAAGGCGCAGCATACCATCAACAGAGATGGTTTTCGCATGCGATCTTCCCCTTTCTTTGTACAAAAAATACCGTCAAGATATGATACCATACTGACGGTACAAAAGAACCACTGTTATGTGACGGGACTCATGACACGCATATACATGTCATGCCACTCTGGAAACTCGCGGTCGAGACGGACCGGCTTGAAGTCGCCCTGTTTGACGACGACGTGGGTCGTCTTCGCCGAACCGACGAGATTTCCGTCTTGATCGGTCAACTCATAGCCATAGACGGTCCGAATCTTGGAATAGCTGTCGACCCATACCCGGACGTGGACCGTATCGCCGAACGTGACGCTCTTCTTATAGTCGACCGAGACGTTCGTCACCGGAGAGACGAAGCCCGCCTGTTCCATGTCTTTATATTCGACCCCGAGCTCGCGCAATAATTCAGTACGAGCGATTTCGAGATACACTAAATAGTTCGCATGATAGACGATGCCCATCATGTCGGTCTCTTGGTAGCGGACCGGAATCTGAATCGTATGCATTAAATCGTCCTCGCTTTCAAGGTCATTATATTATAACTTGGTCTTAATATCTACTACTAAAATCTGATTCAAGTCGTCAGTTTCAGCCTGTCTTTCAATCAAACGGTATGACTGTCTCGCGATGGCTTCATCAATCAACGACAGTGCCGTCCGCGCGTTCGGCCGGTCGATACCAGACAGTCGCTCTTTAAGCGCTTGCTCCACCGTATCGTCATACGTATAGCCAAATTTCGCGGCATACGTCTTAGCAATCTCGACGAGTTGGTCGGTCGAATAATCCTCGAACTGGATGGTTCGCTTAATCCGACTACTCAGTCCAGGATTGGACTCGATCAATCGCCGCATCGGCGCCTCGTATCCCGCCATGACGACGACGAGGTTGTCCCCGTGCTTCGGCATCTCGTCGACGAGCGTATCGATTGCTTCACGACCGTAATCGTTCGGTCCGCCGTTCAAACTATAAGCCTCGTCAATCAACAACACACCGCCGAGCGCATCGCGGATGGCAGCCTTCGTCTTCTGTGCCGTCTGACCGACATAACCACTGACAAGATCGGCCCGGCTGACGACTTTCAAGTGTCCGCGTTTCAAGTAACCGGTCTTCTTCAGCAATTGGGCATAAAGGTGGGCGAACGTCGTCTTCCCTGTCCCGCTGTTGCCGACGAGTGCAGCATGAAGTTGGACAGGTGCCGTCTTCAATCCAAGTTCGCGGCGCCGTTTTTGAATCGTGACGAGCGCCTCGATTTCACGCAGTTGCCGTTTCGCCTCTTCCATCCCGACCAAGTCGTCGAGCGTCGGGGCTGACGTGTCCTCGGTCGCATCCATCTCAAAATCGATTTCCGTCAACAAGGCCATCTCGTCGAGCGGGGCATCGGCACCGAAGCGAGATCCTTTTTTGAACATGGCGTCGAGTAAAATGTTATGCACCGTGCGCGCGTTCCCGAACGTGGCGTCGACCCGTTCCCGGTCAATCCGCGCAATCAAGGCGCGCTTCGCCTCGACCGTCAGGACGTAATTGTTCTCCGCTGCCACTTTCTCGCCGATGGCGACGAGCTCGTCATCACTGTAGTTCGGCAACTCGTAATGGTTCGATTCCGGGAAACGCGAACGTAGTCCCGGATTGGCCAATAGAAAGTGACGCATCTCTTCCGGATAACCGGCGAGGATGACAACGAATTTCCCAGCGTACTCACCACTCGTCATCGCGGCGACGAGCGTATCGATGGCTGCCTGTCCATAGTCACTCCCGCTCGCATCCTGACGTTTAAGCGCGTACGCCTCGTCGATGAACAGGACTCCGCCCTCGGCTTCTTTCACTTTGTTCATGACTTGCTCTTCCGTCTGTCCGACGAACGCGCCGACGAGACTCGACCGATCCGCCTCGACGACGTCGGGACGAGCGAGCAAACCGAGCTCAAAATAAATCTCGGCCATGAGGCGCGCGAGCGTCGTCTTACCGGTGCCTGGGTTTCCCGTGAACACGAGATGGAGCGAAGGTTGGTGTTTGGACGAGAAGCCTGCCTTCTCCCGTTCTTTTTGAAACAAGAGGAAGCGGTACCACGCTTTGACACGTTGCTTCACGTCCGTGAGCCCGATCATCGCCTCGAGTGATTCAATCGCGCTCGACCGAACTTGTTCCGTCTGTTCCGGCAAATGTTCGACGATCGTGGCCAGTCGCTGTTTGACGAGCCCGACCCGCTCACCGAAACGGTGGAACGCCTCACGGCTGAAGTAATTGCCTTGCATCGATGCCAAGAGCGAGGCCGTGTCATCTTCGAGTGCGGCCACTTCTTGCATCGCCTCGATGACGACAAGGAATAACCGCTCGAGCTGTCCTTTGAATTCCGAGTCCCGAAGGTCGGATTTGGCACGGTCAATCTCGTCGTGAAGCTGTTCAAGTTGCTCGAGCAGTTCCGACGTCTTCGCTTCGTATTCGGTTAAAATTTGGACTTTCATCGACGCGTAATCCGCCTCACGTAATTTCGGCCATTCGACGTGCAAATGTTGTTTATGACGTCGCAACACTTCGTATAATTGACTGACGCGGAGAGCTGGCGGTAATGCGTTGAGCGACTCCAATTCCTTGACCCAACGATGTAATAACGGGTCGATAGTCTGGCGCGCTTCGAACCGTCTCGTTGCGAGGAGCGTCAAGGTGCGAATCAACTCTTGACGGTGACCGGTCGCGCGCGACCAATGGGCGTAAGACAATAGCGCCGCTTCCTCGATGCGTCCACCCGCTTCCCAGGCCGTCAAGTCCGATTGCACTTGATCCAAGGTGATCTGTTTCATAGTATTCTCCTTTTTAGACGACAAAGGAGCCGACGTTTTAGTCTGCTCCTCGCCGGATTATCGTGATTCAAAAGAAGTCATCCGAATCGAATGGAACAACTTCCCGTTGTTTCGTGATTCGGCAGCGAGCAAGATTCGCTCGTTCGCGTCGACGTAATACGTGACCGCTTCTTCATTGTCGTCTTCACTGAATATCGATGGGTACTTTTCGACCCATTCTGCCGGGACAGCTTCAGGTGACTCTTTCTTGACGAACGCTTGCGCGGTCCGTCCGATAATATCGACGTCACCTTCGCTCGAACCGAGCGTCCCATCGTCGAGCCATTTACGAATCTGTTCATTCGTCGCCCGCGACAAGAATGGGTGCGGAGCCACGGCGCCGGAGCTCGTCTCTTGACTATTCGTCTCCTCGCCGTCCGGGTTGAACTCACGATAAACGGTTCCGTCCCACTCGGCCCGGGCACCAACGTTAGGGCCCTCCACGACCTCAGACACGAAGTGACCGTCATCATCGTATGTCACTTCATATTCGCGAACTTCCAACGTCTCGCCGTTTTCCGGCAATTTTTTCTCTTCATATCCGATTATGACGGATGTATAGAACGGTTCGGCCCGGTTGACGCGGCCCTCGTCGTCATTCAAGTTCATGATCGAGTAAAAGTTATAGGCGAGCAGGGCGCCGACAATGAGGATTCCCGCAAAAATCACCCAACTCAATCGCTTTTTAACATGTTGTTTCATAGAATGCCCTCCCAATCTTCTTCACTTACTATCCTACACTAGCGAGAGGGTCCTGCAAAACATTTACAACCAAAAAAGGGCCTCGACCGAGACCCTTTCCTTTTATCCGAGCTTATCTTCTTCTTCCTGCTTATACGCTTCAATATACTTGTCCCGTTCGTCCGGTTCATCAGACAAATCTTTGAACAAGGCGACAATCATCAAAATTAATACGAAGATGAACGGGAAAGCGACCAGGATGGCGACCGCTTGTAGCGCTCCGAGTCCACCGACGTATAAGAGCACGGCGGCAATCGATGACTGAATGAGACCCCAGATGAGCTTGATCCGCATCGGCGGCACAAGTTTTCCGTTCGTCGACAACATGCCGAGCACGTATGTCGCCGAGTCCGCTGACGTGATGAAGAAGACAGAGACTAAGAAAATGGCGACGACACTAAGGATCGTGCCAAAGCCACCAAACGTCTCGAACAAGGCGAACAGACCGACTTCCGTGCCGATTTCGTTGACCGTTGCAATCAAGTTTGCCCCACCGTTCAAATCAGCCCAGATGGCCGCACCGCCAAAGACGGAGAACCAGAGCAGACCGAACGAGGTCGGCACGAGCAAGATGCCGATAATGAATTCACGAATCGTACGTCCTTTTGAGACACGAGCGATGAACGTCCCGACGAACGGGGACCATGAAATCCACCAAGCCCAATAGAAAATCGTCCATCCGTTGATCCATTCGCGTTCCACCGGCTCAAACGCGGCCGTCCGGAAACTCATCGACGGTAACTGTTGCAAATATGTCCCGATCGTCTGCGTGAACAGATCGAGGATGAATGCACTCGGTCCGACCATGAGCGTTGCGATCAAGAGGACGATGGCGAGAAAGATGTTCGTATTACTTAAGATACGAATCCCTTTCTCAAGCCCCGTCGAGGCACTGATCATATAGAGTACCGTCACGACGGCAATGATAATCAATTGGGTCGAGAACGCGTTCGGTACGTTCGGAATCAAGAAGTGAATCCCGCCGGCAATTTGCTGGGCCCCGAAGCCGAGCGAAGTCGCCACACCGAACGCGGTCGCGATGATGGCCAACACATCGACCGTCCGTTTGACCGGTATTTCGTAGCGGTCTTTGACGAGTGAGCCGATGGTCTCCCCGATCGTCGCCGGACGCCCTTTCCGGAACGTTGAGTAAGCGATGGCGAGCGCGATCATCGCGTAAATCGCCCATGGGTGCAAGCCCCAGTGGAAAAACGAATATTGCATCGCCGTACGGGCATCGCCCTCAGGTGTGCCCGAATCGAATGGCGGCGCGTGAAAATGTGAAAGCGGTTCGGCTGCCCCCCAGAAGACGAGTCCGATCCCCATCCCGGCACTGAACAACATGGCGAACCATGACAGATACCCGAATTCCGGACGATCCGTGTCTTTCCCGAGTCGAATTGACCCGAACCTCGAGAAGATTAAAAAGATGGCGACAAGTAGAATTCCGGTCGCACTGAGTAAATAAAACCAGCCAAAGCCGTTCGAGAGCCAGCCTTGCAGTTTCGTCGTCACATTTAAGAGACTGGCGTTACCGAGGATACTCTCTGGGATGACACCCCAGATCGTGAATAAGACCGTAATGATGGCTGAAACGAGAAAAACGGTCGTTACTTTGCTTTTCCTTTCCATAATCTCACTCCTATTCAATTTTCTTATTTTCATATACGTTTTCCACCGTAACATAGTTTGTAAACCAGACTCAACCCCGCGACGTGCTCGGACGACCATGTCAAAAAAAGTGACGATGGCATGTCGTCACTCTGGCGGTTTCGGTTCCAAGGACACGATTAACGTCTCGTCAACGACGTAATAGGGCCGTTTCGGCAGTACTTTCAAGTAGCCGCCTTCACGTAATCGAGTCAAATCCAATTGCAGTGTCTGTTGAAATTTTCGAAACGGTATTTTTTTTTCTTGTTCAAAGTATAAATCGAGCGCCCGTTGCACTTGATCCATCTCATAGACCAATTCCCGTTCGTCCTCAGGGACGATATGAAACGTTTCTTTTGACATATAGAACCGCTGTCTCGGTTTACCGGGCAAGTGTTTTTTCAGTCGAGCCAAATCGATTTCTTGCGTCTCGTCGAGCAAGACCGTACGATTGAGGCCTTTCGGTAACGTCTGTTCATATTCATGGATGGCTTCGCGCAGCTGCGGAAGCGTGAGGTCGAACTCTTCCTCCGCCACTTCCTCTTTTTGCGTCATTCGTTGCCACCAGTTTTTACCTGATTTCGTCTGTCGTTCCATACACTCCCCCCTCTCACCATTCTCTTCCCGATATGAGTCATCCTCTCACCTTTTATTCGCATATTCACAAAAAAAAACCTTCCTTTTTTGCAAAGGAAGGTTTTACGTTGCTTATTTCAATTTGTTGCGGAGAACCATCTGCAAGATGCCGCCGTGACGGTAGTAATCGATTTCGACTTCAGAATCGAAGCGAGCGACGACTTTGAACTCGGTCACTGTGCCGTTCTCATGTGTTGCTTTGACGTTCAGGATATCACGTGGGCGGACTGACTCGTCGACTTGGATGTCGATCGCTTCTTCGCCTGTGAGTCCGAGAGAGTCGGCCGACTCCCCGTCCATGAACTGAAGTGGCAAGACACCCATCATGACGAGGTTCGAGCGGTGAATCCGTTCGAAGCTCTGCGCGATGACGGCACGAATTCCGAGCAAGTTCGTTCCTTTGGCTGCCCAGTCACGTGACGAGCCCATACCGTAGTCGTTTCCAGCGAAGACGACAAGGCCTGTGCCTTGCTCTTTGTACTTCATGGCCGCATCGTACATCGGCATGATTTCGCCCGTCGGCCAGTACGTTGTAAAGCCGCCTTCAGTGCCTGGTGCGACTTGGTTACGGATACGGATATTCGCGAACGTACCGCGCATCATGACTTCGTGATTTCCGCGGCGTGAACCATACGAGTTAAAGTCGAGCGGTGCGACACCTTTCGATTGAAGGTATTGGCCGGCTGGTGTCGTTTTCGAGAATGCTCCAGCTGGTGAGATGTGATCGGTCGTGACCGAATCGGCAAACTTCCCGATGACACGAAGGCCGTTCAATGCGTGAACTTCTCCAGCCTCTGGCTCGAGGTTTTCGAAGAACGGTGGGTTTTGGATGTACGTCGAGTCGTCTGAGAAGTCATACAAGTTGCCTTCTGGGACGTCAAGCGCGTTCCAACGTTCATTGCCCGTGAAGACCGTATCGTACTCTTTGCGGAACGCTTCCGGTGAGACGACGTCTTGTACGACCATCTTGATTTCATCGTTCGATGGCCAGATGTCTTTGAAGAAGACTTCATTGCCATCTTTGTCCGTTCCGAACGACTCGTTCATGATATCGAAGTTGACCGACCCAGCGAGTGCGTATGCGACGACGAGTGGCGGTGACGCCAAGAAGTTCGCTTTTACGAGTGGGTGGACGCGGCCTTCGAAGTTACGGTTCCCCGAGAGGACCGACGAGACGAGCAAATCGTTCGATGTGATCGCTTCTTCGACTTCGCGGTCGAGTGGACCCGAGTTGCCGATACATGTCGTACAGCCGTAACCGACGGTGTTGAAACCGAGTTGGTCAAGGTATGGCGTGAGACCGGCTTTGTCGAGGTAGTCGGTAACGACTTTCGAGCCCGGAGCGAGCGACGTCTTCACGAATTTAGGAACGGTGAGCCCGCGTTCGACGGCTTTCTTCGCGACGAGACCTGCGCCGACCATGACGTATGGGTTCGATGTGTTCGTACAGCTCGTGATGGCTGCAATCGCCACGTCACCCGTGCGCATGTCGACAGCGCCGTCCGTGTAGTTGACAGCTGCCGTCTTTTCAAGCTCAGCTTTTTCAAGACCGAAGCCGCTGTGTCCGGCTGGCGCCGTCACGCTGTCGACGAATGCCGACTGAAGGTCTGACAAGTTGATGCGATCTTGTGGACGTTTAGGTCCAGCGAGCGACGGCTCTACTTTCGACAAGTCGAGCGTGAGCGTTTTCGTGAACGACGGGTCGGCCTGGTCTGGCGTATAGAACAAGTCGTTCGCTTTCGAGTAGGCTTCGACGAGGTCGATCAATTCTTCTGGGCGACCTGTCGTGCGCATGTAGTTGAGCGTCTCTGTATCGACTGGGAAGAAGCCACATGTCGCACCATATTCAGGTGCCATGTTGGCGATTGTCGCCCGGTCCGAGAGCGGCATCGTGTGAAGCGACGGTCCGAAGAACTCGACGAACTTGCCGACGACTTTCTCGTTACGGAGCATCTCGGTGACGACGAGCGCGACGTCAGTCGCTGTGACACCCGGGTTGACTTCACCGACGATTTTGACGCCGACGACGTCTGGTACCGGGAAGTAAGACGGTTGTCCGAGCATGCTCGCCTCGGCTTCGATTCCACCGACACCCCAACCGAGGACGCCGAGACCGTTGATCATCGTCGTGTGCGAGTCTGTCCCGACGAGTGAATCTGGATACGCGACATTGCCTTCATCATCGTTCTTCTCGAGGACGACCGAAGCCAAGTACTCCAAGTTGACCTGGTGAACAATCCCTGTCGCAGGCGGTACGGCACGATAGTTATCGAACGCTGTTTGCGCCCAACGCAAGAACTTGTAACGCTCTTCGTTGCGCTCGAACTCGATGTCCATGTTTTTCATGAGTGCGCCGGCAAATCCGTACGCATCGACTTGGACCGAGTGATCGACGACGAGGTCGACCGGGATTTCTGGGTTGATTTTGTTCGGGTCTCCCCCGAGATCGCTCATTGCTTTACGAAGCGAAGCGAGGTCAACGACCGTCGGAACCCCTGTAAAGTCCTGAAGAACGACGCGAGCCGGTTTAAACGGAACATCGATGTCTTTCGAAACTTCGGCAGTACCCCATTTAGCCAAGTTTTCGACGTGTTCTTTCGTGATGGCGCGGCCATCCTGTTGGCGAAGCACCGATTCGAGCAAGACACGAATCGAGTACGGAAGTCGACTAAGTTCCGTCACCCCTTCTTCTTCAAGCTTTTTAAGCCGGTAATAATCGTACGCTTGTCCATTGACCTCGAACTGCGTCCGAGATTTGAAAGCGTCTAATACGTTCGTCTGTTCCATACGATATCCCCCTTTTTGAAAGCGGCGACTTAGGCACGTGCCGTAATCGCTTACTTATCACATGCTTATCATAATACAACTATAGCGTGACGTAAAATACATTCCGTCACAAATTAGTCATAAGTAAAACTTATCAATAGTGTCAGACTCACTGAAACAAGAAAAGACGGCCCTTGGACTAGAGCCGTCTTTAATCATTATTCTGCGCCAATCTCGACGTTGACGTCGAGGGCGTCGACGAGCGTGAGCTCATCTTCATACCGTTCTTTGAAGCGATCGAATGTGAACTCGTTGGCGAACAAGAACACGGGACGCTCCCAACGATCCGTCACGAGCATGTTGCGTGAGTCCTGGAACGGCTTGAGCGCCTTCAACTCCTTGTCCTTCACCCAACGCGCAACGCTGTACGAGACTGGCTCCATACGGATGTCGACGCCGTATTCGTTGTTCAAGCGATACTCGAACACTTCGAATTGGAGTTGACCGACCGCACCGAGATAAATCTCGTTATATTCGTTGCGATACACTTGAATCGCTCCCTCTTGGGCGAGCTGCTCCACACCTTTGTGGAAATGTTTCGACTTGAGCGAGTTGATTGGCGAGACGCGCATGAACAGTTCAGGCGGGAACGTCGGCAACGCCTCGAACGCGATTTTCTGTTTCGACGTCGTGATTGTATCGCCGATTTGGTACGTCCCCGAATCGTAAATCCCGATCACGTCTCCAGCGAACGCCTGATCGACCGTTTCGCGGTCGTTGGCCATGAGCTGCGTCGATTGACTCAATTTAATTTTCTTCCCTGTCCGCGTGAGTGTGACGTCCATGCCGCGCTCGAACACGCCCGAACAGATGCGGACGAAGGCGATGCGGTCACGGTGGGCCGGGTTCATGTTCGCTTGAATCTTGAAGACGAAGCCGCTGAACTCTTCTGACGTCGGGTCGATTGGACCGACATTTGACTTACGGGCCTCAGGGGCCGGTGACATGGCGAGATAGTGGTTCAAGAACGATGTCACACCGAAGTCGACGAGGGCCGTCCCGAAAAAGACCGGAGTCAATTTCCCGTGCTGAATCGCATCGACTTCGATTTCATTGCCGGCACCGTCGAGAAGATCGATTTCGTCTCGAAGGTTCGTCAAGTTCTCTTCCGTCAAATAGTCGGCGAGAATCGGGTCATTGACGCCGTCCTCGTTTAACGTGAGCGTCGATTTTTCACCGCGGAACAAGTGAACTTCGTTCTTCAGACGGTCGTACACGCCTTCGAACTGCATCCCGCTCCCGATCGGCCACGTGACGGCGACCGAAGGCATGCCGAGCACTTCTTCGAGCTCTTCCATGAGTTCAAGTGGGTCTCTCGCTTGGCGGTCCAATTTGTTCATGAACGTGAAGATTGGAATTCCCCGCATCCGACAGACTTGGAATAATTTCTTCGTCTGCGTCTCAATCCCTTTGGCCGCATCGATGACCATGACGGCACTATCGACCGACGTCAACACACGATACGTGTCTTCCCCGAAATCGTTGTGTCCGGGCGTGTCCATAATTGAGACGACCTTATCTTGATAGACGAACTGCATGACCGACGAGGTGACCGAGATCCCACGTTGTTTCTCGATTTCCATCCAGTCCGACTTGGCATGCTTGGAATTTTTGCGGGCTTTGACCGTCCCCGCCTCACGGATGGCACCCCCGTGAAGGAGCAACTTCTCCGTCAGCGTCGTCTTACCGGCATCTGGGTGCGAGATGATGCCGAAAATACGACGCTTCTCAACTTCTTGTTTTAATTGATTCATGTATGGCTCTTTCCTTTCTGGACAATACGATTTATACGATGTCTTGCTCACTGCAACGCTATCTATTCTAACGAAACCGGCCCGTTTCGTCCATCTTTATAGTAGGGAATGAATAGCTGTAGCTTTTGTATCGCGCCCCTTTTTTGTATACTTAGCTTGAATGATCGTGAAATGACAGAACGGGGGAAAAACGATGCCAGAAAACTTAATGATGTATTTCATTGTCTTCTGGGGATTCGTGATGATCGGGTTAATGTCGATCGGCGGTTACTTTATGTTCCGTAAATTTTTGAAACGAATGCCAAAAGAAGATGGACGCTCACTACTCGACATCGAGGATGACTACATCGACAAGACGCGCCACTTATGGACGCCGGAGACGCGAACGTTGCTCGACCGCCTCGTCACGCCGGTACCAGAGCTGTTCCGCGACGTCGCCATCCGCAAGATCGCCGGTAAGATCGGACAATTCGCCCTCGAGACCCGGGCCCGTGAAATGACAACCGAGCTCGTCGTCAAAGGCTATATCGCCGCAACACCAAAACGGGATCATAAGTTCTTAAAGAAGGCACTAGAAGAAGAGCAAATCGACTGGAAAGTGTATCAACATTACTTCCAACAATGAGACGAGACGTCAGGACATGTGCCTGGCGTCTTTTTGTTCACTCTTGATGTCGACTCATCGTAGCCGACTGATTATGTTTCCTGCTTACGAAATTGTGCCATACGACTAATAGGTCAAAAGTACCCTTTTCACGAGTGATAACTATCTAAAGATAATGTTCATAATATAGACAATATTGGAAACGCTTACATTAAAGTGGTATGACCAATCTTAGTATAACAATTTCGTTTTCCGCAATAAAAAATGGATAGCTTTTCCTTTATTTACATTTCTATAATGTACGTATCTTGATGCCGAAGGAGGTTTTTATATGCATGATGTCACACAAGTTACGCAAACCGACAGTACCCGCTCCGCCGAAGCGATTGTCGAGAGCCAGACGTTTCACAAACTGATGCGAGAAAAGAATCGGTTCATTGTTCCATCCATCATCTTCTCCCTTATCTTCTACTTCACGTTGCCAATCTCGACAAGTTACTTCACCTTTTTGAATATCCCGGTCGCCGGAGACATCACATGGGCCTGGGTGCTCGCCTTCGCCCAATTCTTTATGACCTGGATGTTCTGTGTGATGTACAGCCGCCGGGCCCGTCGGTTTGACGAACTCGTCACCGCCATCAAACAAGAGGAGGACGACCGATGAACTGGACCGCTATTTTATTATTCCTCGCGATTGTCGGGCTCACGCTCGTCATCACGTTCTTCGCCGCTCGTAAAACGAAGACCGCGAGCGACTTTTATACGGCCGATGGAGGGTTGACCGGTTTCCAAAATGGGCTCGCCATCGCCGGGGACTATATGTCGGCAGCTTCTTTCCTCGGGATTGCCGGGATGATTGCCCTCGCCGGATTTGACGGTTTCTTCTATTCAATCGGCTTCTTGGTGGCTTATCTCGTTGTGCTCTACCTCGTGGCCGAGCCGCTCCGTAACCTTGGCAAGTATACGATGGCCGATATGATTGCGGCTCGATTCAACAAACCGCGCGTGCGCGGTGTCGCCGCCATGAACGCCATCGTCATCTCGATTTTCTATATGATCGCCCAGCTCGTCGGGGCCGGCGCGCTCATCGAGTTATTGCTCGGCATCCCATACACGACGAGTGTCGTCGTCGTCGGGATTTTGATGACGGTGTACGTCGTCTTCGGAGGGATGACCGCGACGTCATGGGTACAGATCACGAAAGCTGTGCTATTGATGATCGGGACCGCCATCATCTCGTTTCTCGTGTTCGCTCGCTTTGACTTCTCTGTCTTCACCATGTTCTCCGAAGTGAGCAAGGCGACGCCGCTCGGCGACAGTTTCTTGAACCCAGGCAACAAGTTCAAGCTCCCGCTCGACACGATCTCGCTCAACTTGGCACTCGTCCTCGGGACGGCGGGGCTGCCCCACATCCTTATCCGTTTCTTCACGGTCAAAGATGCACCGACAGCACGCCAATCGGTCGTCTATGCGACATGGATCATCGGTGCGTTCTACATATTGACAATCTTCCTCGGATTCGGGGCTGCCGCATTCGTCGGCTCGGATGCCATTATCGCCGCCAACCCGGCCGGGAACATGGCCGCACCGCTCCTGGCCCAAGTGCTCGGCGGCGACTTGTTGTTCGCCTTTGTCGCGGCAATCGCATTTGCCACGATCCTTGCCGTCGTCGCCGGCCTCGTCCTTTCGGCCGCCTCGGCATTCGCCCACGACTTCTATGGACATATCGTCCGTAAGGGAGAAGCGACTGAGAAAGAACAAGTCACGGCTGCCCGCATCGCTTCGATCGCTGTCGCCCTCGTCTCGATGGGACTCGCGTTTTTCGCACAGTCGATGAACGTCGCTTTCCTCGTCTCGCTCGCTTTCGCCGTGGCCGCCAGTGCGAACTTGCCGGTCATCTTGTTCACGATTTACTGGAGACGGTTCAACACCGGAGGAGCCGTGTTCGGCATGATTGTCGGCTTGTTCTCGTCACTCTTCCTCGTCGCCATCAGCCCGAACGTATGGGCGCCGGACGGTTCCGCCATCTTTATCGGTGAGGCTCTGTTCCCGCTCACGAATCCGGGCATCGTGTCGATCCCGCTCGGTTTCCTCGCCGCTATCGTCGGGACGTACGTGACGAAGTCAGATGAAGTCGCCGGAAACTTCGAACGGATTCTCGTCAAGGCCAACACCGGAATCGATGCCGAGACCGAAGCAGCCATGACCAAAAAATCTTCTTAATCGACAAAACGGCGTCCCTCGCAAGGGACGCCGTTTATGATGCTACGATTTGTTTGTACTTTTGATACATGGCGATGCGCCACGGGACAATCATGCCCCAGGCGATCAAATAGAACAGGCCGCCCGTCGCGAATATGTTTACCTCGTCCCCGAGAAACGCCTTCATGACCGTCCGGATGGCCAATAAGACAAACACGACGATAAAGAACGCTTTCGAACGGGATAGATAAACTTCCCCGTCACGTTTCTCGAAATTCGACGTCTTGATGAGGAACACGCTGAAAATCAATCCGACGATCAGCGCCTCTCCGACCTCGAGCCAAGTCAGCCGAAACGCCGGGACGAGAAATTGTAACATGCCCGTCGACATCGCCAGCGGCGGAATCAAAATCTTTTTCGCATTCGTCGGACGTGCTGACGCTTTGACGCGAACGAAGCTCGCAATCAAGCCCATCATCAGTGCGACGAGGGTCGATCCCCAAAATATCGACATTCGGTCAACCCCTTTAAAATCCGGTGAATCCTACTAATTCGCTCATCCAAGCAGCGAAGCGGTTCATTCCATCAAAATATAATACGACACCGAAAGCCATCATCAAATAGCCTCCGAATCTTGCTACCTTGGCACTGTTGCGTGCCAAATACTTGATTTTGCCGACAAAACCGGCCATGACGAGGAACGGGATGGCAAAACCGATGACGTAGGCCAACATGTACCCCATTCCCTGACTCGGGTTCGAGGCCGCGAGGGCGATGACGCCAGCAAGAATTGGTCCGGTACAAGGTGTCCACCCTGCCGCGAAGCCGATGCCGATGAGTGCCGTCCCAAAATAGCCACTCTTGCGCTCTCCCAATGCGAGCTTTTTCTCGCGCATCATAAAGCGTGGTTGCCATAGCCCTGCCAAGAAGACACCAAATACGAAGATGAGGATGGCACCGAACATGCGCAAGCTATCTTTGTATTGAATGAACACGTCGGCGATCAGCGAGGTCGACAAACCGAGCACGAGAAAGACGATGGAGAAACCGAAGAGAAATGAGAACGTATGAAACCATGCCGTGCGCTGCCGCAGTCCTTCACTCTTCAAATCAGAGACAGAGACCCCAGTGATATACGATAAAAAGACTGGATACAACGGTAGCGTGCACGGAGACAAAAATGACAAGACGCCCGCCCCAAATGCGAGCCAAAGGGTAACTTCCATGCGATCTTCCACCTTTCAGCCCCATTATAGCGAAAACCTTTTCAAAATGCTCGAATCTTTTTCTGCAACGATTTTTTGAGTGAAATTGTAATCTTTGAAATGGAAATGAAACTTGTAAACAGTAGTGTTAGATGCTAAGATTTGGATATTCCTAAGAAACAGTTTTGACTTTATAACGATGGGGGAAATACCGTGGCGGTCATCACAGCTGAAAACTTACATTATGCCATTGAACAGAAACGCGATGAACTGTACGAAATCGCTTCACAGCAAAGTTGGACGTCTCCTGAAGTGATTCACGTCAGCCAAGAGTTAGACAAGCTGATCACACGTCACGTCCTGGCTATACATGCTTCAGAACACCTAAATTTTTAAATGAACGGCTCTCCGCATCACATTTGTGGAGAGCCTTTTCATGGAAAAAAAGACGCCGGTATTGGCGTCTTTTTTTGTAATTTATGACATCAGACGTTGGCCTGATTGAAGTTCATACATCTTTTTGTAGAGCCCGTCTTGTTTCAATAACGATTGATGATTACCTCGTTCGACGATTTCACCTCGATGGAGGACGAGAATCAAGTCGGCATCTTGAATTGTCGAGAGCCGGTGTGCGATGGCAATCGTCGTCCGACCACGTCTCATCCGCTCGAGGGCGAGCTGAACGCGCTCCTCGGTCTCGGTATCAATCGAACTCGTCGCCTCATCCAAAATCAAGATTTTCGGATCCCGGGCGACCGTCCGGGCGAACGCGAGCAATTGCCGTTCCCCGCTCGAGAACGTCGCCCCCCGTTCACCGACCGTATGCCCGTAGCCGGCCTCGAGTTTCTCGACGAACGTATGGGCTTGGACGAACTCAGCTGCTTCCCGGACTTTGTCCGAGTCAATCGTCGGGTTAAATAGTTTTAAGTTGTCCTCAATCGTCCCTGTGAACAAGAACGGGTCTTGGAGCACAAGGCCGACTTTGGCTCGAAGTTCGGCTTCCTCGAACTGCTCAATCGGATGCCCATCGATCGTGATTTGTCCTGATTGATACGGATAGAACCGAGTCAACAAGTTGATGATTGAACTCTTTCCGCTCCCGGTATGACCGACGAGCGCGACTGTCTCTCCCGGCTTGGCGACGAACGAGATGTGTTTCAATACGTCGACTTCTCCGTCATAGCTGAACGTGACGTTTTCGAAGCGTACTTCTCCGGAGCCAATTTCAGCCGTTCCCTCCAAGCTCTTTCCTGGGGCCGGTTCATCCGTGTCCAAGACTTTGAAAACTCGGTCCGCTGAAACGACCGCCTGTTGAAATTCGCTCAAGCGTTGCATGATATCGAGCACGGGACGGAAGATTCGTTCGATATAGCTGATAAAGGCGTAGACGACCCCGACTTGTACTTGCTCGGTCGTTGACAAGACGCCGTAATAGCCGAGCAGCCCGATAATTGAGAAGGCGAGCAACAATTCGATGATCGGTCGCAATAACATACTGTCGAGCTTCAAGTTCCGATAACGTGCTTCTTGGTGGGCCTCGTTCGTCTCTTCGAATTGGCGGACAAGCCGCTCTTCTTGACGGAACTGTTGAACGATTCCCATCCCGTTAATCGACTCATTCAACTGTCCGTTCAATTGTGACAGCAGATCACGCACTTGGGCGAAATACTTCGTCGAGTAGCGACGATACACCCAGATGATGAGCCAGAACAATGGCACGAGCACAAGCCCCATCGTTGCGAGCGTCGGTTCGAGGATATAAAGGAACACGTATGTCCCGAGCAGCTGCACGGCCGATTGGACGAACGTGCTCATCACCCCGACGTAAAGCTCCTTGACCGCCTCGGTGTCGTTCGTAATCCGCGAGACGAGAACGCCTGCTGGCGTCCGGTCGAAATAGGCGAGACGCATGCCCATGACGTGACGGAAAATATCCATCCGAATGTTTTGAACGATTTTTAAGGCAATCTTTTGGAATGAAATCGACTGTAAATAGTCGAAGATGATCGCCGACACATGCAAGACTAAATAAACGACGAGCAATGTGACGACCCAGTTCGTCGGATAGACGCCTGGCGTCACGAACTCGTCAATAAAGACCTTGATTAAAAACGGTCCCGCGAGCTTCGCACCGGTGGCGAGCAACAAAAAGACGAAAGCGAGACTGAGTGGGCGTGAGTAACGATTCGTATAGGCCAATAGACGTTTGATGACCGCCCATTCCTGAACGTCATGCTTCATGGTGGCCACCCCCTTCTACGATTGCTTCGAGCTGTTGACGATCATACGTATCTTTGTACCATCCCGGTTCGCGAATCAAGTCCTGATGCCGGCCCCGTTGGATGATACGACCGTCTTCGAGAACGAGAATCTCGTCGGCGTGCTCGACCGCAGACAGTCGGTGCGCGACAATCAACCGAGATTGATCGGGATTCCCGGCCCGGAAATGCTCGATGATCGCTTCTTCCGTCTTCGCATCGACGGCGGAGAGAGCATCGTCTAGAATCAATACGTCTGCCTCGATCATGAGGGCACGTGCAATCGAGATGCGTTGTTTTTGGCCGCCCGATAGCGTCACGCCCCGTTCGCCTACAAGCGTGGCATAACCTTCTGGTAACCGCATGATGTCATCATGCACTTCGGCGATTTTAGCTACTTCCATAATCTCGTCAAGTTTTGCTTCCGGTTTTCCGAACGCGATATTGTTTGCAATCGAGTCGCTGAACAAGAAATGGTCTTGCGGGACGACGGCGACTTTGTCGAGCAGGAGTGACTTTTTCACCTGTCGGATATTGATGCCCCCGATTTTAATCGTGCCGTCATGGACGTCATACTCCCGCGTCAACAATCGAACGATTGTCGTTTTACCGGAACCGGTCCGCCCGACGATACCGAGCGTGTGGCCGCGTTCGATTCGGAACGTGACGTCCTGCAGGACAGGCGTCTCATCATAGCGGAAGACATGAATGTCCGCCTCAATCTCCGAATGGGCAAGTTTCGCCGCCGCCATCGGGTCATCTTGAATCTCAGGTTTGACGGCGAGCATTCGCTCGATTCGGTCATAAGACGCACGACCGCGTTCGACGATATTGAACAGCCAGCCGAACGCGAGCATCGGCCAAGTGAGCAAACTGAGATACGCCGTGAAACTGACGATTTGACCGATTGTCAGCTCGCCTTGTTCAATCAAATAGGCACCATAGCCAATCGATAAGATATATGAGAGGCCGACGATTCCGAAGATGGTCGGGTCGTATAGGGCATCGATTTTGGCGACGCGGACGTTCTTCGCCATGACTTCGTCGGATAACTTCTCGAACGAGTCGACGTCGCGGCCGACTTCCCCGGCCGATTTCAATACCCGGACACCGCTGACGCTCTCTTGGACTTTATCATTCAGTTCGGAGAATGCCGCCTGAGCGACCCCGAACCGATTATGTAATAGTTTCCCGTATCGTGTCGTTAACGCGACCATGATCGGCAGCGGCAACAGCGCTACGACCGTCAACTTCCAACTAATCGTCGTCACCATCGTGATGATGACGAACGTCCCCATAGTAATGCTGTCGACGAGTGTCAAAATCCCCGCACCCGCCGTCGTCGAGACGGCTTGGACATCGTTCGTCGCATGGGCCATCAAATCCCCGACCCGCGACTTCTTATAAAAGCGTTGATCTAAATCGGTGAAATGGCGATAGAGCTGACTCCGCAACATCCGACCGAGCCGAATCGAAGCCCCAAAGATAAAGTACCGCCAGAAGAAGCGGGCCACATAGTTTCCGATGCCGACGGCCGCGAGCCCGCCGAGCAACATCCACAATAAATCTGTTTCGAGCGATTCTCGGTTGATCTCATCGACGATTCGGCCGATGATGCGTGGCGGCACGAGTTCGAGCGCCGCAACGAACATGAGTAGGACGATACCGAGCGCATACGTCCGCCATTCGAGCTTGAAGAACCAAGCTAATTGTTTGAATACACGAATCTGAAACACCCCCTATGTTGTCTTGAATTCAGACTATTCTTTTAGATTAGCGAAAGTTTGTTCGATTGTCTAACAAAAAATGGATACAAAAAGCACTTTGCGGGCGCAAAGTGCTTCGGTCGATCCGGTTTATTTCTTTTCGTTCTTCATTTGAACGTTCATGGCGCGCATCACTTGGTTGACTTTCTTCTGTGACGGCTTTTGACCCATTTGCATCATCAATGTACGAATCATATCTTCGTTGATCGGTGGGTTCTGTTCGAGGTAGTTCATCATGTATTTACGAGCGATAAAGAAACCGATCGCAATACCCCCGATTAGTGCTGCCACGATCAGAAGAATCCAGAATAATGTACTCAAGGCTTAACCTCCTCTACCATATGAAACATCGTTTTTTACTATACACTATATTACGCTAATTCGCTAGTCGTCTGTAAAAAAAGTGGTGACCCAAAACTCCGGGCCACCACTGATAGTAAGCGATTAAAGTGATTTGACAGCAGCGACGACGTTGTCGACCGACATGCCATATTCTTTCATGAGGAGATCCCCAGGGGCAGAGGCACCGAACTTGTCGATTCCTAGTACTTTACCGCCGAATCCGACGTATTTGTACCAGCCGAGTGTCGCACCCGCTTCAAGCGAGACACGCTTCGTGATTGACGAAGGAAGGACCGACTCTTTGTATTCTGCTGACTGTGCTTCGAACAATTCCCACGAAGGCATCGAGACGACAGCCGCGTTCACGCCGTCAGCCGCGAGTGCTTCGCGAGCTTCGACGAGGACGTGTACTTCAGAACCTGTACCGAGAAGGAGGACGTCCGCCTCGTTCGAGTTACCGGCGACGACGTAGCCACCTTTAGCCGCTTCTTCAATCGACGTGCCTTCGAGTTCTGGCAACGCTTGACGCGTCAAGACGAGAAGTGACGGTGATGATTTCGTCGTGATCGCTTGCTTCCAAGCCGCAATCGTCTCTTTTCCGTCAGCCGGACGGAGAACAGACAAGTTTGGCATCGCACGGAAGCTCATCAAGTGCTCGACCGGTTCGTGTGTCGGGCCGTCTTCGCCGACCGCGATCGAATCGTGTGTCAAGACGAACGTCGATGGGATTCCCATGAGGGCCGCGAGTCGTACCGCTGGACGCAAATAGTCTGAGAAGACGAAGAATGTCGCGCCGTAAGGAAGGACACCACCGTGGAGTGCCATACCGTTGACGGCAGCTGCCATTGCGAATTCACGGACGCCGAACCAGATGTTGCGGCCTGCTGGATCTTCATCGAAGTCCGCAGCACCTTTAATCATCGTGTTGTTCGAGCCTGCGAGGTCAGCCGAGCCACCGAAGAGTGTCGGCACCGCTTTAGCGATTGCGTTCAGTACTTCACCGCTCGTTTGACGTGTCGCTTTCTTCGAACCGATTTCGAACGTTGGCAACTCGCTGTCCCAACCTTCTGGGAGCTCGTTGTTCACTGCACGCTCGAACTGGGCACCGAGTTCAGGGTGTGACGACTTGTAAGCCGCGACGAGTTCGTTCCAGTCCGCTTCCGCTTTGGCACCTGGCTCAACGACTTTCTCGTTGAACAAGTCGTACACTTCGGTCGGTACGTAGAAGTTTTCGCCTTCCCACTTATAGAACTGCTTCGTGAGCTCGATTTCAGCTTCGCCGAGTGGTGCACCGTGTGATGCCGATTTGCCTGACTTGTTCGGTGAACCGAAGCCGATAACCGTCTTCACTTCGATGAGGGTCGGTTTCGACGTTTCCGCCTTCGCTTCGTCGATTGCTTTCGCGATTGTATCGATGTCCGTGCCATCTTCAACGCGAATCACTTGCCAGCCGTAAGCGTTGAAACGATCTTCGACACTTTCTGAGAACGACTTGTGAAGGTCGCCATCGAGTGAGATGTCGTTTGAATCATAAAGGACGACGAGCTTTCCGAGTTTCAAGTGACCAGCGAGTGAGGCAGCTTCTGCCGACACGCCTTCCATCAAGTCACCGTCTCCGCAAATCCCGTATGTGAAGTGGTCAACCACTTTAAACTCATCACGGTTGTAAGTCGCTTCCAAATGCTTTTCAGCCATCGCCATACCGACTGCCATGGCAATCCCTTGGCCAAGCGGTCCAGTCGTCGCGTCGACACCAGGCGTGTGACGGTACTCTGGGTGTCCAGGCGTCTTCGAATCCATTTGACGGAACGATTTGAGGTCGTCGAGTGAAAGGTCGTAACCAGATAAGTGAAGAAGCGAGTACAAGAGCATCGAACCGTGTCCCGCTGAAAGAACGAACCGATCGCGGTTGAACCAGTTCGGGTTTTTCGGGTTGTGACGCATCTTATCCGTCCAAAGTGTGAACGCCATCGGAGCCGCACCCATCGGCATCCCCGGGTGACCAGAGTTCGCTTTTTGGACCGCATCAATCGAGAGCGTCCGAATCGAGTTAATCGCTAATAATTCTTTAGTAGTTGTTTCCACTAATTTCATCCTCTCTGTTGTTACAAAGTTTCTACCCGTCATATTTTAGCATACTCATTCGTGTGTCACAACTAATTAATTAGTATAACACATTGAATGGAATCGTTTACTTCCTTTCGTCCAAAACCAGTCCAATAAGTCCCCCTGATCCCCGTTCGCGTATAACAAACATGCACACCCTATATGAAATAGGATGTGCATTCGTGGTCACTCCGAGCGATGCCGTTTCTGCTCGTCTTTCAATTTTTCAGGCGTTACATCGTTCCCGTCCGGATCGACGACCTTCATCCCCATCATCTGTGATTTGAATGATTGGCGGAACGCTTGCAAATATTGTTGGCGCAGCGCTTGCTGCTCGTCCATCTCTTCTGATGACAGTCCATCTGTCTTGGCTTTGTTGGCGAGAAAATTGATTCGCTCCAACTGTTCAGGTGCTAGCATCAGGCTCGCCCCCTCTCTACTGAATTTGTTCTTCTACTGTACAAAATCAGCGAGCAGGAATCAAGTTTCTGGCACTGATACGTGCTCCAAATAACGACGGTTCACGGTCGCTTTCGACACCTCATAGCCAAAACCACGTAGCGTGGCGGCAATTTCAGCGAACGTCAGTCCGCGCTCGCGCAGTTGGACGATTTCTTCAATCGGGACTTCGATTCGGCTCCGACCGCCTTGATCGTGATGTTGGATGTTGCGGTGCGGGTTGAACCCGTTCGCGACCGCCCGACGCATGCCGCGTGAGATTTTCGCATTATGGATTTTACGCTGGTACTCCTCGACGACACTGACAATTTCAAGCACCATCTTCTCAGCATCCGAGAAAACGTATTCATCGGACGATTGCATCGTCAACAAGCGGACGTTATGTTTCATGAGCGTATGCAAGATGGCGATTTTCGCGTTCCCTCGTCCGAGGCGGCTGTCATCGCTCACGAGCACGGCATCGAGATTAGACGTCGAGACGTGCTCCAACAAATCGAGCAACCCCGTCCGATTGACCTCATACCCACTCTCTTGCTCACTGATCACATCGACGATTTCGGCGTCAAGACGTTTCGCCATCCGCGTCAGTTCGTCCGCTTGGCGACCGAGTGACGTCTCTTGCGTGGACTTGTTCGTCGACACGCGACAATAAATGACGACTCGCATCCCGTCACTTCCTTTCTTTCCATTCGCCCTCTACGATACACAGTTTCGGGGGCTGTTCGCAATCAGAAAAGATTATTCGGCGGCGAACCACGTCGTCTTGTCGTCTTCTTTCTCAGCGCGTTCGGCGAGAAGCTGTGCCTCGAGCGACTCGGCCTCCGTCAAGGCGACTTCTTCTTCGACGCTGTGCTCGATCACCGGTTCGGTCGCGACGACATCGACGTCGTGGCGCATCTCCCCGACCATATAAAACGCGAACATTCCAAGTGCCAACATGCCGACTAAAATGATTCCATTGATTGTGTCTCTCATAACGATTACCTCCTGGGAATAAGAATACACGTTCTCGAGAACGTCTGTTCGTTTATCTGTTCTCATCATAAAACAAGAACTTCTGTTCGGTCAAGTAGAAAAAAACGAACGAATGTTTGTGCGCTCATGTGTTCTTGTGTTAAACTAAACCCATAAAGAATAGGATGCGTTCGCAGGTTATTCGACATAATCGAGGTGAAATCCATTGAAAAAAATGTCAGCAAGACAACAACAGATTCTTGATTTTATAAAAGCCGAGGTCCGGGCGAAAGGGTATCCACCTTCCGTTCGTGAAATCGGAGAGGCAGTCGGACTCGCATCGAGCTCGACCGTCCACGGCCACTTGGACCGTCTAGAGAAGCGTGGATTGATTCGACGTGACAAGACGAAGCCACGTGCCATCGAGATTTTAGATGAAGAGATGTCAGTCGTGGAAGACCATGATGCCGTCATGTACGTGCCGGTCATCGGGAAAGTCACGGCCGGTACGCCGATCACGGCGATTGAGAACGTGGAAGAGCACTTCCCGCTCCCGGCCCACGTCGTCGGTTCCGACAACGTCTACATGCTCTCTGTCTCAGGGGACTCTATGATTAACGCGGGGATCTTGGATGGGGACCGTGTCCTCGTCCGTCAACAGAACACGGCCGACAATGGAGAGATTGTCGTCGCCATGACGGATGAAGGTGAAGCGACCGTGAAGCGGATTTATAAAGAAGCTTCGAAAGTTCGCCTCCAGCCGGAGAACGACGAGCTCGAAGCGATGTATTTCGATAACGTGTCGATTTTAGGGAAGGTCATCGGTGTATACCGCACGATTCACTAATGGCTAGTGGCAAGACACATACCCGTACGAATCTCGTGGCAATCGGTGCTCTTGCGATTGCCACGCCTTTTATTGACATCGATGTTCCGACCGTGTTCCTGCTTGGCGCCCTAATCGGGACGTTCTGGCTCTCCCCGGACCTTGACTTAAAGTCGGACGCCTATTATCGATGGGGACCGCTTCGGGGCTTTTGGCTCCCTTATGTGAAGATTATGCCCCATCGGTCGTTATTCTCGCATTTTCCGCTCTTGAGCGATCTGATCCGGGTCATCTATCTCGGTTTCCCGCTCACGCTCGTGCTCACGGTCACGCCGTATGAGGAAGCTGTCAGATCGTGGCTCGACCTGAACGGGGCAGCATGCTTCTTCGGACTCGCTTTCGCGACGACGCTACATACGACGCTCGACTATGCGTCCACGTTCTTCAAACGTGCGTTTTAAGCAAATGCTTATGCCATACACCCAAAAGGGCAACCCGTCTATTAGACTGGGTTGCCCTTTTTAAACGTCTGAAGATATTAACGGATTAATCATATTCGACAATTCGAATTCCTTCCGACTCAGAAGGTGCTTCAAAAAATGAAGTGACATGATTGAACACTTCTTTTGTGTCAAATGCTGCCCGTTCAGGCATTTCTGTCCGCCTTTTAGCAATTCGTCTCATACACTGCTCGTCGCTAAGATTCAGATAAATCAATTGATGGTCTGCCCCAACCTTGTTCGCTATGACAAGAAACCATTGACGTAGACCGATTGTGTTGGCAGGGAAATCCATCACGACATTTGTCCCTACTTCAAGCATACGCTGGACAGTTGTTTCTACGATTGGTTTGAGCAGTTCAGAGTGTCGTCAGTAATCTTCGAACATATGAATCTGATTAGGATAAAGTGCCTGCAACCACTCATCCTCGGACAACCGTACCGCATGCTCTTCGAGCTCGAGTCGCTTGGATACCGTTGATTTCCCTGCCCCCATCTTCCCACAAAGAAAAAATAATATTCCTTTTCCCATCGTGATCATCTCTCCTGTCCACACAGATTTGGGTGCTGACATCATATTGTTTCGCAAAGTATGATTCAATCATCGCGTTTATACAACATGATATGATTCTCAGCGACTTCGCGTCCATTGACCAGCAAAACGACACGATGCTCACCCGGATAATGTCGGCGCGTCGTCAAATCTGCCCAACTGTGCATCCTGTTCGCTACCAGTCGCGCACCCCCGGCGACGATTTTATTCGCTAGCAGAAATGCCTTACGACTCGCTTTCCCGTTCGCTTTTATGAAATCGATGGCGTATTCGACCCGAATATATGCAGCATCGCCTGGACGAATCGACACATCGTATTGAATCTCGCACGCCTCCCCGATACTGAGCATGTTCGGATGTATCGAAATCGATGCGTTGACGGTTAAATCCGTTTCTTGCGCATAACCGAACAGCGTTAAGGCGTCGGGGTGAGCGGATTTGATCAATGTTCGACACCCATGTCTGATGACCCAATCGGTATGATCATGTTCGCCCTGCCATCGACGCGAGACCGCGAGCACGGCTTCCGGGTTATCTTTCGAGATATCGTTGAGGTTGTTAGCGACACTTTTCCTTACATATAATGATGGGTCTTCTTTCAATAACTCTAAAACCGCCAACACTGGAGCCGGGTCTGCTTTGAACATCGGTAACGATTCCGCCCACGGAAGACGAGGGCGGCAGCCTTCACTCGCCAATCTCCGCACATGCTCATTCGGATGCTTGGCCCATGCCATCATACGATTCATCACTCGCGTCGAATCACGAAGCAGAAAAGGTCGGATCGCGAATTCCGAAGACGATTTCTGCGTGAAGAGTTCGAGCGCTGACATCGAGCGTTCCCAATGTTCTTCCGCCTGTCCATACACTTCTACGAAGTCGGGAAAGAATAAATATGGAAAGCCGACACAATCGTCTGCAATTTCTATCAAGACGTCTATAGCCGACTCGTAGTGTTGAGGTAAGTACTCCCCGAGCTTTGTCGAGATACGGCGCATACGCCCTTTCAGCGCTAACGCTTCCCATGACTCATCTACGATCGATGCGACAAATGCCTCTATGTCAAACGATGGGTAGACGGATTGTACACGTCGTCCAAATCCTAGCAAAAAGTCCTCATGATATACCTCTCTTAACGGTGCTGCCACGTCTTCCACCTCCTTCAGTTTCGTCTAGTCCGCTCATCTAGCCATACATGCTTCCTCATTATATAGACTGATAGAAAAAGAGTCCTGAACGAGTCTTCACAAGAAGAACTCATTCAGGACTCTGATTGATAGGGTTAACGTCCCCAGTTCATCGACTTAGTAGAGCGTCATGTACTGATCGCGTTCCCACTCTGTTACTTGGGTGCGGAACATATCCCACTCGATTTCTTTCAACTCGAGGAAGTGTTCACCGATGTGGTCACCGAGAGCATCCATCACGACTTTATCGGCACGGAGTACTTCGAGTGCGTCAAAGAGTGTAGCCGGAAGATCATCGATTCCGTTGGCAACACGTTCTGGCTTGTCCATCACGTAGATGTTGCTGTCAATCGGCTTCGGTGCCGTCATGTCTTTCTCGATTCCGTCGAGGCCAGAAGCCAAGAGCGTCGACAAGGCGAGATACGGGTTCGCCGCTGGGTCAACCGAACGCACTTCGATACGCGTCGAGAGGCCACGGGCCGCCGGTACACGAACGAGTGGTGAACGGTTGCGCGCGCTCCATGCTACATAGCAAGGTGCTTCGTAACCAGGCACGAGGCGCTTGTACGAGTTGACAGTCGGGTTACAGACAGCCGTGAACGCACGAGCGTGCTCGAGAATCCCTGCCGTGAAGGCGCGGGCTGTATCTGATAATTCCATGTCGCCGTTCGGGTCGTAGAAGACGTTCGTGTCACCTTTGAAGAGCGACATGTTGGCGTGCATCCCTGAACCGTTGACACCGAAGAGTGGCTTCGGCATGAACGTCGCGTGAAGACCATATTTCGCTGCAATCGTCTTGACGACGAGTTTGAACGTTTGGATGTTATCAGCCGTCGTGACCGCATCTGCGTATTTGAAGTCGATTTCGTGCTGACCTGGTGCGACTTCGTGGTGTGATGCTTCGATTTCGAAGCCCATGTTTTCGAGCTCGATGACGATCTCTTTACGGCAGTTCTCGCCGAGGTCGACCGGTGCCAAGTCGAAGTAACCGCCTTGGTCGTTAAGTTCGAGTGTCGGTTTGCCGTTCAAGTCTTTCTTGAAGAGGAAGAACTCAGGCTCTGGTCCGACGTTGAACGCTGTGAAGCCGAGCTTTTGCATGCGCTCGAGGTTACGCTTCAAGCTGCCGCGCGGGTCACCGCTGAACGGTGTGCCGTCCGGGTTATAAATATCACAAATCAAGCGAGCGACTTTACCGCTGCCGTCTGTCCACGGGAAGACAACCCATGTGTCGAGGTCTGGATAGAGGTACATGTCTGATTCCTCGATGCGTACGAAGCCTTCGATCGAAGAGCCGTCGAACATCATCTTGTTATCAAGTGCTTTGTTCAATTGGCTGATCGGCACCTCGACGTTTTTAATCGTACCGAGGATATCCGTGAATTGAAGACGAATAAAGCGTACGTCCTCTTCTTGTGCGATCCGTTTGATGTCTTCTTTCGTGAACGTTTTTCTGGCCATGGTAAAATGTCCCCTCTCACATTGTGTAATGGTTAATGTACTGGCGTCATCGATAAAAACGTGACAACTCACCTTGAATGAGCGACGTCTTATTGAAACGGCCAGCTTCTTGAAGCTGTGTTTTCAATAATTTGTGTAACTCTTGTTCAGAGATCTTTGGTGGTTCCTCGACCGGTGCTTTTGGTGATTCCACTTCTTTGGCGTCCGCATTGTCGAGCATATGGCGAATCGCCGCCAAATTGAAGCCTTGATCGATAAAATCCTTGATCGCGAGTAGACGTTCGACATCATTAAAGGAATAGAGCCGTCGTTTCGATTCCGTCCGACTAGGCGAAATCAGACCCTGTTCTTCATAGTACCGAATCTGCCTACCTGTCAGTTGGGTCAAATCTTGAACGATTCCTATCGGAAACAACGGGTTGGAGCGACGAAATTGATCGGCCATCTCTTACCCCTCCTTTTCTGTCTCACACTGTGAGAATAATACATGACAACTAACCTGTCAAGAGATGTTAAGAAAGTTAACATGACATTTCGGTTACAACTTTTGTGAGATTTTGTCACGGTCAAATGTGACGAGCTCTTTCGTCCGCAATTGGCTCAAGGCGAGCATGAGCGCGACCTTGACGTGGGCGTACGTCAAGCCGCCTTGCACGTAGGCCGTGTAAGGGGCACGGAGCGGTCCATCGGCCGATAGTTCAATCGACGAGCCTTGAATGAACGTCCCGGCCGCCATGATCACATCATCTTCATAGCCCGGCATATAGGCCGGTACCGGCAACGCATGGGCATTGACCGGTGACGCCATCTGGATGCTCTGACAGAACGCGATCATTTTGTCGCGATCGCGGAACGTCACGGATTGAATCAAATCGGTCCGAGGCGTCGTGTAGTGCGGGTCGGTCTCGAAACCGAGCAATCCGAGCAGGCTTGCCGTCAAGTGAGCCCCTTTCAAGGCTTGGGCGACCGTGTGCGGCGCCATGTAAAACCCTTGATACATCTCTTGGAGCGAATAGAGTGACGGACCGGCCTCGCTGCCGATACCCGGCGTCGTCATGCGGAACGAGCAGCGTTCGACGAGTTTTTTCGTCCCGGCGATATAGCCACCCGTCTTCGCCAAACCGCCACCCGGGTTCTTGATGAGCGAGCCTGCCATGAGATCGGCCCCGACGTGGGTCGGTTCGATCGTCTCGACGAACTCGCCGTAGCAGTTATCGACGAATACGAAGACGTGCGGATGCGCCGCTTTGATTTTTGCGATTGCATCCCCAATTTCTTGGACCGGAATGCTGCGTCGGTTGGCGTATCCTTTCGAACGCTGGATCCCGACGAGCTTCGTCTCAGGCCGAATCCGTGCGATGACGGTCTCGACATCGATTTCGTCGTCTTTCAACTCGACCGTGTCGTAGCCGACACCGAGCTCTTTGAGCGAACCGCGACCGTCTCCCCGAATCCCTACGATCTCTTCGAGCGTATCGTACGGTTTGCCGGTAATATAGAGCAATTCATCCCCTGGCAACAACACACCGAACAAGGCGATCCCGATGGCGTGCGTCCCCGAAATGATTTGCGGGCGGCACAGGGCGAGGTCCGCCCCGAACACGTCGGCATAAATCGATTCGAGCGTGTCGCGTCCCATATCGTCATAGCCGTACCCGGTCGTCGGATTGAAATGGAAATCCGACACTTTATGCTTCTTAAACGACTCGAGGACACGGTATTGGTTGAACTCCGCTGTCGCCTCAATCGTTTCAAAATATGGTTTTACCCGTGCTTCCGCCTCGGTCACGAACGGGGCCAATTCATCATAATACGCAATCTTTTCTTGCCACATCATTGTTTCACACCTCAAATTGTTTCAGCGTCGCATAAAGACGCGTGTCTTCTCTCATATAACCGACAAGTTCGACCGAACCGTCATCGAGGAACTTCTCCTCGAGCCGATACATCGAGTCTTTGGCCGGATGGTAATGCTCGAACGAGCGGACCGGCAAGATGACGTGTACTTTCGTCAACACATCCGCAATCTTATCTTCGATCGCGCCGATGAGCGTCTCGATATCGTTCGAGTCGAGCGCCGAGATGACGAGCGGTCCGCCGACGAAGTCTTCGGTCAACCGGTCTTTCTTATTGTATACCTCGAGCTGCGGCAACTCACTCGCGCCGAGTTCCGTTAAGACCGAGTTGGTCGTGTCGATCTGGTTCATGTAGTGCGGGTTTGACGAATCGATGACGTGCAAGACGAGGTCAGCCCCGAGCACTTCCTCGAGCGTCGAGCGGAACGCGGCGACGAGTTTCGTCGGCAAGTCGCGAATAAATCCGACCGTATCCGTGATGAGCACTTTCCCGCCGCGTGGCAATTCGAGCTCACGCGTGAGCGGATCGAGCGTCGCGAACAATTCGTCCTGTTCGTACGTATCGGCGTCCGTCAAGCGGTTGAAAATTGTTGATTTTCCGGCGTTCGTATATCCGACGAGCGCGACTTGGAACACACGGTTCTCTTTCCGACGTTCGCGGTAACGGTCACGGTGCGCGACGGTGCCTTCGAGATTTTTCTTAATCTCATCGATGCGGCGCTTGATGTGCCGGCGGTCCGACTCGAGTTTCGTTTCACCCGGTCCCCGTGTCCCGATTCCGCCACCGAGACGTGACAGTTGCGTGCCTTGTCCGATTAAACGCGGGAGCAGGTAGTTCATCTGGGCGAGCTCGACTTGGAGCTTCCCTTCTTTCGATTGGGCCCGTCCGGCAAAGATGTCTAGAATCAATTGCGTCCGGTCAATCAGTTTCATCTCGTCCGGGTCGTTCAGCGAGATGCGGATGTTCTTCGACTGGGCTGGCGACAGCTCGGCGTTGAAAATGACGATGTCCGGCTCAAACTGTTCGATGAGCACCGCGAGCTCCTCGACTTTCCCTTTCCCGATGAACGTGCGGCGGTCGACTTGTTGCCGTTTCTGGTCGAGACGGGCGACGACCTCACCTCGTGCCGTATCGACCAATTCGACGAGTTCCCCCATCGATTGTTCATATGTCCAATCGTCGACAGTCGGTAATTGACATCCGACGATAATGACTTTCTCTCGTTGCATAAAAATCCCTCATTCCTATAAGTCTCATCCTCCATCTTACCACGAAACGGCGAATGGAGAACGTCCGTTTGTGGTACGATATGAGGAGAAGGAGGAACGTCCATGACGAAACGTAGAAAAGAGTATCCATTGCCTGAATATATCGAGGCGTACTTGTTCCATCTCGGCGCGAGCGGCCGTCAACCGTCGACGCTGAAACGCTATCGATACGACTTGATCGATGTGCACAAATACTTTCATGACCATAACGTCGAGCTCGATGCCCCGGAGGCGTGGCTCGCCGTCCCGCTCGAATCGTGGAAGACGTTCGTCAACGACTTCCTCATCGAAGAGAAGCAATACCAACAGGCGACGGTCGCCCGAATCGTCACCGTCATCAATAGCCTGACCGTCTTTTTAAATCCGCTCCGGAAAAAGATGCTCGCCTATGCCCAACCGGCTCATACGCTCACCGTCGACCAGATTGCCTTGCCGACCGAGTTCAGCAAGCTCGTCCGGACAATCCGTTCGACAAGCGGGCTGAGTGAGAACCAGCTTCAGGCGCATCCGTATCTCGTCAATCGGAACGAGCTAATCGTCACGTTGTTCTATAAATATGGACTCCGGGTGCACCATATCATCCGTCTTCGGATGAACGACCTGCATCTCGCGAGCCATGAATTCGACGTCTATGACCGGCTCGGCAACCGGTTCACGTTGAAACTCAGTCAAGAGGACCAGACACTCCTTATGAACTATTTGGCTGACATCCCGACGCCGGTCCGTCCGCGTTGGTACTCGGACGATCCCGTCTTCGTCTCGTTCGACTTCTCCCGGATGACGTTCCGTTGGGTGTATGCGAAGAACCAGCCGAAACAGCTGACGATCGTCATGATTACGAAGATGATGCGCCAATTGAATGAACGCAGCGGTCTCAGCCGTTCGGTCACACCGTCGATGCTCCGGAACGCCCACGTCTTGAAGACGTATGCGATCGACATGACGTCACTTGAACGGATGAACGTGACGTGTATGCATAAAGAGTCATCGCTCCGGCGCTATGAGCAGGCGTATGCGGAGTTCGGCGCAACGCTCTATGAATCAGGGGGCGTCACCCCGTAACCCGTCGTCATCTTTGCAGGTGACGGCTTTTTTTACTTGATGATCCGAAAGGTGGGCGTACCGTGTTTTTTCAAAAAATCCAATCTGCTCTCATCAGTCTATTCATTATTCCTTTCGTGTTGCCGCTCTTCTTTCCCTACGCGCTCGATTTGTCATATGGACCGAGCGTGGCCGTCTATTTGCTCTATGCGATCCCCATCGTGTTCATCTACGGGACGTTCACCTCTATACTGTCCGAGTATATAAGCCAAAAGACGCCATTCCGTTCGAAACGGGTGACGTATTTCGTGTTCCATCTGATTGCTGGCTGGTTGTTCGTGGTCCCATATGGACTGTTATTCGATCCATCCATCTTCGAGACAGGTATATTCAACCTCGCATCGTTACTTGGCGTGTCGAGCGCCTTCATTTTCTATGCGGTCGACCAACTGCTTGGCCATCATTTCAAAACGCTGTAGTCAGTGGGCCCACTCATTTCGCAACAAGCCGTATACGACGTGGTCGACGTAGCGGTCATATAGCCACTCCGCGTTGCGAAGCACCCCTTCTTCGAGGAAACCGAACCGTTCCGGCAAGGCCCGACTCTTCACGTTTCCGGTCGCGACCCGAATCTCAATTTTATCAAGTTTCAAGTCACGGAACCCGTAATCAATGACCGTCTCGAGCGCTTGACTCATAATGCCCTTCCCTTGAAAATCTTGGCCGAGCCAATAGCCGACCGTGCCGCACTTGATGCCTCGGTCGATATCGTTGAAGCCGATTGTCCCGGCGAGCTCACCCTGATACACAATCGCGAACGATTTCGGATAGCCGCCCGTCTCCATCAATCCTTTAATTCGCCCTTCGATGTTTTGTCGTGAATCCTCGACCGTCTCGGTGTAATCGAGCCAACCGAGCCACTCGCGAAGGTATGGCTTCGACGCCATCGTCAACTGGAACAACGCCTCCGCGTCATCGATGGTGAACATTCGTAGTTGAAGCTGGTCATTAATGTCATAGTGTAACATGTCGTTTCCCCCTCTTACTTTCCAATTATTGTGTTCTTCATCATTTTATCGTAAACTATTTGTAAATAATTTGAAAGCGGTGAAAGTATGTAAGTCGACATCATGTCATCCACCCAAAATTGAATAGTTCTGGAGGAGAGTCATGATGAAGTCGTTTTACCTGCTGCTGGTCAGTCAATGGCTGGCCAATATTGGTGACGTGCTTTATATCGTCGCCTTGATCGCTTTGTTATATCAACAGACCGGTTCCGCCCTGGCTGCGGCCAGTTTCCCGATTGCCGTCACAATCGGCATGACCGTGAGCGGTCTGTTCTTTGCCCGCGTCTTATCTCGGTTCACCCTCGGTCAGACGCTGCTCGTCACGCAACTGTTGAAGACGACCTTGCTCGGGGCCGTCATTTGGTCGGAGTCGATTCTCGTCCTCGGCCTCGTCGTGCTCATCGCCTTCTTGGATGGGTTCGCCCGTCCGGTCCAAGCGTCGTTCATCCCCCGGCTGACGACGAATCGCCAACAAGCGAACAGTCTCGTCCAAGGGTCGAACCAGTTCATCCAGCTGGCGATGTGGCCGCTCGGTACGATGGTCGTCGCTTCGTTTTCAAGCGCGATTGCCTTGACCGTCGCGTTGATGTTATTCATGCTCTCGACGCTCGTCACGCTTCGCTTCGTCCGTTCACTCGACCGCGACGTGACGGTAGAAGATGGTGAATCAGACATTTCCCTTAGAGACAGCCTCGCCATCGTGCGAACAGTACCTCATGCTCGATTAATCACGGTATTCGTCACGTTCGAGTCTTTCGTCAGCACGCTCTGGATTTCGGCGCTTTTGCTCGTCTATCTGGAACGACACCTCTACATCGATACGGGCTGGTGGGGGACGATGAACGCGAGCTACTTGATCAGCATGATTCTGGCCAGTGCATACTTGTATCGCGCTCAACGGACCAGTTCGCTTGCTTTCAGCTCCCTACTGTCGGTCGGGGCTGCCTTGTTGTTCGGCGTGACGTCTCATATCGTGTTCGCACTCATTGCGCTCGCAATTCAAGGATACGCCACCCAACTCCGCATCATCCAGACGAACACGGTGCTCCAAGAAACGACACCTGCCTCGCAACTTCCGTACGTCTATAGCGTCCAACAGACGGCTTATACCCTCGCCTTCAGCATCGGCAGCCTGACGTTTGGAATGCTCGCGGACGGATTGCCGATTGCCATCGTCTATTTGATTGGCGCAGGTCTGACCGTCCCGCTCATCTGGCTAGGTCGACAAATCGATTTGACGGAAGATGTGATTCAATCTGCATAATAAGACGGCGCCTTCTTGCTTTGAGAGGGCGCCTGTTTTTAAACTTATTTCGGTTGCTTCAGATTCATTCTGCATAGCGTATACTAAAAGAAAACGCTGATTAGGAGGAAGCTAAATATGAATACGTTATCAAATCATGAAAAAGACGAGATATTGCAAACTCTGCATGTTCGATTTAATGACCACCCGGAACGGCATCCTGATTTCACTTGGCACGACGTCTTGACGCGTCTTCAAGCAAACGACCAGAAACTCGGCGTGCTTGCCGAGATGGAACGGACTAGCGGTGAGCCAGATGTCATTCGACTTCCGAATGGTGCCTTAGCTTTTTGCGACTGCTCACCTGAAAGCCCGAGTGGCAGACGCAGCCTCTGCTATGACGATGCGGCGTTAGCGGCACGAAAAAAAAACAAACCGGATGGGAGTGCCGTCGCATCAGCTGAGAAGATGGGAATCGAGCTACTCGACGAAGCAACGTATCGCCATCTGCAGACGCTCGGCACGTTCGACTTGAAGACGTCGAGCTGGATTGCCACCCCGGAATCGATTCGTCAAAAAGGCGGCGCCTTATTCTGCGACCGGCGCTACGACCAGATCTTCGTCTATCATAATGGTGCCGATTCGTATTATGCGGCCCGAGGATTCCGCGGAATGTTCATCCTTTAAGCAAGGCCACGTGCCTTGCTTTTTTTATGTGAAGAGCCAATTGAAGACGATGGGGACATACTTGACGAAAAATAGACTCACCGGGACGATGGCAAATGCTCTAAACACCCACATATACCATCCGTTATATTTTCGAGTGAAAAAGATCAACGCACTATATGTGACTGCATTCCCAGTAACATCTGGTTCTTCCATCCCTTGCGCAATAATTTCTTTCCATCCTGGAAGTAGACCCGGCGCAAACGAGGCCGCAAAGTCCGGCGTGATATCGTACTTCAACCGCACATACCAGGCGATTATATACACCGATATGAAAAGCAGTGACCACAGCGTCAGAGCAATATTAAGTAACAGCCCTTTCCAACTCTCACTCCGAAAATAAAACACACCAATTAAAATCAACACGCTAAAGATGACGTTGATAATGAATGGGGGTGAAATCGTCAGGATAGAAAATGTTTCGGCGTACATGATTGTTCCGACCGCTAAATTCGTGTTTTGCTCCATCACCACGTTCTCACTTCATTCACGTGCGGTAATAGCTCATCATACAATTCAACGTATAGTATCCCCATCCCCATGCCAATCCCGAGGAGCAACAGAAGTGCTCCTATGTGCTTTGTCGTCATGCAGACGATGATGACATGAAGCACGAGCGTACCAATAATGCTGTCCACAGTCGTACTATCCCCTGATACAATTCGTTTCGGCTTGATCAGCAAATACATGCCGGCGGTTGATAAAATGATACCTAGACAGACGCTTAAAAATAGAACAGTCGCTAACATCTTTCTTTTAAACTCCTTTATGTATGAAAATACGGTATGTGAAATAATAAATATCTAAAAACTATGAGTTACCTGTTCAAATTTTAGAGCCTGCCTTCCTATATGTCTACCAAAAATTTCAAATGAATGTACGAATGGGCATGATTGTTTATCTCACGACCACATCGCCCCAATAAAAAAACTGCAGACGATTTGTCTGCAGTTCAATCTTACGCGTGGAGTGTGACGTTCAATTCTTCGGCGACCGCCTTGAAGGCAGCGAGCGCACGTTCGAGGTCGTCACGGGTATGTTCCGCCGTCACGATCGTCCGAATCCGGGCCTTGCCTTTCTCGACCGTCGGGAAGGCGATGCTCTGTGCGAACACGCCGTGGTCTTTCAGCTTATCCGAGAATGTGTGCGCGAGCGTCTCTTCACCGAGCATGACCGGTGTGATCGGCGTCGTCGCATGGCCGATATCGAAGCCGAGATCACGAAGACCCGTCTTGAAGAACTCGGTGTTCGCCCAAAGCTTATCGAACAGCTCCTCTTCTTCTTTCATGACACGGATCGCCTCACGGTTCGCCGCGACGACCGCTGGCGGGTGTGACGTCGAGAACAAGAACGGACGTCCCTTTTGAATCAAGAAGTCACGAATGTCGTTCGAGCAGGCGACGTAGCCACCGAGGACACCGATCGCTTTCGACAGCGTCCCGACTTGGAGCGCGACCCGGCCGTCAAGCCCGAAGTGGTTGACCGTACCGCGGCCGTTTTTGCCCAGCACGCCCGAGGCGTGGGCATCGTCGACCATGACCGCCGCGTCATACTTCTCGGCGAGCTCGACGATTTCTGGAAGCGGCGCGATGTTGCCGTCCATCGAGAAGACGCCGTCCGTGACGACGAGACGCGTCCGATAGTCCTGCGTCTCTTTCAACGCCGCCTTTAAATCGGCGAGGTCGGTGTGCTTATAGATGCGGCGAGCCGCTTTCGTCAACCGGATGCCATCGATAATCGAGGCGTGGTTGAGCGCGTCACTGATGACGACGTCCTCCGGACCGAGGAGGGCCGACAAGACGCCGAGGTTCGTCGCGAAGCCCGACTGGAACACGAGCGCCGCTTCCGTATGTTTGAACTCGGCGAGCTCGCGTTCGAACGCCTCGTGCATCTCGAACGTCCCGGCAATCGTCCGGACCGAACCTGTGCCGGCCCCGAACTGTTCGACCGCTTCAATCGCCGCTTGTTTCAAGCGCGGATGGTTGGCGAGTCCGAGATAGTTGTTCGAAGACAGCTGGACGAGCGATTTGCCGTCGATCGTGACTTCGTTCGCTTGCGCCGACTCGAGCGGCACGAGTGAGCGGAACGTGCCCGCTTGTTTCATTTCATTGACTGCTTCTGTAATATGTTCAAATGCCATATCGATTCCCCCTGTTTATGGTAATAAGACCACTTTACCGCACTTCCCGGCCCGCATGAGCTCGAAACCTTGCTCGAACTCCTCGAGCTTGAACACGTGCGTGATAATCGGTTCTACGTTCAGCTGACCTGTCGCGAGTAGCGTCGACACTTGACCCCACGTCTCATACATCTTACGTCCGGTGATGCCCTGAACGCGCACCCCTTTGAAGACGACGTCACGCGTCAAGTCAATGGCGACCGGCTTGGCTGGTAGTGACAACACATTGACGTCCCCGCCGGCCGTGACCATCTTGAACGCCTGGTCGATGGCGACCGGATGCCCGCTCATCTCACAGACGACATCGATGCCGTCCCCATCGGTCTGATCCATGATCAGCTCGAGCGGATTTTGCTCGAGGCTATTGATGACGACGTCCGCCCCCATGTCTTCGGCGAGCTTCAACCGGTACGGGTTGACGTCAATCGCATAGACGCGGCTCGCGCCCGCCGCTTTGGCGACGCCGACGGCCATGAGCCCGATTGGCCCACACCCGACGATGGCGACCGACTTGGCCGACACGTCACTCGCGAGCACTGTATGGACGGCGTTTCCAAGCGGCTCTTGAATCGAGGCGAGCTTGGCCAGCATCGACTCTGGATTGACCCACAAGTTCTCTTCAGGCATGACGACGTATTCAGCGAAACAGCCTTGCGTGTCGACACCGATGATTTTCGTGTTCTTACAGATATGATACTGCCCGCGCAAACACTGTTTACATTGGTGACAGACGATATGAGTCTCGGCCGATACGGTTTGTCCGATTTGGATGCGTTTCGTTCCTTCCCCGAGCGCCACGACTTCCCCCGCGAACTCGTGACCGAACACGTATGGCGGTTTGACCCGGCTCTTTGCCCAGTCGTCCCACTCATAAATGTGGACATCGGTCCCACAAATCGATGTCGCTTTCACTTTGATTAACACTTCCCCGGTTCCTGGTGTCGGGACTGGCACTTCGACCAATTGGGCCCCGAATCCGGCCGTATGTTTTTGAATCGCTTTCATCACAGGTGTCGTTGCTTCCTTCTCTGTCGTAGACACGAGCTGTTCCATTGAAAACGTCCCCCTCTTCATCTCTTAATCGAACTTCACGTTCTCTTTCATCTTGTCATAAAATGACGAACCTGAGAAGATAGAACGTCGATTTTCCAGACAAAAAAGAGAAGCCATCCGCGCCGATGGCTTCTCTTACAAGAATAGGACCTATGTCCCGACCGCAAGCTCATCGTGGTTCGATGATGAGCTTGATTGCCGTTCGTTCTTCTCCGTCAATCATAATGTCGGTGAACGCAGGGATGCAAATCAAATCCAGCCCGCTCGGCGCGACGAAACCACGCGCGATCGCGACCGCTTTGATGGATTGATTGAGCGCTCCAGCGCCGATTGCTTGAATCTCACACGTTCCTTTTTCACGAAGTACGCCAGCGAGTGCACCCGCCACGGAGTTAGGATTCGATTTTGCCGAAACTTTGAGTACGTCCATTCTTGTTTCCCCCTCGGGTAGGTTGTTCAATCAAACCATACGGTCTGATCATCTAGGTGTATGCGTTCGATTTTCGTGGCTCGTTTCGATTGGTCATCGATTGTGATTAAAACTCCATTTAGTTGTTCCCGTCCCTCGGCAACTTCAAACCGGACCGGGAGCTGGGTGATGAATTTTCTTAAGACGACCTCGGCATCCATGCCGAGCACCCCGTCGAGCGGACCCGTCATCCCGACGTCAGTGATGTACGCCGTGCCATTGTTCAGGATGCGGTTGTCAGCCGTCTGAACGTGCGTATGGGTGCCGACGACGGCTTGGACGCGACCGTCAAGGTGATAGCCCATCGCAATCTTCTCACTCGTCGCCTCGGCGTGCATGTCGACGAAAATCGCATCGACCTCGCCGCGAATCTCTTCGACGAGCGCGTCGACGGTGCGGAACGGACAGTCGAGCGACGGCAGGAACACCGTCCCCATCGCGTTGATGACGGCGAGCTTCTTCCCGCCTTGTTTCAACACCATCATCCCGACACCGGGCGTACCGGTAGGATAGTTGGCCGGGCGGACGATGCGGTCGGCATCATCGATCCAGTCAAAGATGTCACGGTTGTCCCAAGTATGATTCCCCATCGTCACGCCGTGGAATCCAAGCTCGAGAAATTGTTGATAGATTTTTTTTGTGATACCGCGTCCGTTGGCTGCGTTTTCACCGTTGACGAGCATGAACGTCGGGCTATATTTGCTTTTTAAGCGTCCGATTTGGGCGCTCAAGATGTCGCGACCTGGTTTTCCGACCACGTCGCCGATAAATAAGATTTTCATAGTCTTGTCCTCCTCCAATAGAAAAAGCGGAGAATGTCTCCGCTCTTGTTACTTCGCATAATCGACGGCACGCGTTTCGCGAATGACCGTCACTTTGATTTGGCCTGGATAGTCAAGCTCATCTTCGATCCGTTTACAGATGTCACGGGCCATCTTGTTCGCCACGACGTCATCGACGACGTCTGGGCGGACGATGATCCGGACTTCACGTCCCGCTTGGATGGCATATGACTTCTCGACGCCTTCGAACGACTCACAGATCGCTTCGAGGCGCTCCAGGCGTCGGATATAGCTTTCGAGCGTCTCTTGACGGGCTCCTGGACGCGCCGCTGACAAGGCGTCAGCCGCTGCGACGAGAACCGCGATCGTCGATGTCGCTTCGACGTCCCCATGGTGCGAGGCGATCGAGTTGATGACGACCGGATGCTCTTTGTACTTCGTGGCGAGCTCGACACCGATCTCGACGTGGCTGCCTTCGACTTCATGGTCGATGGCTTTCCCGATATCGTGGAGGAGACCCGCTCGCTTGGCGAGCGTGACGTCTTCCCCGAGCTCGGCGGCCATCATGCCGGCGAGGTGGGCCACTTCGACCGAGTGGGCGAGCACGTTTTGACCGTAACTCGTCCGGTAACGCATTCGACCGAGCGTCTTGACGAGGTCCGGGTGGACTCCGTGGATGCCGGCTGAGAATGTCGCTTCTTCCCCGTATTCACGGATGCGTTCATCGACTTCACGACGTGATTTCTCGACCATCTCTTCGATGCGGGCCGGATGGATCCGACCGTCTTGAACGAGTTTTTCGAGCGTCATCTTGGCGATTTCACGACGGACCGGGTCAAATCCAGACAGGATGACCGCTTCCGGCGTGTCATCGATGATGAGGTCGATGCCGGTGAGTGTCTCGAGCGTGCGGATGTTACGTCCTTCACGTCCGATAATCCGCCCTTTCATCTCATCACTCGGCAAGTTGACGACTGATACGGTCGTCTCGGCGACGTGTTCGGCCGCATAACGTTGCATCGTGAGAGACAAGAGGTGTTTCGCTTTTTTATCAGCTTCTAATTTTGCTTTTTGCTCGATTTCTTTTTGAAGGAGAGCAGCATCGTGAAGCGCTTCCTGCTTCGCTTCGTCCATGATGATGGTCCGTGCTTCTTCTTTCGACAAGGCTGCCACGCGTACTAGTTCTTGGCGTGCCTCCTCATATAATTCCTCCACTTTGCTCTCGAGCGTTTCCGCTTCACGCTTCCGTTTCGCGAGTGCAGCCTCACGTTCATCCAAGGCGTCTTCTTTCCGTTCAAGCATGTCTGCTTTCCGGTCGAGAAGCTCTTCCTTTTGGACGAAACGATTTTCTTTCACTTTCTGCTCTTCACGTCGTTCGCGCAATTCTTGTTCGGTTTCATTGCGAAGTTGAATCATCTCTTCTTTTACTTCAAGCCGTGCTTCTTTTTGCATCGCTTCCGATTGTTGTCGCGCTTGCTCTACAATCTTGGTCGCTTCCGTCTCGGCACCTTGAATCTTCGCTTCGGCGATCGATTTACGCACAAAAAAACCTGCAACAAAAGCTATCGGCAAAAGGAGGATCAGAATAAGCTCTAATAGCCATTCCATCATGTTCACCTCCCTTTCGCAAGGTTATTTTATTTTTTCATGAATGAAAACGCGAGCGAGCCCGCGTATAGCTTTATTGTACTTATTTACCTGTTAGAATGCAATGCACGGACAGGATAGAACTACCAATTCATCAAAAAAATTATACTAAAAAAATCTCGCCTGAACCATGTCAGGCGAGAAAGGTTACTTACTCTTCGTCTAAAAGTGAGAGGACGTCATCGTTGTCAGCTTCGACTGTGACCGTCTTTTCACCGTTGAGACCGTAGTGGTCGCGGATCCGTTCTTCAACCGATGCGGCCACCGACGGGTTCTCTTTCATATACTGCTTCGCGTTCTCACGGCCTTGACCGAGACGCTCTTCGTTGTACGAGTACCACGCGCCGCTCTTTTGAACAATATCGAGGTCGGCCCCGATGTCGATGAGCTCGCCTTCACGTGAGATGCCTTCGCCGTACATGATATCGACTTCTGCCGTCTTGAACGGTGGCGCGATCTTGTTTTTGACGACTTTGATTTTCGTCCGGTTCCCGACCATGTCTTGACCTTGTTTGAGCGTTTCAGCACGACGGACCTCGAGACGGACCGACGAGTAGAACTTGAGGGCACGACCACCAGGTGTCGTTTCCGGGTTACCGAACATGATTCCGATTTTCTCACGGATTTGGTTGATGAAGATGACGATTGTCTTCGACTTGTTCGTCGCACCAGACAATTTACGGAGCGCTTGGCTCATGAGGCGGGCTTGAAGACCGACGTGTGAGTCTCCCATCTCCCCTTCAATCTCGGCTTTCGGAACGAGTGCCGCAACCGAGTCGACGACGAGGATATCGACCGCACCAGAGCGGACGAGGGCTTCCGCGATTTCAAGGGCTTGTTCCCCTGTATCCGGTTGTGATAAGAGCAACTCATCGATGTTGACGCCCAAGTTTTGTGCGTATTTCGGGTCGAGCGCGTGCTCGGCGTCGACGAAGGCAGCTTGTCCGCCACGCTTTTGAACTTCAGCGATGGCGTGAAGCGCCACCGTCGTCTTACCTGACGATTCAGGTCCGTACACTTCGATAACACGACCACGTGGATAACCACCTGCACCGAGCGCGATGTCAAGGGCGATTGAGCCTGACGGGGTCACCGAAACTTGCTGATCTGTATTTTCACCGAGGCGCATGATTGAGCCTTTACCGAATTGTTTCTCAATTTGGCGTAATGCCATTTCTAACGCTTGTTTACGATCACTCATAGATTAATGAGCCTCCTTTGATTGATACTTTCATTATAAGCGAAGCGAAGACGATACACAAGTTTTTTGCGAACGTTTATTCGCCTTTTTTCATTTGTTGCAGGAGCGCCCACATTCCGTCTTTCGTAGCCCGGGCTTGAATGACATGCCGCTCTTGATGCGGGTAATCACGTTCAATCACGTCAATCCCGTCCGGTGACCGGATGCCGATGAACACTTTTCCGACCGGCTGACCCGAATTTGACGTCGGACCGGCCTCGCCGGTGAACGCCAGCCCATAATCCGTTCCGGTCTGACGCGTCAGACCGAGGATCATTTCAAAGGCGACTTCTTTTGAGACGACCGAGTGTGAATCAATTGTATCAAGGGACACCCCTAAAAACCTATTTTTTAGCTCGTCGGAGTACGTGACGACCCCGCCCTTGAACACCGAGGATGCTCCTGGAACGGCCGTGAGCATCGCTTGGGCTTGACCGCCCGTGAGCGATTCGGCAATCGACAGCGTCGCCTGACGCGCTTGTAACTCGTGAATCAGCCGTGCGGCGAGCGTATCGTCGTCCGAACCGAAGTAAAAGTGACCGACCCGCGCCAAAATATCCTGTTTGACCCGTTCAATCATCTCCCGCGCCACGGTCTCAGTATCGGCGCGGGCGCTGATGCGCAGTCGTGCCTCGCCCGATTCGGCGTACGGGGCGACCGTAGGGTTCGACCCGGTCATCAAATCGGCGACGGCCGCGTCGAGCGCCGACTCGCCAATCTCATAAAAGCGCAGCGATTCAGAGACGATGGTCATCCCGCCGAATTTTTCTGGGAACGTGGCGTCGACGATCGCTTTCATCTCCCACGGGACACCCGGTAACAACAGCCATGTCGGTTCGTCCTCGATCCACATCCCGGGCGCGAGACCGACCGGGTTGGTGAGCACTTCGGCCCCGGTCAAGACGTCGGCTTGCCGCGCGTCCCCTTCGTTCGGCTCGCGTCCGCGCGAGGCGACGAAGCGACGGATCGTCTCGAGCGATGCCTCGTCACGGATGAGTGGACGGCCGAGCACCTCGGCGAGTGTCGTCTTCGTGATATCATCCGCCGTCGGCCCGAGCCCGCCGGTGACGATGACGAATTCACTTCGTGATCGCGCTTGTTCGAGTGTCGCTCGCAAACGTTCCTGATTATCTCCGACGACTACATGATACAGCACGGACAACCCATATTTCGACAGCTGTTCTGATAAGTAACGGGCGTTCATGTTCGTGATTTCCCCTAAGAGCAGTTCAGAGCCTACCGCAATGATTTCGGTGCGTTTCATCCAAATTCCTCCCCCAATAAAAAAACGAGCTGTTCGGCCAAGCTGAACAACTCGTCTATGCCGATGGTTACATCGACTTTACAATGATCTTATAGTTTTGTGCGAAATATTCGGCCCCTGAGTAAATGGTCAAGACGAGCGCGAGCCACATCGCCCATTCGCCGAACGGGATGCCGACATAGCTGAAAATCGGGTTGCCGAACAGCAGGAAGATGATGGCAAAGAGTTGGACCCATGTCTTCGCTTTGCCCGACTTCCCGGCCGCGACGACGATTCCTTCATCGGCCGCCACGAGACGAAGTCCCGTCACCGCGAACTCACGCGAGAGAATGACGACGACGACCCATGCCGCGACGAGATCCATCTCGACGAGCAGGACGAGTGCCGCCGTGACGAGTAGTTTGTCAGCGAGCGGATCCATGAATTTCCCAAAGTTGGTGACCAAGTTGTGCTTCCGGGCGAGATGCCCGTCAAGCCAGTCAGTGATAGCGGCAATCGTAAAGATGACCGCGGCGATGAATTGATGGAGCGGTACGTCCGCCCCGAGGAAAGCGATGTCTCCCCAATCAAAATCTACGGCGAGTAAGACGACGAACACGGGGATGAGCAACACCCGTAACATCGTCAAACGGTTAGGTAGGTTCATCGAGAACTCCTCCTCTAGAAGGAGAGTCAACTTATTCTGCGTCGACTCTCTTTACAAATATATTTTGTGTGACCGGCGAGTCGGCTAATTCAAGCTCCCGGCCATTGACAACAATTTTCTCGACCCCACCGATCAAGCCGATTCGGATGCGAAGCGTATCCGTCTCCGCGTCCTCGATTACAATCGGGTTTTGTTTCGATTGGTTCGGATATTCCGGAGCGAGGAACGCTCCCTCGAGTGAGGTGTCCCGAACACCGACATATGTCGCCGGCGACTCTTTCACATGAATCTCCGTCGTCAGTTTATCGGCCGTCGCGATCTCATATGTGAGGTCTGCCCCGTTCGTCGACGCGACTGCAATCGGTCCCGTCTCTTCTGCCGGTTCTTCTTCGACCGGTTCTTCGGCCGGCGGTTCTTCTTCGACCGGCTCTTCTTCCGGCACGTCCTTGTTTTGATCAATGGTTACACCCGAGTTCGTCTGTTCAGCCGGTGACGCGTTTTGGTCGCCGAAATCAAGGTTTCGGACGACGTAATAGACGGCCGTCATCAACAGGAACGCGACGAGCACGAGCATGACTTTCGGTACCCAACGCGAGACACGGCTCGACGTCTCGGACGCTTTCGAATAGGTTTGCTTTCGCGATAATTGAACGGTCGGTTGCGGCTCGATTTTCGGCAAGTCTTTCGCATACGTCTCGTACAGTTCATCGACATCAAGTCCTAACGATTCCGCATACGTTTTAATGAACGCCCGTGCATAGAACGAGCCAGGGAGATTTTTGTAATCACCTTCCTCGATCGCGATGATATAGCGTTTTTGAATCTTCGTCGTCTGCTGGATTTGGTCGAGCGTCAAACCGCTCGCCTCACGCCTTTGTTTCAAAAAAGTCCCTAGTTCTGTCACAGGGGTCCACACCTTCCATTCAAGTAGTTATTCAAACCATTCTGCCTCACGATGTGTCTCTTGAGGAATGATAATCTCCTCATCTTGTGAGTTCCTCAGTTCGATGATGTAATCAAAGTCTTCGAACACGCAATCGGTGTTGCGCACGTATAGGTCCGGATGCTCGATGACTTTCACGGACGGCAACCGCATGACTTCTCGAATCAATTGACGATGGCGTTCATCCATCGTCCGGGTCGAGACGGCACCGTCGATGATATAGACGTGGTCCCCTTCGCGTTCTTCTTCGAACAACGAGGTCCTCACCGTCTGCTTCATGAGCGTCGATGACAGGAACAGCCAGCGCTTGTTCGCACAGACGCTCGCCGCAACAATCGACTCGGTCTTTCCGACACGCGGATTGCCGCGCACCCCGATCAACAAGTGCCGTTCTTCTTTCATCAGTTCGGCGACGAAGTCGACGAGGACACCTAAGTCCTCGCGGACGAATTTGAACGTCTTCTTGTCGTCATTGTCGTGCTCGATGTAGCGCCCATGTCGAATCGCGATTCGGTCTCGAAGCTTCGGTCGCCGGAGCTTGATGACGACGATGGCTTCCATCTTGCGCAAAATATGTTCCAGACGATGGACGTGATCCGCGGCCGGGGCCTTTAACAGCATGCCGCGGCGCTGGAGATCGACGCCGTTAATCGTCACGATTGAGATTTGAAGCATCCCCATCAGGGAAGCGATATCCCCCAGGATACCGGGCCGATTTTGGCAAAGTTCATATTCGAGATACCATTCTTCGAACTTATGATCCATCTCGTCCACCCTTTCCGATGTGTGCTCGCTACCTTGTTCATTCTAAATTATTTTAGAAGAATTGAAAAGAACTCGTTTCAGTCGTGGCGACAAAGTTTTATACCCAACCGCCATCGATGCGGAGCACGGCACCCGTCATATAGGCGGCGGCAGGAGAGCAGAGGAAACGAATCGTCTCCGCCACGTCCTCAGGTCCGCCTAACCGGCCGAGCGGAATCTCCTCACGGGCGGTTTGTTTCGTCTCTTCTACGGTATCATTCATCGGAGTGTCAATCCACCCCGGCGTGACCGCATTGATGCGGACATGGAACGGTCCCGCCTCACGGGCGAACGCTTTGACGAATCCGAGCTGGGCGGCCTTGACCGTCGAATAGAGGACTTCCCCGGCCGCACCAACCTCACCCCAGACGCTCGAGACGACCACGATGTCCAGGGGGCGGTCGTACGCTTTTTGCCCGACGACGTGCTGCACGAGCCGGACCATCGAGCGGACATGAATCCGGTACAGCCGATCGAGTTCGAGGAGCGACTGGTCGACGAGCAACCCGTAGGCATGATTGCCGGCGACGTGGATGATGCGGTCGACCGGTCCGAGTGTGCCGAGCCAAGCCTCGAGCCCGGCCACATCATCGAGGTCACACGTGACGACGTCAGCCGTCAGTCCTTCGCTCGCGACGAATGCACGGAGCGATTCTGCTTGCGTATGCGCCTGCAAGATGAGGTCATCGTCTCGGAACGACAGGGCGACGGCACGGCCGATCGCCCCGCTCGCTCCCGTGATGAGCGTCGTCACGGTTTCTTAACGATGCAGACGGTCCGGTGATCGGCTTGGAATAGACGGTCATACGCGGCGTACAGATCGTCGAGTGAAATCGCATCGAGCAAATCAGGGATGTCGAACATGTTGCCGCCGCTGAGCGCGTAACGTGAGAACTGGTTGGCGATGAACTCCGGTGAGTTGAGTGCCTTCAAAAACTGTCCTTTCATCATGCGCTTCTTGCGATCGAGCGTCTCGGCGCCGAGTTCGAGCGGACGCTCGAGGGCGGACGTGATACGGTCGACGAACGGCTCGACGTGCGGCGTCTCCATCGACAGGACGGCGAAGGCGAACGTCTCTTCTGACGTATAGTCGAACGAGAACGCGTCATCGATCAATCCTTCGGCATACAGTTCCGCGTAGAGCGGCGCCGTCGTGTCGAACAAGGCGTGCATGAGGAGCTCGACGATGAGCTCTTGCTTCATGCCGTCCTTGCCGGTGAGCGGTGTATCCTTATATCCGATCATCACTTTCGGGACGGAGACGTCCATCTCGATGATGCGTTCGGCCAGATGCACCGTCTCCGGCTCTTCGATTTCTTCCCGCGCCGTCAACAGCGGCTGCGGGAACGTCTTCGCCGCCTGGTTGGCGGTGATTTCGGCGAGAATCGCGTCCGGGTCGATATTCCCGACGACGAACAGCACCATGTTGCTCGGATGATAAAACGCTTGGTGGCAACGATACAAATCGTCCGCCGTGATGGCACTGATCGAGTCGATCGTCCCGGCGATATCGATTTTGACCGGGTGTTCGGCGTACATCGCCTCAATCAAACCGAAGTAGAGCCTCCAACCTGGATTGTCTTGATACATCTGAATCTCTTGACCGATGATGCCTTTCTCTTTTTCGACCGATGCTTCTGTAAAGTACGGCGCTTGGACGAAGTCGATTAACGTCTTCAAGTTCTCACTGACGTTCGACGTCGCACCGAATAAATATGCCGTCCGGGTGAACGACGTGAACGCGTTCGCCGACGCACCGAGGCGTCCGAATTGTTGGAACACGTCGCCGTCCTCTTTCTCGAACATCTTATGCTCGAGGAAGTGGGCGATTCCGTCCGGTACGTCGACCCAGTCCTCTAGCTTGAACCGACGATCAATCGACCCGTATTTGGTCGTGAACGTGGCGTACGTTTTCTCATAGCCGGTCTTTTTCAATAAGTAAACCGTCAATCCGTTCTCGAGGACGGTATAATGTAGCGTCTCTCCGACGTTAGGAAAATCGAGTTTCATGCGGTTCCCCCCTTTAAACAATAGACGGCCTGTAGCGTCAATCGGTTCGCGAGCGCGGCCACGTCTTGACGCGACGTCCGTTCGATAATCGCCATCTCTTCGTCGAGCGAGAACGGACGGATGTCCGAACCGCTCATCCAAGCAATCAATTGACGCGGATTGTCGCCGAGTTGACGACGCTGATGGAATAACATCGCTTTCGTCTGTTCGAGCGTCTCATCCTCGAACGTGCCGGCTTGAAGGTCGACTAGCTGGTCGGCGATAATCGCCTCGGTCTTGGCCTGGTTCGAGGCATCGATTCCGGCGTAGACGAACAGCATCCGGCTGAGCGAGCTATACTGCGAGGCCGCGTAATAGGCCAAGCTCTCTTTTTCGCGGACGTTCATGAACAGTTTCGAGTGCGGGAAGCCGCCGAATAAGCCGTTGACGACTTGCATCCGGACGGCGTCCTCACTTCTCGGGTCGATGTCGACTTGATAGGCAAGGTGCAACTTGCTCTGATTGATGGCTTGATGTTCCTCGAGCCGTTGAAACTCACGGTCGACCGGCTGGGGATACTCCCGAACGAGACGTTCTCCGAGCCCTTCGAGCGGGGCGAACGCGTCCGTCACTTGTTCACGACTGACGTCTCCGACGACATAAACGTCGACGCGGTCGTGACGGATCATCGATTCATACGCTTCGAACAACGTCCGAGGTGTCACGTGCTCCAACTGGTCAAGTGTCCCAAGCGATGGGATGGCGAGTTCTCCGCCGAGCAGCTCTTGCAGACGTTGTTGGGCAAAGCGCATCTTGTCATCGTATACCGATTCGATCCGTTGACGCTGAAGGCGGGTCTCTTGCTCAACGATGAGCGGTTGGAACGCCCCGTCATAGGCGTTCGGACGAAGTAGCACTTCCTCGAGCAGTTTGATGGCTTGAGCTAGCACCGGTTCGCCGACGAGTTCGTCGTTCACGACTTCAAGCTGGAACTGGATGATATGCTCTTTGCCGACTTTCGAGGCCCCGGCGTACAGGCTTGCGTCATACAGTTGTTCGAGCGGTGTATGGAACAGTTCGATCGACGGATAGGCTTCCGTCGCCTTCTCCATCACATACGGCAACAAGGCGCGGGCTGCAATCGTCTCAGGCGACAATGGCGCCGCGAACGAGACGAGACATGTCGTCGTCTTGAATTTTTGGGTCGGGTAGACCGAATAGTGCAATCGCTGTTGAAATTGTTCGATTCCTTTCATAACTGGATCTACTCCTTCTTCTTTTTCGTTTTAAAGACATCGGCACCGCGGGCATATTCTTGGTCGGGCACACCGGCCACGACGTTGGCGTAACGGGCCGCAGTAAATAAGTAATCACTCAATCGATTGTAGTACGGGAGTTGACGGACGGCCGCATCGACATTGACAAGTTCTCGTTCGACACGGCGACAGACGGTGCGCGCCACATGCAGGCTTGCCGCTCCGACACTGCCTCCCGGCAAAATGAACCGGACGAGCTCAGGACATTTGGCCTCAAGCTCGTCAATCCACGTCTCAAGCTCCGTGACGATTACTAAATCGACTTGTTGCGGCGGGTCATGTTTATACATCAGCTCCGAGCCGAGATCGAACAAGTCGTGCTGGATTCGTGTCAATTGGGTCCGGAGCGTCTCGTCCGTCTGATGGGCGAGCGCGAGACCGATCTGACTGTTCAACTCATCTAACAGTCCCATCGCCTGGATGTGGGGATGGACTTTCAAGACGCGTCCACCGATGAGCGACGTCTCGCCCTTGTCCCCGCCTCGTGTGTACAGTTTCATGTCATTTCCTCCTTTAGCCACAAATGGTGACCCATAGGAGTCACCATTGTCGTTATACCTGCGGTTGCGTGTACGGGAGACGGATTGTGAACGTCGTCCCTTCGTCGAGCGCGCTTGAGACGTCGACCGTGCCGTGGTGGGCATCGATGACGTTCTTGACGATGGCGAGACCGATTCCGGTACCTGCCTTGCCGCCGCTCGTCCGTGCTTTATCCGCTTTGTAGAACCGTTCGAACACGAACGGTAAATCTTCTTTCGGGATGCCGCTGCCCGTGTCGGACAGACGGATCATGAAGCCGGTCTCTTCTGCGCTCGCTTCGAGTCGAATCGAACCGGACTCGGTATGTGCGATGGCATTGCCGATTAAATTCGTGAACACTTGTTCCAATCGGTCCCCGTCCGCCTCAATCGTGTGACGCGGAGCCTCAGTCGAGAGGGTGATCCCTTTCTCGTTCGCCATCTGGTTGAACTTGCGCATGACGCGCGGTAAAAACTCACCGAGGTCGAACGTCGCGAATTGCATCGTCTCTTTGCCCGATTCAATCCGTGCCAAGTCGAGTAAATCGTTGACGAGACGGGCGAGCCGGAGTGACTCATCATAGATGATGGAAGCGAATTCTTTCGTCGCATCATCACTCTCGGTCATGCCGTCGATAATCGCCTCGGAATACCCTTGGAGTGTCACGAGCGGGGTCCGGAGTTCATGGCTGACGTTGGCGACGAAATCGGTCCGCATCTTGTCGAGGCGATGGCTCTCTGTCGTGTCACGGATGACGACGACGGCCCCTTCGAAATCGTCCTCGCCAAGAAGCGGTGTCACGGTCAACGTGTAATAATGGTCGTGCTGTTTCACTTCAATCGTCTTCTCCGGAGCCCCGGCGACGACGTCCTCATAGAGCGACAACACGACTTCGTGCGGTTGCTCGTCAATGAGGAGCGGTTGGGCTTGAGGATTCGTCACGATGACGTTCGCATGGCGGTCGAGGGTGATGACCCCATCGGCCATCGACCGTAAAATCGAGGCCAATTGTAGCCGTTCCCGATCGAGCGCGTTCACATACGTCGACAGCTGGCTGCTCATCGCGTTGAACGAGCCGGCCAGTTCGCCGATCTCATCGTTCGACTTTTGAACGAGGCGCAGGTCGAACTGCCCTTCCCCTGTCTTGTTGACGGCGTCGCGCATCTCCCGGAGCGGTGCCGTGATGCGCGTCGATAAGAAGAACGCGAACACGGTCGTGACGATGATGGCCGAGGCGACCGTCCAAAAGATGATCGTCCGGGCCCCTTCGTTCGCACTCGAGATCGCATCAAGCGGTTCAATCAAATAAAGCGTATACTCGCCCGTCTCGAGTGAGAACGTCGTCCGGTATGCGAGCGCGGCCTGGTCGTCAAACGACGAGAAGTTCCCGATCGACGTCTCTCCGACGGCTTGATACGCTTCCCAGTCTTGACGTCCGAGTTCGGTCATGAGCCCATCGACTTCGGTCCCGAAATTCGAGCGGACCGTCCCGTTCTCCAATATATAGTTGGCGCCGTACACTTCGATGATTTGATCAACCGTCCGCGATGCGTCCCCTTCTTGGAGCAGTACGGATTGAACTTGTCCCCCGAGTTTGGCCAAATGGCCTCGTTCCTGATCGATATGAAACGAGTTGAAAAACTCGAGCATCAGAACGGAGACGATGAACAAGATAAGACTGACCAATACGAGAATCGTCAACCACAGCTTTGTGACGATGCTATTGCGGCGAATCATCACTCACTGACGACTTCGAACTTGTAACCGACACCCCATACCGTCGTAATCATGTGCGCGGCTTCTGGAGAGACCCGGTTCAACTTTTCCCGGAGTCGCTTCACGTGTGTGTCGACCGTTCGAAGGTCTCCAAAGAATTCATAGTTCCAGACTTCTTTTAATAGCTGTTCCCGTGAGAACACTTTGTCAACTTGCTTGGCCAAGAAGAACAACAGTTCATATTCTTTCGGCGTGAGCGCAATCTCTTCTCCGTCGACCGTGACACGGTGCGCGTCGTTATCGATCGTCAAATGCGGGAAGACGATTAAGTCTTTTGATTTTTCAGCCGTACGTAAATATTTGGTCGATCCTGAACGGCGGAGGAGCGCCTTGACGCGCAGGACGACCTCACGCGGGCTGAACGGTTTGACGATATAATCGTCGGCCCCGACCTCGAACCCTTGGACACGGTCGACTTCTTCCCCTTTCGCCGTCAACATGATGACCGGCGTCGCTTTCGATTTGCGAAGTTCGGTACACACCTCGACACCGTCCATTTTCGGCATCATCAAATCGAGCAAGATGACATCGAAATTATGCTCGAGGGCGAGCTGTAACGCCTCTTCCCCGTTCGTCGCTTCGACAATCACGTACTGTTCCCGTTCCAAATACATTTTTAATAGTCGGCGAATTCTTTCCTCGTCGTCGACCACTAAAATTTTTGTTTTATTAGCCATCCACTAAACCTCCTAATCGAACCATTACAAGATGTAGCGTTTGTTGCACAATTGTGAACATTTCGCTCTCTTTCATAACTATACCACTCTATTATTTGGCTTCACAACGGTCAGTTGATAGCGCCATGAAAAAAGAAGCCACCGGAGTGACTTCTTTGTTTACGCATATGAATGCAAACCGGCGATGACAAGGTTGACGAAGACGAGGTTGAACATGATGACGGCGAATCCACCGACACAGAGCCAAGCCGCTTTCGTTCCCGTCCAGCCACGCTGGATCCGCATATGCAAGTAATAGATATAGATGAGCATCGTGATGAGCGCCCACACTTCTTTCGGGTCCCAGCCCCAGAAACGGTTCCAGGCGATTTGGGCCCAAATCATGGCGAAGATGAGGCCCCCGAGAATGAACACCGGCAAGCCGATGGCGATCGAACGGTAACTGATCTCGTCAGCGAGGTCGAGGTCGACCTTTTTCGCGAGCGGCTGTAACGCCTCGGCGACGCGCTTGCGTAAGATGACGAAACGGAGCAGCACATAAATCACAGCGCCGGCGATGACCGACCAGATGAGTGTGTTCAATTTCAACGTGTTGATGAACGTCGGCAACTCGAGTGACAAGCCGCTGGCACCAGAGACAAGTTGCGCCCCTTCCGGTACGAACAGCATCGGCATGAAGTACTCATACGACTCTTGCGTTCCGCGGTCGTTCGTGAACTCGACGACGCCACCGGCACCAATCGCCTTGAAGAGCATCGAGACGAGAATGAAGCCGAGCGTACACATGAGCACGAACATCGTGACTTCGAGCCATGTCCGAGACTTCGACTGCTCGCGCATCGACGTCTCGTTCAGCAAGAAGATGAGGCCTGATGCAAAGCTGATGGCCAGAATCCCTTGTCCGAGCGCTGCGGTCGTGACGTGAATCTTCAACCAGACACTGTTCAAGGCTGGGATGAGCGGTGCCACTTCGCTCGAGAACATCGAGGCGAAGGCGATGACGAGCAAAGCCACCGGCATGGCGAACAACCCGAGCACATCATTCTTATAAATGCCATACACGACGAGGAAGCCAAGCACCATCATCATTCCGAAGAACGTCGTGTATTCGTATAGGTTCGATACCGGCGCATAGCCGACCCCGACCCACCGTAAAATAAAATATCCCATTTGGGCGATAAAGCCGATGACCGCCAGCATGAACGCATATTTTCCATAGGCGATACGGTTGACGTTGCGGTCTTTGCGCATCCCGCTGACCGCGATTGTGAACAACACAGTCGCGACAGCGTACAGGATGAACGCGATGAAGAGCAAACGACTGCTCCACTGAATCCAATCCATTATGATTCCCCTCTTTCATTGGTTGAGTTGTCGTCTGTCTTTTTTTCAAACCGTGCCTGATCTTCCCAGATCGGCAGGCCATGTTTCTCTAGGAGCGGTGTGATTTCGCGGTTAAGTGAAGATGGGTTCTTGTTCGTGAAACCGGCGACAAGCACGTCCGTTTCGCCGTGACGGCGAATCCAGATGCGACGGTGCGGCCAATACATACCCATTACAATCCCGACCATGAAGATGATTCCACCGACGATTAACACTGGATACGTCGAGTCACTCTTGACGCGAAGACCGCTCGTGCTCGCCATCTCCGTCCCGGCGAATTGGACCGCATAGCGATTCTCCTCGTCGGCAACGTTCAAGCGAATCCCGATCAAGTTCGATTCGGTCGTGCCGTCCGGTGTGTCAATCGCCATGAAGAAAGCCGGGTTGAGCGCCCGTGGCGATTTCGTATTCGGCTGACCGTCCTTGACTTCAAAGTCCGGGTATAAGTCGTTCAGTTTGACCGTGACGTCACCGAGGTCGTATGTCGTCTCCGGATTTGTCAAATCGACCGTGAACGGTCCGTATACGTCGCCTGTCTCTTTATCAGCGACGTTGAATGACATTGACAAGAACTCTGGACGACTCGAATACTGTTCTTGATACACTTCATATTTTTCAAACTTGAACGGATGGTTCACTTTCGTCGAACCGGTATCGACTTCCTCGAGTTGCGGCGATCCGTCCTCGTTCGTTCCGGTCTTCTTGAACAGCGTCAATTCCGTCTCATAGTTTTTTGGGACAGCACCCGCTTTTTCGATTGCCTCGGCAAACTTCGCATCTTCGGCGTTGTTTTCCGGATCATACATTTCTAAAATAAATTGATCATTGCGGAGATAATACTTATCATCCGTCGCCTCGAGCGGAACCGTATCGCCTTCGCGCACCCATTCGAGCGTGTCCGTATGGAATGCCGGAAAGACGCGCAGCATCGCCCCGATGAAGAAGATGACGAGCCCGATGTGGTTGACGTATGGGCCCCAACGGCCAAAACGGTATTTTTCGGCGAGTAAGGCGTCGCCGTCACGCTTCACTTGATAGCGCTTCGCTTTTAAGGCGTCGCCGAACGCATCGATTTGTTCGTCCGAACCTTTTCCCTCTCCAATCAGACGTTGTCCGCGCATGAAGCGATCGGTACGTCGGACCGGCTGGTTTTTCAACGCTTTATATAGCGGGAAAAATCGGTCGATTGACACGACGATGAGCGATAAAGTCAGCATGACGATCAACGTGATGTACCACCACGATGTATAGAGGTTATGGAATCCTAACGTGTAATAAATCGTTCCCGGTGTCCCGTACTCGTCCGTATAATACTGGCTCGCCGGCAACTGTTGCGGAATATACATCTCTTGCGGGAAAATCGTTCCGACCGCCGATCCGACGATGATGAGCCCGATGAGCCACAGACCGACCTTGACCGATGCAAAAAAGCTCCACACCCGATCAATCCATGACCGTGGACGACGCTTCGATCGTAAATCGGCGCCGTCGTATTTCATATCTAGCATATGTGCGCCCCCCGTTCGCTTACAATGACTTTTCGGCCAACTCCATCAGTTTCTCTTTCGTGAGTTCACCTTCGTACTTTTCAATCACTTTGCCATCCGCATCGATGACGAATGTGACCGGCAAGTTATAAATCCCGTACGCCTTCTCGACTTCGCTGCGCGTGTCCATCAAAATCGGGTAGTCGAGCTTGACGCCGAGGTCGTTCACAAAATTATCGACCCGGAGCGGTGTCTCACCGACATTGACCGCCCAAAAATCGACGCCCATGTCTTGAAGGGCTGCATAGTTGTCCTGAACGACCGGCATCTCTTTCTCGCACGGTTCACAGAACGTGCCCCAGAAGTTCAAGAGTAGCCCTTTGCCGTCGTATGTTTCACGCTCGACCATCGTTGTCCCGTCTAAACTGACGAGCTTGAAGTTCGGCGCATCGTCACCGGCCTCGACCCGTCCGTCGTTACCGGCTTGTTCAATCAATTGCATGATGACGACCGCTCCTGCGAACAGGACCATCGTCATGATCATGAGCCGCCAAAATGACCGTTTTTTCTTATGGGCCATCGCCTGATTCATGCGATCACCCGACTTTGTTTCTTTCGTCATGAGTTCACACCATCCTTCAGTTGTTATTGTACTGAAAAAACACCAAAAACGCACATTAACAGACTTTTTTCATCTTTTTGTCACACAATCTCCACAAACTAAAAAATCATCCTATCTCAGGACGATTTTTTAGTTGTTATTTTTTCTTTTTCTTGCCTCGTTGTACAGGGGGTACGGTCGGGTTGGCAAGTTCACGCAACTTGGATACTTCTTTGCGTGACAGTTCACGCCATTCGCCCGTCGTGAGACCGTCGAGCGTCAAGAAACCGAACTGTTCGCGCTTCAATTTGATGACTTCCGAACCGACTGCTTCGAGCATGCGGCGGATTTGACGGTTATGGCCTTCCGAGATGACGATTTCTAGAATGGCCGAGTTTTTCTTATGGTCGACCGTCTTCATCTTCACTTGGGCACTGCCCGTCTTATATCCATCATCGAGCTCGACGCCCGACTCGAGTTGTTTCATCGCGATATACGAAGGAATGTTCTTCACTTTCGCCACATAGCGTTTCGGGATTTTGAACTTCGGATGGGTCATCATGTTCGAGAACTCTCCATCGTTCGTCAAGATGATGAGTCCCGTCGTGTTATAGTCGAGACGTCCGACCGGGAAGACACGTGATCCGGGTGGGACGAGGTCGGTGATTACTTTACGACCTTTATCGTCTTCGACCGTCGAGACGTAACCGCTCGGCTTGTAGAGGACATAGTAGACATGCTCTTCTTGTTCGATTTTCACACCGTCGACTTCGACTTCAGACTTCGGTCCGACTTTCGTCCCGAGTTCGCGCACGACTTTCCCGTTGACGCGGACCCGTCCATCTAAAATCATTTCTTCGGCTTTGCGCCGTGAGGCGACACCTGCTTGGGCAATCACTTTTTGTAAACGTTCCATTTATTCATTCTCCAATCTATCTTGCATAATCGCAGACGGCTGGCCGAAGAACAAATCGCCTTCGTCCGAGAGCTCGTCTCCAAACGTTAATGGGGGCAATTCATCAAGTGAATTAAACCCGAAATGGTCCAGGAAATGCTCGGTCGTGCGGTACAACTTGGCCCGTCCGATCGTCTTGGCCCGTCCGGCCGACTCAATCAACCCTTTTGATAACAGCGTATGGATGACGCGTTCGACTTTGACGCCCCGAACTTCTTCGATATCGGCCCGGGTGACCGGTTGCTTGTACGCGATGATGACGAGCGTCTCCATCGCTGCCCGAGACAAGGCTTGTTCGGCCATCGTGCCGACGTAACGCTGAATATACTCGGATACCTCGGGCACCGTCACGAGCTTGTACACGCCCGCCGATTCAATCAATTGGAACGGGCGACCGGAGTCTTTAAACGATACTTCTAGCTTACTCAACTGTTCGCGGGCGGCGGCTTCCGAAATGTCGAGTGTATCCGCGAGGGCACGCACTTCCATCCCTTCTTCGCCGACAACGAACAGTAGACTCTCAATAATCGTTTCATAAGACAGCAACGGCTTCATTCCTTTCCTTTGATGATTCGACGAACGAGATTTGAATGTCCCGTTCTTCTTGTTTGGTCGTGACGACACGCAACTTGATTAGCTCAAGCAACGCCATGAACGTGACGACGAGGTCGGAGACATCGGGCCGCTCCTCAAAAAACGAAAAGAACGAGGTCGTCCCTGCTGCCGAGACGTGCTCGTGCAACCGCGTCATCTGCTCTTCGAGCGTCCGTTCTTCGCGTTTGATCGTCTTCTTACGGCGTTCTTTCCACCGCTTGCGCTCGACCATCTTCGAATAGGCGTGCAACAAGTCCGAGAAGTTGAGCGGTCCGTCGTACGGTTGGACGAGGTCGGACATATAGCGCGTCAAATCTTGGCCCGGGCGGCTGTACAGTTCGAGCCGAGACTCTTCCTGCTCGCGCATGAACACGACCGCTTCTTTATAGGCCTTATATTCAATCAACTGTCGAATCAACCCTTCGCGGGTCGGTTCTTCGCCGAAGTCAGGAATGTCATCCTCTTCGACCGGTACCGGTGGCAACAGCTGCTTGCTCTTCAATTGGAGCAACGTCGCCGCCATGACCAAATACTCACTGGCCACATCGAGCTCAAATTTTTGCATCGCCCGGATAAAGGCGACATACTGGTCCGTGACCTCGGAGACAGAGATGTCCGCGATGTCGAGCTCCATCTTGCCGATCAAGTGGAGCAGCAAGTCGAGCGGACCTTCGAACGTATCGATTTTGACGTTGTACGCTTCCATAGAGACACCTGCCATTTACATTTTTGCGCTTTAGTATAACATGTTTTGTAGTACCGTGACCACGAAAGGAGAAATTTGATGTCAACGCCTTTAATCCAGTATACGCTCTTGTTTGAATGCCATGCCGATTATTTCGAATGCCACGAAGTGCTCGAGGAAGCTTGGCAAGACGGAGGCCGTCAAGATTTAGGTTACGCCGCCTTGATTCAGTACGCCGTCGCCCATTACCATGCCCGCCGCGGCAATATGGCCGGGGCGAAAAAGAGCATCGCGGCGTTGCAGCAAAAGCTTGGATTGGCCGCGACCGAGCTCGAGGGGCACGGCATCGACGTGGACGCGTTCGCCAAGGACCTGGGTCGTTGGCCGCTTCCCGAGACGCTCCCGCTCGACAACCCGACGCGGCAACGAATCGAGCGTTTGAAGCCCACTTTCGAACCGACGACGCTCACGTTTGACGAGCTCGTCCATAAACATATATATCGAGACCGAACACCGGTCGTCAACGAGCGTCTCCGGGCGCTCGAGGCACGCAAAAAAGCTAGGCGCTGAGCCTAGCTTTTTTAGATTGCGACTTGATTCCATTTATCGAGCAAGTCCCCGGTCTTGCCTCGACCGACGAGCGTCAAGTCGAGCGGCAATAAGTTGCGGGTCTCATCGAGCAGTTCGTAAGAACGCTTCTCGCCGCGGAACGACGGAGACAGCGCGATATGATGGATGATCATCGTCGTCTCTTGTTGCTCCATCCCGATAATCCCGACGAAGTCTTCCCCGACTCTCCAGAGATAAAGGAATTTGGCAGGATCATCTTCATAGGACCGAACGAGGTCGAGCAAGGCGAGCGGAGATTTGTCGCTACATGAGAACGCGAGCAAGCCCATCGCCGTCTTTTCGTACGATTGTTTGTATTTCACCAGCATTGCTGGTTTCACCACCTTTAGTCATTCATGTTTCACTAAGTGAACACGTGAGAGACATGGCTCATTGTGCCATAACGTTCAGGCAGAAATCAATTCTCGTCCCAAACTTTAACTTCGGCCATCTTCGTGCCTTGACGAAGTTTGACCGCGTGCTCAAGACCAGACGTCACTTTTCCGAAGACCGTGTGGACACCGTCGAGATGTGGTTGTGGCTCATGGACGATAAAGAACTGTGACGAGCCCGTGTTGCGTCCGGCGTGTGCCATTGAAAGCGAACCCGCTTCATGTTTGTATGGGAACGATGTCGATGTCTCACATGGGATCGTCTTGCCTGAACCGCCCATGCCTGTCCCGTCTGGGCAACCGCCTTGGCTGACGAAACCTGGGATGACCCGGTGGAACGTCAAACCGTTATAGAAGCCGCTGTTCGCGAGCTCCTCGAAGTTGTCGACCGTGATTGGTGCCGCATCGTGGAACAAGTCGAATTCGATCATTTCGCCGTTCTCTAATTTCATAGATCCTTTTTTCATGAAAAGTTACCCCTTTATGTTCATATTGTCATTCTCACTCACACATTGCCCATTCTATCAAAAAAAACCGTCTGTCTCCACTATTTTGTGGAAACAGACGTTCTGACTTGCCGCTTACTGGATGACGGCGTGGACGAGTGGACGCGCCGTCGGCTCTGTCGCACCGATTGTGTACGCGTGGTCCATCCGCTCGAGCGCAGATGTCATGTCTTCTTTGTTCGAACGGAGCACGGCGATCACGTCACCGGCCTCGACCTTGTCACCGACTTTCTTCTCGAGCGTGATACCGGCCGCGAAGTCGAGCTGATCATCTTTTGTCGCGCGACCTGCGCCGAGGAGCATCGCTGCCACACCGACTTCGTCAGCGATAATCGACTCGACGTAACCTGCTTGTTTCGCGACGAACGTCGTCTCATACTTCGCTTGCGGAAGTTTCGACAAGTCATCGACGAGCGACGCGTCGCCACCTTGTGCCGCTACGAACTGCCGGAACACTTCGAGGGCATGACCATCCGCCATCCGTTTCTCCAGGTCAGCATACGCCTCGTCGAACGTCGGATAGAACTCGCCGAGTACAGCCATATGGCCGGCAATCGTGAGGGCGATCGTCTTCAAGTCGTTCACGTCTTTGCCCGAGAGGACTTCGATCGCTTCTTTCACTTCATTCGCGTTCCCGATTTCGAAACCGAGCGGCTGGTCCATGTCCGTGATGACGGCAACCGTTTGACGGCCGACGTTCTTCCCGATGGCAACCATCTCTTCAGCAAGCGCTTTTGCATCATCGAACGACTTCATGAACGCGCCTGAACCCGTCTTGACGTCGAGGACGATACTGTCGGCACCGGCCGCGATTTTCTTCGACATAATCGAACTCGCGATGAGCGGGATTGAATCGACCGTCGCCGTCACGTCACGGAGTGCGTAAAGACGTTTGTCGGCAGGCGTCAAGTTACCCGTCTGACCGATAATGGACATCTTGATATCGTTTACTTGCTTCGTGAACTGTTCTTCCGTCAACTCGACGTTGAAGCCAGGGAACGATTCGAGCTTATCGATTGTCCCGCCCGTGTGGCCGAGACCGCGCCCGCTCATCTTCGCGACCGGAATGCCGATTGACGCGACGAGCGGAGCGACGATTAAGCTGATTTTGTCACCGACACCGCCGGTCGAGTGTTTATCGACTTTTTTACCTTGGATGTTCGACAAATCGATGACGTCACCAGATTTGACCATCTCCATCGTCAAGGCTGCCGTCTCTTTCTCTGTCATGCCGTTAAAGTAAATCGCCATTGAAAGGGCCGACATCTGATAGTCAGGGATCGTCTCGTTCGTGAAGCCTTCGATGATGAAGCGAATCTCCTCTTCGTTTAATTCGCCACCGTTACGTTTTTTCAAAATCAAATCGACCATGCGCATAAGTTTCGTCCTCCTAATTGGGTAGTGGTTACATGCTTTGAATCGTGCCGCGTACGAGTGAAAGGAAGTCTTGACGGACGCGTTCTGTCGTCTCGATGACCTCTTCATGGTTGAGCGGTTGATCTAAAATCCCGGCTGCCATGTTCGACACGCACGAGATGCCGAGCACACGCATATCCGAATGACGGGCCACGATAACTTCAGGTACCGTCGACATGCCGACGACGTCGCCGCCGAGGAGGCGTGCCATCTTCACTTCGGCTGGTGTCTCGTATGTCGGACCTGTGTTTCCGAAATAGACGCCTTTTTGAATCGAGAGGCCGAGCTTCGCAGCGACACCTTCCGTCAACGTGACGAGCTCTTTATCGTACGCTTCTGACATATCTGGGAAACGTGTCCCGAAGTCGCTCGCGTTCTTGCCGATGAGCGGGCTCGTGCCGAAGAAGTTGATGTGATCCGTGATGATCATCAAGTCCCCTGGGTTGAACGACTCGTTGCAAGCACCGGCCGCATTCGTGACGATGAGCGTCTCGACACCAATCAATTTGAGGACGCGGACCGGGAACGTGACTTGTTCCATTGAGTAGCCTTCATAGAAGTGGAACCGTCCTTGCATCGCGACGACGCGTTTTCCTTCGAGGTCACCGAAGACAAGTTGTCCAGCGTGTCCTTCGACGGTCGATACCGGGAAGTGCGGGATGTCCTCGTAAGGGATTTTGACCGCGTTCTCGATCTCGTCGGCGAGGACGCCGAGTCCTGAGCCGAGGATGAGTCCGATTTCTGGTGTTCCGTTCATGCGTTCCTGTAAAAATGCCTTTGTTTCGTTCCAATTTACCATGAGTAGTGCCTCCTCAAATTTCGTTTAAGAAACTCTTTCCGTGTGCTGGTGCATCGACATCGAAGTTATCCGCGACTGTGGCGCCGATGTCGGCGAACGTTCCTCGAATCCCGAGGTCGACTGCTGTCGCGCCGTGATGATGAACGATGAGCGGCACGTATTCACGCGTATGGTCCGTGCCTGGTGCCGTCGGATCGTTCCCGTGGTCGGCCGTGATGATAAGCAAGTCGTCTTCACGCAACTTCTCCATCACTTCCGGTAGACGGGCGTCATACTCTTCAAGCGCGATCGCATAGCCTTCTGGGTCACGGCGGTGACCGAAGAGTGCGTCAAAGTCAACGAGATTCAAGAAGCAGAGTCCTTCGAAGTCTTCATCGAGCGATTCGACAAGCTTATCCATCCCGTCCATGTTCGACTTCGTCCGAATCGCTTTTGTGACGCCTTCGCCGTCATAAATGTCGCTGATTTTCCCGAGGGCGATCACGTCTTTCCCGGCCGTCTCGAGCGTGTTCATGACCGTCTTGCCGAACGGTTTGAGCGCATAGTCGTGGCGGTTCGATGTGCGGACCCAAGCGCCAGGTGTTCCGAGGAACGGGCGGGCGATGATGCGACCGAGCATGTACGGGTCTTCGCGCGTGATTTCACGGGCGTATTCGCAGATGCGATACAACTCGTCGAGCGGGACGACTTCTTCATGCGCCGCGATTTGAAGCACCGAATCAGCCGACGTGTAGACGATCAAGGCGCCCGTGTTGACGTGTTCTTCACCGAGCTCATCCAAAATCTCTGTGCCTGATGCCGGCTTGTTGCCGATGACGTCACGTCCGCTGAACTCTTTGAGACGATTGATCAAGTCATCCGGGAACTCCTCAAAGACGCGGAACGGCGTATCGATATGAAGGCCCATGATCTCCCAATGGCCGGTCATCGTGTCTTTCCCGGCTGAAATCTCTTCCATACGTCCATAGGCGCTAGGCGTCTCAGACGGTTCGATGCTTTCGATCGGTTTAATATTCGCCAAGCCGAGACGGCCCATATGCGGCATGTTCAACCCACCGTGTTCACGAGCGATATGCCCGAGCGTGTCTGAACCGACGTCTCCGAACTGGTCGGCATCTGGGGCTTCCCCAATCCCGACCGAGTCCATGACGACCAAGAAAATACGTTTAAATTTCTTCACAAAAAGTTCCTCCTTTAGTGTCTTTACGCACGCGGATGATGTTTTCGATAGACATCGTGGAGTCGTGCCTTATTGACATGTGTGTAGATTTGAGTCGTGGAGAGGTCAGCATGCCCGAGCATCTGTTGAATGGCCCGAAGGTCGGCGCCGTTCTCGAGCAAGTGTGTCGCGAACGAATGCCGGAGCACGTGTGGCGTGATCTCTTTTTGAATGCCAGCCTCTTTGGCCCGTCGTTTAATCATCTTCCAGAATCCTTGACGACTGAGCCGACCACCACGTCCGTTCAAGAACAACGCCTCGGTCTCCCGACCACCAAGCCCGTTACGTGCCTGTTGGATATAGCGTTCGACAAAACTTTGGGCGACAGATGACACCGGGATAATCCGGGCACTCTCGCCTTTGCCTTCACACTGTAGATACCCCAATTCGAACTGTAAATCATCCAAATCGAGCCCAAGAAGTTCACTGACGCGCATACCTGTTCCGTAAAGCAGTTCGAGCATGGCCCGATCGCGCAGCGCGAGCGGGTCAGACGTCGGAACGCTGTCGAGCAATCGCTCGACTTCGTCTTGCGACCACGTGTCCGGTAGATGGCGCTCTGCTTTCGGCGTCTCTAAATAGAGCGCCGGGTCAGTCGTTGCCCCACCCGTCATCTTTAAATGATGATGGAACGTCCGAATCGAACTGACGGCCCGCCGCAATGATGAAGCAGCCCGACCGGCTTGCGACAACTCTTCCATATGCTTGACGATATGTGCCCGCGTGACTTCATTCCATTCAGTCACCCCGAGTTGGGTCAACGTCGATAAGTACTGGGTCAAATCGCTCGCATAGGCTTGTCTCGTGTTCGTCGACATTCGTTTTTCTACCGTCATGTACTGCAAAAATGACTCGACTTGCGAACGCATGACATCCCCCTCCTTCCTTGTTACACCTGAATACGCTTACATCATATCACTTATGTAAACCGTTGTGAAGACGTCTGACCTCATTTTTTTAAAAGCTTTTTTGTGACAGATTTGGGTGAGGTTTTCATCCATATATTTCGATTGAGGGCTTACAAATCTCATCATGATTTGTTACACTCAAGTCGACTTATTAAAATGATTTAAAAAGTTTGGGAGGAGTCGTCCATGGAACAGACCACTACTAATCTGACGGTCGCCGTCAGACGTCAACTCGTCTTATCCGGTCATTCGACCATCGCCGCCATCTCGGAGGCGACCCGGCTCAGCTTTCCGACCGTCAAGAAGCAGTTGGAGCAGTTGATGGAGGCCGGTGAAGTGTTCGAACACGGTTTTGAGGATTCACGCGGTGGTCGCCCAGCCAAACGTTACATCTATAATGAGCGGTTCACGCACGGATTGACGCTATACGTCGAGAAGTCGGTCGTCCGCTATCGTCTCATCGATTGCAAGGGCGCAACGATTAACGACGGGACGCAGGAGATTCTAAACGGGGACCACCTCGGTGCGCTCGGCTCGGTGCTCGACCGACAGTTGGACCGAACCCCCGACGTGAGCGCAATCTCCATCGGTGTCGCGGCGGCTGTCGCGGACGGGACGGTCATCTTCGCCCCGGACTATCCTACGTTCGCACACCTCGACTTAAAACATTGGGTCGAGTCACGCACAGCTCGCCCTGCCGTCATCGAGAACGACATGAACGCGGCTGTCTATGGATACGGACACACGCACGAACTCACTGGCGACCAGTCAATCGTCTACATCTATCTGGGAAAAAACGGACCCGGTGCCGGGATACTCATCAACGGACAGCTCATCCGTGGAAAGACCGGGTTCAGCGGGGAGATTTCGTTTCTACCACTCTATGACGACTCGACGTTTCATGACCGGATAGCGAGTGAGCGGTCGGCCCCGGCCCCATTGTCGGACGCCGCGCTCGATGCGCACGGTCGGCTCGTCGCGACCTTCACCGCGACGCTCAATCCGCACGCCATCATTTTTTCGGACGTCGATCTCGTCGATACCGAGTTGGAGGGGATTCGGAACGCCTGCCAGCGTCATATTCCGGCGGCTCACACCCCAGATTTATTGATCGGCATATGGGAGGAAGATTATTTCGCAGGCTTAGCTCGACGTTGCGTCGGGTTGATCCTTGAATCGATTTGAAGAGGTGAATTATGACAGGATTTTTATTATTGACCGTGATTTACATTGCCTTTATCAGTCTTGGCCTGCCCGACGCCTTGCTCGGTGTCAGTTGGCCGTTAATGCACGTCGAGTTCAACGCCCCGATCTCAATGGCCGGATGGATTTTTATGACCATTGCCGCGGGCACGATTTTATCGAGCCTACTCAGCGGTAGGTTACTCGAACGATTCGATACGAAGCAAGTCACGTTCGGCTCCGGACTCGTGACGGCAATGTGTCTGCTCGGCTTTTACGCGGCCCCGTCCTTGATCTGGCTTTTCGTCCTATCGATTCCACTCGGACTTGGTGCCGGGGCGGTCGATGCCGCGCTCAACCATTACGTCGCAGAAAACTATAAGGCGCACCATATGAACTGGCTCCATTGCTTCTGGGGCGTCGGAGCGACGGGCGGACCGCTCGTCATGGCCGGCGTCTTGACGGAGAGCGGTTGGCGTGACGGCTATTTAATCGTCGCATTGATTCAATTCGCGCTCGCCTTCCTCCTGCTCCTGTCGTTCCCGCTCTGGAAGCGCGAAAACAAAACGGAGCCCTCACCGCTCGAACGACAAGAGACGGCCGTGACCGCGCTCGAACGAAAGATGCCGAAAGGCCTCTCGTATGCGCTAGCCACGTTCCTTCTCTATTGTGGGATTGAGGCGCTCATCGGCCTGTGGGCCAGCAGTTACCTCGTCCAGATGAAACAGTTCTCTGTCGCGACGGCTGCGACGTGGGTGTCAATCTATTACGGCAGCATCACGCTTGGTCGCTTCCTGAGCGGGTTCCTCTCGTTCCGCTTCACGAATCGACAGATGATTCGGCTCGGGCAAACCCTCGCTTTAATCGGTAGCCTCGTGTTTCTCATTCCGGCGACCGGAGCGATGTTGGTCGGATTGATTTTTATCGGGCTAGGCTTGGCCCCGATTTACCCGAGCATGCTCCATGAGACGCCGCAGCGGTTCGGAAAGGAACGGGCAAAACGGTTGATGGGATTCCAGATGGCGTTCGCCTACACGGGCAGCACGTTCCTGCCCCCGCTATTCGGACTCATCGTGTCTCAGACGTCGCTCGGCTTATTTCCGCTCGTGACCGTCTTGATCATGCTCGGAATGCTCTGGAACACGGAACGCTTGAATTTGATCATGCACCAACCATCAAAGGAGGAACTTACATGAAAATCGAACACATCGCCATATGGGTGAACGACCTCGAACCGATGCGCCGCTTCTACGAGACGTACCTCGGGGCAACTGCAAACGATAAGTATACGAACGAACAAAAACAGTTCGAATCCTATTTTCTGACGTTCCCTGATTCGACATGCCGGCTCGAGTTGATGCGACGCCCGGACGTCCAAGGCACACCACGCGAAACGATCGGCTACGCGCATATCGCGTTCGCGCTCGGTAGCAAAGAGGCGGTCGATGCGTTGACACGACGACTCGAAGTCGACGGGTATCCGCTCATCGACGGACCGAGGACGACGGGAGACGGTTATTATGAAAGTGTCCTGCTCGACCCCGAACAAAATAAACTTGAATTGACGATTTAAGGAGATGAGACGATGATTCAGGCGATTTTACTCGACCTAGACGGAACGTTATTGACCGACCAGAAGATGATTTCACCGCGCACGAAACAGATCTTGCTCGACCTCCAGGCGGAAGGCAAAAAAGTCGTACTCGCCTCCGGACGGCCGAAACGGGGTATCGAACCGTTCGCCGAAGAGCTTAGACTGCATGAATACGGGGGACTCATCGTCTCCTCGAACGGGGCGTGCGTCACGGATGCGGCGACTAAAGAAACATTGTTCGAACAGGCGATTCATCCGAACGACGCTCGTGCCATTTTGGATCATTTGACCGGCTTCGACGTCATTCCGATGATCAATGACGAGACGTATATGTATGTCAATGACGTCTTCAACGGCATGCTCGAGTTGAACGGTGAGCCGTTCAATATTATCGAGTACGAGTCGCGCGGCGGTCGGTTCCGATTACGGGAAGCACCCCGTCTCGCCGACGCCATCAATTTCCCCGTCTATAAGATTCTCGTCGCGGGACAACCTGACTATCTGCAGGCGCATGCCGCTTCGCTCGCCGGACCGTTCACGGACCGCGTCACCGGCATGTTCACGGCCGCCATGTACTATGAGTTCACAGACTTCGGCATCGACAAGGCCCGGGCGCTCGACCATGTGTTCCAAAACATCGGGATCAGCCGCGACCGTGTCATCGCGTTCGGTGACGGGCACAACGACCGGTCGATCATCGAGTATGCCGGCATCGGCGTCGCCATGGGCAACGCCGTCGAGGACATCTTGACCATAGCCACGGAAATGACGACATCGAACAATGAAGACGGGATCGCCACCGTCCTGTCCCGTTACTTGACGACGTGACGACATACAAAAGACAGGCAGCCTTTGAGAGGCTGCCTGTCTTGCTTTATCCGTTGATGACTGCTTTATGACCCTCGAGCGTGACGCCTTTGGCTTGGCAGACTTTACAGATGCCGTGAAACGTCAAGCGATGGTCTTTGATTAAAAATTCGTATTTGCTTTCGACTTTCTTCTCGACGTCGACAAGCAAGTCTTCCATAATCTCCTCCACCGAACCGCACTCGACACAGACGAGATGATGGTGCGAATGGTTCGCGCCTTCTGGTCTGAGGTCGAAACGGGCGACTCCGTCACCGAAGTTGACTTTGTCGACGACACCGAGCTCCGTCAATAGCTCCAGCGTCCGATAGACGGTCGCGAGCCCGATTTCCGGTGCGATGCTTTTGACGAGCATGAACACGTTCTCTGCGCTCAAATGGTCCGTCTCATTCTCAAGTAGAATCCGGACAGTTGATTCTCGTTGCGGTGTCAATTTATATCCTTTGGCGCTCAATTGCTGTTTGATCCGTTCAATTCGCGTTTCCATAAGGCGCCCCCTCTTAGCATAATTCACTATTCAAAGCATACCGAAGTTCGTCCGGTTTTTCAAATTAAAATGATTCCTATGTAAGTGTAACATAACTCACTCTAGATTAGAATCATTTCAATTTAGATAATTGCCACCACTGAATCGCCATAATCGTCTTCGCGTCAGTGATGCGTCCACTCGCCAGCAAGTCGACCGCCTCGTCGAACGTGAAGCGTTGGACTTGTAAAAACTCGTCCTCATCAAGGTTCATCGTACCGGCCGTCAAGCCGTGTGCGACATAGACATCGACCCGTTCACTGCAAAAACCGGGTGCCCCGTAAAATGAGAAGATTTTTTCGAGCGTCTCGGCCGTATAACCGGTCTCTTCTTCGAGTTCGCGCTTCGCGCTCGCGAGCGGTTCCTCACCGACTTCCAGTTTACCGGCCGGAATCTCGAGTGACATCGATTCAAACGCTTTCCGGTACTGCTCGACGAGGACGATGCGGTCGTCTTCATCGACGACGAGGACGGCGACGGCCCCGTTATGATAGACGAGTTCACGAACCGAGGTCCCTCCGTTCGGGAGCGAGACGACGTGTTTCTCAACGTTAAAGATCTTTCCTTCGTAAATGACTTCCCGTTCAATCGTTATCTCTTCCATTTGTATGTACCCCTCACTTTTCCTATATACTGTGATTATGATTCATATCGTCAGACGGAACAAGGAGGAATTATCAATGGCAGAGTTAGGATTAGGTACCATGTCGATTTTAAAACACGGGGAAGCAGAGGGTCGTCGGATTCTAGAGGCCGCCTACGACGCTGGGGTTCGGCATTTCGATACGGCCGACGTCTACGATCACTTCGAGGTGGAACGTCTAGTCGGTTCGACGTTCGCCGGACGCCGGGACGAGCTGTTCTTAACGAGCAAGGGCGGGAACGTGCGAACGGAAGATGGGATGCGCTGGGATCCGAGCGCCACGTATTTGGAGCAGGCGCTGGCCGATTCGCTCGAACGTCTCCAGACTGACTATTTGGATTTATATTACGTCCATGGCGGCACGATCGAGGACGATCTCGATGAGACGATCACATTCATGCGCCGGCAAAAACAAGCCGGGGTCATCCGACACATCGGACTGTCCTCGATTCGTCCGAACGTCATTCGCTATTGGCTCGAGCACGGTGAACTCGACGTCTTGATGACACCATATTCGTTGCTCGATCGTCGCATCGAATCGCTCGACCTCGACATCCCGATTGTCGGTCGCGGACCGCTCGCCAAAGGACTATTGACCACTGAGTGGTCCGAGCGCTTGACGGACAAAGGCTTCGAAGCATGGACTGCATCAGAGTTACGCGACGTGTTGCCGACGATCCCAACGCCGATTCAAGCTTACGCCCTTGCCGCCGCGAAACGAACGTGTGCCGTCGTCCTGCCGGGTGCCTCTTCGGTCGATCAATTGAACGACTTGATTGCCGCCAATCAAGCCGACGTCGATTCGGACAAACTTGATGAGCTGTTGGCACGGCTGCCTATTCACCCCTACACAAAACATGCGACCTGAACGTCAGGTCGCATCGGTGTCACGTTGTTTCATTTGTTCGATGGCCCAATCGGCCCAACCGGCGTAGTTTTCCATCATCCGAATCGCATACTCGCTCGTCAGTAAATAGCCGAGCGTATCGGCCTCGGACTGATGGGCCGCTTGAAACGCCCGGATTTGATGGGCGACTTGCTCGTGATGCGCTTTCGTCTCTTCGACGTAGCGAATCGCCTCGTCGAGCGGGAGCAACTGCAACAGGCTGACCCGAAGCAAGTTCTCGTCTTTCATTTTCGGTTGGTACGAGGTCGGTTGCCGCAACCAGTCAATCAACTCTTGACGTCCCGTGTCGGTGATCGAGTAAATCTTTTTGTCCGGTAAATCATGTTGGGCCACATGCTCAGAGGAGACGAGTGCTTCGTCTTCCATTTTTAACAGTTCACGGTAAATCTGTGTATGATGGGCGTGCCAAAAATGAATCATTTGCGCTTTGAACGTCGCGTTCAAGGCATAGCCGGTAGCGGGTTGATGGGTCAATAACCCGAGTAGTGCATGACGTAACGCCATAACCATCACCTATCCCTTGCGGTTCTATTTTTATTAGTGTATCACATATTACGGCGCGACCGAGAATGCCAATCGGTTGACGCCCATTGCGATTACACAGACAATATACGTGAAGGGAGAGATTTTTATGAAACCGATTCAATCCGATCAGCAATTCCAAGAAGCCATTCAAGATAAAGGCATGGTCGTCTTCACGACGTCATGGTGCCCGGACTGCCGTCGACTCGACATGTACGTCGACGAGCTCGTCAAAGACTACCCACAGTTCAACTGGTACGTCGTCGACCGCGACGAATTGCCGGAACTGTCGGACGCGCAAGAAGTACGGGGCATCCCCTCGCTTCTCTTCTATAAAGAAGGCGTTAAACAAGAGCATCTCCACTCGGCGAACGCCAAGACAGAGATGCAAATCCGTTCGTTCCTCGATACGTTGAACGACTAAACAAAAAGACGACCGTCATGGTCGTCTTTTTTCGTTCCTTCATGTAAATCGTTCGACGTAGCGTCGGTCGATTGTCCGTTTCAACCAAAACGGTAACCGCCCGTGCCACGTCAACTTCCCGTACGTCAAGAGTGCTTGTCCCGGAGTCGTCAGTAAGATATTGAGCGATGTCCGTGATTTGAACGGACGCTTTGTGCCGAGCAACAGACGTGCGACGTGTCGCCCTGAGCGGACGGCATCGACGCCGCCGTTCAATCGGGCCGCCATATCGCCAGTAATAAAGATATCGCGATAGACCGGATGCCGCAAATCGTCTTCGGTCTCGATGAACGCCGCTTCTTCCGCCAGTCCGGCCGCTGACCACCAGTCGTCAGCGACGACACCGGTCGCATCCAAGACGAGTCCGTCCCCTTGTCCGGATTGGAACGGGGCCAGGATGATCGTCACGCCGCTCCGGACGAGACGACGTGCCATACGCTGAGCGACGCGCCGTGGGAGTTCAGGCAACAGGCGACGCGCATACAATGTCACGCGTCGCTTTTGTCGGATGCATGCGAAGGCGAGCTCGACCCCGGCCTTGCCACCGCCGACGATGGTGACGGCCTCACTGTTGACAATGTCGTCCAAGACATATGACGTCATCGGTTTTAGTCCCGTCCCGAGTCCACGACTTTTCGCACCGGTCGCGAGCACGAGGAGATCATATCCAACTTGCCTGTGTTCGGTCTCGACAATCCGGGCAACCGGATTGAGCCCGATGAGGCGATTGGCGACCGGCGTGACGTCAGGGCGCAACCGTGTCGTCGCCGATTCCATCTCCCCGGCAATCACTTGCGGGAACGCGCCCGTGTATATCGTTTCGCGTCCCCCGATATACTTGACGTCATACCGTTCTTGGATCTCGTCGAGCCGAGCGAGAATCTCGAGCTGTCCGTGACCGAGCCCGACGAGGACGAGACGAGGCTTCATCGTAAAATTCGCCGCGCTTCGAACAACCGCTGTAAAATGGTCGACACTTCAAGGACGAGGAACATCGTCGCGATGACGCCAATCCATGTCGGGAATAAAATCATGAGCGTGAACAAGATGAAGCATTCCGTCCGTTCTAAAATACCAGGTTGGTAATAGAACGACTTCTCCGACCGGCGGGAGCTGCTCGCCCCGACTGCGAGGAACAACGTCATCGCCACGACGAACGATCCGAGCAACAGCAGAAAGACCGGCATATGCTCCGGATGGCGTAAGGCGAGCGCGATGACGACGGCAATCTCGACGATGCGATCGAACACGAGGTCGAGCACCGTCCCGAAGCCCGTTTTCTGCGAGCGACGCGCCATCGTCCCATCGAGGACGTCGAACAGACCGGACACCCATAATAGCAAGACGGCCGTCCACAGCATGTCGTTATAAATGAAGAGGCCGACCGAAACACCGATGATACCCCCGAGGACGGTCACCTCATTCGGGGTAAACTTCCATTTCAAGAGCCGATCGGCCCCACGTTCGATGACAGGACGAACGAACCGGCTACCGTATGTGTCTAACATCATATTCCTCCTTGTCTCTTACGTAAATAATACGTCTCACCGTCCCGGAACGATTCATCCCGTGGCAAGATGACGTAGTCCCCCTGCCCGCGGCGATATTCGCCAAGACGATGCCCGAAACGCGTGAACGACCGGATCAGCACGACCGTCTCGTCAGTCGGGGAATCCGTCACCTCGATCTGAAGCGAGGGATACAGACTGCCACCCAGTTCGATAAAGTCGCCGAACGTCGATTCCGTCTCGGATAAAGTTTGTGGGGTGCCGCTCGCGCGGACGCGCCCCGCTTCGAGCAGTGTCACTCGGTCAGCGACGAGCATCGCTTCTTCCCGGTCATGCGTCACGAGGAGCGCTGTCAATCCAAGTTCACGAACGAGGTCGCGAATCAAGCGTTGCAACTCGTATTTGAGATCGGGATCAAGGTTCGTAAACGGCTCATCGAGCAGAATAAGCCGCGGTGAAGCCGCGAGTGCCCGGGAAAAGCTCACGCGTTGTTGTTCTCCGCCGGAAAGCTCGTGAATCTCAGCGTCATAGCGACCAGGCAGCCGAACGCGGGCGAGCCACGTCTCTGCTTCTTGACGCGATTGGTTCGGTGTGGCAAGTGTCACGTTCTCCCCAACCGTCAAATGTGGGAACAAGAGCGGGGATTGCGACAACATCGTGATCCGGCGCAAGTGAGGCGGCACTCCGTCAAGCGGCGTCTCCTCCCACGCCACTGTCCCGGAGTCGTGTGTCTCTAATCCTGCGATGATGCGGAGCAACGTCGACTTTCCGGACCCGCTCACGCCGACGAGAGCATGAATCTCACCGTTCGGAATATCTAAATCAATGCCGCGTAACACGTCGCGGTCTTTAAAGCGTTTATAAACGCCTGATAATACTAAGCTCATTGCAACCGTCCTTTCACCAATCTAATCCAGATGCCGAACAGTCCGCCGAGCCCAAGATAGAGGAGGACCGGCACGAGGATGAGCACCCATGTATTCTGTAACGCAAGCGAGACGTCATTGCCTGCATAGGACTGATAAAGACGCGTTGTGACCGTCGGGACGAGACCCGCCCCGATCAATTGAACGAGCACGAATTGACTCAAGACGATAACCGTCGAGAACAAGACGATTGTTCGAATCGTCTCTTTCAAGAGCGGGAATAGCACGAGACCGAACCGGGTCCATGGGGCGAGCATCAACGTCTGTTCAAGAAGCGTTCGGCCAATCACATACATGGCGTTATATGCCAGCCGGATGGAATACGGCAACGTCGTGACGAGCAGGACGAGGCCAACTCCAATGTGTGTGCCGACAAGGCCGAGTTGCGCCAAAGCGATATACATGCCGAACATGCTAACCATGACCGGAATGAACAGTGGAAGGAACGTGAACCATTCGACTAAAGTTTTCCATCTCGACTCGGTGAACATGAGCCACCAAGCCGTACCGATACCGAGCCATACGTTGACGAAGCCGAGGGTGATGACATAAATGACCGTGTTTCCGAACGCCTCATCCCAACTGAACGCGGCCGGGAACGCCAAAAACAGCCCGATGAATGGGAACAGGATCAAGCCAGCGGTGAGAATCTGACTCATCGTCTCACCCCCCGTTCGATACGTCGTCGTCGTTTAGCCGTCACCGAGTAGGAGCCGATGACACCAATGAAGATGAACAGCGTCCAGATGAGGGCGACCGCATACGACTCGTACGCATTTAAAAATAATCCGGTCGTCAATCGTTCGTAGGCGAGTACCCCGAGCAGTTCAGGGAAGGTGACCCCTAACAAGGCCGGCACTTCATAGGCAAACGAGATAAAAGCGACGAGCACCCAAAACGAATCGAGGAGCGGTTTAACGAGGAATGGCCATTCCGCCACTTTAAATTGTTTAAACGGCGTGAGTTGAAGTGTTTTCGCCATATCCAAATAACCCCGATTCAATTGGGCATACGTCCCAATCACCATCAAAAACACGAACGGCACTTCTTTCCAAACATACGTCAAGATGACGACGAGATGGTGGCGTTCATTCGCCTCAATCAATCCATAGAATGGGAAGGCCCCTGAGAACAATAGATAAAATAAATACGCGGCTGCGACGTGCGGTATGAACATCGGCCACCTGAGAAGTGACGCGAGCCACGTCGACCGATGTCGATACACCGAACGGGCGAGCCACGTCCCGATGACAAGTGAGAGGACCGTCGAAACGACTGTCACATACAGCGTCACGGCGAGACTGGCACGCCACGCCGCATCGTTTAACTCAGACCAGTCGAATCCTACGGTCTCGTAAATCAGAAAGGCAACACCGGTGAACGGTAATGCCAGAACGAACAGACTAAGCCATAGACTACTTCGCGACACGGTCCCACTCCTCACGAATCGCATCGATCACGGCCGGCCCATAGTCAGGAATCGAGCGTTCGGCGAGACTTACCGGGTCAGGATAAGTGACACCTTCATCGAGCTTTAAGAATGCGTCACGGTCTGCCGTATCGAGTTTGGTCAAATCGAGCGACGTCCCGTCTCCCCAGTACGTCGAGTCTTGTTTGGCGAGCTGGGCTTCGGGCGACAATAACTCATTGATGACCACGAGCGCACCGTTTGGATTTTTGGCGTTAAATGGAACGGCGAGAAAATGCGTCGAGGCGATTGAATGTTCGAGCACGAGTGCACGTGTCCCACTAGGAAACACGCCATTTTCACGCTCAGCCTCAGCGCGTCGTTCATTGAAGCCCATCGTCATCCAGACGTCACCCGCGGCGTACAACTGGTCGAGCTGGGCCAGCGATTTCGGATACGTAGTCCCTTGTTTCCATAGGGCCGGCGACCACGTCGCAAGCTTCTCCCAGAACTCGTCTGGAATCTCATCGTTACCGGCCAAAGTCCCATACTCGGCGTAGAGCAGATGGCGGACGAACGCGTTTCCTGTGAAGTCTGTCACTTCAGGATACGTGAAACGGCCAGGATTTTCTTCGGTCCAACGATGTAATTCGTCGAACGTCGTCGGCGGATTTTTGACTTTGTCCGCATCATAGTGCATGACGAACTGCACGTTCCCCCAAGCGACTTCGAGCCCGTTCGTCGGAGTTCCCGCATCGGTCGCTTGCGCTTCCTCATTCAATAGCTTGGCGTTCGGGATTTTGTCGAGCAGGTCACCCTGCAACAATTCCGCCTCTGCAGCATTACGGAAATTGTCTCCATTGATCCACATGAGGTCAATCGTCCCTTCTTCTCGATTCGCACGCTTGTCGAGCGACAATTGGCGCACAAACTCGGCCGTGTCCATCGGGACACGGTTCAACTCCACGTCATACGTCTCTTTCAGGCGGGGCGCGACATACTCATCGATATAGCGATTGATGCCGTCATCGCCTCCCCACATATAAAAATTGACCGTCGACTGTTTCGCTTCTTCAGCCGCCTGATCGAACGTCGGTGCGATTTCGGCGCGCGTCGTCCCGCAGGCAGCGAGGAAGATGAGTGACAGCATCAAGCCAAACTGTTTCAATCGGCGCATCGTGTCTCCCCCTTTTTTCTCTATGTTGACGCATTTACTTTTTGTCAAATCCCCGTTTTGCGAGCCGTTCGAACATGACCGGGCACATTGCGTACAGTTTCGCGCCAAGTTCCATCCACCACGGGGTGTTCACTTCACGTTTCGACGCCTCACATGCCGCGACGACGCGTTTCGCAAGGCGATTGGGATCGAGCATAATCGATTTCACACTCGCTTCGTAACGTCCACTCTTGTCGGCCCGGAGAAAGAACGGTGTCGCAATAGGTCCCGGGTTGACGGTCAGTACATGAATCCCAGCCGGCTTCAGTTCCAACCGAAGCGCGTTCGAGAACTGGAGCAGCGCCGCTTTCGATCCGGCATAGACGGCCGATTTCGGAGTCGGGACTTTTGCCGCTTGCGAGCAGACGTTGATAATCGTACTGCCACGGCGCATCGTTCGCGCACAATCACGCGCCAGCAACATCGGTGCGGTCGCGTTCAAGCGCATCGTCTCCTCGATGACGTCGGTCGTTTGATCGACGACCCGGTCGAACTCGCCGATTCCGGCATTGTTCACCCAGACGTCGATTGCTCCATATGTACGTTCGACTTGCGCCACGAGCGTGTCATAGTCGGTACAGACGTCGGCCACCATCCAATCGGCCGATAACTTCTGTCCGAGTTCGCGCAACCGCTCCTCGTTCCGTGCAATCAACGTCAACTTGGCACCCGACTCATAAAAAGAATGCGCCAGCGCGGCCCCAAAGCCGCTCGACGCACCCGTGATGACAATATGTCTCATTCTAAGATGTCCTCCACTCTCACATAAATCCATTTTCCATCCGTCAACTGTTTGACGACGCGCCCACGTTCCTCGAGTAACGTCAACCGGGCGAACACCTCACTGAAGACGAGCGGCATTGCCCGCCGCATCTTGCGTCCATACAGGCGCATCGACCAATCGAACACGCTCAAGCCGTCCACCCAGTCGTTCAGGAGCAGTTCACTTCGCTCATAGCGCTGACTGATGCGGGCCTCAATCAATGGACGCGGTTTGTGAATCGGTTCCCCATGTCCGCTCACGACGAGCTTCAAGTCGACCGACTGCAGTTTCCGCAGCGAATCAAGATACAGGACGACCGGCGAAGCGAACCCTTCCTCTTCGTACGGCTGTTCGATGAGCGGGTTCGGTTCGACCGCATCGATCAAATGGTCGCCCGCGATCAACACGCCACCTGGGCCGAGCAGTCCGAGCTGGTCACTCGCATGCCCGGGCAGATGGATTGTCTTCCATGCCCCGTCACTCGTCACGTCCTGCCCGTCCTCGAATGTCATCGTCACAGTCGTCGGGCCGATCCAGCGCAACGCCTCCCGATAATCGGGCAATTTGTTCACAATCGTCTCCGGGGTCCCGAACCAGTGCGCCAAATCATGCAAAAATTGGTTGCCTCGTTTGATGAAGTTCGGTGTCTGTTCTAAATAGCGAACGAGCTTCTCATGTCCGTAGACGGGAATCGAGGCGTCACGCAGACGCCACGCCTGACCCGCATGGTCGGCATGATGGTGCGTCAAAAATAAAAAATCAATATCCGCGAGCGTCAACTCAAGCTCGGCCAGTTGTGTCGTCAAAGAGGTCCACGCCTCTTCCGTGTCCGGTCCGCAATCGACCATAAAGAAACGGTTCATGTGTTCGACGACATAAACGTTTACGTTGCCGACCTCGAATGGCGTCGGTATATCGAGTCTTGCCAGTTGGCTTGAAATCCAGTTCGCCACGTCCCCACAACCCCTTCCACCTATCTTCACTCATTATACCTGTCGATAAGAATGGATTTCAATCACACAAAAAAAGGAGAGGATTTCTCCTCTCCAATCACTTATAAGTTGATGACGGTAACTTTATCGCGTGTCATCGTCTCGAGGCTGCGTCCAATCCCTTGGACCCCGAGGCCTGATTGCTTCACGCCGATGAACGGGAAGTGGTCAGGGCCGCGTTCTGTGCGACCGTTCACTTGGACTGTACCGACTTCGAGCTTGTCGGCGACCGTGAAGGCGCTGTTCACATTTTGCGTGAACACGCTCGCTTGAAGACCGAACTCAGACTCGTTCGTGAGTTCAATCATCTCGTCGAGTGAGTTAACGCGGATGACCGGCAAAACTGGTCCGAACGGCTCTTCCCAAGCGACACGCATTTCACGTGTGACGTGGTCAAGGAGCGTCGGGTGCAAGAGGTTGCCGTCGCGCTCGTTTCCGTGGACGACCGTCGCTTGCTTGTTGACGGCATCGTCAATCAAGCCTTGGACGTAATCTGCAGACTTCTTGTCGATGAGTGGAACGATGAAGCTGTTATCGACCGGTGATCCGACCGTGAGCTTCTCGACACGATCTTTCAACATTCCGACGAGTTCGTCTGCTTGGTGCTCGAGCACGAAAACGCGCTTGATCGCCGTACAGCGTTGTCCTGAATATGAGAACGCCCCGCTGACGATTTGATCAGCCGCCAGGGTTAGGTCCGCATCTTCAAGGACGAGGGCCGGATCTTTCCCGCCGAGTTCGAGCACGACAGGTACCATCGATGCTTGTTGTGACAAGTGTTGACCTGTCCCGGTACCACCTGTGAACGTGATCATGTCGATGCCAGGGTGTGACGTCAAGTAGTCACCGATGACCGACCCGCGTCCTGTGACGAGGTTCAATAGACCGCTCGGAAGACCTGCGTCTTGAAGCGCCTCGACCATTTTCACACCGCTGATGGCGCCTTGTGTCGCTGGTTTAAACACGACCGCGTTACCAGTGATAAGAGCCGGTGCGATTTTGGCTGCTGCCAAGTTGACCGGGTAGTTGAACGGTGAAATCGCGAGGACGACACCGAGCGCTTCTTTCTTGATGATCGCCATCTTGTTTTTCGAACCGCCAGGGAATGAGTCCCCTTGCATGAACCCGCCCGTGAAGCGAAGACCTTCTTCGGCCGTATAGCGGATGATTTCCGCCGTCCGGACGACTTCTTTCTTCGCGTCGCTCAAGTTCTTCCCGACTTCGCGCATGATGATTTGACCGATCTCATCAACGCGTTCTTCGAGTTTGTCCGCCCAAGCGTACAACAGTTCGGCACGCTTGTTGACCGGAAGCGCCGCCCATTCCTGTTGTGCGCTTTTCGCGCCGTGAATCGCCTCGTCGACTTCGTCGCGAGACATCGCCTGGACGTGCCCGACGACTTCATCTGTATAAGGTGAAACGAGTTCGATTGTTTCGTTCGTTGTCGATTCCTGCCATTGTCCATTAATTAAATATGGATACGTGTTCATACTCATAATCTCTATCTGCCTCCTGAGTAAGCTTTGATATCTCGTTGCCACCCCCATTGTATGCAAAATCAAATCGGTTGAACAACTATAAAGATTCAGTTTATGTAATGTAAACGGTTACTCGTCAATTTTTTGTCAATTCCGCCTCGACTTTGCCACTTTCAACTGAAGATGTTCATCAAATCGACCGATAGAAGAGATGAGAGTACGTGAACTAGGAGGGACCACCAGTGAGCATGGATCATAATATTTTACTTGAGGCAGGCACGAACGAATTAGAGATTGTCATTTTCCAGTCAGGCCCGTTCATTTTCGGGATTAACGTCATGAAGGTACGTGAGATCATCACGATGCTTCCCCTCACTCCGCTCCCGGGCACTCCGGAAGCAATCATGGGGTTGATTGAGCTCCGCGGTGAGGTCATGACGGTCATCGATTTACCGATGGTCATCGGACATCCGCGTGACGTCGGAGACAACGATCGCTTGATCGTCTGTGAGTTTAACGGAGAGAAATCGGTGCTCCGCGTCGATCAAGTGACAGAGATTAAACGTATCTCTTGGGAACAGATTGACACGCCGTCTGATCTCGCGCGCGGCATGCAAGGAATCACGAACGGGGTCGTCAAAACAGGCGACCAGATGATTATCCTTCTTGACTACGAGCGCATCGCCCTCGAACTGTCCCGTAAAGACATCATGGCCCGTGAATCGGTCAAACGACTCGGTGCCCGGGAGCGCTCGAACAAACACGTCTGGATTGCGGAAGATTCGGAGATGTTGCGGACGCTCATCATCGATACGCTCGATGACGCCGGCTATTTCAACACGACGATCTTTAATAACGGGAAGGAAGCGCTCGATGCGTTCGAACAGAGCGACGTCCATTGTGACTTGCTGATCACCGATATCGAGATGCCACAAATGGACGGCTTGCATTTGACGAAACGACTCCGTGAGATGGATCGTTTCGCCGACCTGCCGATCATCATCTTCTCTTCGCTCATCTCGGACGACTTGAAACATAAAGGCGACGCGGTCGGGGCGAACGCCCAAATCACGAAGCCAGAGATTGGCATGTTGATTGCCACACTCGACGAATTTTTAGCCTAATCCGAAAAACGGGACTTCGCCTTGCGGCGAAATCCCGTTTTATTTATGATAATGCATTCAAGCGCGCTTCCCATTCTTGGTCGAAGCGGCGCATATCGGCTTCGATGTCGTCGAGAATCGGTTCGAGGTTCGAGGTTTCGTTCGTCTCTCCAGCCACTTCGAGCTGATGGAACCGGGCGGCCGTCTCGTCGAGGCCGACAGAATAGGAGGCCCCTTTCAACAAGTGGGCGAGCTGTTCGATTTGTTCATGGTTTCGTTCCATCACCATGCGTCTCAATTCCGGGAATCTCGCCTCGAATTGGCGGATATATGTCTCGGCAATCTTTTTTAAGAAATCTTTATTTCCGCTAGCGATTTGATGGAGCTCCGCCAACTTTTCTTCGTTAAACAGAGCATTATGGGGCGTTTGTGACAACTCCATCCCTCCTTTGCTTCAATCCTACTAACATTCCTACCCACTGTAGCATGTTTTCGAGAAAAAACAAAAAAACTCCTCCTTTTCCGATTGCACTCTCCCATTCGCGTACCTATAATTAGGTTGAGCTAAGGTAGGAGGAACATTATGCTAACGATTTACCGTACCGACGCATCTGGGCGTGTCGACGAAATCGAAGACTTTGACAAAGGGAGCTGGATTCAACTCGTCAATCCGACGAAAGATGAGGCCGATCAAGTCATCGCCGCCTCCGGCATTCCTGAAGATTTCGTCTACGACCCGCTTGATATTGAAGAAAAACCACGATTTGAAAAAGATGATGAGGGCCTCCTCATGATCATTGACGTCCCATACGTCGAAGAAGACGACACAGGACGCGCCTATAATACGATTCCACTTGGGATTATCGTCACGGGACGACACTTCATCACCGTCTGTTCGCGTGATCTAGACGTGCTCAATTTGTTCGCCAACGGAAAAGCCCGTTTGTTCCGGACGAACTACCGGAGCCGGTTCGTCTTTCAGATTTTGCACCGAGTAAGCATGACATACTTGCGCTTTCTTCGCCAAATCGATCGGCGCATGGACGAGCTCGAGCAAGAGTTGCAACGTTCGATGCGAAATCAGGAAATCTTTCAATTGATGAACTTACAGAAGTCGCTCGTCTACTTCATGACGTCGCTCAAAGCGAACGACAGCGTCCTCGACCGCATCGTCAAGACACCGAGTCTCGAGAAGCACGAAGAAGACGAGGAGTTGCTCGAAGACGTGTTCGTCGAGCACCGTCAGGCGATGGAGATGGCGTCGATTTATAACGATATCATCAGCATCAAGATGGACGCCTTCGGTTCGATCATCTCGAACAATGTCAACTTCGTCATGAAGTTCTTGGCCTCGATTACGATCGTACTTAGTATTCCGACGATGATCTCTGGAATATTCGGGATGAACGTCCAAGTGCCGTGGGAAGGACAACCGATTGGCTTCGTGTTCGCCATTACGATGATGATCGGTTTCTCAAGCCTCGCCTTTTACATTTTGTGGCGCAAGCGATATTTCTAAAAAAGATGGTGTCGTCCGTTGCGGCGACACCATCTTTTTACATCAATTTGACTGTGACGAGACACAAGTCATCGTCGATCTCGATTTTAGGGACGAGTTGTTCGGCGACGTGACGCGCGTAGTCAAGCCCGTATGACGCGACGTCCTTCTCGAGCCAGCGGATGCCGTCGTCGATGTCTTTGCTGTAACATTCCATCAATCCGTCTGTATACATGTGCATCGTCATCCCCGGTTCGATGTCGACTACCTTCGACTCAAAATTCGGCTCCTCGAACATGCCGACCGGGACACCGGTCGTCTCGAGACGAGTCACACCCGAGTCCGACGTCACGATGACCGGCGGATGACCAGCATTGACGTACTCGATTTGACGCTTCGTCGTGTCGATATAACAATAAACGGCCGTGAAATAGCTTTGCATGTCCTCTCCCGAGAACAAGAACGTCATCTGGCGGTTCAACTCACTCATCACATCGACTGGGTATTGGACGTTGCTGACGAGACCGGGCAAAATCGACCTAATCCCCATCGTAATCAACGCAGACGAGACACCATGCCCCATCACGTCGAAGATGATGACCCCATACCGATCCGGTGCGACCTGGAACCAGGCATACATGTCCCCGGCCAGTTTTTTAGACGGCAAGTATAGAGCCCGGACGTCAATCTCATCGTTGCTGATGGGCGGGGTCAACGCGCTCTGTTGAATCTTTTGCGCGAGATCGAGGTCGTATTGGAGCCGCGCCTCATATTTTTTGCGTTCATCGACGGCCGCTTTGTAACGGAGTGCGGAGCGGATGCGCGCGAGCAGTTCCGTGATTTTAATCGGTTTCGTCGTATAGTCGGACGCTTCAGCGTCGAGACCTTCTGCGATTTGCTTTTCCTCGGTGCGACCCGAGACCATAATCACGGGAAGTTCCTCATAGCCGCTCATCTGTCGAATCCGTTTGCACGTCTCGATTCCAGAGATTCCTGGCATCTCGACATCAAGCAGGACAAGGTCGTATAGCGACGGGGCTTGCGGGTCCATCAGGAGCGCGAGCGCATCTTCACCACTCGAGACCGAAATCGTCTCATAATCATGTTGATGCAATAATTGTTCGAGAACCATCGTATTGACCGGTTCGTCGTCCACAATCAAAATCGCCATAGTCATCCCTACTTTCTCTGTCAGTGTTCTTCTGCATATTATTGTATCATATCTAATCGCTTCATTAGGTATTTCAATGCTGTGACAGTTCGAAGTGGTTCAAAGATGGAGAATCTCGTTTGTTTTTGGCATACTGGAAGTACGAAAGCGAGGAATGCCGCATGGGATGGATATTCGCTGTGAGCGGTTTGATTATTTTGCTCGTCTTAATCGCGTCAATCGTTGTCATTCAAAAAGGATATGCCTATAAAGACAACAAGGACGACATCGTGCTCGATTACGATGAAATCAATCGCCGCATCACTGAAGAAGAACAGCAGAAAAAATAGAGCCATCGGCGGATGGCTCTATTTTTATTTAAATTCGAATCGAAGTGCCCCTTTTTCAAGATAGAGCGCGGCATCGAACGTCTTGTCCCCTTTTTTGAACGTGTGCACGTTCGATTGCCCGCCGTTAATCATCTGTTTCAGTTCATCTTTGGCAATTCCGACGCCGAGTACTTGTTTCGACATCGTAAACTTGCAACCTTCGCGAAAGCCGCTACAACCGATGAATTTCGCATGCTCGACGAGTCCCTTGCCACAGCTCGGGCAGACGCCGAACGATGCTTTCGGCCGCGCCGCCGACTTCTTCCCGAAACGTCGTGCTTCAATCGTATAGCCTTCCGGGTTCGCCGTCTCGACTCGCGCTTTCGCCTCTTCGACGAGATGAATCGACATCTTTTTCGCCTGGTCGATAAATTCGGCGGCCGAAGCCGATGCCTGCCCGATTTCGTTGAGACGTTTCTCCCATTTGGCCGTCATGGCCGGTGAAGCAAGGATACTGTCACCGAGCACGTCAATCAACAAGCGCCCTTTATCGGTCGGGACGAGCTCTTTCTTTTGTAGGTCGACATAGCCCCGCTTCTTCAATCCGTCGATAATATTGGCTCGTGTCGCCTCGGTTCCAAGCCCCTCGACTTCTTTCATGATATGAATCAGTTCTTCATCATCGAGCTGCTTACCGGCCACCTTCATCGCCATGATGAGCGCGCCTTCTGTATACCGTTTCGGTGGCTCCGTTTGTTTCGATAATACTTCGACTTTCTTTTCCGTCAACGGCTCCCCGAGTGTGAGCGCCGGGAGTTCGACGTCTTTGGACTTCATCTCGACGACTTGACGATAGCCGGCACTGACGACGACCGTCCCTTTTGCCCGGTACAGGTCGTCGCCGTCCATGAGGTCGACCGTCGTTTTCTCAAGCTTGGCCGGAGGGGCGAACGCCGCAAGAAAGCGACGGTTAATCAAATCGTATAGTTTTGCCTCATCCCCGCTAAGTCGGGCCACATCGCCACACGCCTCGGTCGGGATGATCGCATAGTGATCACTGACCTTTTTCGCGTTGACGTAGCGGCTGTTCCGGGACGGGTTCTCGGTCAACACGTCTTTCAACTCGGCATAGGCCGCCGACTTCAATAGCCTTGCTTTCGTCTGTGGGAACAACGTTGCCTCGTCCGGTGTGACGAAACTTGAGTCAGTCCGCGGATAACTGATCCATCCTTTCGTATATAGCTTTTGAGCGATGTCGAGCGTCTTCTTCGCCCCGAAGCCGAACCGCTTGCCGGCTTCGGCCTGCAAACCCGATAAACTGAACCAAAACGGCGGGTATTCCGTCTTGTCCTCTTTGTCAATCGAACGGACAATCGCCGTCCCGGTCGCCCGGTTGACGACCGCGTCGGCTTGTTCGCGAGTCTTTAGTTTCGTCGTCTTACCGAGCGTGTATTTCGCTTTGAACGTGCCGCGTCCTTTTTGAAGCGTCGCCTCGACCTCAAAATACGGCACTGGGACGAACTGTTTAATCTCACGTTCGCGATTGACAATCAAAGCGAGCGTCGGAGTCTGGACACGGCCTAGCGAAAACACGTCCTCGATGCCGATCGTCTTCAACAGCGTTGTATACGCTCTTGATGCGTTCATGCCGACGAGCCAGTCGGCACAGGCGCGACTCATTGCTTCGTGATAGTACGGGATCGTCTGGTCGCCTGGTAGCAGTGCGGCAAAACCACGGTCGACCGCCTGCTCGGTCAAACTCGAGATCCATAGGCGCGACAAAGGTTTTTGATTGCCGGCGAGCCGTAAAATGAGACGGACGATGGCTTCTCCTTCCCGCTCGGCATCGGATGCGATGATGACGTCGGTGATGGACCGGTCGTGCAGCCATTTCTTAATCGTCTGGAACGGTTTCGACTTGCCTTTCGAGATGCGATAGTCAAATCGGTCCGGCACGATTGGGAGCGACTCATATTTCCAAGACTTCCATTCCGGCTTATAATGGGACGGTTCTTGCAGCTCACATAAGTGACCGACCGCCCAGACGACGATGGCGCCCTCTGGGAACCGGGCACATGAAGCGATCTCAATCTCGTCTTTTTTCTTTTTTGATGGATACGGCGCAGCCAGTTTTTGGGCCTGCGACGGTTTCTCCGCAATAATTAATCTCATAGGATCCCTACTTTCACAGTCATCCGAAATCTCGTCGGAACGACACTTTCGAGAAAGAATGTATTTTCTTATCTATTCTATAATATCATTAGAAGAGTATGTACAACATAAAGGGGGATGTCTCTTGTCTTATCTTATCTTATTCGCCGCCGTCTTCTTCTTATCGACGAGCGTCTTGTTCGTCAAATGGACGTCCGCACCGGCCGAGACGGCCGCGTTTTACCGTATGCTGATCACGTGCCTGATGTTGTTGCCCTTCGTCGATTTCAAATCGCTCCTCGGGACACGACTCATGACACGATATGCCTTGCTCCTCAGCGGGACGTTGCTCGCGTTCCATTTTTGGCTCTGGTTTTTATCGCTCGATTATACAACCGTCGCCAGCTCGACGCTGTTCGTCACTTCGAGCCCGATTTTTGTCTTAATCGGGAACGCATTGATTTTTAAAAAGAATCCGACCCGGAAAGGGTTAGCCTTCGCGCTCATCGCTGTCTTCGGAGGTATGCTTGTCGCGGCAGGCGACATTCAACTCGGACGTGAAGCGCTGTTCGGGGACTTGCTCGCTTTAATCGCCGCTCTGCTCATCGCCGGCTATTGGCTCGTCGGCCAACACGTCCGGACCGAGATGAACACGAATACATACTCGTTCAGCGTCTATCTCGTCGCAGCGGTCGTCCTCTGTTTCATGCTTCTCGTCCGGGGGACGACGTTCACCGCGTTCGAATCGGTCAACTGGTGGTATTTCCTCGCCCTCGCCTTCTTCCCGACGATTTTAGGACATAACTTGTTCAACTATGCGCTCGCCCGTGTCAGTGCGACCGTTGTCAGCATCACCATCCTTGGCGAGGCGCTGTGGGGCATGCTGTTCGGGTTCGTCTTCTTCGACGAGCGTCTCGGCATGATGCAATGGGTCGGTGCGGCCGTCCTGCTCGGCGGAATTTACTTGTTCCTAAAAGAAGACGCCCGTTCCACAAGAACGGACGTCGCTTCATAAATTGGTTGCTTTCGCTTCGATTTCGTCTTCTGACGGGCGGAATAAGAGCTTGCGATCCCAAACAGCCATCCCGACCGCGGTCAGGAAGGTCATCGCATCAGCGATTGGGAACGCGAGCCAGACACCGAATACGCCGAAGAAGTTCGGCAGGATGAAGACGAGGGGAATCGTATAGAGCGTCTGCCGCGACAGCGACAAGAACATCGCGACCCGGGCCTTCCCGAGCGATTGGTAGATGCCGTTGACGAGCATTTGGACGCTCGGGAGGAACGAGACGGCGAACAACACATGAATCGCCGTCACGCCGCCGGCAATCAAGTTGGCGTCGGTCGTGAACATGCGCATCAGTTGTTCCGGAATCAACTGGAGCGTCAACCAGATGATGACGGCAATGGCAATTCCAGCCCGCATTGCCGTCCAAATCGTTTCCCTCATCCGGTCGAATTGTTTGGCGCCGAAATTGTAACCGACAATCGGCTGCATGCCTTGGACGATACCCATAATCGGCATCCCGACGAGCGCCATGAATTTATTGATGATCGCAAAGATGGCAAGTTCCTCGGTCCCGCCGTATGTTCCGAGCATGACGTTGACCCCGACGAATAAAATCGACTGGGACACCATCATGATGAACGAAGATGAGCCGATCGCCATAATCTCCTTCAATTCGCCGAACCGTAATCGAAACTTCCGCCATTGGAAATCGAGATCGGTGCGGCGATTTTTTGAGAAGAAGAAACGGAGCATGAGCACAGACCCGACGACTTGAGCGAGCGCCGTCGACCAAGCCGCCCCGTAAATGCCCCAGCCGAACGTGAAGATGAATAGCGGCGTCGTCACCAAGTTGACGACAACAGTCGTGAGCATCACTTTCATCTGATAAGGCGCCTGTCCTTCAGCCCGTACCATCGCGCTCGCCGCGAGTGTGAACATGAAGAACGGAGAGCTGATGAGCACGACCGATAAGTATTGTCGGCTCAGTTCCATGATGGCCGACGTCGCTCCGAACACTTTCAAGATGTCATCCAACATGAAAAAGGCGGAACTGACCGCAAAAGCGGCGAACACACCGACGAGGACGAGCACGTTCAAAAACGTGACGGCGGCACCGGCATCGTCGCCTTTGCCGAGTTTCCTTGAACTGATGGATGCCCCGCCCAACCCGACAGCGCTCGAGACGGCCATAAGAATCATTTGAATCGGAAAGGCGATCCCGATGGCAGCCACGGCAGTCGACCCGATGCCACGGGCGACGAAGATTGTATCAATGATGTTGTACAGTGCCGTCACTAGCATCCCGATCATTGCCGGTAGCGACAGTTTGAACAGCAGACGTCCGATTGGATCGGTCCGGAGCTGCTCCGTATTCTGATTCATGCTTCCATCCCCTTTGTCGTCTATGTTAACAGGTTAGCAAGATTGGATGGAACGGTCGACTATGTTGTCTTGCCGGATGTGTCAGACCGGGCTCGGCACAGGTGTGTTCACGACGCCGGCTTTTCGCTTGCGCATGATGAAATCGGTCGCGACCGGTTGCTCGACCTTGACACGTACCGTCATCATCGCCTGGTTCGCCGTCTCGAGGCTTTCTCCCGACTCATCGTACAGCTCATCGATACGCTGCGAGAAACGGACGAAGCCGGGACCGAAGAACTCGACTTCTTCCCCGCGTCGAAAATGGTTCCGTTGCTCGAGTGTCGCTATTTTTGTCGTCGGTTCATACGAGATGACGCGTGCCGCGAATGTATATTGCGGGATGGCGCGCGGCTTACCGAACAGTTGCTCGTTCTCGGTCGGGACGCCGTAATAGAATCCGGTCGCGAGTTCTCGTTGTGCCGCTTTCCAGATTTCTTCTTCCCACGCCGGATTAAACTCGAAGCCCTCAGGGTCGTCACAGTACGCGTCGATGACTTGACGATAGACGTTACAAACGGTCGCCACATAGTGAATCGATTTCATCCGTCCTTCAATTTTCAAGCTGTCGACACCAGCGTCGACCAAGTCCGGAATGTGACGTACCATCGCCAAGTCGACCGAGCTCATCGAGAACGGTTCCTCGTCGCGTGCTGCCATCTCGTCAGTCAACAGTTCGTCCGCCTCAAAGAATCCGTACTTCCAACGGCACGACTGGGCACAGCCACCCCGGTTCGCATCGCGGAGCGCCATATGGTTCGATAAGGTGCAACGTCCCGAGTACGAGATGCACATCGCCCCATGGACGAACGTCTCGATTTCGACATCGACTTGCCGTTTCATCTCTTTGATTTCTTCCATCGATACTTCCCGGGCGAGAACGATTCGCTCCAATCCTTCCTCTTGCCAAAAGCGGAGCGTCTCATAGTTCGTCGCTGACGACTGCGTCGACAAATGGACCGGAAGTCCCGGCGCATCCGTGAGGCATACCTCAATCATGGCCGGGTCGGACACGATGACGGCATCAATGCCGATATCGCGAAGCTTGCAAAAGAACTCGCCCGCGCCATCGATATCGCCTTCATGGGTCACCATATTCGCGGCGACATACACTTTTGCCCCGCGCGTATGGGCGAACGCGACGCCTTCGGCCATCTCGTCATACCCAAAATTGCCGGCCCGAGAGCGGAGTCCGAACTGTTGTCCCCCGATAAAGACCGCATCGGCCCCATACAAAATCGCCATCTTCAATTTTTCTAAGTTGCCGGCCGGTGCTAATAATTCTGGACGTTTTCTCATCTTAATCCCTCACTTGATCTCTTCTGGATTTCGTAACAATAGTCCCGTCCCGAGCCGGAATTGTTCCGGCTGCAGTTCGGCGAGACGCCGTTCCATGACGAGACGATCGAATCTACCGTTCAACAAATCTGAGCGGGCCTTATCAAACAACCGGACGATATCGACGAATGCATCACCCGCGTGCCAACCCTCGAGCTTCCATGTGTGAAGGCCGCCTCTTATTAAGGTGGGCAGTTGTCCCATAAGCGTCAAATCTTCAGAGAACACATGCGTCCCGTTTTCATCTTCATACACTGGATAGCGGCTGTCCGCATCCGATGGTTCGCTCACATAATATTCGCGTGCTTCTGCCAACGTGTTCGATCGGCCAATCTCATTGAAGTAGTTCGTCAAGAGCGGACGTTTCGAATGATGGATACACGTCGGTCCGTATACTTGGACTTCGACCGGCAATCCGATTTGCTGTTGAATCAGTCCGAGTTCAGTCAACGTCACTTCACGGGCCGCGATTGCCCCAATCGCATCGCGTTTGCCCCAAAATTGAATGTGTCGGGCCGACGTGACGAGCGTTTGAGCATCATACCAATAGGGGATATTTGCATTACGGATTAAGCGGATGGCGCCCGGGTCACCGGCCGTCACACTGTCAACCCCGATTGTTTTTAAAGCCGATAAATAGTCAGGCAGCGTCTCAATCTGATGATTGTGCATCAAATTATTGACGGCGACGGTCACTTCTTTGCCATAACGGTGGGCAATCGCTGTGACTTCTCGCACAGCTTCCAACGACCAGTCTCCCTTATGGCGTAACCCGTATGTTGCTTCTCCGATATAGATGCGGTCAGAGCCCGCCATAATCAGCGCTTTTGCTTGCTCGACGCCCTGTGCTGTAGTCACTAGCTGTATCATCATCTGGTTTCTTCTCCTCACTTTGTGAGTCTAATCACATATTCTTGCTATACTCTAGCATACGTTTTGACGTCGCAGCCGAGCAGGAATTTAACAACTCGTGAAGAAATCAGTAACAATGTATGACTTTTTATATCGAAGGAGTGGACGATTTTGACAAAAACAGCCTTAATTACTGGAGCCTCGACAGGAATCGGACTCGATCTTGCCGTGTTAGCGGCCCGGGATGGATTTGATTGTATCCTCGTGTCTCGCAACGAGCCTCGGTTGCACGAATTAAAAAAAGTACTGGAGAAACGTTACCGTGTCAGCGTACACGTCTTCGCCCTCGATTTGTCTGAACACCAAGCCGTAAAACGACTGACGAGTGCAATCGCCGATGCCGGACTGACGGTCGACTTTTTAATCAACAATGCCGGTTTCGGAACGGCCGGCGAGTTTATCGAGCTCGATGCCGAGACCGAGGCCGAAGAGGTCCGTTTGAACGTCAACGCCTTGACCGAATTGACGAAAGCTTATTTGCCGGGCATGGTGGAACGGAATCATGGCTATGTGTTGAACGTCGCATCGGTCGCCGCCTTCCAACCTGGTCCGTATATGGCGGTCTACTACGCGACGAAGGCCTACGTGTTATCGCTCACCGAAGCGCTCCATGCCGAAGTGAAAGGAACAGGCGTGCACGTGAGTGTCCTCTGTCCAGGTCCAACCGATACCGGATTCTTCAATCGGGCCGGCAGCGAGATGATGGTGTCAAAAATGCCGTCTCATCTCGTCGCTTTCTTCGGCTATAAAGGCGTCATGACCAACAAACGCGTCATCGTGCCGGGTGTGTCGAACCAACTGCTTGTCGCCGCGGCCAAACTCATGCCGCGCGCAGTCAGCCTTGAGATTTTGCGCCGCTTCCAAAAACCATCAGATGCTGGATCGGAAGACGTCTCGACGATTTAACCCATGTATGCACGTTAAAAAAGGAGGAGGTCCCCCGGGGGACTTCCTCCTGCTTTATGTGATTTGATTATGACCGCGCCAACTGAATCATGCGCCGGATGAGTGTTATGCCCGGAATACACACCATCAGTGTCGTCGCCACGACGACCGACCAAGCCAATGTGCTTTCGAGTGTGAGCGCCCGTTCCGTCAGCCCGCCGAGGACGCTTCCACCTTGGACGGACAAGACAATCATGAGTGCCGGCCAAACGCTGGCCCCGAGGATACTGAGCATCCCGTAGCGCGTCCGTAGTAGCCGACGTGACATCAAAAACAGATTGAGCCCCATAAACAACAGTCCGATGAAAAGAAACCAACCGATTTCAACCAGATTGACGTATCCGCTCATGCACGTGTCACCTCACTCGGTGTGATACCTAATTGTTACCCGTCTTCCCGCACAAATATGCGAACGAACAAATCATGCAACAAGATGAGGAAGACGGCGTTCCCGATGCCGTGGGCCACATCGAACGGTAGACTGAGCACGAGCAGTTTGATGAAGTCGGCCCCGATGACTTCCGCGAACGAAAGATTGGCCGTCCAGCCGAAGAGAAAACCGGCCCCCAGACCTACGAAAGCTAGGAGCCACCTTGAGTGACGAAGCAGAGGTTTAAGTAAAATGACGACGAGTACGACGAGAAGCCATCCTAAAAATTGAAACAAGACGAACGGACCGAGTCCGAGCAACAGTCCCGATAAAATCGGGACGAACAACGCCAGCATCGCGGCGCTCGTGAACCCGAAATACAAGGCCGTCAATATGAGCAACGCCGTCGACGGTTGCACGTTCGGGATGGCCACGAATAACCAGCGCCCGATGACGGCGAGCGCGAGAATCTGTGTCAGAACGGCGATCGGGATGTCCGTCCGCTCAAATCTTGACATGATTCCCGCCGCAATGATTAGGATGAGGACGTATGTGACCATAGCGCACTCCGTTTCCTATACTCGTCTAAATCGCCATCGAAGACAATCGTACCGTTCGACAGGCAAAGGATACGGTCCGCCGCCTGAATCAGTTGCTCATCATGTGTCGCACACAAAACATGTGCCGTCATGGCTTTCTCGGTTAACGCTCGTTCAAACTGAGAGCGCTCTTGCTCGGTCAAGCCCACGCTTGGCTCATCCAACAAGAACAGCGAAGCTTCGGAATCGAAGACGGCCTGCAGTTGAGCGACGCGACGATTCGCCGCATGCGGGAACGGGCCGTACTCTTGCTCGGCCGGTAAATAAACTGGCCGCTCGCCCCATTTAACCTTCCCATACAAGGGACGCACGCTTTTGGCAATCAATTCGAGCAACGTCGATTTCCCGCTCCCGTTCGTTCCGATACAGATGGTCAGTCCTGCCTGATTCGCCTCGTATGACACATGCTCGACCGCATAGGAAGCCTGCAACGGATGGCGATAGGACACGTCCGTCACGAAAAGTTGGGGCTGATTCATGGTCGGATTGACGTGAAACGGGTCGGATGGGGTATGTTCGCGCGCCCTGTCCGTGTATGCAATCCGAACGCCGAGCCCGGTCAACCTGCTGAGCAACATCGTCAAATGCTCGACCCGAAACCGATCCAAATGTCGAAACGGCTCGATTAAGACAATCGCCTCGGATGAATCGGCCAGTGCGTGAGCGATTCGGACGAGTTGCCGTTCCCCACTTGAGCACTCGTCGAATCGCTTATGAAATAGATGATCGATTTGAAGAATGGCAGCCAGTTCGGCTCCTCGCAGGGCGTCACTCCCAGAAATGAGCGATGCGACTTTCCCAGCAAGCGGAGTGTCGAGGCGAACGACTCGCGCTTGTTCTTCCCTCACCCACTCCTCGAATTCATCACGTCCGTCTGCCAAGGATAACCAACGCATCGCGCACCCCTCCCTTCGTCAAATATGGATACAGAAGCCAAACAACCGGTGTGACCATAGCCGCAGTCGCCCCGAAACTAGCGAGGACGAGGCATTGGCCCCAGTCATGTCGTTCGAAGCGTCTCATCCGATTCGTCACATATACCGGCTCGAGGCGTTGGCTTTCGATACCGACGACGACGGCCTCTTGCCAGTCACGTCGCGGATGACTGGCCAACGATAAACGGACCGCCCGTTCCATCGTCGGGACGAGCGCCCAACCGCCGTACAGCAACCTTGTCGAACGAGGCCATTTGTTCAAGAACGGCAATAAACGCTCGAGGCGCATGAATCGATTGACCCAAATCATACCGAACAAAAAAGTCGCGAGTGGAATCAATTGATTTGTGACACCACCGACCGAAATCCTCCAACCGAGAACGAACGGGGCAAGTGAAATCAATAAGAACGCGAGGATAACACCGAGCATCGCCAGTGGAAACCGTCGTTCCATCAGTAACAAACCGAACAGACCGAGGAGGAGCCAAATCGAGTCATTCAAGTATGTCAACACGTACAAATGGACGAGTAAGAAGAAAAGGAGCGTGACCGGATGTCTGCGCTCCCAATCTGCCTCATTCGAAGAAAGAAATCGCATCTTCTTCGAACCGCCATTGAATGATGTCGGTCGATTCGACTTCTTTGGCTCCGGCGCCTTCATCGCCCGGGCTACCATTGAAGGCGTAAACCCAGCCTGAGGATTGTCCGGCCGACTTCTCTTCAATTCCGTCAACGGCCGTGACATAAGTCATGTCTCCGTCGCCGACCGATTCAATGTCAAGCTCGGTCGCTTCAAGGGCATCGAGTACCGTCGCCCCTTCTTCTAAGCACACACTCTTCTCATTGAACAGCGTCTCTTCGGTCGCCGCATTGTAAACAGAAATCGTCGGCTCGACATCACAAGCCGCTTCCTCGGTCGATGTCGTATCCCCTCCGCATGCGGTCAAAAGCGGGACTAGTAAACTCATCAGAAGCAATTTTTTCATAAATCAGTCAAATCCTCTCGTTGATGGATAGAGTAGTTGTATAGAATCGTGTATTTCTCACCCGTCGTCCGCCCTTGCTGGCTCAATCCCGACAATTGAATGCTGTTGGCGAGCACCGGCTCGCGTTGCAACCAGAACTTGACGAGGCGATTATCCCGATTGATCATGAGCATCGACTCATTCTCGAACGTGTACATATCGTACAGCCCATCGAATGAGAACTGGAGGAACGGGGCATCGACTTGGGTCGTGAATTCAGACCAGGCCGGTTTCCGGATCGCGTCGAGCATATGTTCAAAGTCGACGAGTTTCTCGAAGAACGCACTTCCCGAGTCCTTATTCAGTTCATCGACTTGACGATACGTCAGCTCGCCCGATTCGTCGTAGTTGATTCGAATCTGTTGATACGAATTTGCGCGTTCGACCATGAGCAAATATTCGAGCGAACGGAGTTCACCGTCCTCGCTGAAAATCATTTTGCTTCGGTCGAGTTTGATGGACTCACTGTTGATCCGGCGCAGAATGTTGTCCGTCATCTCGTCAAACGTCTCGTCTTTAATCGACACCGTTCCAATCTGTTGTGACTCGGCCCGGAATTCGGATTGATCAAAGAGCGGGACGAACAACAGGACGATGAAGAAAAAGAACCCGACGAGCGCCCCGTACCATTTATAGCGGCTATTGCGTTTCGGGAAGAATAAGAACGACATCAGGAATCCGATTGGAATATGAAAGCCACCAATCGGGAATGAAACGATCCCGAGCAATGAAAAAAATAAAAATTTGATAAGAAAGTTTGGTTCTGGTTCTTTCAGTTGATTTAAGCGTAAACCTAGCAACGTACTGATGACGAAAAAGCCTAGCCATACGTATAGTTGTACTGTCACGTTAATCCCCCACTGTAAACTCGAAGAAGTCAGTCGCTACATGGCTATCTGGAAACACGGTGCGTACTTCATCCACAAACGCCTCGTCTCGACCTTGATAGCGGGCCGAGATATGCGTGACAATCAAACGGCCGACTTGCGCCGTTTTTGCGAGCGTTGCCGCCTCGACTGTCGTCGAGTGGCCGTATTGACGGGCGAGTTTCGCCTCTGCTTGCATGAACGTCGCTTCATGAACGAGCACGTCGACGCCAGTGGCGAGGATGGCTGCGTTCGGACAAGGGACCGTATCGCCTAGAATCGCCACGACCGGTCCTGGGACCGCGTCAGTGACGTATTCTTTAGAGACGTACGTTTTCCCTTCAAACTCGAACGTGTCAGACTGCTTGATCGTCCGATAAATCGGTCCGCTCGGGATGCCGAGCGCCATCACTTTTTCGACGAGCAATGCGCCCGGTCGTTCCGGCGCTTCAATACGGAATCCGTACGACGGGAAGCGATGGTCGAGTCGTTTGACGATGACGAGGTGACCGTCCTGTTCGAACGTATCGCCGTCCTCGTACTCGACAATCGTCAAGTCATAGCCGAGATAAGAACCCGTCACTTTCATCGTCAACTCGAGCCATTTCTTGATGCCTTTCGGTCCATATAAGGTGAGCGGGCTCGACCCGTCGAGCGCTGAACGCGTTGACAAGAACCCGGGCAGACCGAAGACGTGATCGCCGTGAAGGTGTGTCACCCAAACGGCGGAGACTTTGCGCGGTTTTACTTTCGTATGCAGCATCTGGTGCTGCGTCGCCTCGCCACAATCGATGAGCCACGTCTGTTTCGCAAGCGTGACTGCCAACCCGGAGACGTTCCGTTGTTTCGACGGCATACCAGAGCCAGTTCCTAAAAATTGTAACTTCATAAATGATAATGTCCTTTCTTGTCGTCCATTCCATGCTATACTGTAGGCAATCGTTGAAAAAGGATGTGATCCGTGATGAAGAAAGTTGAACATTCCGACTCGATCTATCAACAGATCCGGGAACGGGCGACTTCAATGAATCGCAAACACCAACAAGAATTAGGCACCTCAATCCTCATTCACGACATAGCGATGGAACTTCACTGTTCAGACGAACTCGTTTTAGAATCGTTGGAGTTCGCCGCATAATAGCTCGAACACATAGGAAGAGCCGACATCACGTCGGCTCTTTTTCATTTCGTTTTAGGTGTCGCGACGAGCTCGACAATTTGAACGACATATTCAACCAACTTGTACAGTTCGACGAGTGGCATACGCTCGTTCGTCGTATGAATTTCTTCATATCCGACAGCAAGGTTGACGGTCGGAATCCCACCGCCGGCAATCACGTTGGCGTCAGAACCGCCGCCCGAATGCAAGATTCGAATTGGACGGCCAATCGCTGTCGCGGCTGCTTTCGCCACTTCGACGACTTCGTCCCCTTCTTCGAACTTAAAGCCTGGGTACATGATGTCGATGTCGACTTCCGCACGTCCGCCATGTTCTTCAGCTGCGTCAAGATACGCTTGTTTCATCGCTTCGGCTTGTGCTTCCATTTTTTCATGAATCAATGAACGCGCCTCGGCGAGGACTTCGACGTAGTCGCAGACGATGTTCGTGGCACGGCCGCCTTCGAAGCGTCCGATGTTTGCCGTCGTCTCATCATCGATGCGGCCTAATTTCATCTTCGCGATTGCTTTCGCCGCGATTTGAATCGCCGATACACCTTTTTCCGGGGCTACACCGGCATGAGCCGTCTTGCCATAGATTTTGGCGTTCACTTTCGCCTGAGTCGGTGCTGCGACGATAATGTCGCCGACCGGGCCATCCGAATCGAGCGCGAATCCGAACTTCGCATCAATTTTCGAAAGATCGAGCACTTTTGCCCCGACGAGCCCAGATTCTTCTCCGACTGTAATCACGAACTGGATTTGACCGTGTGGAATCGCTTGTTCCGTCAACACGCGAACGAGTTCGATCATCGCCGTCAATCCGGTTTTATCATCCGCCCCGAGGATGGTCGTCCCATCCGTCACGACGTAACCGTCTTGAATACTCGTCTTGATCCCTTTACCTGGTGTGACCGTATCCATATGCGCCGTGAAATAAATCGGGTCGACGCCTTGTTTAGTCGCCGGTAGCGTAATAATCAAGTTGTTACCTGAATGAGCCGTTTTCGTCGACGCATCGTCTTCATAGACGTCGCATCCGAGCTCTGTGAAGACCGCCTTTAAATGCTCGCAGATGACTGCTTCTTCTTTCGTCTCTGAGTCGATCCCGACCAGTTGTAAAAATGTGTCAAGCACTCGTTTCTCGTTTACCATGAAAACATCCCTCCATCCAAACATTTCTAGGTTATTATAACAAACTCGTGCCGTTTGCACGAACCTTTTCCATTCTGTACAATGAGGACAAACACATTTGGAGGAACGTCATGAGTAAGAAACAGAAAAAGCGTCAACGCATTATTCAAATCGGTGTCGTCGTCATCGTATCCATCTTTTTATTGAGCACGTTTTTGTCCGGGGTGGCCATGTTCCTGTAACAGAAGGATATACCGCTCTTTTAAAATCAAGTAGCTTTTCACGTCCGACAAAATATTTAATAGCGATGAACGTACCTCAAATTCCTCACGCGACGTGGGGAGGGGTACGTTTTTTCGATAATGCTCAATCGTCTCTTCGAGCTCCCGCAGGAACGTCGAAGCGTCGGCCCGTTGATTGACGTTGTCGCCGACGCGTCGGAGGAACGTCGCGACAGGTTTGGCTTCATTGACGACCATCGTGATCTCCCGGGAGTTCTCGGCGATGCGCTTCAAGATGTCATACTGCCGTTCTCGCATCCGAAAGTACAGGTAATCCATGTCTTCGTTCCGCTTCCCAATCGAGTTCCCCATGCGACGGAGCGCAAGGTCTTTCCCTTGTTTCAAATAATCCCGTGTCTTCAAGAGCATCATCGAATGGTTGTTATAGACGCCCGTCTCGACACAGGCGGCCACATCATAAAAGTGAACGGCGAGAGCCCGGTCGATATTGTCCTTGATGCGCTCGATCTCTTTATCGAGTGTCGGCATGTACATGTTGACGACGAGTCCTACCCCGACACCGATGGCAATCAATAACAACTCGTTCACGAACAAATCGAACGAGAACTGCCCTTCCGTATATAGATGGGTCAAGATGACGACACTCGTGATCATGCCGTCCTGCAGTTTGAGCTGTTGAACGAGCGGGATGAACATGACAAAATAAAGTGTGAGCGTCGCCGGTGAATAACCGAGCAAGGTGAACATCAATGCCCCCATGCCAATCGCAATCAGGCTGGCCATGACCCGCTCATAGGAAGCCCGAAACGACTTTTTCCGTGTCTCCTGAATACTGAGGATGGCGATGATGGCTGCGAAGACGTAGTAATCGAGATGAATCGTCTCGGAGATGAGCATGGCGATCCCGGCTGCTGCCGCCGTCTTAAGCGTACGTGATCCGATTTTCATAATATCTCCTCCTCTCTCACAAAATTGTTCACTAGTTTCTTCCGTTTGGCAATCCATATGTTTGGAAGTGATCGTATTGAAAAGAAAAAAACGTGGCGTGATTCCCACGATGCTAACGCTCGCCCTTGCCGTTTTAGGTTTCCTTTGGCTCCAAGACCGTCCGAGCGGGGCGTATACCGTTCAGACCTATGACAGCGGGGACGTTTCGACCCGATCATTTGAGTCACTCGACGAGGCGCGGGCCTATATGGAACGTGGGGGCAACCGTGCCCTGCTCGATGCGTCAGGCGACGTCATCGACTTCATTGGCACTGGCATCGCCGTCACACCGACCGACCGAATCACAAACCTCTATCAGGACGCCGAGTTTAAGAAACGGCAGTCGTATGTCGCCGGCGGGACCCGACTCCGTCTCGTGCAGACGGCCGACAAGCATTTGTTGGTGAACATTTCCGGCGCCGACGTCTACGTGAAGCCGGCCGACATGAAGCTTTATCCGGACGCTGTCGTCGAGCGTCGCGGCTTCTATCAGATGCGGGACGGGCAAGTGTTCCATACCGTCGAGGCGAACGGCAACTTGGCCGGGACGTTCCTCGTCGGACCGGCGCCGCAACAGTCGTCCGACCGCTATTATACAGAGGACGTGCGCGACGTGTTCGATTCGCCATACCAGTTCGCTTCGATCGCGTCGAAGGCACCGTATTCGGCTCGCGAGCTCGACGCATTTCTCGGCACACTCGACGACAGCCCGCTCGCCGGTAAAGGCGACGCCTTCAAAGATGCCGAGGCAGAGTTCGGCATTAACGCCTTGTTCCTCATGGCCGTCGCCGGACACGAGTCCGGGTTCGGTACATCAGCCATCGCCCGGGAAAAGAATAACTTGTTCGGCTTCCAGGCGACCGACAACGATCCGAGCGGAAATGCTGCCTCCTATCCATCTGTCGAGGCGAGCATCGACGCAGCGGCTCGACTATTCGCCGAAAAGTACGTGACGGGCGCTTATGACCGGGGGCCGTTCCCTGGCAATAAACAAGAAGGCGTCAACGTCAATTACGCCTCAGACCCGTATTGGGGCGAAAAAGTCGCCGGGACGATGTATCGCATCGACCGTGAACTCGGATTGACCTATTTAGAGCAGCTGAAGTGATGGCCCAACGGCCGTCACTTTTTTTTGCAGGAATCGCCCCTTCGCTGAGCGAATACCTAAATGAACGACCATTCATTCCAAAGGGGGATTTGTATGAAAACGATTTGGATCACAGGTGGCTCATCGGGGATGGGCAAGGCGATGGCGCTAAAATTCAAAACCGAGGGTTGGAACGTCGCCATCAGCGGCCGCAACGAAGAGCGGCTACAAGAAGCGATGGGCGAACTGGAGGCCATCGGGGCCGGAGCAGCGATGGCCGTGCAACACGATGTGCGTGACTACGAGGCGTGTTCACAAGCACTCGATCAAATCAGCGAACGGTTCGGACCGGTGCATGCGCTCGTCAATAACGCAGCCGGCAACTTCGTCTGTCCGACGCTCGACTTGACGCCGAACGGCTGGACGAGCGTCATCGACATCGTCTTGAACGGGACGTTCAATTGTACCCACGTCCTCGGCAAACATTGGGAACGGGAGCAACTGCGGGACGGCTCCATCATCAACATGGTCGCCTCCTACGCCTGGCAAGCGGGCGCCGGTGTCGCCCCGAGCGCCGCCGCCAAGGCCGGGGTGCTCAATTTGACGCGGACGCTCGCCGTCGAATGGGGGTATCAGTTCGGGGCACGCGTGAACGCGATCAGCCCGGGCCCAATCGAGCGGACCGGTGGTGCCGACAAACTCGCCGTCCACGTCAAAGAAGTCGAGCGCATCCGTCGTAACGTGCCGCTCGGACGGTTCGGCACACCCGAAGAGATTGCCGACCTCGCCTATTGGATGGCGTCGGACGAGATGCGCTATTTGAACGGAGAATGTATCTCGCTCGACGGCGGCCATTGGCTCAATAAACATCCGTTCTAACCGAAAACGGCCGAGGAGATTCCTCGGCCGTTTCATATGTCTTGTCCCGTCCATTCCGCTTCGAACCTGTCCAAAAATGAGACCATGAATGCGTGGCGTTCCCGGGCGATTCGTCTCGCCCGTTTCGTATGCATCTGATTCGCGAGCCGGAGCAACTTCTCCTCGAAATGAGCGATCGCGCTTTTCGGGTCACCCTCGCCGTGGAGGCTATTGCCTCGTGCGCCGGCAAATTGGAACGTCCGGGCGATGCCGATTGCCCCAATCGCGTCGAGCCGGTCGGCGTCTTGCAGTATCGCGCTCTCACGTGACGACGGGGACCGTCCTTTTGAAAAGGACGACTCTTCAATCATCCTCAGGACGTGTGCCCGTTGTTCGGGGTCGATCGGTAACGTGTCAAGGTGACGTGCGACGAGACCTTTGTCACGTCCGAGCTTCTCATCCTCGACATCATGCAAGAGCGCCGCGAGCGTCAAAGCGAGACCGTCGACCGCTTCGCCTTCCGCGAGATGCATCGCCAAACGGCGGACGCGGTCGAGATGAGCCATGTCATGCCCGGTATGGTCTCCGGCATGGAGCTTTGTCACGTACCGCTCGGTCTCGAGCACCGCTGGATGACTCATCAAATCTCGATCGTCGTGTTCGGCTCAATCAAGAGACCGCGTTGATGCAATTGATCGCAGAACGCTCGAGCGTCTTGTTTGATGGGCGGGAACGTATCGAAATGGATCGGCACGACTCGTTTCGCTTGGAGCCAGTGCGCCGCGTCGAGCGCGTCGACCGGTCCCATCGTGAAGTTGTCTCCGATCGGGAGGAAGGCGACGTCGATCTCGAAGCGTTCGCCATACAGTTTCATATCCGAAAATAGTGCCGTGTCCCCGGCGTGATACACCGTGAGCGCGTTCGTCTCGATGATGAATCCGCCCGGCATCCCCATATAGACCGGGACGTCGCCCATGTCGAGGCTCGAGCTATGGAACGCCTGCGTCATCGTGACGCGGCCGAACGCGAACGAATGGCCGCCCCCGATGTTCATGCCGTGCACTGAGAAGCCCTTCTTCTCGTAATATGTCGCCAGTTCGTGCGTCGCGACGATCGTCGCGCCCGTCTGTTTCGCAATCAACTCGACGTCTTCGATATGGTCGAAATGAGCGTGGGTGAGCAGGATGTAGTCTGCTTTAACGCTCGCCGGGTCGACATCCGTATGCGGGTTGCTCGTCAGGAACGGGTCGATCAAGACGGACGTCCCGTCGATATCGAGTTGAACGGTTGCATGGCCATAGTATGTGATCTTCATAGAAATCCTCCCTTTCTGTTATCAGATGGATCGTTTCAGTTATAAGACTTTTTCTAAGAAGCGTTTCGCACGGTCGGTCTGCGGATTGAGCAGCAGGTCGGCCGGTTTGCCTTCCTCCATCAAGATGCCTTCGTCGAGGAAGAGGACGCGGTCAGCTACTTCACGGGCGAAGCCCATCTCGTGCGTGACGACGACCATCGTCATCCCAGTCTCGGCAAGCCCTTTCATGACGTCGAGCACTTCGTTGACCATTTCTGGATCGAGCGCTGACGTCGGCTCATCGAACAACATGACGTTCGGCTCCATAGCGAGCGCCCGGGCGATGGCGACACGTTGCTTTTGTCCGCCCGACAATTGGCTCGGGTAGGCATCAATCTTCTCTGATAATCCGACGCGTTCGAGGAGCTTTTTCGCCCGTTCGATCGCCTCGGCCTTGCTCACTTTCAAGACGTTGATCGGCGCGTACGTCAAATTGTCGAGCACGCTCATATGCGGGAACAAGTTGAACTGTTGGAACACCATGCCGATGTTTTGACGAGCCTTCGAGACGTTCGCCCCTTTTTTCGTTAGCTCATAGCCGGCGACGCTGACCGTGCCGGACGTCGGCACTTCAAGCATGTTCAAGCAACGGAGGAACGTCGATTTCCCGGAACCGGACGGACCGATGACGGCGACGACTTCCCCTTTCTCAATCGATGTCGTAATACCTTTGAGGACCTCGAGGTCACCAAATTGTTTGTATAAATCCTTTACTTGTATCATCTGCCATCACTCTTTCTAAGCCGTTTTTCTAGACGTTGACCAAGATACGTCAACACCATCACTATTGTAAAGTATATCACACCGGCAAACAGGAGCGGTTCAAAGTAGATCGCCTTTTGCCCACCGACGATTTGCGCCCGGCGCATGATGTCGAGCACACCGACCGTCGAGACGAGCGCCGATTCTTTCGTGAGCGTGATCATCTCGTTGACGAGGGCCGGCAAGATGTTTTTGAATGCCTGCGGCAAGATGATCGACCGCAGTTGTTTGACGTACGGTACGCCGAGGGCATCCGACGCTTCCCACTGGCCTTTATCGACCGCTTGAATCCCGGCCCGAATGATTTCCGAGATATAGGCCGCCGAGTTGAGTGAGAACGCGATGACGGCCGACTGGTACGGTGTCGTGATATAACCGGTCAATTGTGGCAACCCGAAGTGGATGATCGCGAGTTGCAAGATGAGCGGTGTCCCGCGGAACACGGCCGTGTAGGCGTGTCCGATGAAGTTGACGAGACGGTTCGGGACGATTTTGAATGTGGCGACGACGACGCCAAGCGTGATCCCGAACAAGGCCGAGACGAGCACGACTTGGAACATGACCGGGATCCCTTCGAGAATATACGGGATAGAATCATAAATCCGACTAAAATCCATTGTGAGTTCCTCCTAAAAAAAGGCTGACTGATATTTTCAGTCAGCCTTCTTCAATCTTTATTCAGCTGGTGCTGCTTCTTGTTCGAACCATTTTTGTGCCAACTTCTCGATTTCTCCTGAATCAATCATCTTGTTCAATTCTTCATTGAATTGATCGCGGAGCTCGTCGTCCTTACGGAAGGCAGCGGCTGAACCGGCCTCTTCCTCGTCGACGATTTCAAACGTCGTGAGTTCGCTGTCTTGATCGAGATATTTCTTCGCGACCGTGTCCTCGATGACCATCGCATCGATGCGGCCGGTCTTGATTTCTTGGATGATTTCTGGAATCTTGTTCAAGGCGACGATTTCAGCACCCGGGATTTGCTCTTTGGCAATTCCTTCTTGAATCGATCCGAGTTGGACCCCGACTTGTTTCCCGTCCAAGTCCTCAAGCGACTGAATGGCATCCCCTTTTGACAAAATCAAGTTCTTCGCCGTGAAGTAGATGTCTGAGAAATCGGCGTTCTCTTTCCGTTCTTCTGTCGGTGTCATACCCGCCATGACGAAATCGACACGACCGGCGTTGAGCGCCCCGAGCAGGCTCCCGAAGTCCATGTCTTCAATTTTCAATTCGTAGCCCATGTTCTCGGCCACTTGCTTGGCGATATCGATATCGAATCCGACAATCTCATCCCCGTTCGCCGTATCGACGAATTCATATGGGAAGTAGTCCGCACTCGTCCCCATGACGATGACTTTGTCATCTTCATCGGTCGACGTCGAACCTCCTTCGTTCACGTCTGCCCCACAGGCTACAGTAAAAGCGGCTAGGCTTGCGATACATAATGCTAGAAAACCTTTTTTCATGTTCATCGTCCCTTTCTTCAATAGGATGAAATTATCAGAACTTTAACAAAATTATGACATATATGCGAATGTTGCTCAACTGTTCTCTGACTCATCATATGTCCGACTTGTTCTTCAACCACTATATACACATAATTATTACTTGTAAAGTATATTCATGCATGAAATCTAAAAAAAATACGGTCACATTCGCTCGTAAGCAAAATAAGTGACCGTACCATTGTCCCGAGAGCCGTAGGGTTGCACTCGTTTGACCGAAGCGATGGGAATGGCGCTATACACGTGGGGATAGCGTTCCCCGTCCTCGTCAAACTCATAGTGGAGCAGGCTGCCGAGACGTCCGACATGGAACGAGACGAGCACGACTCGCTCCCCATGATAATGTCGACGCACGAATTTCCCGATCTGTTGCGGGGTGCAACAACGAATGTACCCTTCCGTTTGGAGGGTCGGCTCGTTGATCTCGCCGCGCGACAAAGCAATCGTATATTCGGCCTCGCTCATGATTTTGACGACTGGTTCCATCTCATCGATCCCTTCTTAAGAAAAAGCGCAAAGGCAATGCCTCTGCGCTCACTTCTTAGGCGTAGTAAATATCGAACAACGTCTGTAACTGCTCGACGAGCTCTTCGGCCGTCGATGACTCGATTGTGCTCCGTTCGACCATCGTGACGATATTGCCGTCTTCTAACAGCGCGATCGATGGTGACGACGGGGCGTAACCTTCGAAGTATTCTCGGGCGCGGTCAGTCGCTTCACGGTCTTGACCCGCGAACACAGTCACGAACTGGTCCGGTTTGACGCCATCCATCTTATTCACGTACGCTGCTGCCGGACGAGCGATGCCACCGGCACAGCCACATACCGAGTTGACGAGCACGAGCGTCTTGCCCTCTTTCGTTAACGCCGCGTCGACTTCTTCCGGTGTCGTGAGTTCAGTGTACCCTGCAGAGCGTACCTCATTGCGAGCTTGTTCGACTACATCTTGAAAGTATAATTGAAAATCCATATTGTTTCCCCTTTCGACTTGCGTCTGTTCTTTCTTATTTTACGTCTAGTGGATCGGTTAGGACAAGTCTATCGCTCAATTGTCCTTCGAGGAACGGTGTCGCGTTCAACAGCGTCTTGAAGGCCACATAGCGGGCCCGCGCTTCAGCGGTCGCTTCCCGGTTCGTCAAATAGGCCCGGATGAGGATGTTCTTCGGCGTGTGCTCCATATCGATGAACTCGAGGAGTTGCGCCTCATAGCCGACGAGTCCAAGTAATTCGGCCCGAATCGAATCGGTGGCGAGCGCCGCGAACCGTTCTTTGACGAGTCCATGCTGCAACATGACGTCAAGGCTCGGTGCCTCAAGTTGACGGTTCAATTCTTTTTGACAACACGGCACGCTCAAGATGACTTTCGCCCCCCAACGCACGGCCCGAGCGAGCGCCATATCTGTCGCAACGTCGCACGCATGAAGCGTGACGACCATATCGACCGCCGTCTCCCCTTCGAACTCATTGATGTCACCGACGAGGAATTCGAGACGTTCATAACCGAGGTCGCTCGCAATCCCGGCACATTCCTCGATGACTTCCTTCTTCAAATCGAGTCCAGTGATATGGACGTCATAACCTTTCATCTCATGCAAGAAATGATAGAGGGCGAACGTCAAATACGACTTTCCTGAGCCGAAATCGAGAATCCGGATGGTCCGGTCGGTCGGTAAATGTTTGATCGAGTCTTCGATAAATTCGAGGAAACGGTTGATTTGCTTGAACTTGTCGTACTTTTGGCGCTTTACTTTTCCATCCTCGGACTGGACGCCGAGTCGGATGAGGAACGGTACCGGCTCATCGAGCGGCAACAGGTACTTCTTCTCCCGGTTATGACTCAGCTTCACTTGTTTGACGGCCGTCTCGCGCTCCTTGAACGTCACTTTGAACTTTTTAGACAGTTGAAAGTGGAACTCGGACGCCTTTAACTGGAACTGTCCTTGGCGGAACGTCTCGAGCAATTCATCGAGTTCGACGACCGCCTCGTCCGGTGTGAGATTTTTATGTTTCATCACCCGTTCAAATTGGTATTCGAATTGTATATGGTACTCGCCTTTCAACAGGACCGGCTTCAATTTGACCCGGCGTAAATCGTTCGACTTTTGACGCGGTTGACTGATTGTCGCTGTGACGAGCTCGTTCTGGCGAATCACATCAGCCAGCCGTTCGGTTAATGCTGTATGTTCCACTGCGTTCATCCTTTTTTCAATAGTTTCGAAACTTTTGTTCACGTGTATTCGTACATACTATTACACGAACACGTGCAAACGTCAAAGGAGGATCATTGTATGTTCAAAAAGTTATTATCATCGATTGGAATCGGCGCCGCGACGGTGGATACACGACTCGAAGAGAGTGCCTGTGTGCCAGGCGGAACACTGAATGGTGTCGTCCATATCAAGGGCGGCAGCACCGAGCAATCGGTCGACCGGATTTACATCTTCTTCAACACGCTCTATAAGCATGAGGTGAACGACAAGACGACGTATTCGACGTTCACGATCGAGAAGATTTTGTTGAACGAAGCGCCGTTCATGATCGGTCCCGAAGAAGTGAAGGAAATCCCGTTCACAATTGACGTGCCGTTCAACACGCCGATTTCGGTCAGCCAATCGAAATCCTGGATCGAGACCGGTCTCGATATCGCCCAGGCCGTCGACCCGAAAGACGAGGACTCGATTCTCGTCAAACCGAACCAGGCCCAACAAGTCGTCCTCGACGTGCTCGACGACATCGGCTTCCGCTTGAAGAAGGCCGATACGGAGATGCTTCCGGCCCGCCATCGTTCCGGCCGTCTCCCGATTGCCCAAGAGCTCGAATACTCGCCGAACGGGACGAGATACGGACGTAAACTCGATGAGCTCGAAGTCGTCATGCTCCAAACAGAATCGTCGTTGGACTTATTGATTCAAGTCGACAAGAGCGTCCACAATCTCGGTAGCCTGTTCGCCGACTTGACCGGGACCGACGAATCGACACACCGCCTCAGCTACACAAACGCCGAGCTCACTTCGCCCGAACGGATTCGCCGCGATCTCGAGGCATTGATTGAACGTTCCATCTGAACCATGTTGCCACGGAAAATTCCGTGGCTTTTTTATTTTCCATATGAAAAATCCTGCCTTCGACTGAAGGCAGGACATGAATCAATAGAGCGTATACGTGTCTGGGTCGATCGATTCGAGTGACTGCTTGATCGCCTGCAAGAACTGACCGGCGACGAGACCGTCGAGGACACGGTGGTCGACCGACATGCACAAGTTGACCATGTCACGCGCCGCGAACATCCCATTCACCCAAACCGGACGTTTCACAATCGACTCGACCGACAAGATCGCTGCTTGCGGGTAATTCAGAATCGGTGCCGACTGAATCGAACCGAAGGCACCCGTATTGTTGATCGTGAACGTGCCGCCCCGCATCTCGTCCGCTTTCAAGCGGTTGCCGCGGGCACGGGCCGCGACGTCTTGAAGTGCGACGGCGAGACCTTTGATGTTCTTCTCGTCCGCGTTCTTGATGACCGGGACGTAGAGGGCGTCGTTCGCCGCGACGGCGACCGACAGATGAATGTCTTGATGGATTTTGATGTGATCGCCCGCCCATTCCGAGTTCATCATCGGATGTTTTTTGAGCGCCTCGATCGCCGCTTTCATAAAGAACGGCATGAACGTCAGTTTGACACCTTCCCGTTTGAAGAACTCGTCTTTCAACTTGGCCCGAGCCGTGACGAGGTTTGTCACATCGACCTCGATCATGAGCCACGCATGCGGGGCCTCATGTTTCGAGCGGACCATGTTGTTCGCAATCGCTTGACGGACACCTGCCGTCGGAATGAGTTCGACTCGGTCCGACGACGCGCCGGTTGCTGCCACAGATGGTGACACGGAAGGTGCCGCGGCCGTCTCAGGTACGTCGAGCTTCGTTTGTGTCATCGTCTCTTGGACCGGCACTTGCGTCGCCGCTTCCGGCTTGACTGGACGGCCTTCCGATAAGTAACGGAGGACGTCTTTGCGCGTGATGCGACCACCGAGGCCACTGCCGTCGAGTTCGTTCAAGTCAATCGCGTTCTCATTGGCGAGTCGGATGACGGCCGGCGAGAAACGGCCGTTATTCTGTTTTCGTGGCGCGGCCGACGCTACAGTGACCGCTTGCTTCGTCTCGACTGGGGCCGCTTCGACTTGTGCCGGTTCTGGTACCACTTCTGCTTTCGCTGGCGCCGAATCGGCACCTTCGACTTCCATGACGAGGACCGGTGTGCCGACGGCGACCGTGTCGCCTTCACTGATTAAAATCTGTTTCACGACACCGGCACTCGTCGCCGGAATCTCAGCGGTTACTTTATCGGTCATGACCTCGGCGAGCGGCTCGTACTCCTCGACGCGGTCACCTGGTTTGACGAGAAACGTTGTGATCGTCCCCTCAGTGACACTTTCCCCGAGCTGTGGCATCTTAATTGTCTGTTCCATATGACCCCTCCTTAAAAGGCGGCGAGCTGACGTGCCCGCTCCGCGATTTTTTCAGGGGATACGATGAAGAACTTCTCCATCGGTGGTGCATACGGCATCGACGGAACGTCCGGTCCCGCCAAACGCTCGATTGGCGCATCGAGTTCGAACAGCGCTTTCTCCGCGATGATGGCCGCGACTTCCCCGATGATGCTGCCTTCCTTATTGTCCTCGGTGACGAGGAGCACTTTCCCGGTCTTCTTGACGGCTTCGACGATTCCCTCTTGATCGAGCGGATAGATCGTGCGCAAATCGAGGATGTGCGTGCTGATGCCTTCAGCTTCGAGCGTCTTCGCCGCTTCCTGGGCCATGTGGACGCAAAGACCGTACGTGATGATTGTGATATCGTCACCTTCCCGCTTGACGGCGGCCTTGCCGATTTCGACCGTATAGTCGTCGGTCGGAAGGTCGGCTTTCAAGAGGCGGTACGCCCGTTTATGTTCGAAGAAGAGGACCGGGTCGTTCGAACGGATGGCTGCTTTGAGCAACCCTTTCGCATCGACCGGGTCAGATGGGATGACGACTTTGAGTCCAGGCGTCGAGTTGAACATCGCCTCGACCGATTGGGAGTGATAGAGTGCGCCATGAATCCCGCCGCCGAACGGTGCACGGATGACCATCGGGCACGTCCAATCGTTATTTGAACGGTAGCGGATTTTTGCCGCTTCGGAGACGATTTGGTTGACCGCTGGCATGATGAAGTCGGCGAATTGCATTTCGGCGATCGGACGCATGCCATACATGGCCGCCCCGATCCCGACACCTGCGATTGCGCTCTCGGCGAGCGGTGCATCGATGACGCGGTCCTCGCCGTACTTCTCAATCAAGCCTTGCGTCGCGCGGAACACACCGCCTCGGACGCCGACATCTTCCCCGAGCACGAAGACGTTCTCATCGCGTTCCATTTCTTCATGGATCGCTTCATTGATCGCTTCAATAAACGTTTTCATCACATTTCCCCCTCGTACACATGGTCCATCGTCGATTCAGAAGACGCATATGGTGCCTTATCGGCGTAAGCAGTCGCCTCATTGACTTCACGATCGACGTTCGCCTCGATCTCTGCGAGTTCTTCCTCGGTCATGACGCCATCTTCAATCAAACGCTTCCGGAACAATTGATTCCCGTCACGATTCTTAAGGTCGGCCAACTCTTCGACCGAGCGATACGCTTTGTCATCGTCATCCGACGAGTGCGGTACGAGACGTTCGACTTCGGCTTCGATGAGCGTCGGGCCTTCGCCGCGAAGGGCGCGGGCACGGGCTTCTTTCACGGCGACATAAACAGCAATCGGATCTGTCCCATCGACCGTGACGCCTGGCATCCCGTAACCTTTGGCGCGGTCCGATACGCGCTCGCAAGCGAGTTGCTTCGAGAGCGGTACCGAGATGGCGTATTTGTTGTTCTCACAGAACAAAATCACAGGCAACTTATGCACGCCCGCGAAGTTTGCACCTTCGTGGAAGTCACCTTGGTTCGATGAGCCTTCTCCGAACGAGACGAACGTGACGAGTTCTTCTTTTTTTAGTTTGGCGGCGAGCGCCACACCGACCGCATGAGGCACTTGTGTCGTCACCGGAGACGAGCCCGTCACGATGCGGTGCTGTTTCGAACCGAAATGGCCCGGCATTTGACGACCGCCCGAGTTCGGGTCTTCCGCCTTGGCGAACGCCGACAACATCAAATCGCGAGCCGTCTGTCCGAAGTGGAGGACAACGGCGACATCGCGGTAATACGGAAGAATGTAGTCCGTTCCTTTTTCAAGCGCGAACGCCGCCCCGACTTGGGCCGCCTCTTGTCCTTGACACGAGACGACGAACGGGATTTTTCCGGCACGGTTCAATTTCCACATGCGCTCATCGATTTTACGGGCGCGGACCATCGTCTCGTACATCGCACCGAGGTCTTGTTTCGTCAATCCTAGTTCCTCATATGAATTCACAGTCATCTGTTCCATTCTGTTTCCTCCTTAGGCGTGAATCGGTAATCCGTCAACGGCCAGTGCCGCTTCTTGGAACGCTTCGCTCAGCGCCGGGTGAGGATGGACGAGTTGGCCCATTTCCCATGCCGTGGCGTTCAAGACGAGAGCGAGTCCGCCTTCTGTGATTAATTCCGTCGCTTTCGGCCCGACGATGTGTACACCGAGCAGGTCGTCTGTCGTCTTGTCCGACACGAGTTTGACGAATCCATCCGCTTGTCCTTCGATGCGGGCCTTGCCGAGGCCGTTGAAACGATACGTGCCCGTTTTGACTTCATGCCCGGCTGCTTTGGCACCTTCTTCGGTCATGCCGACCGATGCGACTTCTGGGACCCCATAGACACAACGCGGGATCAAGGCGTAATCGAGCGGAGTCGGCTCGTGACCGAGAATCGTCTCGACCGCCTTCACTCCTTCTGCCGAAGCGACATGGGCGAGTTGAAGTTTGCCGATGCAGTCTCCGATGGCGAAGATGTGACGTTCTTTCGTCCGATACTGCTCATCGACTTGGATGACACCGTTCTCGACGACAATCGACGTGTTCTGTAACCCGAGATGCTCCGTATTGGCGACCCGTCCGACCGAGACGAGCACACACTCGACCGAGATCATCTCTTCGCCGACCGCGAGCGAGACGGCATCGGTTGCTACTTCTGTACGCTCCGGGTCGACGGTGACGTTCTTCAACACACGGACGCCCCGTTTTTTCAGGAGTCGCTCGACTTCCCGTGACACCGCCTTGTCTTCGAGCGGCAACAGACGCTCCCCGACTTCAATCAGCGTGACCGCGACATCAAGGTCGATGAGCATCGAGGCCCATTCGACACCGATGACCCCACCGCCGACGATGGCGATGGATTCTGGCAACTGTTCGAACTGGAGCAGGTCGTCCGAGTTCAAGATGCGTGTATGGTCAAACGGCAGGCCTGGCAGTTCGCGCGGAATCGATCCTGTCGCGATGATGAGCTGGTTCGGCAAGATGAGCTCGGACTCCCCGGATTCGTCTTCGACCGCGACCGTTCCCGGCTGCGGCGAGAAGATGCTCGGTCCCAAAATCGATGCCTTTCCGCGAAACACCTCGATTTTACCTTGCTTCATCAAATGCTCAATACCTTTTTCTAGTCCCGCGACCAAGTCGCGTTTGAACGACTGGGCCCGCTCCATGTTGAACGAAACGGATCCCGTCTCAACACCGTACGTGCTCCCGTGTTTTGCCGTCTGATAGACGTGGGCCGCTTTCAACAACGCCTTCGTCGGGATGCAGCCTTTATGTAGACATGTCCCGCCGAGTTTCTCGGCCTCCACGATTGCGACAGTTTTCCCGGCTTGGGCCGCCTTGATGGCTGCGACATATCCGCCAGGACCGCCGCCGATGACGACGATCTCAAATTCTCGTGCCATGTGTATCCCCCTCATATTCTCGAACTGCTTCTTCATGTCGGATGGCCCGGAGTGCGCCTTCGGCGAGTGCCTTCAGCTCATCTTCGCCCGGATAGATGTGGACCGGCGCCAAATAGCCGACGCGCGCACTGATTTGCTCGGTCAGCCAAGTCGAATAGGCGATGCCACCCGTCAACAGAATCGCGTCGACGTCGCCGCGTAGCGTGGCGCCATGTTTGGCGATTTCCTGGGCGACGCGGTATGCCATCGTCTCGTAAAGAAGAGCGGCCTGTTCATCACCATCTGCCATGCGCTGTTCGATCTCGATCGCGTCGAACGTTCCTAGGTGGGCAAACAGCCCGCCGCGTCCGACGATTTTTTGTTTCATTTCCGACTCTTTATACCTGGTACTATAACATAGTTCTACTACCTGTCCAACAGGAATCGAGCCTGCCCGTTCCGGTGCGAGCGGCCCGTCGCCGTCTAGTCCGTTGTTCACATCGATGACGGCCCCTTTGGCGTGGGCACCGACTGTGATACCTCCCCCGAGGTGGGCAATAATCAAGTTGAGCTTATTGTAATCGCTTCCATTTTCGGCTGCGAAACGTTTTGCGACAGCCTTTTGATTCAAGGCGTGAAAGATGCTGCGACGATTGATCTCTGGCATTCCCGTCGCACGCGCGAGCGGGCTGAGCTCATCGACGACGACTGGATCGACGATGAAATTCGGTACCTGAAATAATTCACCGAGTTTATAAGCGAGTAATCCACCCAAGTTCGAGGCATGCATCCCGAAGCGACCGCTCGCCAAATCCTCACGCATGAGCGGATTGACGGCGTACGTCCCCGATGTCATCGGGGCCAGCAATCCCCCGCGACCGACGATTGCGGACAAGTCCTCGCCCGCAATGCCCGTTTCGGCCAATAAGTCCCGCACTTCGCGTTCTCGATGCGGGAGTTGCTCCGGAAGTGACAATCCTGTGACGTCGGCCTCGTGACGGACGGTACGAGATAAAATCTCGTCCGCTCCGTCAAACAAGCCGACCTTCGTCGAAGTCGAACCCGGGTTGATGGCGAGAATGAGCTGTCGTGTCATCTCAGCGCCCACCGAGTAAGCTCTTTTCGACTTTCAAGAACTGGCTGCGCGAACGCGACATCATCTGAATCCGCTCCTCTGCCATCTTCTCGGCGGCGACATGCGTCGGCACCCCGTCGCGCTCGGCGATCTCGAAGACGCGCTGCATGTTGTCATAGATGAGTTCGACTTTCTTCATCGCCCGCTCACGGTTATAGCCTTCGAGCTCGTCGGCCACGTTGATGACACCGCCCGCGTTGATGACGAAGTCCGGCGCATACAGAATGCCGCGCTCTTCGAGCACATCCCCGTGACGATCCTCGGCGAGCTGGTTGTTGGCCGCACCGGCGACGATTTGAGCCTTGAGCATCGGAATCGTCTTGTCATTGATGATCGCACCGAGCGCACACGGGGCGAAGATGTCACAATCGACCGCATAAATCTCGTCCGGTTTGACGACCGTCGCTCCGAAGTCCGTCTCAGCGCGTTTGAGCGCCTCTTCGTTGATGTCGGTGACGACCAAGTGCGCCCCTTCTTCATGTAAGTGACGGCACAAGTTGTAGGCGACGTTGCCGACCCCTTGGACAGCGACTGTCTTGCCGGCGAGCGAATCCGAACCGAACTTCCATTTCGCTGCCGCCTTCATGCCGCGATACACGCCATACGCCGTCACCGGCGATGGGTTGCCGCTCGATCCGAACGCCGGGCTGACGCCGGTCACGTAATCTGTTTCCATGTGGATGAAGTCCATATCGGCGACAGACGTATTGACATCCTCGGCCGTGATATAGCGTCCGCTGAGCGATTGCACGTAACGACCGAATGCACGGAACAACGCCTCTGATTTGTCCGTCTTCGCATTGCCGATGATGACCGCCTTCCCGCCACCAAGGTTCAGTCCCGCCGCCGCGTTTTTGTACGTCATCCCTTTTGCGAGACGAAGGACGTCCGTGAGCGCTTCTTCTTCCGATGCATAGTTCCACATCCGCAGCCCCCCGAGAGCCGGTCCGAGTGTCGTGTCATGAATGGCGATAATCGCCTTCAGTCCTGACGCCTGGTCTTGGCAAAAGACGATTTGCTCATAGTCCTCGGCCTGCAAGACGTCGAAAATTCGAAAGCGTGGTTCCATGTTTGTTTCCATCATTGATGATTCCTCCATAAAATTTATTTTTTAGCGTGCAAGAGCGCGAATGCGAGTGAGTACAGTTTGGCCTCGGCCGTATCGGCCCGGCTCGTCAAAACGACCGGTGCGGCTGCGCCGACGACGATCGCCGCCACGCTCGCTTCGGCAAAGTACATCATCGACTTATAAAGGACGTTGCCGACCTCTATGTATGGGACGAGCAATAGGTCGGCTTGTCCGGCGACCTCACTCTCGATGCCTTTTTGTTTGGCCGCGACCATGTCGACGGCGTTATCGAGCGCAAGCGGTCCGTCGACGACACATCCTTTGATTTGGCCGCGACGGTTCATTTGGGCGAGCAGCGCCGCGTCTGTCGTGGCGGCCATCTGTGGATTGACCACTTCGACGGCGGCGATGGCAGCGACACGCGGTAGCTCGTACCCGATGTCTGTCATCGCATCGACCGCGTTGGCGATGATGTCCACTTTCTCTTCGAGCGTCGGCGCGATATGGATGGCCGCGTCGGTCACGCCGATTAATCGTTCCCGGTTCGGGATTTGAAATAAGGCGATATGGCTGAGCGTCCGATTCGTCCGGAGTCCTGCCTCGCGGCTGAGCACGGCTTTCATGAACGTCGACGTCGCGACCATTCCTTTCATGAGCACATCCGCTTCCCCTGTCTTGACCGCGAGCGTCGCCCGTTTGGCAATCTCTTTATCGCCTTTGACGTGGATGATATCGACCGCGTGATCTTCGATGCCGTGCTCGTCGCATAATCGTTTAATCTCCCGGGCATCTCCAATCAATTTAAATCGAGATAGACCGTGATCGGTCGCGAGTTTGACGGCGCGAATGACCTCCACATCGGCGGCCCCGGCAATCGAGACGGTTCGCCCGTCTAACTGCTTCGCCTTTTCGAGCATCCGTTCAAAATTCATGCATGTCCCCCCTTGCCTGTCTTCATCTACTAACAAGCAATTTTGTTTCCACTTTTGAAAGCGCTTTAATAGGTCGTTTAATCTGCACTTTTTTGCATGGCACGAAAAAAAGTGCAGGCAATTTATTGCATACGTTCAAGTTTATTATACAGTGTCCGAATCGAAATGTGTAATCGCCGGGCGGCCTCTGATTTGTTGCCGTCCGCCTCTTCGATGGCCCGTTCAATCAAATCACGCTCATAACGCGACACGGCATCCTGTAACGACAGCGCGTCGGTCGGTCGGGCCGATGCAACGCGCGGTGACAGCTGTAGGTGGTGCGGCGCGATCCACTGCTCGGAACTCGCCATATAGATGATCGCCCGCCCGAGGACATTCTCGAGCTCTCGGACGTTGCCTTTCCAATATTGATTCTTCAACAGCTCGGTCGCCTCGCGGTTCACCCCGCGCACGCTGCGGCCGTACTCTTGGTTCAGCTTGCGGACGATGCGTTCGCAGAGAGGCTCGATTTCTTCGAGCCGATCCCGGAGCGGCGGGATGTGGATCGGCATCCGGTTGATTCGATAATATAAGTCTTCACGGAACGTGCCGTCCGCCACTTTTTGTTCAAGGTCGGCGTTCGTCGCCGCGATGATGCGGACGTCGACCGGAATCGCATTCGTACCCCCGACCCGCACGATTTCATGCTCCTGCAGGACACGGAGTAGTTTGACTTGGACATCGACCGGCAGTTCGCCGATTTCGTCTAAGAAGAGTGAGCCGCCATCGGCCTCTTCGAAATAGCCGACCTTCCCACCACGTTTCGCCCCACTGAAGGCGCCGTCCTCGTAGCCGAACAACTCACTCTCGAGGAGCGTCGGGGAGATGGCCGCGCAATTGACGCGAACGAATTTCTTGTATTTGCGCGGGGACTCACCGTGGATGGCGTGGGCGAACAGTTCCTTGCCCGTCCCCGACTCCCCGCGAATAAGGACGGTGACCGGCGTGACCGCGGCGAGGCGGGCCTGTTCGATGACGAAGCGCATCGCGTCGCTCGACGCGATGATGTCGGCGAACTGGTATTTCGCCTCGAGGTTGCGGATGCGTGTCTTCGCTTCTTGCAGCTCGTCACGGAGCGCTCGGATTTGAGACACGTCCCGGATGACACCGACCGACCCGCGCAACTTCCCTTCGACGATAATCGGTTCGGCATTGACGAGAATGTCGCGCCGAGTCGCCCCGATTTGCATCCGGATATCGCGGACTCCTTGCCCGGTCGACAGCACTTTCAAGTGGACACTCTCCTGCATGCCGATGTCGGCCGTCGCCGGCTTGTCGACGACGTCTTCTTTCTTGAATCCCGTCAGTCGCGTATAGGACGGATTGATTAAAATCGTGTTCCCGTTGTGATCGGCGACCGAGATGGCCTCGCTCGTACAATCGATAATCGCCTCGAGCATCTGTTGATTTTGCTTCAGCCGTTCGACGACGATGCGGATGAACTCGCCGGGCAAGACGACCGCGTCGGCGAAATGTCCTTTCAACTCATCGAACGTCTCGGAGCGGCCCGTCGTCTCAATCACGAAATCGAGACGCTTGTCGGCACATGCCCGCCAATCCTCCGCCGTCATAATCCCCTGGTTCCGCGCGAGTTGCATCCCTTCGGCCGTCGGCTCCGGGTCGATGACGGCGACGACGGTGACGAGCGGCGAGTCGAGCAACATTTTCAGCACCTCGGTCCCGCCTTTCCCCGCACCGACAATCATCAATCGTTTATTCATTCAGACATCCCCCATTTTTACCGTTCTGCATTCATGCTACTGAACCTGAACTGATTTCGCAACCTCACAAAAAAGGCCGTGTCGAGCTATGTATTTTCTGGTAAACTTATGAGTGTTAAGGAGGAGATCTTATGCGTATCATCGCACTGTTGATCTTAATCATCCCTGGCCTCTTCGGTGTCTATGGCATCAAGTTACTTCGCGACAGTTTCTTCCTCAAGACGAGCGTCCCGTTCTCTTGGATCGAGTCGGTGGCAGCCGCCTCGATGTTACAAGGAACGTTTGGACTGTTGATCGCGATGGGCGGGATCGGTTTCGTGGCAGGTTATATCTTCAATCGTGACAAGAAAACAGGCAAAGTCCCACGAATAGATTCTTGAACACACAAAAAAGGTTCCCTAACTTGACTTCATTTCAAGTGCGGAACCTTTTTATTCGTATTGAATTGTGATCACTACGGATGATCTCCTCTCCTACTTGCTACAATCTTGTGACATGAGGCTCCAATGGTCTTCTTAATGAAGAAGTTTGAAAGAAAGTAGTAACTGCCGTCTTGCGTGAACGGAAACGTACCCATTCGAGTTACTAACGATTATTCATCGGGTCATGTCGAACCATCCATCGTGAAGTCGAACGCTTGCCATAAACTGTTCAACGGTTGACAACACTCCTTTTGGTCAACTGAACGATTCGTTTTCCCCGGACACGGTCCCTAGCTTCGAACTCGATGCCGGAATCGCCTCGCGAATGAGCGTACGTCGCGACCTCTCGTCGGGACGATGACGATTTGAGATGTCGTTCCCACCTCTGAGCTATTGACGGATAGCGGTCCGAGATGATTTCTTGCTCTAACACGTTCCGGAACGCGTTAGAAAGCGTTCATCTGACGCTCGTCCAAGTAACTTGGTACACCTTTATTATAACAAGTTCTGCATGATTTGCAAGCGCTTTCTTTCACAGAGTAAAAGAAAATCAGGAGGAGGGTCTCCTGATCGATTATTGCTGTTTAAACGATTGATATGTGACGAAATACGAGATGAATTCCGAGTTTTTCGGACTGCGCTCGCGCTCAGGGCGACCGTTGAACATCTCGTGGTCCCGCATCCCGTTCTCCCACGCCGTCTTGATGGCGTGGCGCATCGCCCGCTCGACGCGGGACGAGGTCGTCTCATGCTCTTTCGCAATCATCGGATAGAGCTCCTTCGTGATCAATCCGAGCAGCTCCTGACGCTCTCGGACGTAGACGACGGCTTGGCGGATATATTTGAACCCTTTGATGCGCGGCGAGATGCCGAGTTGTTGCAGCAAGAGCGAGATGTCGAGTTCTTCCGGCGACATCGCTTCGAACTCACGGCTCGAACCGGCGGCGAGTTCGCGGATTTTCGTGATCAATTGTTGAATGTTGAACGGCTTGACCAAAAAATAAGAAGCGCCGAGTTGAACTGCCTGCTTCGTGACTTCATCTTTCCCGAACGCACTGAGCATAATCACTTCTGGTTTAGCGTGCGCCAATTCCGTCTGTAACCGTTCGAGGACGCCGATGCCGTCTAAGTGAGGCATGATGATGTCGAGCAGCAGCACGTCCGGCTGGTGTGTCTTGACGACGTCTAAGCATGCCTCGCCGTCGTAGGCGGTCCCAACGACTTTTAAGTCGTCTTCGGACTCGAGTTGGCGGGTCAACAAATCGACGATTTCTCGATTGTCGTCCGCGATGCATAATGTGATCAATTAAGACACCCCTTCGATAAACTTCCGTTTTAATTGGAGAGACATAGTGAGCAGTTCCTCCACGTGTTGTTTCGTCAATTCCGTCATCTGCGCCCCGGCAATCATCCGTCCGAGCTCATCGACCCGTTCGGCATGCCCGAGCGGCGAGACGTTCGTCTTCGTGCGCTCATCCGTCTCCGTCTTCGTGATATACAAATGCTGGTCCGCCATGGCGGCCACTTGGGCCAAATGGGTGATGCAGAGCACTTGCGATCCGACCGATAACCGGAAAATCTTCTCGCCCATCGCTTGGGCAACACGTCCCGACACACCAGTGTCGACTTCGTCGAAAATGATGGATGCGACACCGACAGTGCGCGAGAAAATCGACTTCAACGCGAGCATAACACGGGACAGTTCTCCGCCTGAAGCGACTTTGGCGAGCGGCTTGAACGGTTCGCCGACGTTCGTCATCATATAGAACTCGACTTGGTCAAGTCCGTCCGCTTTGAACGACCCTTCTTTGAACCGGACTTCGAACTGGGTCTTCTCCATATACAATTCCTTCAATTCACGTTGAATCGCTTTCTCGAGCTCTGTTGCCGCTTGTTTGCGTGCCGCCGATAACGCCAGTCCGGTCGTACGCACTTTTTGTTCGAGCCGGGCGAGCCGGTCCGATAGTTCTTGCAAATGTTCTTCCCGATTCGTCATCGATTTTAACTCGTCGGCGATTTTCTCCCCATACGTGATGACCTCGTCGATCGTGGCCCCGTATTTCCGTTTCAACTGTTGAAACAAGGCGAGCCTCGTCTCAATCTCATCAAGTCGAATCGGGTCAAATTCGAGTGAATCGAGCTGGTCACGCAACTGGAATTTGGCGTCCTCGAGCAAGAAGTAAGCGTTCGAGATCGTCTCGGACATCGGCGCGAGCGAAGTCGACAATGAGGAAGCTTCCTCCATCTCGCGCATGGCGATTCCGATTTGATCGAGACCTTTCGCCTCATCCGCGACGGCCTCATACGATAACCGGACGTGCTGATGAATCCGCTCGAAGTTGGCGAGCTCGTTCCGTTCCTCGGTGAGCGCCTGTTCTTCCCCGACCTTCAGTTCGGCCGCCTCAATCTCATTCGTCTGGAACGCGAGCAGGTCCATGCGCTGGGCCAGCTCTTGTTCGCTTTGACTCAATCGTTTCAACTCGTCGGCGACGTTCTTCCAATCGACGTAAGCCTCTCGATAACGTTCGAGGAGCGGGGCAAGCTCGGTTTCGGCAAAACTATCTAAAATGCCGAGATGGTATTCGGCATCCATCAAGTGCTGGTGTTCATGCTGGCCGTGAATATCGACGAGCAGCCGTCCGAGCTCACGAAGCGTCGACAGCGGCATCATCTTGCCGTTGACACGGCAAACGCTCTTTCCGCTGCTATGTAGGTCGCGGCGCAAAATGACGGTCCCTTCTTCAATCTCGATGCCGTATTGGGTCGCCGCCTCGATGATCGGATGGTCTGGTTCGACGTTGAACAGCCCTTCGATCTCCGCCTTGTCTTGGCCATAGCGGACGAACTCGCTCGAACCTCGGCCCCCGACGAGCAGGCCGATCGCATCGAGCAAGATTGATTTTCCGGCTCCGGTCTCACCCGTCAATACGGTCATCCCACGGTTGAACGTGATATTCAGTTCATCGATGATCGCAAATTGTTTGATCGATAGTTCTGCTAACATACGATAGTTCACCTCATAACATTCCGAGTAGTCGTTCGATGATTCGCTTCGCCTGGTCTTCGTCGCGGGCAATCATCAAGATTGTGTCGTCCCCGCACACCGTTCCAATCAATTCATCCCATGACAAATGGTCAATCAAGACACCAATCGCATCCGCATTGCCCGGTAATACTTTCATGACGACCAAGTTTTGGGCCGAGTCGACCGAGACGAAACTGTCGCCGAGGATTCGTTTCATCTTGCCGTACGGATTGAAGCGTTGATCGGCCGGCAGACTATACTTATAGCGGCCGTCATTGAGCGGCACTTTCACGAGATGAAGCTCTTTAATGTCTCGTGACACAGTTGCCTGCGTCACTGGATATCCAGAGCGATGTAGCTCATCGACGAGCTCGTCTTGTGTCTCGATTTCACGATTGGTCACGATTTCTCGAATTTTAATCAAGCGCTGTCCTTTGTTCATACTCGCTGACACCTCATTTTATGTTTCGCATACTCAGTATCATTCTAAAGTATTGTCGAAAAAAGGTCTAGCTTTCGCGGGATGAATTCCCTGGATCGGCGAGCGGACACAAAAAAACTGCAGACAAGACGTCTGCAGCTCAAGCGTTCTTCTTCAATTGCGCGTGGGCGGCGTCGATGACCGCGTCCACGTCGATGGCTGGGTCGACACTGCCGACGCCGATGAAACGGGCGAACAATAAGAACTCGATATTCCCATCCCCACCGGTGATCGGCGAGAAGTCGAGTCCCGCAACTTCGAACCCTTCCGAGGCGAAGTAACGGACCATGTCGTCGACGACCCGTTCATGGATGGCACGGTCCCGGACGATGCCTTTCTTGCCGACATCGGCCTTCCCGGCCTCAAATTGCGGTTTGACGAGCGCCATGACGATGCCGTTAGGCTTCAAGATCGTCTTCAACGGCGGAATCATGAGCCGAAGCGAGATAAATGAGACGTCAATCGTCGCAAAGTCCGGCGCCACCGGAAACTGGTCCGCGGTCGCATGGCGGAAGTTCATCCGCTCCATGACGACGACACGGTCATCGCTCCGCAGCTTCCATGCCAATTGGTTATAACCGACGTCGACGGCATACATCTGCGCAGCGCCGTTTTGGAGCGCGCAATCAGTAAACCCGCCTGTCGATGAACCGATATCGATGCCGATGTTACCAGCCACATCGAACGGGAAGACTTGGAGCGCTTTTTCAAGCTTCAGTCCCCCCCGTCCGACGTATGGCAACACTTGGCCTTTCACTTCGAGCGGGATGTCGTCGAACACTTTGTCGCCGGCTTTCTCGAGCCGTTCAGTCCCGCTATAGACGAGCCCGGCCATGACAGACCGCTTCGCCTTCTCTCTCGTCTCCGCTAAGCCGCGGTCGACGAGGAGCACATCTAATCTAGTTTTCTTTCGTTTTTCCATAGTTCCTCACACATTCTGTCGATTTGTCACTTGAACGAACTGCTGAACCGAGTCAGCGATTTGCGTCGGACGGAGCCCGATTTCTTCGAGCAGCTGATTGACGCCGCCGTGTTCGATATAGCGGTCCGGAATGCCGAGTCGGAGCACACGCGGGAACTGCCCGGCATCGCTCGCATGTTCGAGCACACTGCTACCGAAGCCACCGGCGAGCGCCGCTTCCTCTAACGTGACGAGCGGGATGCCTTCCGCATATAAAGCGGAGAGCATAGCGTCGTCGAGCGGTTTAATCGTCCGAGCGTTGATGACGCGGACGCTCACTTGTCCTTCAAGCAGTGCGCGTACTTCGAGCGCGTCTTGTACTTGTGGACCGAACGTCAAGATGGCGACGTCCGTTCCGTCTGCAACCGTCTCCCAGACGTCGAGCGGCAATTCGCGAAGCGTCTCGCTCATCGGTGTGCCGATTCCTTCACCACGCGGGAAGCGGACGGCAATTGGACCGTCGTCATACTTCAGCGCTGAATAGACAAGATGTTGCAACTCTTCCTCGTCTTTCGCCATCAAGATGCGAATGTTCGGGACATGACGCATAAAGGCGATATCGAATACCCCTTGGTGCGTCTCCCCGTCCGCTCCGACGAGACCAGAACGATCGATTGTGAAGACGACGTTCAAGTTTTGACGGCAAATGTCGTGCACGAGCTGATCATAGGCGCGTTGGAAGAACGTCGAATAAATCGAGACGACCGGCTTCAATCCTTGTGTCGCCTGTCCTCCGGCCAATGTGACCGCATGTTGCTCGGCGATGCCGACGTCAAACATCCGCTCCGGGAATTGCTTGTTGAAGCAATCGAGTTTTGAGCCGACGCTCATCGCTGGTGTGATGAGTGTCACGCGCTCGTCCGTCTCGGCGACTTTCGTGATCGTCTCAGCGACGACCTTCGAATAGCTCGGTCCTTTGACCTTGCCTTTGATGACTTCTCCCGACTCGATTTTATACGGTCCGAGACCGTGCCACGTGCCGACACCATCGAGTTCGGCCGGACGATAGCCCTTGCCTTTTTTCGTGATGACGTGAACGATGACCGGTCCATCGATTTTCTTGGCGTACTCGAGCGTCTCGAGCAGGTCGCGTAAATCGTGACCGTCCGTCGGTCCGAAGTACGTGAATCCGAGCTCTTCGAAGAACGTCCCTGGGATGAGCGCTGATTTCAGCATATCCTTCACGCGTTCCCCGCTCCGTTCGAGCGAGTTGCCGACGATCGGGATATGTTTGATGAGCGTCTCGACTTCCTCACGGGCGTGTTTCAGTTTACGTGACGACCGCATCCGGCCGAGCATGTTGTGCATCGCGCCGACGTTCGGCGCGATTGACATCTCGTTATCGTTCAAGATGACGATGACATTTTGTTTCTCGGCGCCGATATGGTTGAGCGCTTCGAGCGCCATTCCCCCAGTGAGCGCCCCGTCCCCGATGATGGCGATGGCCCGGTCGTTCGAGCGTCCTTTCAACTCGTTCGCGATGGCGATTCCCATCGCGGCCGATAAGGACGTCGAGCTGTGCCCCGTCTCCCAGACGTCATGATCGCTCTCACAACGCTTCGGGAATCCGCATAAGCCGTTGTATTGACGCAGCGTATCGAACTGACTCGTTCGTCCTGTCAAGATTTTGTGGACGTACGCTTGATGCCCCACGTCCCATACGAGTTGGTCTTTCGGACTGTCAAATACACGGTGCAAGGCAAGCGTCAATTCGACAACCCCTAGGTTTGGTCCCAAGTGCCCTCCCGTTTCAGCCAATTTTTCAATCAAAAACCGTCTGATGTCTGCGCCGAGCGCTTCTAACTCGGGTACCGACATCTTTTTTAAGAATGACGGGTCTTGAATGGATGTCAAGTCCATGATGACCATCCTTTCTCCTGTCTTATTACTGATTCGTACCTTACATTTTACAAGAATGTGTCCATAGATGCTATACATTCACAAAAACAAAGGTGACACGATGTGCTCATCGTGTCACCGAGATTAATGATTGCGTCGTACGACGAAGTCGAGAAGCTCCCGTAAAAGCGGGGCCTCGACCGAAAGTTCGGCCAGTGCGGCCTCACTTTCCGTGACTTCTTGTTCCAGCGCTTTTTTCGCTCCATCGAGACCGAGCAGTTTCGGATACGTCGCTTTATCGTTTCCTTCGTCCGAACCGACTCGTTTCCCGATGAGCGCCTCGTCTCCTTCGACGTCTAAAATATCATCTTGGATTTGGAAGGCGACCCCGAGATGTTTTCCGAACCGTGCGAGCGCCTGACGATCCGTCTCGGAAGCGTCCGAAAGGATGGCCCCCGCTTCAAGGGCATACACGAGAAGCGCCCCAGTCTTCCGCTCATGGATTGATTGCAGAGTCGACAGTGTCACACCGCTCCGTTTTTCAGCGAGCATGTCATCGAGCTGACCGCCGACCATGCCGGCGCTACCTGCCGCTTCACTGAAGCGGGCGATGAGTGCGACGCTCTTCACTGGTTCGAGCTCCGCATGGGCCAGAATCCGAAACGCGTCCGTCAATAGGGCGTCGCCTGCGAGAATCGCGGTCGCCTCATCGAACCGACGATGATTCGTCGGACGCCCACGCCTTACGTCGTCATCATCCATCGCCGGAAGGTCGTCGTGGATGAGGGAGTACGTGTGAACCATCTCGAGGGCGACGGCCGCTTCATGACCGAGCGCCCGCGGACGTCCATATGTATCGAGGACGGCATAAAGGAGAGCCGGACGAATCCGCTTCCCCCCTGCCTCGAGTGAGTACGTCATCGATTGGAATAAACGTTCCGGCATCGACGACGCGTCAATGAGACGGCGTGTCGCCGTCTCGACTTCCTGTTTCCACTCTTGAAGATAGGCTTGCGCGCTCATACGGTGCCACCCTTTTCACGGAGCGTCCCATCGAGTTCGAGAATCTCGTCCATCTTCTGTTCCGCGGCCGTCAGTTTGGCCTGGCAGAGTGCCGACAAGCGGACACCTTCCTCATAGAGGGTCATCGCTTCTTCAAGGGCGACTTCTCCTGTCTCGAGTTGCGTCACGATTTCCTCGAGGCGGGCGAGTGCCGCTTCAAACGTCTGTTCTGCTTGTTGTTTCGCCATCATGTCTCTCCTTCACTTCCGCAACGGCTTGGCCATCCCGAAACCGGATTGTCACCAGGCCGTCATGTAGTTGTTTGACATCTTTCACGTACGTCCCATCCTGCTCAATCAACGTATATCCTCGAGCGAGCACGGCGAGAGGACTGACCGCGTTCAAGCGACCGACTTGGGCTGCAAAGCGGTCCGTCGGTCGTTCGAGTGGCCGGATGCGCTTGAGGCGACCGTCGAATTGTCGGTGTGTCTCCTCGTTGCGACGAAGCGTCTGCGCCAGCTTTCGGACATCGAGCTGTTGTCGGGACTGGGCAAGGCGATGTTTGGCATGTGTCACTTGTTTCGTGACACCTTGTTCGAGCCGAATCTCGGCTTGTTCGAACCGCTCCCGCTTTTGTGTGAGCGTGAAGCGGGGCGACTTTAAGCCGTAACTGTTCGTCGCCCGACCGAGCCGTTCCCGAATCGACGACATCTGATTCGTGACGGACCGGGTCAACTGGGCCGTCAACCGTTCGACGTCTTTTCGTTGCGCCTCGATCGTCGCTGTCGCGAGCTCTGCCGCCGCCGTCGGAGTCGCGGCTCGCACGTCGGCGACAAAGTCAGCCAACGTGAAATCGGTTTCGTGCCCGACGGCCGAGATGACAGGAATCCTAGATTCGTGAATCGCTTCGACGACGACGTCCTCGTTGAACGCCCATAACTCTTCAATCGACCCGCCACCTCGGCCGACGATTAACACGTCGCAATCGGTGCGTTCGTTCATCCATCGAATCGCGCTCGCCACTTGCGGGGCGGATTGATCGCCTTGGACGGCGACGGGCGCAAACGTGATGGCCACGTGCGGCGCACGACGCCTGAGTGTCGTGGCAATATCGTGGAGGGCCGCTCCTTTCGGCGAAGTGATAATCCCGATTCGCTCCGGGAAGGCCGGCAGTGGACGTTTCCGTTCCGTTGCGAACCATCCCTTCGCCTCAAGCTCACGTTTTCGTGCCTCATACCGTTCGAACAACATCCCGATGCCGTCCTGTCGCATCAGTTCCACGTAAAGCTGGATGTCGCCTGTCGATTCGTACATCGTCACGCGGGCGACGACGATCACATTCATCCCGTCTTTCGGTTCGAAGTTGAGCGTCCGGGCGTCACGAGAGAACATGACCGCCTTCATCCGCGACGATTCGTCTTTGAGGGTGAAATAACAGTGCCCGGAGGCGTAACGTTTGAAGTTCGAAATCTCGCCGATGACGGCAAGTTGTTGCAAAATCGGGTCATCGTCGAGCTGTCGCTTCACGTAACGGACGACTTCGGAAACTTGAATCGGATTATCCACGAGAGGCGACCTCGACCGTGTTGTGCATGAGCATCGTAATTGTCATCGGGCCGACACCACCCGGAACAGGGGTGATTGCGCTCGCGACATCACGGACACCTGCAAAGTCGACGTCCCCGACGAGACGGCTGTCGACGCGGTTGACACCGACATCGATGACAATCGCCCCGGGTTTGACCATGTCAGCTGTGACGAGACCGGCCCGACCGACGGCGACAATCAAAATATCGGCCTGCCGTGTCATCGACCCGAGATCATTCGTCTTCGAATGGCAGTAGGTCACCGTCGCGGATTCGTTCAAGAACAGCATCCCGACCGGTTTCCCGACGATTTGGCTGCGACCGACGACGACGACGTGCTTGCCGACCAAGTCGGTCTGCGTCTTGACGAGGTGTAGAATCCCGTGCGGTGTACATGGCAATAGCGTCTCGAGACCGAGCATCATCTTCCCGACGTTCGTCGGATGGAACCCATCCACGTCTTTGTCCGGTGAGATGCGCATGATGACGCGATTCTCATCGATATGCTTCGGCAACGGCAACTGCACGAGAATACCGTGCAACTCGTCGTCCGCGTTCATCGAATCAATCAGTTCGAGCACTTCACGTTCTGAAATCGTGTCATCGAAGCGAATTACTTGCGAATCGATGCCGATGTCAGCCGCTGCCCGCTCTTTCCCCCGGACGTAGCTGTGGCTCGCCGGATCATCCCCGATTAAAATGACTTTCAGTTTCGGTACGATGCCGCGCGCACGGAGCGCACTGACACGTTCTTTCAACGTCTCCCGATATGATGCTGCGATTTGTTTCCCGTCGATCACTACTGCCATCTCTCTCATCCCCCGTTGTCTTAGGTTTCTCTGTAGTTGGTGTGGTGTCTTCTCTATTTGTTTAACAGACCGTATTCTTGTCTTCGCTTACGCTTTGATGATGTTACCGAGCACGCCGTTGACGAGCTTGGCCGCTTCCTCATCGGCGAACGATTTGGCGAGTTCGACCGCCTCGTTGATCGTCACTTTGTCCGGAATCGTCTCGACGTAGAGCAACTCGTACGTCGCCATGCGGAGAATCGTCCGCTCGACATTTCCGAGACGATCGAGTCTCCAGTTTTTCAAGTTTTCGATGAGCAATTCGTCAATCTCATCTTTCTTTTCTAACGTCTCAACGACGAGTTGTTCGTAGAATGGATCTGAATCCATGCCATCGAGGGCAAATTCAATGGCCTCGTCTACCTCAAGTTTTGATACTTCGATTTGAAAAAGCGTTTGGATCGCTTTTTCCCGTGCTTCATGACGTTTCATTCAGATACTCTCCTTTTGCATGCTTTCATTGTGATAGTTTAGCATAAAGCCTCCATAAATTCAGTACAAAAAACCAGGAAGCCCAAATAATGTTCGGGCTTCCTGGTCAAGGTCATTTCGTGAGCGTCATTTCTTTTTCGACAAATTTCGTGTCGAACGCCCCTGTTCGAAAACGTTCATGGGCCATGACTTGTTGATGGAACGGGATCGTCGTGTGGATGCCCGATACAGTGAACTCGTGGAGTGCGCGAAGCATCTTCGCGATTGCCTCTTCCCGAGTCGGGGCATGGACGATCAGCTTCGCCACCATCGAATCATAGAACGGCGGGATGACAGCACCGGCATAGAGACCGCTGTCGACTCGGACGCCCATGCCGCCAGGAACGATATACTGATCGATTTTCCCGGCCATCGGACGGAAATCTGCAAACGGGTCTTCCGCATTGATGCGGCATTCGATCGAGTGACCACTAAATTTGATGTCCGCCTGGCTAATCGCAAGCGGATGGCCAAGTGCGACTTCGAGTTGTGCTTGGACGAGGTCGAAGCCGGTAATCATTTCGGTGACCGGGTGTTCGACTTGGATTCGCGTGTTCATCTCCATGAAATAAAACTCGTTCGATTCCGGCACGTAAATGAACTCGATCGTACCCGCACCCGAATACTGAATCGCTTTGGCCGCTTTCACGGCTGCGTCGCCCATCGCTTGACGGGTCGTCTCATCGATTGCCGGGGATGGCGCTTCCTCGACCAACTTCTGCATCCGGCGCTGAATCGTACAGTCCCGCTCCCCGAGGTGGATGACGTTGCCGTATTGATCGGCGAGCACTTGCACCTCGACGTGGCGGAACGACTCAATGTATTTCTCCAAATAGACGTCACCGTTGCCGAACGCCTGCTTCGCTTCTTTACGTGTGTCGGTGAGCCCTTTCAAAAGCTCAGACTCGTCAAAGGCGACACGGATTCCACGCCCTCCGCCCCCGGCCGTCGCCTTGATGATGACCGGATATCCAATCTCGCGGGCGAGTTCGATCGCTTCCTCGTCGGTGACGACACCGCTCGACCCCGGGACGACCGGAACGCCCGATTCAATCATCGTTCGTTTCGCCTCGTCCTTGATGCCCATCTTCCGAATCGCATAGCTACTCGGTCCGACGAACTGAATGCCGCACGCCTCGCTCATCTCGGCGAACTCGGCGTTCTCGGCTAAGAAGCCATAACCTGGATGAATCATCGTCGCATCGACCGCGCACGCGACCGACAAGACGTTCGGGATATTCAAGTATGAGTCTTTCGACGGGTTCGGTCCGATGCAGTATGCCTCATCAGCAAGACGGACGTGCAACGCCTCGCGGTCCGCTTCCGAGAATACGGCGACCGTCGGGATATTTAACTCTTTCGCGGCCCGGATGATACGGACCGCAATCTCTCCACGGTTAGCAATGAGTAGTTTCATACATACCTCACTTCACGCTGAAGAGCGCTTGGCCGTATTCGACTAAATCGCCATCCGCGACGAGGATCTCGACGATCTCCCCGCTGATTTCCGTCTCGACATCATTGAACAGTTTCATCGCTTCTAAAATACAGACGACCTGTCCGGCTTCGACGCGGTCGCCGACTTGTACGTAAGCGTCTTTGTCCGGTGCCGGACGCGAATAGAACGTCCCAACCATCGGTGACGTGATCGTGCGCAAGTTGCTCGGCGCAGGTGTTGGTGCCGCTTCTTGTTCTGTCTCGACGACTGGCGCAGGTGCTGCGACCGGGGCCGCGTGCACGATCGGTGTATGAGTGGCGGCGAATTGTGGAGCCGCTTCTTTTTTCAATGAAAGTTTAAACTCCGGCGTCTCGAGTTCCATCTCGTGAACGGACGTCTGATCGAGTAATGTGATCAGCTCTTTAATGTGTTCGATTTGCATGAAATAACCCCCTGTTTATACCTGGTACTAATCTCTACTCTACTATAACTGGTCAGACCAGTGAATGCAACGACAAAAAAGGGCCCATTCCGAAGAATGGACACCCTTGGTTTACCCGTTATAGCGGCCCGTGAACTCGCCTGTGCGCGTGTCGACCGTTACTTTTTCGCCTGGCTCGATGAAGAGCGGCACTTGAATGATGTGGCCCGTTTCGACCGTCGCGTTTTTCTTCACGTTCGATGCCGTGTCGCCTTTGACGCCTGGATCGGCTTCGACAATCGTCAAGACGACCGTCGTCGGAAGCTCGATTCCGAGAATCTCACCGTCGTAGTCAGCGATACTTACTTCCATGTTCTCGAGCATGTACGGGAGCGCCGCTTTCACTTGCTCGCCCGTCAATTCGAGCTGTTCATACGACTCTGTGTCCATGAACACGTACGTATCGCCCATCGGATAGAGGTACTGCATGCGTTTCCGTTCGATGTGCGCACGTTCGATGCGCTCGCCACCACGGAACGTCGTCTCTTGAATCGCACCTGTGCGCAAGTTACGCATTTTCGTGCGGACGAAAGCCGCGCCTTTACCTGGCTTGACGTGTTGGAATTCGATGACTTGCCAAATCGAACCGTCAGACGTCTTGACCGTTAAGCCTGTTTTTAAATCGTTAACTGATACCATGTTGATTTCCTCCTAAAATGAGCTGAGACTCAAGCCTCAATCGTAATTAACTCTTTTGGCGACTGCGTGAGACGGATGTTCCCCGTCTCCGTGACGACCACGTCATCCTCGATGCGGCAACCGCCGATCCCAGCAATATAGATACCCGGTTCGATCGTGACGACCATCCCCGGCTCTAGCACCGTCTCCGAACGGAATGACAAGCCTGGTGCCTCATGCACTTCCATGCCGAGACCGTGGCCTGTCGAATGTCCGAAGTATTCACCGTAGCCCGCGTCTTTAATCACGTCACGCGTCAATGCGTCCGCCTCGATTCCCGTGATGCCAGCTTTCGTGCCCTCGACACCTGCGAGTTGAGCCCGGAGCACCGTATCGTAAATCGTCCGCAACTCGTCCGAGATGTCCCCGATAGCGAGCGTACGTGTGATATCCGAGCAGTATCCTTGATAGTAGGCACCGAAATCGAGCGTCACGAGTTCTCCCGCTCCGATGACCTTGTCGCTGGCCACACCGTGCGGCAATGCCGAACGATGCCCTGACGCAACGATCATATCGAACGAAGATGAGTCCGCACCTTGGGCCCGCATGAACATTTCCAGTTCATTCGCGACTTCTTTTTCGGTCCGCCCTGGACGGATGAACGTCTGGATGTGCGCAAACGCCGCGTCCGCAATCGCCGCGGCTTCCTTCATTATCTTAATCTCTGACTCATCCTTAATCAAGCGTAGCTTTTCGACGATACCTGACGTCTCGACGAGCTCGGCTGCGACTTCTTTTTCATACGTCCGGAACTGGCCGACCGTCATGTCATCTTGTTCGATGCCGAGGCGCTTCACCGCTTGCTCTGTCACGACTTCCGCCACCGACTTGATGAGCGACGTCTTATGCTCGATGATGTCGAAGCCTTTTACTTGGCTAGCGGCTTGTTCCGTGTAGCGGAAATCCGTGATGAAGCTCGCCGACTGCGCCGTGATTACGAGGACACCGCTCGACCCGGTGAAACCAGATAAGTAGCGGATGTTTTCCCGTTTCGTCACGAGCAATCCGTCGATGCCGTTCGCTTCTAGCTGACCTTGCAGTTTGTTGACCCGTTCAATCATGTCGATTCCTCCAATGTACGAGCAATGCCTGCAACGCGAGCGTATAGCTCGTCAAGCCGAAACCGCTGATGACACCGAGACAAACGGCGGCAAGTTTCGATTCATGACGAAACGACTCCCGTGCATGCACGTTCGAGATATGTACTTCGACGACCGGGGCTTTGATGGCGGCGATGGCATCCCGGAGCGCAATCGACGTATGCGTGTACGCCCCCGCATTAAAGATGACCCCCGCATAATCGTACGCTTCATGGAGCGCATCGATCAGTTCGCCTTCATGGTTGGAGTGGACGAACGTCAACTGAACATCCTCCGGGGCGGCGAGCAATAGCTCCGCCGTCAATCCCTTCAACGAGACGTCCCCGTATACGTCCGGTTCCCGCTTCCCGAGCAGATTCAAATTCGGTCCATTTAAGACGAGTATATGCACAAGTCTTCCCCCCTGTTCGTCAAGTCGCCTCTATTGTAACAAATTTAACGGTTCGTGCGACAATCGACGTTCGTGAGGTTTCGTTTTTTACGTGAATCACGGTATAATTCAACTATATAACTGTAGGAATCGAGGAAATGACATGAAAACTAAACCAATGATTCCCGTCGGTGGCCAGGCGCTCGTGGAAGGCGTCATGTTTCAAGGACGCGCCGAGAGCGCTTCGGCGATTCGACGGAAAGACGGGTCGATCGAGACGTTCCAGCAGCCCCGCATTCTCGTCCCGTGGGTCCAATCGTTAAAAAAAATCCCATTCCTGCGTGGTGTGGTCGCGCTATACGAATCACTCAAAAATGGTTCGGCCCATATGACGTTCGCAAGCGATCGTTATGACGTCGACCCGAGTGAGGACGAGGCAACGAAACCAGAAGAGAAAAAACAGAACATCTTGATGGTCGTCATGATCGCCATCGTCGGCGTCATCTCATACGTGTTCGGGAAGCTGATTTTCAACGTCACCCCGGCCCTTCTCGCCGCCATGTTCCAAAGCGTGCCCGCATTGTCCGGTCATGTGATTCAAAACCTCCTCGAAGGGGGAATAAAATTAGTATTGTTGCTCAGTTACCTTTATTTGATTTCCTTGACGCCACTTATCCGGCGCGTGTTCCAATATCACGGGGCCGAGCACAAGGTGATCAACTGTTATGAGTCCGGACGACCGATTACCGTCGATAACGTTCGGGCAAGCTCACGCCTCCACTATCGCTGTGGATCGAGTTTCATCCTATTCACCGTTTTCGTCGGCATCGGCGTTTACATGATCGTCCCGATCGACCCCCTCTGGGTCCGACTCGTCAGCCGCATCGCTTTGTTGCCAGTGGTCATCGGCATCTCGTTCGAGGTGCTCCAATTCACAAACCGCTTCCGTGAACATCGCTTCTTGTCCGTTCTCGGCAAGCCTGGGTTGTCTTTACAATTGTTGACGACGCGCGAACCGAATGACGAACAAATCCGTGTCGCCATCGAGGCGTTCGAGACATGGGAACGTTCAGAACTAGGTCAACCGGCCGTGCAAAGAGAGGGATAAAGAGGAGGAAAGCACCATGATCAGACAAAGAATCGGCTCGACCGCAGCCACGATCGTGTTCATCTTAGGCTTCATCGGTGTCGGACATATGCTCGCGACCGACCCTGGTCGATTGTTCAGACAGTTGCTCTTCATCGGGATTTTCGGGTTAATTTTCTATGTGATTTATCGAGTTTTCATGGCGCCGAAAATTTCGGCTGAGGATATGCGTTACCGGAAGACCGCTCAAGCCTCGAAAAAACGGATGCAACGCCCAGGTGCGAATCCGAAAGTCAAGCCGTCCACTGCGGCCAAGAAGAAAGTGAAACCCAGTTCGAACGTGACGAAACTGTCGAAGCGTCCGACCCGCTCGGCGCATCGCAGTGACGCCCCTCACTTGACCGTCATCGAAGGCAAGAAAGGCAAGAAGAAAAAGAAAGCCAATATGTGAAAACGAACCAGGCCATATCCGGCCTGGTTCGTTTTTCATTCTGTCTCGACGAAGCCGATGTACGGCAGATTGCGGTACTGTTCGGCATAATCGATGCCATACCCGATGACGAATTCATCTGGAATCTCGAAACCGACATAATCCGCATCCAACGTGACGAGCCGGCGGGCCGGTTTATCGAGAAGTGTACAAATCTTCAATTCTCCCGGTTGATGTAACGTCATGTGCTGGCATAAGAATTTGAGCGTCTGTCCCGTATCGATGATGTCCTCGATGATGACGACGTACTTTCCTTCGACATCGAGATCTAAATCTTTACGGAGTTGGACGTTCCCACTCGAGACCGATTTCTTCCCGTATGACGACGTCGCGACCGTGTCGAGTTGGACACTGCCCGTCATCTCGCGCATCAAGTCGGCTGCGAAGACGAGCGACCCTTTTAAGACGGCCACGAGGACGATCGGTGTCCCTGCCGCATCGCGTTCGATTTGTTGGGCGAGTTCCGCCACACGTTGTTTAATCTGCGCTTCGTCAAACAGTTTCCCTTTGATTTGAATATCCATAATGTCGGCGATTGTTCGCCGTCACCCCCTTATCTTTCTTACCAGCACCCATTCTATCATAAAAACGGCTTAAAAATAGACTTTACTTGAAAAATATGAAGTCATCGTTCGGTTTTAGGTTAGATTTACGTATAAAACGACCGTTTCCGATTCGATTCATCGGTCGCGGTCGTTTACATTCACTCGTCTTCAGAGCGGTTCACCTCTTGAAACGCACGAAACTGTGCCATCAGTTCCGGTTTGTCTTCGAAAAATTCGACGAATTGGGTCATACAGTCGAGCGTATTTGAGCTTAAGTGGTGCTCAATCCCTTCGACATCCTCATAGACGTGAGCTTCGTCGACGCCAATCAAGCGTAGAAATGACTCGAGCATCGCATGCCGTTCGACAAGCCGTTTCCCGATTTTCTGGCCTTTGTTCGTCAGCATGAGACCTCTATATTTCTCATAAATCAAATAGTCTTCCCGGTCGAGCTTTTGCACCATTTTCGTGACAGAGGAGGGATGCACCCCTAAATGTTCGGCGATATCGGATACGCGAGCGTATCCTTTCTCCACCATCAGCAAATAAATTCGTTCTAAGTAATCTTCCATACTCGGTGTCGGCATGGGCATAGCCTCCCCTTATGTTCCGTTCTGCAATCTCTATTTTAACGCAACCATTTAGAAACCGAAAGCAGAACGGGGAAATCCATCAGTCAATCATTGTCTCATGACCTTAAATTCTTTATAATGGATGTTGGTGAAACTTAATAGAGAAAGGGAGAACATCAATGGGAATCGAAACTATCCTCGTCATCATCCTATGGGCTGCGCTCATCGCATACATCGTCTGGCGTTTCTTGCCGGCTCGCGGTTTGAAGAAAATGAAGCAAGAAGAGTTCCGTGCATCGCTCCGTAAAGGTCAATTGATCGACGTCCGTGAACCGAACGAGTACAAGGGAGGCCACATCGTCGGCGCCCGTAACATCCCGGTCGGACAAATGAAACTGCGCATGAAAGAACTTCGCAAAGATCAACCGATCCTCATGTATTGCCAAGGCAAGTCACGTACGAACCAAGCGGCCAAGCTGCTCATGAAAAATGGTTATACGGACATCTACATGCTCGACGGCGGCTTCAAAAACTGGAAAGGGAAAGTCAAAAAAGACTGACCCGCTCACTACGTCCACTCCTTCTAGCGGAGATGGACGTTTTTTTGCGCCAAAAAACCCGCTCGCTTATAGCGAACGGGTTCGGTTTCAATTGATGGACGACGGTTGGCGTCGTTCGTATTTGAGCACCGGCTTGCGAGCAGCGAGCGTCTCGTCGAGTCGTTTGACGACCGTGGTATGCGGGGCCGTCTGAACGATTTCCGGATTCTCTTCTGCCTCTTTGACGATTTGGAGCATCGCGTCGCAGAATGCGTCGAGCGTCTCTTTCGATTCCGTCTCCGTCGGTTCGACCATGATGCACTCCTCGACGTTGAGCGGGAAGTAAATCGTCGGCGGATGGTAGCCGAAATCGAGCAATCGTTTGGCGATATCGAGCGTACGCACGCCGAGCGCTTTTTGACGTTTTCCAGACAAGACGAACTCATGCTTGCAGAACGTATCGTACGGCACATCGAACGCATCTTTCAAGCGGGCGAACATATAGTTGGCGTTCAATACCGCTTCGCGTGAGACGCGCGTCAACCCTTCCGCGCCCATCGTCTTGATGTAGCTGTAGGCACGGACGTTAATCCCGAAGTTGCCATAGAACGGTTTGATGCGGCCAATCGATTGCGGACGATCATAATCGAGTGTGAAGCCCGTTTCGGCACGGCGCGCAATCGGCGTCGGCAAATACGGAATCAAGTCGCGCTTCACTCCGACCGGTCCAGATCCTGGACCGCCACCACCGTGCGGGCCCGTGAACGTCTTATGCAAGTTCAAGTGGACGACGTCGAAGCCCATATCCCCAGGACGGGCGATGCCTAAAATCGCATTCGAGTTGGCTCCGTCGTAATAAAGCTTACCGCCGGCCTCGTGGACGACTTTGGCAATCTCCAAAATGTCGGCCTCGAACAAACCGAGTGTATTCGGGTTCGTCAGCATGAGCGCTGCCGTATCGGCCCCGACTTTTGACTTCAAGTCTTCCAAATCGACGAGCCCACGCTCATCTGATTTGACGGTCACCGTCTCGAAACCGGCAACGACGGCCGAGGCCGGGTTCGTTCCGTGTGCCGAATCCGGCACGAGTACTTTTGTCCGCTCCATATCACCGTTGTGATGGTGGAACGCCTTGATGAGCATGAGACCGGTCCATTCTCCATGGGCCCCGGCTGCCGGTTGAAGCGTCACTTCATCCATGCCGGTGATTTCGGCAAGTTGTTCTTGCAGGTCGACCATGAGCTCGAGCGCCCCTTGAATCGACTCGACCGGCTGCAACGGATGGATATGGGCGAAGCCGGGGAGGCGGGCCATATCTTCATTCACTTTCGGGTTATATTTCATCGTGCACGAGCCGAGCGGATAGAAGCCGGAATCGACACCGTGGTTGCGTGTCGACAGCGACGTATAATGGCGGACGACATCAAGTTCCGATACTTCCGGAAGCTCGGCCGCTTCTTGACGGATCATCGAAGCCGGTAAGAGCGTGTCCAAATCGACTTCCGGCACGGTCGGTGTCGGCAAGTTATAGCCCGTTCGTCCTGCACGTGACACTTCGAAAATTAATGTTTGTTCGTGTTGCATCACTTCATCCCCCCAACCACTTCAACAAATTGATCGATTTCTTCTTTCGTCCGAAGCTCCGTCGCACAGAGCAACATTTGCGTCTGCCGTTCTGTCTCATACGAGCCGAGTGGCAAGCCGCCGATGATGCCGGCCTCGAGCAGATGACGCGACACATCTTCCGCATCGACTCCGAAGTCGACGACGAACTCATTGAACATCGGCCCTTCATCGATTACCGTGTATCCAGCAGTCTTGAGTGCTTCTTTCATGTAATGGGCCGTTTGAATGTTACGGACGGCCATGTCACGAATCCCGTACTTCCCGAGGGCAGACATCGTGATTGATGCCGCGAGCGCATTGAGCGCCTGGTTCGAGCAGATGTTTGACGTCGCTTTGTCACGACGGATGTGTTGTTCCCGCGCCTGAAGCGTCAAGACGAAACCGCGCTTCCCATCCTCATCGACCGTTTGACCGACGAGGCGGCCTGGAAGTTTGCGCATGAGTGCTTGTTTGACGGCGAAGTATCCACATGAAGGACCGCCGAAGCTTTGCGGGATTCCGAACGGTTGGGCGTCACCGACTGTGATGTCGGCACCGAGCGCACCCGGTGATTCCAGAATACCGAGCGCGAGCGGATTGCTCGACACGACGAACAAGGCGCCGGCGTCGTGCGCTGCTTTCGCGAGGGCTGACAAGTCCTCGACACGACCGAAGAAGTTCGGATATTGAACGACGAGGCACGAGGCATCCGTCAAATCGATGTCAGATATATCGGTCACTCCCGCACTCACGTCCGTATATTCGACCGTGAGCCCTGGCCCACCTGCGTATGTTCGGATGACATCCTTCGCTTCCGGATGGACCGCTCCTGATACGACGACACGTTTTTTCTTTGTATGGGCACTCGCCAGATACGTTGCTTCAGCGAGGGCAGTGATGCCGTCATACATTGACGAGTTGGCCACGTCCATCCCCGTCAATTCGCAAATCATCGTTTGGAACTCGAACATCGCTTGGAGTTCACCTTGCGAGATTTCAGGTTGATACGGCGTATAAGCAGTATAGAACTCGGAACGGAGAAGCATATGGTTCATGACGCTCGGAGAGAGGTGATCGTACATCCCGGCCCCGAGGAAACTCGGAGTCGATTTCGTGTGCACGTTTTTTTCAGCCAGCTTCGTCATATGACGAACGAGGTCAACTTCCGGAAGCGGCGCACCGATGGCCGCTAAAGAAGCAGTCTCCCGGAGCGATGCTGGGATATCCTCGAGTAGGTTTTCAATCGACTCTACGCCAATCGTCTGCAACATGTCACGCTCATCTTGCTCTGTCATCGGTAAATAACGAAACTCCATTCTATTCATTCTGAATCCCCCTGTTTCATTTACGTTTATAAAACGGTGTCGGTACACGTTCGGCTTCTATTTTTTTACCCCGAACTTCAACAATAAAGTGTGTCGCCTCCGCGAAACGGCGATCGACGCGCGCCCAGGCAATTGATTCGTTCACCGTCGGCGGCATCGTACCAGTCGTGACAACACCAATCGTCTCTCCGTCAACTTCGACCGTCGCGCCTTGACGAGCGATACCGCGCCCGAGCAAACGCAAGCCGATCAATCGGCGCGGGATGTCTTCTTTTTGCTTCACGAGGGCGTCCTTACCGATGAACTCAGTATCGAGTTTGACGGCAAAGTTCAAGTTCGCCTCGAACGGAGTGACCGTCTCATCAAGCTCGTGCCCATAGAGCGGGAGGCACGCTTCGAACCGGAGCGTGTCACGCGAGCCGAGCCCGCATGGCGTGACGCCTTCAGCTTCTAACGCTGACCAAATTGCGGCTACGTCTTCGGCGCGGGCATACAATTCAAACCCGTCCTCCCCCGTATAGCCGCTGCGTGAAACGATGGTCGACACGCCGGCCACGTCGCCGGTCATGAACCGGAAAAACTTGATGTCGGCCAGCGGCAAATCCGTCAAACGGCCGAGCACTTGTTCAGCCATCGGTCCTTGGATGGCGATTTGACCATAGGCGTTCGACTCATCCGTCACCGTGACGTCCCCTGTGACATATTCACGGACGTGCGCCACATCTTTTTCGATATTCGAGGCGTTGACGACGAGCCAAAATGCGTCTTCATCGAGTCGATAGACGAGCAGGTCGTCGACGACACCGCCGTTCGGTAAACAGAACAGATTATACTGCGCCTGACCGATCTGTAATTTAGACACATCGTTCGTGACAAGACGTTGCACGTTCTCGAGCGCATCCGGTCCTTCGATGCGAATCTCCCCCATGTGTGACACATCGAACATCCCGACGTTGTTGCGAACCGCTTGATGCTCTTCTTTAATCGATGAGAACATGATCGGCATCTCAAACCCCGCAAAATCCACCATCTTCGCCTTAACGGAAATCAAATCATATAAAGGCGTACGTTTTAACGATACTTTCTCCATATTATCCCCCAATCCCGAACGTAAATAATGTATTTCGTGAAATATTTCGTTTTCTATTCCACTTTATCAATTTTTTGCGGCTCTGCCTAGCCAAAATGGGCAAAAATAAAGAGGATGGAAAACGAAAACGTTTTCATCCTCATTATTTCATATTTTAGTCTCAGTGGAAACGTCTGGGCGTTCGATTCCAGCGGTCCGTTTAATTTCTTTCGTCAAGCCGACGGTCGCTTGTTTCAGCTCCATCGTCTCGTCCTTCACTTTCACCGAATAGGCTTTCATCTGTTTCACCGATGCATTGACCGTATCCACGTGTTGTTTAATCTCATTGACGAGCCCTTGGATGACGTCGGCACGGATTTGGAACCGTTCCGTCAAGCGCTTCACGCGACGAAGGTCTGCCTTCATTTTATTACGGTACAATAAGAAGCCATACAAGCCGAGCCCGACAAGTGCGAGTACGATAATCCCAAGATTAATCCAAATCATCCTTCTACCTCCTTCAACTGATTCAATGTATGCGCGATGGCCTCTGTGCAGAGCGAAGCGTCAAGCACGTGATTTGCGCGCGCATAGAGCGGTCGACGACGTTCGTACAACGTGTGAACGGCCGCTTTTCCGTTACGAACGAGTGGACGGTCCGAGTCTTTAATCCGTTCCCAACAAGCTTCAAACGGCAAGTCGAGCGTGATGATGACACCTTGCTCTCGCATCCATTCCATATTCGCTTCCCGTTCAACAATCCCTCCGCCCGTCACGATATAGTCAGCGCGCGCATTTTGTAACAGTCGACTCTCTTGGAGCCGAAACGCTGCTTCGCCGTAACGATCGAAATATGCCGGGATGTCCATACCGGTATGTGTTTCAAACAACTCGTCCAAATCGATGACGTGATTCGATTTTGCAAGATATTGTTTTAAGCTTGATTTACCTGTACCCATAAATCCAATGATGTAAAACGGTTTAGTCATCGAAATAAATCACCTCTTTATGTCGTTCACCGGTCTGAAGACGTACGTCGACCTCAATCGTCCCAGTGCCGAGCGGACGGCATTGGATTGTGCCGGTCGGTCTCGTCAACGCGACCGCGGTCGACCCGCACGTCCGCTCCGCCACCATCACGTGAGCCTCGAAGCGAATCGCCAAGGCATCGAGCGCCAATTGTTCAGTGCTTCGTTCGATATCAGTATACCAAAACATTGCCCCGCCGAGTAACCACGTCAGTACGATTAACGTCGACATCACAAAGTATCCGCGCGCATGCACATCACGTTCTTCTCGCGCGGCCCGGTCGCATCGTTCCATTGAATTCGAAAACCTTCTCCTACCGGTTCGACCCGGTACGCCTCGATTCCTCTTAAAAATAGCAAATTCCCTCCCCCGTCTCCGACCATGACCAAGTTCCGGTCGATTTGTTTGAGCGTCCACGTCCATGTCGTCCCGTCCGGGCGCACATGCGTACCGACGAGACGGCCCGACACGACGTCACAATCGCGGCTCTCGAACAGTTTCCGCACCATCAGTTGCGGCGTCGTCTGGACTTTCGCCCGAGGTTGTTCATAAAATGCTTGTCCGAGGACGAGGAAGTGGACCATCAGCCCGATGAAGAGCGGGATGATCAAGATCGTGAGACTCACTTCGAGCAAGGTGAAGCCCGAATCAAAGCGTCGGCAGGCAAAGGTCGCCGTCACAGATTGTTTGGCGTCCGCTCGGGTTCGCGGCATCGCGCAGCACCTCCCCTTGGAGCCGTTCATACGTACGGACGGTCGTCTCGAGGCGCTCGACCCGTTCCGTCGCCGCCTCGATGAATGGGGCAACGACACCGACCCAAGCCAGTAAGAGCGCCAGACTGAGGCAAATCTCCCAAAACGTGACTCCTTGCTCATTTCCCTTCAACGCGCAACACCTCCGGCTCGTACGTCCCCATCCTGAATTTTAACGTCACCATCGTCGTTCCTGAATAGAACTTCCACTGTCCCGCATACGTCGCTGCCGTGCGTGAAAAGACGATTTCACTATTGGTCGGCAAACTCAGATCGACCCCTTCCGGCACCACGCGGGACACGATTGGTGTCGTCCCGCAAGCGATTTGGTAGCGCCGTTCTTTGAGATACCAACGTAAACGCGGCACACACGAGCCGTCGGAGGCGACGTAGGGCGCTTGTCCCACTTCGGCGATGTCACTCACGAGCGCCTCCGTGAAATCGAATAATGCCAACCGGTCCATCGACCGGACGACCGGGGTCGCCATGAGGAGCAGGAGTGCCAAAATGACGAGGACGGCCGCCGTCTCGATTAACGTATAGCCGTCTCGCCTCACTGTTTCGTCAACGTACCGGTCGTCGGCGCATACGTGTACACGAGCGACTGACAACTGTATTCGAGCGGACTCTCAGTCGTGGCACGGTCGATCGCCACTAACGTCTCAGGGTACGCTTTATGTTCCGCGTAATACAAATTGATTTCGGACTCGACGATGCGCACACTGCCCTCGCAACTGACGCTGTCCGCTCGTGACTTCCCGTCTGACATCGACGGGACGAGGAGCAAGAGCAACACCGAGATAATTAGCAAGACGGCGGCCATTTCGACGAGCGTGAATCCTTGTTCTGATTTGAAGTGTGTCATAATCAGATTCCTCCTTGTCATAGTTGAGACATGATTAGTTTGACCGGCAAATAAATCGTATAAAAGATCATCGTGACCATCACCGTTAAAAATCCGTATAACATCGGTTCGGCCTTGGCGATCAGCTGCTTCCAATACAGCTCCATCTCTTCGAACACGAGATCCCGATGAATCATCATGATTGATCCGAGCTCCCCGCTCACCGTCCCGACGCCGAACAGACTGACGACTTCATGCTCGAGCAAACGCTCTTGCCGCGCCGCCGCCTCGAGTTCGCACCCGGCCGACATGCGCTCATGCATCCGTCTCGCGATGCTCGCCACTTCACCGTCTCCTCGTGACAGCCGCTCGATGATGTGACGGACCGAACCCTGTCCTTCACTCAACAAGGCTAACTCACTGACGAACAAGTACGTCACATACAGCCGTCTACCTCTCTCGACGACACGTAGCGGCACGAGTCGGCCGCGTCGGCCGTTCCAATAGAGGCCGGCCCCAGTCACGAGCAATCCGACGAACAGACCTGGGAAAAACCATCGCGACAGAAGAATCGCGTTCAGCCCATCGAGCGTATCGACCTCTACCATCGTCAACAGCTTTGGGAAGATATACAGGGCGTAAATCGCACCGAGCCCGAGCAGCATCGTCAAAATCACGAGCGGGTACCGTGCCAACTGGCTGAGTTCTTGCCGTAGATTGCGGCGCATCGTCGATAAGACGAGCACTTGCTCAAGCCCTTCCAAAAAATGATGACCCCGTTCGGCTGTGACGAGCATCTCTCGCATCCTCGGGTCGATGACGAGTCCCTCGAACACGTTGGCGAGCGGGCGTCCTTGCTCAAGTTGATTCCGCATCTCACGGATGACTAGTTTCATTTTTCCACGTTCATGCAGTTCGAGTGTCTCGAACGTCTTCTTCAACCCGACTCCACGTGACTGGAGTCTGAGGAAGCGGCGAATGATGGCCAACTCCTTGCTCAATTGGTCTCGGACCACGTACAGCTCACCTCGTCTTCCCGGTGCAGGATGCACCAATGCCGTGTGACTTCCATCTTCCCCGTGAGCTGTTCGAGTCGCCGTTCGCCATCGGTCACACTCGCCGTATGGAACGTCGCAATCGTCATATGACCGCTGAGTGCCGCATCATGCGCCACCCTCAACTCCTCACTCGTCCTGATCTCTCCGATGACAATTACATCCGGATCGGCCCGGAGCGTCTCTTTCAGCAACGTGCGATGGTCGAGTCCCGCTTTCGGATTGACTTCGAGTTGAATCACGCCCGGCACTTGCTTCTCCGGAGGGTTCTCAATCGTGACGATGCGTCGACCGGCCAAACTTTGTAAAAACGCATATAGGACGGTCGTCTTCCCCGCCCCGGTCGCGCCCCCGATTAAGAGCAGACCTTGCCGCAACGTCGACCATTCGTTGAACCGATGGACGTCCTTGTCATCTAACAACTCCGCTAAGTGGAACGAGGCGTTCGGAAGCCGCCACGACATGAGCGTACGGTCGAACGATGGTAGGAAAGTGACCCGGATTGCCTCAACTGACCCGGTGTACATACCAGACTGGGGCACGCGATGATCTGTTTCCGTCAACGAGCACCAATACTTCATATGTAAGGTCAATCGTTCATAGTCTGTATGTGTCATCGTCTCCAATCGTTGCAAGTGTGCCCCATGCCGTACTTGAATCATCACCTCGTCCTCTAACGGCATGAAATGGACATCACTTGCCTGCAACGTACGTGCCGCATCAATCACTCGCTCAACTATTCGCATCATCTCCGCCACCTCAACATGAGCATAAAAAAAAGCCCACTCGTTGGAAAGTGGACTTGCGTCATGAAACGTTTGCAGTTGTCGATTCGAAACGGCGGGCATACGCTTCGATTGTCGCCTTGTCATAACCGACAATGACTTCGTTGCCATCCGTCAAAATTGGGCGTTTCAATAGTTTCGGATTTTCGCTCATCAACTTGAGCAACTCGCTCAGCTTTAAATCTTCGACGTCAATATCTAATTGCTTGAACGCCTGACTTCTCGTTGCGAGAAGCGAGTCGACTCCGTTTTCGCTCAGTGCCAATAGCGTCTTCAATTCGTCCACGGTCGGAGCGTTGCGGAAGATATGGCGCTCGCTTACCTCAAGGTGCTGCTCCTGTAAAAACGCTTTCGTCTTACGGCATGAAGTGCAGCTCGGGTACGTGTAGAACATCAATTCATTTGCCATTTCAATACCTCCTCTATAATGTGTGGAACGATTCGTTCGATGTGTGTAAGTTGATTATACAACCTTATACCCGTTTTGTACATATTTTGTACAAGTTTTTTTATTTTTTTGTACAACCTTGCCCAACGTTTTTATTTCACATATTTTTCACGATTATTTTGCTCAATTCACACGTTTTCATAGCATTTTTCTGAATGTGTTGGTAAAATAGTGAATGAGAATGGAATAATGCACGTATGGGGGGATTAACATGGCGAGAATGTTCCGTGTCCTAGGCTTTTGGACTGGGTTGATCGCGGCGCTTGCTTTCGTAGGCGCACTCGGTGGAGATCAAAGCAGTAGCGAACATAGTGGTGACTTCGTCGTAATGGGTCTTGTCTTTTTAGCTCAAACTATTTTCTTCGTCGCACTAGGCTACTTGAAACTCACTGAAAAAACGTATGTATACGTGTTCGGCGCTTATTTGACTGTCTTCTTCGTCGTCTTCACGTATTGGAGTAACTTCCAAATGTAAAAAAAGATTGTCTCCTCGTGAGACAATCTTTTTTTAGTTATCTGTCGAAAAACGGATTCGTCCGAATCTCGGCCTCGAGCGTCGTCTTCGGCCCATGACCTGAATAGAGCACCGTTTCACCCGGTAATAACTGACGCATGCGATCGATCGATCCAAGCAACGTCGCTTGGTCACCACCGTACAAATCGGTCCGTCCGACCGACTGTTTGAAAATCAAATCCCCACAGAAGGCGATGCGTTCGGTCGGGAAGTGAAGCGTGACGCTACCCGGCGAATGACCCGGCGTGTGATGCAACTCGATGGTGAACGCACCGATTTCGAGCGTCTTGCCTTGATAGATCCGTTCGGCCGGTCGCATCGCCGCACTTGGCAGATGAAACTTCGCCGCCCCGTTCTTCTCGTCGTCCATCAGCCACGTCCGTTCCGCTTCATGGACGTAGACCGGGACGTTGTAACGGTCACGCAAGGCATCGATTCCCCCGATATGGTCAAAGTGGGCATGTGTCAACAGAATGGCGTTCAAGCCACCGAATCGTTCCACTGCCTCGAAGAATTTCGGGTCATCCGTGCCCGGGTCGACGATGAGGACCGTACCTTCTTTTTCGAGTACGTATCCGTTCTCTTGGGCCAGGCCCGATGTGATTCTTACTATGTTCATCCAGAACACCTCCCCCATCATTCTAATCGATATTGTGGCAAAATTGTAGCGGAGGCTTTCTTTTCTCGACAGCGTCTACATTATCGGATAAAATAATAATGATATTTCAGTGAAATTTTTATGAATTTCATGACGTATAATAAAGGGGGAACTCGTCATGCATTTGTATGAACCATTTGGATGGATCTCGCTCATCGTTGCACTCGTTGCAATCTGGGGAATGGCCCGTTCGTTTAAGAAGCGCCAATTCTTTCCACTTGCTTTCGCCGCGGTCACTGTACTCGTATTCGGATTTTTCGGCGTCGCGACATTGATTTACGGTGGAATCCCAGGCTAATGAGCACGAAGACGACTCTGGTCGTCTTTTTTTGTATAACCAATAGCGCCGTCCCGGCTAAGCGGGACGGCGCTATTGGTTATTGTTCGGTCTGCTCTTTGAAGCGGAGCAAATCTGAGTAAATCAAATCATCGTTCATTTGGAGAATCTTCTCTGCTTCTGCACTATCCGGTCCACAGAGCGAGACGTCCTCGACGACTTCACCGCTCGAAGCGTCATAGCATGTCGATTGCGTCCAGACGTATTCGTCGGTGATGACGGTACCGTCCCGGAAGATGGCGCGGCTCGTCCGGTCTTCCGATAACAAGTCACTTCCGAAACCTACCGTGTCCGACGTGTCGATCCCGAGCAAGTGCAAGATTGTCGGCTTCATATCGACATGACTGCCGATTGTCTCGTGCACTTCACCTTTGTCTTGTCCCGGTAGATGAACCGCGAACGGGACGGACTGGAGCTTGGCGACGTCGTATGGCGTCAACTCGTCTTTGCCGAGCAAGTCGGCCATCGCGTCATTATGGTTCGTCGAGATTCCGTAATGGTCACCGTAGACGACGAAAATCGTGTCGTCCCACATACCGTTCGCCTTCAACTCGTCGATGAACAAGCCGAGCGCGTAATCTTGATACGCAAGCGCCTGCGGGAAGTTGTTAAGCGTCGTCGAACTCGTCTCGAATTTCGGCACGAGTTCGTAGTCCTCGCTCGGCATCGTGTACGGGAAGTGGTTCGTGAGCGTGATGAACTTCGCATAGAACGGTTCTGGTAGCTCCTCGAGCATCGGAATCGACTGTTCGAAGAAACTGTCATCGAGCAGTCCCCATTCAGTCATGTCCTCGGGGTTGCCGAGGTCATAGCTCTTCTCATCGAAGAACTGGTCGACGCCGATGTTTTTATACATCAAGTCCCGGTTCCAGAACGATTTGTTGTTCGCATGAAACACGGCCGAGTAGTAATTATCTTCCTTTATCAATTCAGGGAGTGCCTGATACTCGTTATCGGCGTTCGTGAAGTAGACGGCACCACGCGGAAGTCCGTATAGCGAGTTGTCGAGTGCGAACTCGGCATCCGACGTCTTCCCTTGACCGACCGTATGGTAATAGTTCGGCCAGTAGTGGGACTCTTCGATCAGTTTGTTCAAGTTCGGTGTGATGTACTCACCGTTCGACGCTTTCATGTTGTGCGTGAAGTTTTGGGCCGACTCGAACGAGACGACGATGACGTTCTTGCCTTTATATTTCCCGAAGTAGTCCGGGTTCGGTGCTGCATAGTGTTGACGAGTGTACTTCTCAATTTTGGCGAGTTCTGACCCGTCAGCCATCGCCTTCTGGGCCGACGTTTTCGTTTGGAGCATCGCATCGTAGACGTGGAAGTTGAACGTCCCGATATTCTTGACCAACAGTTCTCGGTCGAACGAACGAGTCAACAGTTCCGGACGCTCTGTTTCAGCGAGCGACAAGTTGAACAAGAACACGACGACGGCCGTCGCGAACGTCACGAGCGCTCTCCGATGAGAGGCCGCCGTCGCTGTCGCGTTGATGCGCCATAGAATGAACGGCAAGACGAGAACGTCCCCGAGGATAATCAAATCTTTCCATTCCAACAGTGACGTGAACGATGTCGACAAAGTCTCCATGTTCGACGGTTGCAAGATGACCGGCATCGTCAAGTAGTCGGTAAACTCGCGGTAATAGACGGCATCCGCAAACAAGATGAACGATGCTGCGGCATACAGCACGTACAAGACCCATTTCTGCTTATTTCCTTTAAAGAAGAAACTGAACGCGAATAGGAATAGAGTGGAGCTGATCGGGCTGATCAGCAAAATGAATGCCTGAGCGGTGTTTTCAATCGGGATATTGAAGAAAAATTGGTAAACTACGTACGTCTTCGTCCAAAGTAATAGCGAGAAAATCCAAAATAACCGATATTCATGAAACGAAGCGCGGACCGTATCATTCAGTCGCATAGTAAGCTTCGAGAAGCTCTGAGATGACTTCATCTGACGGCCTCCTCCTCTGTTCAACGGGCGACGATATGAACTGATTCGCGTCCCCCTATTTTTTATAAGTCCAATTGGCTTGTTATCCATTTCACGTACGATAACAGTCCGGTATCAAGTCCAAATCTTACCCCTTTTTTAACAAAAAATCAACTCCGTCATTACAAATTTTACATTATCCCATACCCGTTCCAAATAAAAAACACGCCTGCGTCAAATCGCAGGCGTACATGGACAAACGTTATACACGAGTCGGGATAAAGTGTTTACGAGCGAGCCACGCACAACCGATGACACCCGCATCGTTCTCGAGTTCCGCGATTTTGAACGCCGTCGACGCATAGACGCGCTCGAGGGCGAACCGTTTGAATTGCTCATCGAGCGGCTTGAGGAGTGCTTCGCGTGCTTTCGAGACGCCTCCGCCGATGACAATCATCTTCGGATTCAACGTGTTGGCGATATTCGAAATCGTCAATCCGAGATATTCGGTCATCTCGTTCACGACTTCTGTCGCAACGACATCATTCGCTTTATACGCTTCGAATACATCGCGTGCCGTCACTTCGTTTAGTTCGTTCAATGACGTCGTCCGACCTTTACGTTTTTGGAGCGCCAGACGGGCGACACCTGTAGCCGAAGCAATCGTCTCGATGCAACCTTTACGGCCGCAGCCACACATGACGGCTTTCGACTCGTCACGCTCAACCGTGATATGGCCAATCTCCCCAGCCATACCGGCAGCCCCGTGGACGATATTGCCGTTCGTGATGACACCGCCGCCGACGCCTGTGCCGAGCGTGATGGCGAGCAATTCTGACGCGCCTTCGCCTGCCCCTTTCCACATTTCACCGAGTGCGGCAGCGTTGGCGTCATTTTCTAAGACGGCCGGCAAACCGACCGCTTTCTCGAACTCGCTGACGAGCGCAAAGTTTTTCCAGCCGATATTTGGTGAATATTCGACCACACCCTCTGAAAAATTGACGAAGCCTGGTGCCCCGATGCCCGCTCCTGCGAAATCTTGCTTCGCTTTGCCCGACGTTTCTAAATAGGCTTCGAATGAAGCGGCAATATCAGTCGGAATATGTACCCCGTTCTCACGAATATCCGTTGTAATCTCCCACTTGTCAGAAATAATCCCGTTCATATCGAGGACGGCCATCTTCACCGTCGTTCCACCAATGTCGATTCCTAATAACCACTTCATGTGTTCCACTCCTCGTCTCGATTAAATCGCTTTCATCCCATAGTTTACACTATTAAACCCCTAGTGCAAACCTTTGCACTAGGGGTTTTCTGTCAATCTCTTGAATTTTTCAATTCATGGGTCAAAATAATCTTGGCCGTGTCATATTCCCGTTGTTCAATCATTCCGCCCGCATGCAACTCATCGAGTTCCATCATCATGAGCCCGATCTCGGCATCGCGCTCCCCGATATAAATGATCGTGCCGAACGATTTCAAAAATTGCTGGACGTCATAAAAATTCTTCATCGTTCGTCCTCCATCGTGGTGAGCACGAAACGGTACAGCAGTTCCCGCGTCGCTTCGAGCGATTTGAGATGCGTCCGCTCATAGCTATGGCTCGACTCGATGCCTGGTCCGACGAGCGCGTGGCGCACATCGTAGCCGGCTCCGATTGCAGCCGATGCGTCCGATCCATAGTACGGATAGATATCGACTTTATGGGCAATGTCATGTTCCCGACATAACGCGGTGAATTGACGGCGCAACCCGAGATCATACGGGCCTGACGAATCTTTCGCACAAATCGAAACTGTATACTCGTCCGAGTGTTGGCCGTCCCCGAGCGCACCCATATCGACAGCGATATATTCAGTCACCGCTTTGGGAATCCCGGCATTGCCCCCGAACCCGACCTCTTCATAGTTCGAGATCAAGTAATGGACCGGGTGCGGCAACTCCGCCCCGACCAGATCTTTCGCCAAATCGAGCAAGATGGCAACGGACGCCTTGTCATCGAGATGACGTGATTTGATATAACCGGCGTCGGTCTGACGGAAGCGCGGGTCGAACGAGACGAAGTCCCCGACCTCGATACCGAGGGTCCTCACGTCTTCGGCTGTATGGACGTCCGCGTCCAAGCGCACTTCGATCGTTGACGCCGTCCGTTCGGCGCTATTCGTGTCCTTATAGACATGAACGCTCGATTGATGAATGAGAATCGTTCCTTCAATCGGCGCACCCGTCTCGGCATGAACCAGACAGTTCTCCCCTTCGATTGCGGTCCAGGCGTATCCGCCGACTTGCGTCAAGCGCAAGCGGCCGCTCGGCAAGATTTCTTTCACCATCGCGCCCAGCGTATCGACATGGGCCGTCAACAGACGGGCACGATCCGATTTGCCCTCAAATGTCGCCAGAAGCGCTCCTTTGTTCAAGCGTTTCGTGGGGATCCCGAGTGCAGTCAGTTCTTGTTCGACGAATCCGATCGCCTCGTCCGTCATCCCGGACGGACTTGGAATTTCAACCAATTGCTTCAACGTTTCAATCATACTCTTACTCCTTTGTCATCGATTGTAGCCGAGCCAAAATAATGCGCCGGACGCCACGAACACGAGCCCAGCAAATAGCAAGCGACGTTTCTTCACGTGTTCATCCGGTAAGCCGACCACTCCCGCCATCAGAAAGCCCCCGACGAGTCCACCCGCGTGTGCGGAATGGTCCAAACTAGCGCCAAGGACGAAAGCGAGTCCCACGTTTAATCCTAACATAATAAACAGTGGAGGGCCGAGTGTCTTCATAAATAAGGAGCGGTCGCGAAGTCCGAAATAGAGCAGTGCGCCGACAAGCCCAAACAATGCCCCGGACGCGCCGGCCGAGATGGCTTCGCTGAACGCATACGACGCGACCGTGGCGATGACACCTGCCAACAGATAAATGGTGGCGAAACGCGTCGACCCGTACATTCGTTCCACGAGCGGGCCGAGTGACCAGAGCGCGAACATGTTGATGGCGAAATGGAACCAACCGATATGAAGGAACATCGGTGTGATCAGACGCCACCATTCACCTTCGTCGATGAGAGGATTCACTTTCGCACCGAAGCGGATGAGCGTGTTCGGATCGAGCGTCGAGCCGATTGATTCGGCGAACCACATGACGAGGAACGTCACAAACATGAGTGCATAGACGAACTGAGGCTTCCCAAAGGCGAACCGTTGCTTCAGTTCATTTTTTCGTTGTTGGTCGAGAGCGACTGCACGCGGGCGATATGACGTTTCCGTTTCGGCGCACGGCCGCATCTCGAGCTTCACTTTTGCCGCAATCGGGAACGTGAGCGACGACAGACGCTCTTCATCGACGAGCGGGTCCCCATAAATGTGGACATGGAGCTTCTCGCGGCCGATTCGGGCCAAGCGAAACGAGTTCATGACCGCCTCGACGTCCAAGGCGACATGGTTCGCCCACGCCTTATCTGTCCGTATGTAGAGGTGATAGACATCCCCCGCTTTCGTGTCAAACAATAAAAGTGCCCGCGACGGCTCTAAGACGCCCTCGATGCGTCCTCCTGCTTCGACGGCACGATATACATCTTCCCAAAAACAAGCTGGTTCTGTCATGTTGGCTCACCTCCTTCCATACTTTCATTCTAAAGGAATTTAGGTGGGACGACAAAATCGAGCATCGCCCCAATCTGCCCCGCTCTTCCGTCAGCCCAAAAAAAACCGTAGTGGCGGGAGCCAACTACGGTCATGACAGAACGAGTAATCGTTTTTATAAGACAGGCTGCATCGTTTTCAATAACACTTCTGCCGAATGATGCATCTTTTGTTTTTCTTCGTCTGACAACTCGATTTCCACGACTTGACGGACTCCTTGGCGGTTGATGATGGCCGGTACACCGATATGGATATCGTTCAAGCCGTATTCACCATCTAAATGTGCGCCGACCGTCAACAACGTGTTCTCGTTACGGAGCACGGCCTTGACGAGACGGAGCAAACCGAGGCCGATGGCGTAGTACGTCGCGCCTTTGCGCTCGATGATGTGGTACGCCGCGTCCCGAACGTTGACGTAGATGTCTTCGAGGTCTTCCCATGTATACTCGTCGTTCTCTTCAAGCAACTGCTCGACCGACTTCCCGTAGATGCGGGCGTTGCTCCAGGCCGCGAATTCCGTGTCTCCGTGCTCACCCATGATGTAGGCGTGGCAGTTGCGTGGATCGACGTTGAAATAGTCACCGAGCATGTATCGGAGACGTGACGTATCGAGTACCGTTCCTGATCCGAACACGCGGTGCTTCGGTAAACCTGAGTATTTCCAAGCCAAATGTGTCATGATGTCGACCGGGTTCGAAGCGATGATGATGATGCCGTCAAATCCAGATGCCATGATATCCCCAATCATCGATTTCATGATTTTGGCGTTCTTCTCGACGAGGTCGAGGCGAGTTTCACCCGGTTTTTGTGGTGCACCGGCAGTGATGACGACGATATCTGCTGCACCACAGTCCGTATAGTCCCCTGCCCAGACGCGCATCGGTGAAGAAGCGAACGAGACGCCGTGGTTCAAGTCCATCGCTTCGCCTTCCGCCTTCGATTTGTTGATGTCGATAATGACGAGTTCCTCACAAAGACTTGCTGTCGTCAATTGGTACGCAAAACTGGCACCGACCGCTCCGGCCCCGACGAGCGCGACGCGTGTTACTTTTGCATGATTTAATGTTTCCATATTGATTCTCCACCCTTCGAACAATCTGTTTCATGTTTTTGTTATGTCTGTTACATAAAGATTGTAACATCATTCACAAACACTCACTACTAAGGAAACCGTTTTCACTTTGGCGATATTGTGACAAAATTCACATTCATTTGAAACATCTACATTTTCTGTACTACCCTCATCGTAACAAGAGGAAACTAATCGTCGCGGCCGCGGCAATCGACAAAAAGTTGACGGCGTCATTGCCGAGAAAACGCCAGCCCGACACGTATACTGTCGGCTCACGATGATGCACTTTCTTCTCGGTCAACTTGCCGCACACGCGACATCGATATTTCCGTTGCACCGTGGCCCCAAGCAACGTGTCGACGACGCTGCCGCTCAATCCGAGGGCGATCAAGACGAGTGCGAACGTCACATCGATCGCGATAAACGGAAGCGAGGCGAGGATGATGACCGTGGCCCCGACGACCGACATGACCGTTCCGAACACGGACACCCCGCCGCTCGTGCCCGGTTCGACTTCACGGAGCGTCCGAATCGAGCGCGGCTTCTGCTTGGCGAGCACCCCGAACTCAGATCCCCACGTATCGCTCGTCGCCGCGGCGATTGAGGCGATATAGGCGAACAACCAGGCGTCGTTCGGCGCGATCACCATACCGAGCGCCGTCACCATGCCAATGCCCCCGTTGGCGAGCACTTGGACGAAATCACGGGGGCCCGACTTTTCAACAATCTCATCGACCGGTGCCTTGTCCCGGGCACGATATTTCGAGGCGAGCGACGATGTCGAAAAGAAGACACCGAGTAAATAGAGCCCGAACCACCCGAAGCCGTAGCCGATGACCGTCCCCGTCACGACCGTCAAGACGGCCCCGGAGCGGGTTAAGGAATGCAATCGATAGCCGGCAAAGGCCACCAGACAAGTTACAACGAAGATGGCGAACATAAAATCGTTTCCCTTTCCGTCACGATGAATTCGACAGGAATGTCGTGTGGCTCAATCGGGATCTCATCGAGCAGTTGGACGTCATAGGCCAACGCGATGGTCGTCCCTTCGTACGTGGCGAGATAGCGATCGTAATAGCCGCCTCCCCATCCAATCCGGTAACCAGCCCGGTCAAACACGCGGCCGGGCACGATACAGACGTCAATCGAGCGCGCCGTCGCTTCCGTCGTCGGCTCTAATATGTTCATGACGCCCGGCTCGAGGTCTTCTAGCGAGTGAATCTCATGGAACGTGAGTCCCTGTTTCGTAACTTTCGGCACGAACACCGCTTTTCCTGCCTGCCAGGCCAAGCGGATGAGCGGCAACGTGTCAATCTCTAAATCGAGGGCGAGCGTGACGGCCACCGTGTCCGCCTCTCGCCATGCCTTCAGTTCGGTCAATGTATGTATGATGACGCGGTCGCGGTCCGACCGATCGCCGAGTTCACGGATTTGACGGTGTACGTCTTGCCGCAATTGTTTTTTTTCAATCACTTCGATTCCCCCTTGTTCAAAAAAAAGGCCGCCACATGAGTGACGGCCAGTCTCATTATTTCACTTCGCGGTAAAGCGTGTGACGACGGAGACGTGGGTTGTATTTGCGCAATTCGAGGCGCTCTGGGTTGTTACGTTTGTTTTTCTTCGTGATGTACGTGCGATCGCCTGTTTCTGTGCAAGCTAGTGTGATTTTAACGCGCATTTCTTTCACTCCCATCTTACTAAATGTTGTATCAAGTGCTTTTGCTTTACAGTCTAAGCATACTCAATTATCCTACCAATTTTTATTTGAAAAAGCAAGGTTATTTCGTGTTCTTTTTCAAACGTTTTTGCCCGTATGGCGAAGCATCGAGCGGCAGGCAGGTTTTTACGTTATCGCCTATCGCATAGCGCATTCCGACTTCCTCGGTCGATAGTTGTTCGCAGATGTACACCGTGTCGGCTTCAGCGAGGACGCTGTTCTCGATTCGGTGAATCGCGTCGAACAGACCGCCGTGTCCGTGCGGATTGCGGGTCGTTTCAAAGGACAACATAGTTGAGTATAACGGAACGTGTAGTGCTTTCGCAAGCGAACGTGCCGCAGGAATCGTCATCCAATCAAATTGATGGATCGCTTTGAACGTGACTTTGGCCACGAGCTCATGCGCAAGTTTGACGTATGCCACGTTTTGGGCTGCGACTTGGTTCATCACGTGCTCTAAGAACGGGCTCGTCAGACGGACGCGGTACACGTGGACGTGGTTGTGACGTTCATACTCCGGCAACCCTTCCTTGAACGGGGTCAAGACGTACACCGTCTCGCCTTCCGCCGCCCGGGCTTCGACCTCGTCGATGACACGGCGTCCGAGATCACCGACGACGTTGCCTGTATATTCTGGCGTCAAGACGAGAATCGCCTCGCCTTCACTGCCACGTTCCTCAGTCACGTAATAGTCGTGCGGAGACAGGAACGTGTCGATGTCAATGTCCACATCATCAAGGAACGGATACGCGCGATAATGGTCGGCGAGTAGTTCATCCGATAACTTGTCTTGATACAGGGCGGTCTCGAGCTCAGCGAACAGGCGTGTGTGCTCGCGGAAGCGTTCGGCTGCATATTGGGCCGTCGTCTGTCCGTCGAGGATGAAGGCCCAGTCACTCGATACGGCGAGGACATAATGTCGCACGAGTTGGATGAGCGCCCGGTCGACGAGCGGTGAAGCGTGACGATAATCGGCCACGTCTTTGACGAGTTGCGTCTCCATCATGTGTAAGTGGCGGAGCATCCACTCGTTGCGCTCGTTAATCCACACATCACCGTAGCCTTTGCGTCCCCACGTGTTCATCGAGACGTGGACCGTCTCGAGGTCTTGGAAGTGGCGCTCGAGGAACAGCGCTGGCGTAATCGTCTCAATCCCGAACTCTTCGAGCCGCTCGGCGACTTTGCCGAGGAATTCAGGTCCTTCAAACCACCAATGACCGAACAGCTCGGCGTCAAACGGTGCCGTCACGAGGAACGGCGGGAACATTTGTCCACCATGGGCCTCGAGATGCCCTTCGAGCGTCTGTGCGAAATCAAGGGCGTGGTTGTCGATTTGATGTTCGGCCCAGCCACGGACATAATAGTCTTTCTCATCCGTGTCGCCGGTGATGCGGTGCATCTTCAAGCCTGTATCAAAACGAATGCCTTCCGGGTGCATGAACTTTTCGATATACGTCCAGTCACGATCATAGGCGAGGTCACGATAAAACTCGCGATAGTCAGGATGGCCCGGATACCCGATCATCGAGCTCCAAATTTTCCCGGAGATGATTTGGTCACGCGGGAACAAAGCGACGCCATGCGGCGAGTAGACCGGTGCCCCGATGCCTTTGTCCGGCGTCGGATCGGCATCGAGCAAGGCGTGCTCATCGACGAACGTATAGCGGACACCTTCTTCATACAAGATGCGGTCGACACCCGGGGTATAGGCACACTCCGGTAACCAGATTCCGGTTGGGCGGAACCCGTAATGACGCTCGAAGCAGTTCAAGCCGGTACGGATTTCCGCGCGAGCGGCCTGTTCCGTGAACAAATGCGGGTTGAAGCCGTGTGTCGCCGTACACGTGACCATATCGATGAACCCTTGCTCACGATATGTACGGAACGCATGGTTCAAGTTTTTCTCCCAGTGAAGGAACGTCGTTTTCAAATCGTTGTAGCGCTGACGATAAAAATGGAGCGTCTCGATTTCTGGTTCGCTCCGCTCTTCAGCGAGTTCGATGCCAATCAATTCGAGCATCTCATCCAAATGTTCCACGTAACGGTCTTGGACGAGCGGATCGGCGAGCATCTCGACGACGGGCGGTGAAATGCTGACCGTCCAATGGAGCGGCTTTTGCAGACGCTCGACTTGCCAAAGAATCGGAATATATGTCTCGGAGATGGCTTCATACACCCATCTCTCTTCTAAGCGATGTTTCTCTTCATGTCGCACGTACGGAAGGTGGGCATGAAGGACGAGTGAAAAATAACCTGGTTTCATCAAATAAATCCTCCTCAGCGCACGAATCGGTATGCAGAATATTTAGGTAGCGTGTCGAGCAGTTCAGGAGACTCGACTTCCCCGTATTGCCAACGTCGAACCGGTTCGGCGAAACGACCATGGCCGGCCGGCTCCGCCCGTGGCGTGTCGATCGGTGAAGTTGCGAGCAACGGAAGGAACTCCCCTTCCATCGTCCGAATCCCAAACTCGAACACGTACGTCGTGTTCGGATCGAGCGGTCGAACGAACCAGCTGTTCGTCATCTCCGGCAATTCGAACGTATACGACCGGTTCGCATGTCCGCTCGCGTAATCGAGCAATGTCACGTCGAGGATCCGGAACGCCTTCGGCAAATCTTCCCACGGACGCATGAACTGCATCGACAACGTCTCTTTGACGCTGTCCGACACTTCCCAGAAGACGTAGACCGCGTTCGGCGATTGAACGACCGCATGCATCACATCTTGATCGTAGCGGTCTGGGAGCTTCCAGAATCCGTCTGGACCTTTATCTAACAGCGGTGATTGGACTGGCAGCTCATGTTGCAGCGTCGAAGCGACCTGCGTCCCAGATGAGGCGGGTACTTGCTTCGATTTCGGTGTCATTGCTTTCTTCCCTTCGGTCTTTCTTTTTGGAGCGGCGGCTACCGGCTTGGCTGGTTCACCGTGTTGGGAACGCCATTTGCGCCAAGCGTACTGGACTTTCCCGATTGGCATGTCTAATTGTTCTGCAATCTGTTTTAACGTTAGTCCTTGTTGTTTCAAGGAAACGATTTTCTCTTCCATCTATTGTGGCTCCCTTCCTAAAAAAAATCCATGTGTTCTACTATTCGCCTCCAACCCGTGAATTCCTGCACAAAAAAAAGTAAAGAACAACTGGTCTGTTGTTCTTTACCACTCTTCTTACTGGTTTAAATCATAATGTTTCCCTTTTTCGAGGAAAATGAGGTGTTCCCCGAAATTTGTCACGTGATCGCCCATGCGTTCTAAATAGCGTGCGATGTTCGAAAACTCATAGACATCGTTCGTCCCGACAGCCATCGTCGGCACAGATCCCATGTATTGTTTGATGACCTGCAAGTTCAAGTCATCGATGACTTTGTCCATCTCGTTCAAGTCACGCACCCGGCTGACCTCGCCTTTACGATAAGCACGAGTCGCCAGCTCGAGCATGTCAATCAATTGCTCGGCCATCTGTTTGAGCGGCTTGATATCTAACACGTACGGGACGTGCTCGATGCGCGCAACGGCTTTGGCGATGTTTGTCGCATAGTCCGCGATGCGTTCAAGGTCTGTCGCCGACTTCATCGTCACGATCAAGCGACGAAGGTCGGTCGCGACCGGTTGTTGTTTCGCAATCAACAGAATCGCCTCGTCATTGATTTCGAGCTCGAGGTCATCGAGTTCGTTATCGTTGTCGATGACCGTCTGAGCGAGTACGAGGTCATGTTTTTCAAGCACTTCGATAGCCGTAGCCGTTTGACGCATCGTCAAATTCGCCAAGCGAACGACCTTGTCTTCTAATTCGTTTAACTTCGTATCAAAAAATGTGCGATTTTGTGCCATGATTGTCTCCCCTTCTTAACCGAACCGGCCAGAAATGTAATCTTCAGTCCTTTTGTCCGTTGGATTCGAGAAGATTTTATCGGTCGCATCGAACTCAACGACTTCTCCGTTCAAGAAGAACGCCGTCTTATCCGATACACGAGCTGCTTGCTGCATGTTGTGCGTGACAATGATAATCGAGTACTGCTCTTTCAACTCTTGGACGAGCTCTTCGACTTTTAATGTCGAGATCGGGTCGAGCGCTGACGTCGGCTCATCCATGAGGATAACGTCCGGTTCGATGGCGAGTGTGCGGGCAATGCAGAGACGTTGCTGCTGTCCACCCGAGAGGCCATAGGCGTTCTCGTTCAAGCGATCTTTCACTTCATCCCAAATCGCGGCGCCGCGAAGCGAGCGCTCGACGATTTCATCGAGTACTTTTTTGTTTTTGATGCCGTGTGTACGTGGCCCGTACGCCACGTTGTCATACACCGATTTCGGGAACGGGTTCGGCTGTTGGAACACCATGCCGACCGACGTGCGAAGATCTTCGACTTTATAATCGCGGTCAAAGATGTTGCGACCATGATACAAGATTTCACCGTTCGTACGGACAGACGGCACGAGCTCTACCATCCGATTCAACGTCTTGATGAACGTCGACTTCCCGCAACCCGACGGACCGATGATGGCCGTCACTTCGTTTTTCTTGATGTCGAGGTTGACGTCGATCAACGCTTGATCGTCGCCATACCATAAATTCAAGTTGTTCACGACATAGGCACTTTCTTTTTGCATCACCGTTTCGTTCGGTTGAGTCGTCGTTGTATTCACTTCATGATCTCCTTTGAGTTCTTTTTGTTTCATCATCTCGAGAGTCCTCCTCGTTTACTGCTATGACTTAATGTCGGTTCGTGTACTTGTTACGGATATAGATGGCAGCCGAGTTCATGATGATCAACATCGTCATCAATACAATGATTCCGGCAGCGGCTAAGTTTTGGAATTCGGCTTGCGGACGGCTCGTCCAGTTGTAGATTTGAATCGGGAGCGCTGTGAAATCAGAGAACACATTGCTCGGCGTCGTCGAAATGAACGTCGCCGCTCCGACCATGATCAATGGGGCTGTTTCCCCGATTGCTCGCGATATGGCCAAGATGATTCCCGTGATAATCCCTGGAATCGCCGATGGCAAGACGACGTTGAACGTCGTCTGCCACTTCGAGGCTCCGAGTGCGAGCGACGCGTGGCGCAATTCCATCTTGACGGAACGGAGCGCTTCTTGTGACGCGACGATAACAATCGGTAAACTCATCAGCCCAAGCGTCAAGGCACCGGCCATAATCGAGTTGCCGAGTTCCATTACACGCACAAAAATCGTCAACCCGAGCAATCCGAAAACGATTGACGGAACACCAGCCAAGTTCGAAATATTCACTTCGATAAATGACGTGACACGGTTTTTTGGCGCGTACTCTTCAAGATAAATCGCGGCACCAACACCGACGATAAATACCATCGGCACGATGAGGAACATCAACCATAACGTCCCGATCAAGGCTGGATAGAGACCGGCCTGTTCCGGACGACGGGATGGGAAGTTGCGGAGGAAGTCCAAGTTCACCCAGCCGCCACCTTTAGAGACGACGTCATAAATCAACGTCGATAATACGAGCAGGGCAAAGACGAGTCCTGCTAAAAAGACGTACTTAAAGATTTCATTTAATTGGAGACGACGTTTAATCCGTTGTGAAACGGAATCACGGTCCATCAAGTTCTTCGTATTCTTGAACTCACTGTTCGGCAATGCCATATTAGTACTCCTCTCTGAAGCGGCGCGTCACCCAGTTCGCGAATAAGTTCATCACGAGCGTAAAGATGAACAACAATGCGCCGACCGCATAGATGCTATAGTATTCGATTGTTCCGTAGCCTGCATCACCTTTGGCGATTTGGACGATATAAGCCGTCATCGTTTGAATCGCGTTCAGCGGGTTGAACTCGAAGTTCGGTTGTGACCCACCCGCGATTGTTACGATCATCGTCTCACCGACGGCACGGCTCATCCCAAGGACGATTGAGGCGATAATCCCTGACAGCGCGGCCGGCATGACGACTTTGATGGCAACTTCCAAACGTGTTGCGCCAAGGCCGAGCGCACCTTCACGAATCTTTTTCGGAACGGCGCTCATCGCGTCTTCCGAAATCGATGCAATCATTGGGATAATCATAATCCCGACGACAATCCCCGGACTAAGCGCGTTATAAATCTTTAATCCAGGAATGATCGCTTGCAAGATTGGTGTGACGAACGACAAGGCGAAAAATCCAAAGACAATCGTCGGTACACCGGCGAGTACTTCAAGAATCGGCTTCAAAATCGTGCGAGCACGTTCAGACGCATATTCGCTCAAATAAATCGCTGACGCCAAACCAAGCGGTACAGCAACAATCATGGCAATGACCGTAATCTGGAGCGTTCCCATGACGAGGGCCCAGACGCCGAAACGTTGATCGGCACTAAGCGGATACCATTCCGTCGAGCCTAAAAACTCGGCGACCGGTACGCGCTCAAAAAACTTGAACAGTTCGAAACCGAGTGTGAACGCGATGCCGACCGTCGTGACGACTGAAACGAATGCGCTCAAGAATAATAAGAACGGCATGACTTTATCAAACACGTTCGTCGTACTGTATTTCTTTTTCTTATTGGTTTCAATCATCTCTCGAATTGAGAACCCTTTGTTTGGTTGATTCATCTCGTGTATCGCTCCCTACCTCTTCATACTAGAAAGCACGGCGAGAAGGCGAGAGCGACTCTCACCTTCTGCCTTCTGCGCTATTATTCGCCAGCAATCTCGTCGATTACTTCAGCGTTCTCATCATATCGTGCTTGTTCCATTCCGACATACCCGACTTCTTCAGCAAGTACCGCCGCATTTTCATTCAAGAAGCGTGTGTAGTCGGCGACTTGTGGCTTGTCTTTCAATGACGCATTGTTCACGTATGTGTAAATCTCACGTGAGAGCGGGTAAGACAAATCGTTGATCGTATCAGTCGTCGGCTCGATGCCTTCGACGTTCAACGCGCGAAGCGTATCTTGGTTTTCAATATAGTATGCGTAACCGAAGAATCCGATTGCACCTTTCGTGCCGGCGACACCAGTCACGAGGACGTTGTCGTCTTCTGACAACTGTGCGTCTTCACGGATGTCCGTGTCTTCAAGGACCGCTTCGTTGAAGAAATCGAACGTACCTGAGTCTTTACCTGGTGAGAAGAATGAGATTTCTTCATCCGGCCAGTCTGAGCGAACGTCTTTCCATGTCTTCACATTTGTATCTGTCCACATCTTGTTAAGTTCTTCAATCGTGATATCTTGCGCCCAATCGTTCTCTGGGTTGACGACGAGCGAAAGACCATCGAGTGCGACAGCGAGTTGCGTGTACTCGACACCGTTCTTCTCGGCTTCAGCCGCTTCTTCTTCTTTGATTTCACGTGATGCGTTCGAGAAGTCCGTCTCGCCTGTTACGAAACGTTTGAATCCGCCACCCGTACCAGAGACACCGACCGTGACTTCAACGTCTGGCTGTTCAGCTGAATATTCTTCGGCTACGGCTTCCATGATCGGGAAGACTGTTGACGAACCGTCCATGACGACTTTACCTGAAAGTCCTTCACCGTCGGCTGCGCCGCCCTCTTCATTGTTCCCACACGCGGCACCGATAACGGCCACCGAAGTAATTGAAGCGACTAAAGCTGATTTTTTCATCCAAGACATTTCTGACGTCCTCCTTGAGTTTGCTTTGATTTATGTTGTGGCTTCGTTGTTCTGTCCTACAATTAACATCCTAATAAACTACTATTAACGAGAAATAAACGGAACGTAAAAGAATTGTAAAGACGAAAAAAAGAAGCCACCGAAGTGACTTCTTTATTGAATCTGTGCTTGGACGTCTTCTAAGTCAAAATACGCCTTCATGATGTCGTGCGCGACACGGGTGTTGATCCCTTCCGCCTCGAGGCCTGGCATGATGATGGCCCAAGCGATTTCCGGGTCATCATATGGAGCCCAGCCGACGTGGTTCGAGTTGAGTGTCTTAATCGGTTCACCGTTCGCGTTTCGCTTCGCTTGACCATCTGGCCCTTCCGCGATCGCTTGAGCGGTACCGGTCTTACCGGCCGCCGTGATTCCCGTCTGTTGCAGGATACGAGACGTTCCACTCTCGACCCCTTGCCGGAATCCTTGGCGCGCCCGTTGAAGAAATTCATCACGAATATCGACTTTATTGAGCGCGTTCGGTTGGAACGTGCTGACGACTTGCTTGTTCGCTTCGTCGAGCGAGCCAGGTTCGATGATTTCTTTCAAGAGATGCGGTTGAATCCGGTATCCGCCGTTCGCAAGCGTCGACGTATACTGCGCCAATTGAATCGGCGTGTATGAGATGAACTGACCAATCGACATATCCATGAGGAGCGTAACACGGTCCGGTACGCTACGGAATCCGATTGATTCATATGGGAGGTCGATCCCTGTCTCAATCCCGAGTCCGAACTGCTTATAGTAATGTTCCATCGTATTGAATGCCTCGGTCACGTTCTCTCCGACGATTTGGCCGGTCGAGTAGTAATCGGCGAGCCGCAGGGCAATTTGGAACATATAAATGTTCGATGATAACGCGAGGGCATCAAGGTCGTTGATGTTCCCCATGTTCCGGTACGACGACTTGAGTGACGAACCGATACGAATCGGCGTGTCATAAATATATTCACCCGGTTGGATGACTTCTTCTTCAAGTCCGAACGCGACCGTCGCTCCCTTGATTGTCGAGCCGATTTGACTCGCCCGCAGGACCGTCCCGGTCGAGACGTCTTTGAATTCGTTCGTTTCATAGTCGAGCTCTTGTCCCGAGAGGGCGAGCAATTCACCCGTTTGCGGGTTCATGACGACGGCGAAGGCACGGTCAAAGTGCGGGCTGCCCGAGCGGCCGGCTCGAATCGCTTTCTTCAAAATCTCATCGATTTCTTTTTGGAATTCGATGTCCGTCGACAAGATGATATCTTTCCCTGGGTTCCCGCTAACGCGAGTCGGTTCTCCGACCGGTTCCCCTTTATACGTCGTGAAGACGTCATAGGCCGGGGTCCCGCGTAGCACGTCCTCATACTGTTGTTCGAGATAAGACGTTCCGACCCGATCATTCAAGCCATACCCTTTCGCTTGATACGAAGCGCGCTGCTCGGCTGGGATTTGACGATAACTTCCGAGGAAGCTTTGGAACGTCTCACCGAACGGATAATCCCGCTGATAATACGGTTCGACACTGACGCCAGGGAGCAGTTCCAAGTTTTCTTCAATCAGTGCCATTTCTTTTGGAGACGCCCCGATTTTAATGACTTGTGGGTCGAGCGCATAGCCTGACTCCATGTTATGTTTGATAGCGATGATTTCTTCGGTCGCATCATCAAACGTGATTTCCGCGTCCGTGATGGAATCGAGCAACAACTGGTCGACGTCTTGGTTCGACAAGGCGGCCCGTTCTTCTTCCGATAAATCAGCCAACAGGTTTTGGACCCGTTCTTGCGAGCGCTCCGGATCGATGGCAATCCAATAATCCTTGCGGTCCCGCTCCGTCACTTTACGGTCCTTCTCCGGCACGTCGACGATTTCCGCGAGCTTGATGGCGACTTCGAGCCGCTCTTCCGTCTTCGTCACTTGCGACCGGCGATACATGACCGAGTAGTTCGAGATGGTGTCGGCGAGCACTTGGCCGTTGCGGTCATAGATTTTACCGCGCGGTACCTCGTACTTGATTTTGCTTGATTCGGTCTTCTGAACTTCACGGGCAATCAACTCACCGTTGACGATTTGGACGACGCCTAAACGGAAAATGAGTGTCGCGAATAAGATGAAGACGATAAAGAACAATAAGTTCAATCGCAACGGAAGGTGGTTGCGCCGTTTCTTCGGCACTTTCACACGGTTTCTGGCCAATTCAGTTGTCTCCTTTCTGATTCAATTCCTTCTATAAGTATAGGTAACGTATATGTCAGTGTTATTTCTATTTTTCGACTCGATTTTCACTATATCATAATTTGTTTACAAAATAATGAAATGTAGAAAAAATCCCGAGATTCAATCGAATCCCGGGACAGTGTAATTATTTTGCGTCTGCGTAGAGCTTCGCGACGTAATCCCAGTCGATGACATGGAAGAACGCTTGAATGTAATCCGGACGACGGTTTTGATAATTCAAGTAGTACGCATGCTCCCAAACATCGAGACCGAGGATTGGCTGAACGCCTTCCATGATCGGTGAATCTTGGTTTGGAGTCGATGTGACTTCGAGTTTGCCGTTTTTCACGACGAGCCAAGCCCAACCAGAGCCGAAGCGTGTTGTCGCTGCTTTCGTGAACTCCTCTTTGAACGCGTCGAAGCTGCCGAACGCTTCGTCGATTGCAGAAGCGAGTTCGCCCGTCGGAGCACCGTTCTCGTTCTTCTTCAACAATTTCCAGAAGAATGAGTGGTTCCAGTGACCGCCACCGTTGTTGCGGACCGCTGTTTGAATGTCAGCAGGAAGTGAATCGAGGTTTTGAAGCAACTCTTCGAGTGAAGAGTAGTTCACGTCTTTTCCTTCGAGTGCATTGTTTACGTTCGTGACGTAAGTGTTGTGGTGTTTCGTGTGGTGGATTTCCATCGTGCGTGCGTCAATGTGTGGTTCAAGTGCATCGTATGCGTAATCAAGTTGTGGTAATTCAAATTTAGCCATAACTAAAATCCCCCTTTAAATTGGTTTGAACAACGTTCGTTTTAAATGTAACAGATTTGTGACGGTCGACTCAATTGTAATGCTTCACTCGACGTCTTGTTCAGGTAACGCCCAAACCGAAATCGAACCTGCCGCTACTTTAAATACCCCATGTCCGTCTTCATCAATCTCAACGACCTCATCGACGGTCTGTGTCAAATCGACCCATTTCTCGCCGGCACGGTGCTCGCCGACGAACATCTGTTTCTCGGCTGCTTCACTGTTCGAGATGAGGACAGCACAACCCGAACGCTCGATCTCCTCGACACCTTGACGGACCCAACCGATGACGTGTTCGTCATCGAAGTAGTCGTCCTGTTGACCGTACGCTTTCTCCCGGCGTGCATAAAGGAGCGGATCGATTGCCACTTTCTTCCCATCGGCCGGGTGCGGTCCGTTGATGCCGTAGTAGTCCCCATAGAACACACAAGGGTACCCGTCTTGGCGAAGCAAGATTAAACCGTAGGCGATTTGTTTGAACCAATCTTCGACCCATGACTCGAGTGCTTCCGCCGGTTGTGAATCGTGGTTATCGACGAACGTCACTGAGTGGAGCGGGTGGGACTGGACGAGCGTATCGTCAAAGATCGTCCGCATATCGAACGATTCTCCTTCTGTCGAGGCACGCTGCAAGTTGTAATGGAGCGGCACGTCGAACAAATCGACGTGATAATCGATGTTGTCGAGGAACTCACGGCATGCATCGAGCTCTGACTTCCAGAACTCACCGACCAAGTAGAAGTTGTCGCCTTTTTCAGCTTTCATTTTCTGGCTGAACTCTTTAACGAAATCATAGTTGATGTGTTTGATGGCATCGAGTCGGAACCCGTCGCACTGCGTCTCTTCGATAAACCACTTGCCCCAGCTAAGAACTTCTTCACGGACTTCTGGGTGGTGATAATCGATATTGGCGAACATCAAATAGTCATAGACACCGAACTCGTCATCGACGTTGTCGTTCCATTTTTTGTTTTCACCGAGGATGAAGAAGATACCGCTATGGTCGTTCGCAGCGTCATAATCTGTACCGTTAAAGTGATGGAAGTTCCATTTGAAAGAGGAATGTTTGTCGTTTCGACCTTCGAAATCAAACTTGGTCCAGCCTTCAATTTCGAACGGCTCTTCTGACAGCACTTTCGTGCGATCTTCCGGGTCGACTTCGAGCACATCGAACTTCTCGGTCGCATCGGCCCCGGCTTTATGGTTTAAGACGACATCCATATAGACTTGCATTCCAAGTTCTTGGGCATGCTTCGTCGCCTCGAGTAATTCCTCTTTTGTTCCGTATTTGGTCGCGACCGTTCCTTTTTGGTCAAACTCCCCTAAATCATACAAATCGTACACGCCATATCCCGTATCCTCGTCGCTCTGTCCTTTCGTGACAGGGGGCAACCATAATGCGGTAATTCCGACTTCCTTCAATTCAGAAGCTCGTTCTTTCAATCGCTTCCAATGTTTCTGGTCAGCCGGGACGTGCCATTCAAAAAATTGCATCATCGTATGATTTCGTTCCATCTCGCTTCGCCTCATTTCATATTTTTCAAAAAACAAAATGCTAACGGATATTTACCCAGGACTTCAAGTTTGAAAACTAAAAATGAAAACAAAAAACAGCTTTCATCAGAAAGCTGTTCACAAAATGGACCCTGTAGGACTTGAACCTACGACCGGACGGTTATGAGCCGTCTGCTCTAACCAGCTGAGCTAAGGGTCCTTTATTGGTAGCGGCGGAGGGAGTCGAACCCACGACCTCACGGGTATGAACCGTACGCTCTAGCCAGCTGAGCTACACCGCCACGTTGTTATACAGTAATAATATACTGAATGAACGCGTCACTGTCAATCAAAAGTCACATTGAACCAAAAAGTCCCTCCGTCTCAAATGAGCCGGAAGGACCGTTGGATTAGACTGTTGCTTCGTTTCTATCTTCAAGCGTGATTTCTGTGATGTTCATGGCGTGGTCACCGATTCGCTCCAAGTTCGAGAGCATATCGACGAAGAACATTCCGGCTTGGCCGTCACACTCGCCTGTATTCAAGCGGACGACGTGATTTTTACGGAACTGACGCTCCAGCATATCGAGTTTCGCTTCCATCTCGATGACTTGACGCGCTTCGACCATGTCTCCGCTCGCCAACGTTTGAAGTGACTTCTCGAGCGTGGCCCGTGTCAAATCGTACATTTCCGTCAACTCTTTCTGAGCACCGGTCGATAGTGTGACACGTGTCGCCGTCTTATAATCGATCAATTCGATAATATTCTCGACGTGGTCACCGATTCGCTCGATATCGTTGATGGCATGCATGAGTGTCTTATGTTCTTGTGATTCTTGCTCCGTCAAATCAACGGCAGCGAGTTTCACGAGGTAATCTGTGATTTTTGAGTTAAGCGAGTTGAGCGCCTCTTCAATGTGCGCTGACTTCTCGGCATGTTTCTTATCGCCAGTCGTCATGTAGTTGCGCGCTTCATCAAGGCCAAGTTTTGCGAAGTCGCCCATGCGGATGACTTCAAACTTCGCTTGTTCGACGGCAATCGATGGTGACTGTTGGATGAAGATTGGATCCAAATGCTGTGCTTTCGTATCGACGATTGAATCTTCACCAGGAACCATTTTCGTTACGATCCAAGCAATCGTTCCGATGAACCAAAACTGGATGAACGTGTTGACGACGTTGAACGTCCCGTGGGCGAAGGCGATTTGCATCTTGTCTTCAATCGCTAAAACATCTGTGATCCAGTAAATATATTGTGTGAACGGGATCAACAAGATCATGAAGATCGTCGTCCCGACAATGTTAAAGATGACGTGGGCTGCTGCCGCACGACGGGCTGCTACCGAAGCACCGATTGAAGCGAGTACCGCTGTAATCGTTGTCCCGATGTTGTCTCCGAACAAGACCGGAAGTGCCGCGTCCAAGTCGATTGATCCACCGGCATACAACTCTTGCAAAATCCCGATCGTTGCTGATGACGATTGAACGATGACGGTAAACACCGTACCGACGACGACACCGAGGAACGGGTTGTCACTCATCGATTGCGTCAAGTCGATGAAGTATTCGCTCGAACGGAGCGGCTTCATGCCGCTTCCCATAAGTTCAAGACCGTAAAACAGCATCCCGAAACCGAAGAAGATTTGACCCAAATGTTGCAATTTCTCTTTTTTAAAGAAGAAAAGAAGAATCGCACCGATAGCGATAATCGGCAACGCGTAGGCGCCGACATCGAAACCGATGATGAACGCGGTCACTGTCGTCCCGATGTTCGCCCCCATGATGACCCCGATTGCTTGACGGAGCGTCATGAACCCGGCGCTGACAAGACCGACCGTGATGACAGTCGTACCTGACGATGACTGAATCAAGACTGTTACAATGATACCAGCTAGTACTCCGAGGAACGGATTCGATGTATACTTATCAAGGATGTCACGCAGGCGGTTACCTGCTGACTTTTGGAGGCCGTCTCCCATCGATTTGATACCGAAGAGGAAGATCCCTAATCCTCCAAAAAACATGAATAACATTTCTTGCAAATTGTATTCCACGATTTTTGTACTCCTTTTGATTGTGAATTAGTTGTGTTTGCTTGGTTTTTAATGCCCTACTCATTATGCCCGCATCACCCATTCGATGTAAACAGGTTTAATGTTAAGGTTTTATTAAACCACTGTATGATTTTTGTTTGTTTTTCTAGTTTTGTACTATAACAGATTGGAGTTCCATTTATGTTCAAGACAACGATTCAGTTTATCCGCCATAGCCTTTACCCGTCCAAGCAGGCGTTACGTCTCCGCTTGGCCCCACTCCACGCCTATATGATGGCGAGTTTAGTGTTGACGTTGACCGTCACGGCACTCGATTACATCGTGTTACAACCAAATTTCTTTTGGCCGATGTGGTTGTTCTTACATGCGTTTGCGATTTTCTTCTTCTATATGGGACTCGTCGCCCTCAGTGCCCTCCTCGTCCAACTCGTCACGAAATGGCGTACGAAAAAGATGTGGCCGTATCGCCAAGCTTGGCCGTATGCGGTCGCGATGTCGCTCATTCCGACAGTCAGTCTCATCGTCCTGTATCACGTTTCGCCGTCCGCGTCGTGGTTCGGGATTCTTCTATTATTCATTTATGTAGTCGTTCCATTATCGCTAATCCCGATTAAACGAACATCATAAAACAAGGCCGGATGAACGCTTCTATGCGCTCGTCCGGCCTTGTTTATTGGAGTGGTGCCAAATCATGCAAGACGTCGTGAAGACGTTCGCTTTGATTGCCGAGATGGGTTCCTGCCATTTGTAAAGCTCGTTGTGTATCCGTCCATTCTTCGACACCGTCTTGTAAGTCATGCAGTTTTTGCTCGAGCATCATTCCGATTTCGGTCAATTGACCATTCGCTTCCGCCATTTCAAGCAACTGCTGTCCGGTCAGCGATGTCTGTTCCGTGATCGCTTGGAATTGGCTCATTTGTTTTGTGACCTCATGATCAATTTTCTCGATCCCCGCTTCGACATTACGCAATGCCGCCCCTAATGATTTAATGTCGGATTCGAAGCGTTCCATTTCCATGAACACTTCGCTTCGTTCTTGCCGAATGGCTTCAATCGTAGCCACAGCGGATAACGTCGATTCGTTCGTTATTTTCGCCAACTGTCCGACTTCGCTGGCGACAACGGCAAATCCTTTACCATGTTCACCGGCACGTGCTGCTTCAATCGAGGCGTTGAGCGCTAACATTTTCGTCGCAGCCGCGACAGAAAGGATTTTCTTTAGCGCATCATCCGCTCGCTCTGATGTCGCCTCGCTGTCTAATAATCGTTGCTGGACCGCTGCCGCTTTGATGGCAAACGATTCACTCGCTCCTTTGACGCTCGAGAACGATTCCATTTCTGACGCAATCGTTCGATTTAGTAACTCTGTCCGTTGATCGATTGCAGCGATATCTTTTTCGAATGAACGAACGTGGGCAGCGATATCGGTAAACCGATGGGTCGACTCGGTCGTGAACGACTGGTAAGACTGACTTGTCAGCGCGACCGTGGCCGCTACTTCCTTAAAGCCCACGATTTGCTGTTCATTCGCCTCCAGTTGTCTTCTGAACAGCGGCAAGCTTGATTCGAATGCTGTTGACGTCTCGGTCATCGTCACGAGCGAGCGCGTCCATAATCCAATTAACGTATTGTATGCCTGCTCTAGACTTCGCATTTCAATTGAGTTGGCGTCTAATGTGACTGCTGTGAATGAGCGCGTCGCCACCGACTCACGCAATCGTTCGGCAAACTGCGTCAACGGCTTGACCTCATGACGAATCATGACGGCAAACAAGCCAATCATGAACACGAGCATACTGATCAGGCCAACGAAGACGATTTCTCGTAGTGCCCACATCGAACCGAGTACCGACTGTTTCGTCACAACAATGATGTAATGAGCCTGAAGTTCAGGAATCGGCGTCGCAACGATAAACTCATCATGTTGATCACTGACACTCACGTCTTCCACTAAAATCTCATCTAGGCGATTGCTAAACCGGTCTTCAACTTTTTTCCCGCTCAATTTTTCGATATTATCATTGGTCACCAAATACTGACTCGCTTCGAGTCCGTCTGCAGCTAGGATCGAAGCCTGTTGCATATACGTCGACTTTAAAGAACGGGTTAACATCTTTTCGTTCGCGACATACGCCCCATACGTCGTCTTGATTGTCTCCCGCATCACAGTCGCTTCTCGATGCAACCGTTTTTCGATTTCGTCGGTCATCAACTGTTCGGCTTTCATGGCGAACCAACCGAATACAATTGAAAATGATATGAGCATGATTGGCATCAACGTCCAAGTCAACCGACTTGCCATCGTCCACTCGTTTCGACGCTTCATCCTCTTCAATCGTTTAAATCGCTTCAACATCCTTCATTCCACCTCTTCACACGTCATTTCATTGAATATATCGGTCTTCAGACGGTGGAAAATTATGAAGCATCTGTTAAGATAACGTTAGCGTTTCGTAAGAGCACACCGATCAAGCGCTTGCTGGGTGCTTTTTCACAAACATTTCGTTATGATAATAAGGAAACCACTCATCTGAAATCGATTGGAACCTTTCCAAAAGAAGGAGATTACGTATATGTCAGAAATTTTGCATCGTTCATTAACCCGTCCGATCCGTGTCGGCAACCTCATCATCGGTGGATCCAATGAAGTCGTCATCCAGTCAATGACGACAACAAAAACTCATGACGTCGAAGCAACCGTCGCTGAGATTTTACGTCTCGAAGAAGCGGGTTGCCAAGTCGTCCGCGTCGCTTGTCCTGACGAGCGTGCGGCTGACGCCCTCGCTGAAATCAAGAGCCGCATCAATATCCCGCTCGTCGTCGATATTCACTTTGACTATAAACTGGCGCTCAAAGCCATCGAGAGCGGTGTCGATAAGATCCGCATCAACCCGGGTAACATCGGTCGCCGCGAGAAAGTTGAAGCGGTCGTCAACGCTGCTAAAGCAAAAGGTATCCCGATTCGAATCGGTGTCAACGCCGGCTCGCTCGAAAAGCAGTTTCTCGAGAAATATGGTTACCCGACGGCCCAAGGGATGGTCGAGAGTGCCATGCACCACGTCAAGATTTTGGAAGATCTCGGCTTCTATAACACGATCATCTCGCTCAAGGCGTCTGACGTAAACCTCGCCCTCGAAGCATACACGCTCGCGGCCAAGACGTTTGACTACCCGCTCCACGTCGGGATCACCGAGTCGGGTCCTCTCTTCTCAGGCTCACTCAAGTCAGCAGCTGGCCTCGGTGCGATTCTCTCGCTCGGTATCGGTTCGACGGTCCGCGTCTCGTTATCGGACGATCCGGTCGAAGAAATCAAAGTTGCCAAAGAAGTGCTCAAATCGTTTGGTCTCGCGGCTAACGCAGCGACACTCATCTCATGCCCAACATGTGGTCGCATTGAGATCGACTTGATTTCAATCGCTAAAGAAGTCGAGGAGTATATCCAAAACATCAACGTCAACATTAAAGTTGCCGTCCTCGGCTGTGCAGTAAACGGACCTGGGGAAGCTCGTGAAGCTGATATCGGGATCGCCGGCGCCCGCAACGAAGGCCTTCTCTTCCGTCACGGGAAAATCATCCGGAAAGTACCGGAAGCCACGATGGTCGAAGAATTGAAAAAAGAAATCGACGCCATCGTCGCCGAAAAATTGGCCGCACGTGAACTTGAAGAGCAAGAGCTCGCCAACCAATCTAACTAATCCTTTGCCCGCTCGGTTGCAACCGAGCGGGCTTTTGGTACAATAAGGGTTATGAGCAAGGAGGGACGAATATGCACATTGGAATTGACCTCGACGGAACCGTCACGGATCCGCAAAGTTGTTTTCATTATATGAACGATGCGCTCGGATACGCCATCGATTATCATCAGGCGACCGAATACGAGCTGCATACTTATACAGATATGACACAAGAAGCGTTTTGGCGCTTCATGATTGAACAAGGTCATGAGGAAGCGATTTATCGTCGCTCACTTCCGCATTCCGAAGTGAACGCCGTCTTATGGAATATGCGCAAGTCGCACCGCCTCCATTACGTCACGGCCCGCAGCGAAGCCGTCCGCGCCGTCACCGAGGAGTGGATTCGGCAGCATGAACTCCCACTCGACTCGCTCATCATGACAGGGAGCCATGACAAGGTCGGCGTCGTCAAACAGCTCGAACTCGACCTATTCATGGAGGACCGTTATGAGAACGCGATCTCGATCCATGAACAGACGACCATCCCGGTCCTATTGTTCGACGCGCCGTATAATCGCAAACCGTTACCGGATGGGGTGAAACGGATCACATCTTGGAACGAGGCGCTCCACATCGTCAATCGCTTCGAGACGACCAAGTCCATCACCATTTAAAAAAAGCCCCATATACGTTGGATAGGAATATCCACTGTATACAGGGCTTTTTTATATGTGTCCGATTGCTTCGATGACGTCTGTTGCGAGGACACTCGCCGGATGCATCTGCCGACTCGCGGCTTGTGCCGCCAAGGCGTGCCATAGGACGGCTTGTTCGTTCGGGGACGACTCGGTGTCAATTCGGTCCGTCCGCGCCCAGAGCGCGAGCAACATTCCGGTCAACACGTCGCCGCTCCCTCCTTTCGAGAGCGCCGCGGCTTGAATCGTATTGACCGCCCCCGTCCCGTCTGGTTTGACAATGAGCGTATGCGTCCCTTTCAAGATGAGGTGAATCCCATGTTGCCGTGCGAAGTCTGACGCGATACGGAACCGGTCCGCTTCAATCTCGGCGACGGACCGTCCCGTCAAGCGAGCGAACTCTCCCGGGTGCGGCGTCAACGTGAGAGGACCTTCCGCTGCGAGATGTTCCGTCGTCAAGGCGCCCGCATCGACGATGAGCGGTTTCGATTGACGACTGACGGTTTGCCATAAACGGTCCGACCGTTCATCGTCGACGAGACCTGGCCCAATCGCCGTAGCTGCATACTCCTTGTCCGGCAACTCATCGATGCCATAATACATCGCCTCAGGTAAACTCGATGCCATGATGTGCGCCTCCGATGGGATGGCCAAGTCCAGTAAGCCAATGCCAGTCCGTAACGCCGCCCGGGCCGCCAAGAACGGGGCTCCAATCAAATGACGGCTCCCGCCAATCAAACATCCATGCCCATATCGATTCTTATGACCGTACGGGTCGCGCTCGAGCAAATCCCGGTCAAAGTCTGACTCCGTCAACACGCGCCATTCAGACGTGTGAGGCAGTCCGATATCGACTACCTCGACCGTCCCATAATATGGGGCCGTCTGTGTTAAAAAGGCACTCCGCTTATAGCCGTGTAGCGAAAACGTCGTATCCGCCTTAACCGCATGTCCGTCAAATTCTGACGCCTCATCACTCGGGACACCGGACGGCACATCGATCGCCATGACCGGCGCCGACTGTTCACGCATCCAAGTGATGACGTCCCTCGCCTTTCCGGTGACCGGACCACGGAATCCGACCCCGAACAAGGCGTCGACGACATAATCGGCGTCTCGGGGCTCCTCGACGATGGTGACGAAACGGCGCGCATACGCCGCATGCCGTTCCCCTTCCGAAGACTTCGGTTCGCCAAATGGGGCATAGACAAAGACGTCACACCCTCGCTGTGCCGATTCTCGAGCCACGACCCAGCCGTCCCCACCGTTATTGCCGGCGCCGCAGATGACGAGCACCGACGAGCGTGGCCGGAAGGTCAGACGGGCCGCCACGGCCGATGCTGCCCGTTCCATTAACACGTCGGCCGGCATCCCTTGCCGGAGCGCCGTCGTATCGGCTTGTTTGGTTTCGGCTGCGGTGTAAATCATCTCGACTCCCCCTCTCTTGATTCGACAAAAAAGGGATTGCATCCACAATCCCTTCTCGTCACTTACATTGTTTACAATACCCGTAAATCTCGAATTTATGATCGACGACCTCAAAATCAGGATCGAGCGTCTCGACATAGCGCATCGGGCAGAGCTCGAGCAGCTTCGTCTTACCGCAACCGCGGCAAATCAAATGGTGATGATGATGATTCGACCCGCACGTGACGCGGAACGCCTTCTCTCCATTCAATTCGGTCGCTTCGAGCAATCCTTCCTCGGCGAATGACTTCAAGTTGCGGTACACGGTGTCAAAACTCATCGTCGGATGTTTCGCGCGCATATAGTCGAGCACATCCTTGGCACTGACGTAACGCTCTTCCGCCGCGAGAAAGGCAAACATCTCAATCCGTTTCGGTGTCACTTTGAGCGACGACGATTGCAGACGGGTCAATTGTTCAGTTTCCTTCATAACGAACCTCCTTCTTCCGAGCGAGTCCGAGTCGTTCAGCCAGCATGACGACGGCTAAAATCATAACGGCGAGCAGAACGATGACACCACCCGGGGCGACATCGAGCTCATAGGCGAGGATGAGTCCGCCAATCGTCGCGACTTCTCCGAACACGATTGACCAGAGAATCGTTTGCTTGAAGCTGCTCGTGAACCGGAGCGCAGCCGCTACCGGTAATGTGATCAGACTCGAGACGAGCAGCGTGCCGACGATGCGCATGCTGACGGCAATGACGAGCGCGACGACGAACATGAACAGCACGTGGAGCATCGTACTCGGCAGACCCGACACTTTCGCCTGTTCTTCATCGAACGACAAGAACAACAGCTGTTTATAGAACACGATGATGATGAGCAGCGTGAAACCCGCCACCGCTAAAATCATCCAGATGTCTGATAGACTGACCGCTGAGATTGACCCGAACAGGAGCGTCGACAAATCGATGGAAAACCCGCGCGACAACGAGATGAAGATCGCACTGAGTCCCATCCCGGCCGACATCATGATCGGAATCGACAACTCTTGGAAATGGACGTATTTTCCGCGGAGCCAATTGAGGCCGAGCGCGGCGAGCACGGAGACGAGCGTCCCCAAGTAAAGCGGGTTCAAGTCGCTGAACAGCAGAATATACTGTCCGAGGAACAGACTGAACGAGATTCCGGCAAGCGTCATATGGGACAATGCGTCGGCAATTAAGCTCATCCGTCTGACAACGACGAACGAGCCGATGAGCGGCGCGGTGAACCCGATGACGACGGCTGCGATGAACGCATAACGTAAAAAGCTGTACGTGAACAGATCCGTGATCATGACGTACCTTCATGGACGAGCACTTTGACCGGATACGGTTTAATCGCCGTCAATTCGCCGAGCTCACTATATTCTTTCAAGCCACAGTTGCAGGCCATACGTCCGTGATCGAGATGGACGACTTTCGTGACGAGGTCGGTGACGACGTTCAAGTCATGGGTAACGAGAATGAAAGTACATGACGTGTGCTCGCGCAACAGATGGAGCACCTCATAAAAATCACGCAAATGTTTTTGGTCGACCCCGACCGTCGGCTCATCCAAGATGAGCAAGTCCGGTTGGTTGACAATCGCTCGAGCAATAAAGACGCGCTGTTGCTGACCGCCGGACAGGCTGCCGATTTTCCGATGTCGAAACTGCCACATATTGACCGTCTCGAGTGCATTTTGAATGGCCGCCTTGTCTTCGATATTCAACCGTTTGAACAGACCGAGGCGTCCATAACGGCCCATAGCGACGACTTCCTCGACCGTCACCGGAAATCCTGAGTTAAACGACGCGGCTTTTTGGGAAACGTAACTTATACGAGACTTGTCTTTGAACTGTCCTTGGGGACGGCCGAACAGTTCGACTGATCCGGTTTGCGGCGATAACAATCCGAGAATCGTCCGAATCAACGTCGATTTGCCGGACCCGTTCTCCCCGACGACAGCGACAAAGTCGCCTTGTTTAATATCGATGGACACGTCCTGTAGCGCGGCGGTCCCATCGTAATGATAGGAAACATGATTTAATTTTACGACGGATGTCGTCATAAGCTACCCTTCTCTCGTGTGATAAATCGTAATCATTTCTACTTGCTTGGCGTCTGTATTATACAGAATATCAGTCTATGCTTCAAGTATAGAGGCAATGCGAGCCGATTGGCGGCGCACGAACTGAAATCCGTATGTAATTTTATGGTCTTCGTTGTACACTAGAGATAACGCAGAGGGGGTTTTTCCGTGGAGAAAAAACTAGCAGTCATCGATATCGGGTCCAACTCGATTCGTAACGTCATTTTTGAAGTGAACGGCCACGGTCAGTATTTTGAACGGTTGAACGTGAAAGAAGTGGCACGGCTGTCGAGCCATATCACCGATGACAATGAACTGTCCGAGTCTGGCATCGAGGCGCTCATCGAGACGCTGAATCACTTTAATCGCTTGAACGAGCATCACGAAGTGAAAGAAGTGTTGCCCGTCGCGACGGCCGCCATCCGCAACGCCAGCAATTCCGAGGCCATTTTAGAAGAAGTCCGGCAAGCGACCGGCATGGAGATTCGGTTGTTGAGCGACTATGAGGAGGCGTTTTACGGCTACTCGGCCATCATCAACTCGACGTATATCGAGGACGGCTATTCAGTCGATATCGGTGGTGGTTCAATGGAAGTGACCTACTTCAAAGATCGTGAACTCGTCTTCTATCACAGCTTCCCGTTCGGAGCCGTCACATTGACCGAGGACTTCATGAAGGGTGACACGCTCACGAAAGACGAGCGTAAACAATTGACGACGTTCTTGAAAAAGTCGTTCAAAGAGATCGACTGGCTCGAGCCGCACGGTATACCGCTCGTCGGTGTCGGAGGCACGGCTCGAAACCTCGTTCGGGTCGAACAGTCGATGTCCTTGTTCCCACTCGAGGGAATTCATCAATACACGCTCGGGGCCGACCGCCTGCATGATGTCGTCGACGAACTCATACAAATGTCGCCGAAACAACTTGGGCGTCTCGACGGTTTGTCGAAGGACCGGATGGACATCATCGCCCCGGCCGTGACCGCCATCGATGAACTGGCGAAGTATTTGAAAGTTCCTGAGTTCATGATGAGCAACAACGGACTACGCGAGGGCTTGTTCTATGAGTACTACTTAAAGGAAAACAATCTGGTCCGTTTCGGTGACGTCAAAGAAGAAAGTTTCCGGTATTTCGAGAAGCAGTATGCCGTCGACCTGGTCCGTCATCAACACTTGATTCATCTCGCCCGCCAAATCTACACCGGCTTGATTGAGACAAAGACGATTAAGCCGAAACCGTTCGAACCCGGTCTTTTAGAAGGGGCGTGCCGGCTCGCTTATGTCGGGGAATATATCGACCATAACAACAAGAGCGACCACACGTTCCACTTGATTACGACGAACGATTTTAAAGGGATGAACAACGAGGACCGGCTCGCCCTTGCCTTGGTGACGTCCTATAAATCGCGACGCCTGCTCAAACAACATATCGAAGGCTTCCCTGAATGGTTCGACTCGAAGATGTTGAAGAGCTTAGAGCTGCTCGGCTCCATCGTCAAGCTCGTCGACGCGCTCGATTTGACCGAACGTCAAGTCGTAGAGAACGTCGACGTATCCTCGACCGAGGAAGGACTTGTCTTCACGCTTCATACGCACACATCCCCGCGCTTTGAACTGCAGCGCGGCATCCGCCATAAAAAACATTTGGAACGTGCGATTGACCAATCAATCGAGTTACGCGTAGAGGAGAGAGATTCATGACCATCTACTTACCCGAACATTTCAATAACCGTGAGCTCAGCTGGCTGAGCTTCAACGAACGCGTCTTGCAAGAAGCGATGGACGAACGCAATCCGCTCATGGAACGGCTGAAGTTTCTCGGCATCTTCAGCTCGAACCTCGATGAGTTTTATATGGTCCGTTTCGGCGGATTGAAGGACGAGGTGCTCGCCGGCTTCAACCGTCCGGAAGACAAGGCCGGTCTGACGCCGAAGCAGCAAATCAAAGCCATCTCCATCAAGGCGCAAGAGCTCGTCGAGGTCCAGTACGCGACATATAAGAAAATCCTCAAGCAGCTCGCCGCGGAGAACGTCCGTTTCTTGCGGCCGAAACATTTGAATAAGACGCAACTCGAGTTCGTCAAACTCTATTTCCGGACGCATGTCTTCCCTGTCTTGACGCCGATTGCCGTCGACGCCTACCGGCCGTTCCCGATGTTGTTGTCTAAATCACTGAATATCGCCGTCGAGATCGCCTCGACCGATGAAGGCAAGAAACGGCTCGCTCTCGTCCAAGTGCCGGCCGTCTTGCCACGCTATCTCGAGCTACCGACCGAGGATGAGGACCATACCGACTTGATGTTGCTCGAGGATGTCATCATCCAGTTCATCGACTCGTTGTTCAAAGGGTTCGAAGTCGAGTCGACGATGCCGTTCCGAATCACCCGAAACGCCGATATGCCGTTCCATGAGGAAGGCAGCCGCGACGTCTTGAAACAAATCGAGAAAGAGTTGAAGAAACGACGCTACGGGGTCGCGATTCGGCTCGAGGTGCAGCAACGGTCGCTCAGTAAAGAGCTGTTGTTCATGCTCCAGGACGTGCTCGACCTTCATGACCGGGACATCTTCCTCGTCGATGGTCCAATCGATTTGACGTTCTTGTTCGGGGTCTATAATAAAATCGGGATCGAGTATGATGAGATGATTAACGAGACGCTCATTCCGTTCGTCCCGGAAGGACTTGAACCGGGGAAAGATTTGTTCCAAGCGGTACTGAAAAAAGATTACTTGCTCCACCATCCGTACCATTCGTTCGACCCGGTCGTCCGCTTCATCGCCCAGGCGGCCAAAGACCCGAACGTCCTCGCCATCAAGCAGACGTTATATCGGGTGTCCGGTGACTCGCCGATTATCAAGGCGCTGACCGATGCCGCCGAGAGCGGGAAGCAAGTGACGGTGCTCGTCGAATTGAAGGCCAGGTTCGATGAGGAGAAGAATATTCAATGGGCAAAACAGCTCGAGAAAGCCGGCGCCCACGTCATTTATGGCTATAAAGAGTTAAAGACGCACTCGAAAATTACGCTCGTCGTCCGTATTCTTGAAGGCGGCGTCTTGCAACGGTTCGTCCATCTCGGTACCGGCAACTATAACGACTCGACCGCCAAGCTGTACACGGACATCGGCTTGTTGACAACGAACGAAGAGCTCGCCGAAGACGCGACCAACTTCTTCAACTGGCTCTCGGGGTACGGAGAACGTCCGTCGTGGCATAAATTCGAGACGTCACCGGACGACATGCACGACTTCTTCCTTCAAAAGATTGAGGACGAAATTAAACTGCACGAGAAATTCGGTAACGGCCGCATCGTCGCCAAGATGAACTCGATTACCGACAAGCCAATTATCACGAAACTATACGACGCCTCACAGGCCGGCGTCAAAATCGATTTAATCATCCGCGGCATCTGTTGTCTGCGTCCGGGCATTAAAGGCATCTCGGAAAACATCCGTGTCATCTCCATCATCGATCGCTATTTGGAACACTCGCGTATCTTCTACTTCTATCAAAACGGGAAAGAAGACTTATATTGTTCCTCTGCCGACTGGATGACCCGTAACATGCACAAACGGATTGAGATTCTATTCCCAATCCTCGATGCGGGACATAAGTCGTATATTAAAGACATACTCGCGCTACAACTCGTCGATAACGTGAAAGCCAGAATCCAGCGTGCTGACGGCAGTTATGTGTATTTGAAACAAGAAGCCGGACAAGAACAAATTCAATCACAAATCATCATCCATCAATACACGGGCGGCCGCTGGAACAACATTCCGAGCGTGTTTGAACGGGAACCTTCGAACTGGGCCGAACGGGAAGTCCTTCGCTTACGAGCTGAAAATGAGAAAATGACAGATGACTGATGTTAGACTTCTCAAACGAGAATGAACATTGTATAATGAATTCGGTTACCTGTTAATAAAGCGTTTTCATTTCGATTATGGAGGAATCATTCATGCAAGAAATCCTATTGTCATTGCTCGCTGGTCTTATTTGTGGCATGATTTTCACCGCTTTGAAGTTGCCGCTCCCTGCTCCACCCGTTTTACCTGGTGTCATCGGCATCTTCGGCGTGTTTCTTGGGATGAAAGTATATCAATTCGCACTCGCGAACTGGCCATTTTAATTCAAAAAACGAAGCCCCTGGGCTCCGTTTTTTTTTACATATCGTAATGTCTTGCTTTGTGACACGTGGGGCATAGCCATGTGCCGCTTCCTGCTTCAAAATGATACTCCATCAGACGAACCCCGAATGCTCCAAAACGATTCAAATCATCCCCGCATGCCTCACAGACAGTCGTCGGGGCGAGTTGTAACATCGCCTGTTCGTTTGCCAAGTGGGCGCGAAACGACTCCCGGGTCCACTTGGCAGAAGGCACGCGGTATCCTTGTTCCCATTTCGCGCGGATGACATCGTTAGTATCCCCGTCATACATCCCGGCTCGGAGGAGCGGATGATGGAAGTCGAGGCCGACCACATCAACGAGACTATACGCCGTCACTTCGGGCGTTGCCTCCATCCGCCAATAACGGTCAAACGGGCGCTGCGTCGTCTCTACGAGCATGACTTCGACTTCGGCCACGATTCCATACTCGAGAATCTCGATCCATGCTGTCGCCTCGTCAATTTGCCCTTCCACATAAAACGGGCTCGCTTCTTGAAAATATGTCGGAAGCGCAGACCAGACATCATATACGTTCGGGTCGATCCGAATGAGGCTCATCTTATTGGTGCGCGAGCGTAAACTGTTCGCGCCATTCGGCGTCAAAGCGGTTCGCCCGGAACATCTCGATTTCCTGCTTGTATGGTGCCACTTTCGTCTTCTCACTGATTGGAATATATGGTGTCTCTAAAATTTTCGGCAAGTGGGTGAACGCCTCGTGATGAATGATGCGGTTCAACGTCTCGAATCCGATTTCCCCGTATCCAATATTCTCATGTCGGTCTTTCTTCGCGCCACGAACGTTCTTCGAATCGTTGACGTGGATGACACCGAGACGCTCGAGTCCGACGATTCGCTCGAACTGTTCGATGACGCCGTCCAAATCGCCGACGAGGTCGTAACCTGCGTCATGAACGTGACACGTATCGAAGCAGACCGACAGGCGATTGTTATGCGTCACCCCATCGATGATGGTCGCCAGCTCCTCGAACGTCTTGCCGAGCTCGCTGCCTTTCCCAGCCATCGTCTCGAGCGCGATTTTAACTGTTTCATCGCCAGTGAGCACTTCGTTCAAGCCCTCGATGATGCGGGCGAGTCCGACCTCTTCACCGGCACCGACGTGGGCACCGGGATGGAGCACGACATGGCGCGCGACTTGGAGCGCCTCGGCCCGTTTAATCTCGGCTGCTAAGAATGACACGGCGAGTTCGAACGTCTCCGGTTTCGTCGTATTTCCTAAGTTGATGATATAAGGGGCATGGACAACGATTTCCTCGATGTCGTGCGCCGCCATATGGACGAGCGCCGCCTCGATATTCAAGTCCTCAATCGGTTTGCGACGCGTGTTTTGGGGCGCACCCGTATAGACCATCATCGTATTGGCACCGTAAGACACGGCCTCCTCACTACCTGCGAGCAACATCTTCTTACCGGAAACTGAAACGTGGGAACCAATTTTTAACATAGTCATTTCTCCTTCATTCTCATCTGTCTTTAGTGTACACAAAAAGAAGAATCGACTCCACGAAGTCGATTCTTCTTTTGCTTAGCGACGGTTCTTCTTACGAACTTCGCGACGTTCCTTACGTTGGCTCTGCATATGCTCACGTGAGGCCGTCTCTTTCAACTTATACTTGAACTTCTTCTTGTAACCAGGCTTGACCTTTTTCTTCGCCTTCTTGATTTCGCCCGCCATCCGGCTGTGCGCCGTTTGCGAGACTTTCATCTTCCGGTCGGTCGTGCGGCGTTTGCGCGTCTTAATCTCTTGGAGCGATCCGTTCCTCACATCGACGTGCTTGAACGTGAAACCACGCTCTTCGAGTCGATTGATGGGACCGTTCTCGTGATCTTCATATAACGTGTACGCTTCGCCCGTCTCACCGGCGCGGCCCGTCCGGCCGACACGGTGCGTATAGAAGTCGAGGTCTTTCGGAATTCCGAAGTTGATGACGTGCGATACACCTTTAATATCGATGCCGCGCGCTGCTAAGTCGGTGGCAATCACGAACTGATATTTCGCGTCGTTTATGTCTTTGATGGCTTGCTTGCGGCGACGAGCTTGCATGTCCCCGTGAAGCGTGCCGACGTTGAGTCCCGCCTCGCGGAACGAAGTCTCCAACTCATCTGCATCCTGTTTCGTGTTCGTGAACACGAGACAGACGAACGGGTTAATCGTTTTGGCGATTTCGACCGTCAACGCCTTACGGTCACGGTGACGTACCGGGATGACGTGATGCTTGATTTTCGGAACGACACGGTGCTCTTCACTCGCTTCCGCGTAGCGTGGGTCGTGCAAGTATTTCTTCAAGAACGGCTGTAACTTCTCAGGGATTGTCGCTGAGAAGACCATCGTTTGAAGTTTTTCTGGCAACGCCTGCGCGATACGGTCGACTTCAGGCAAGAAGCCCATGTCGAGCATTTGGTCAGCTTCATCGACGACGAAGTGCGTGACTTTGTGCGGGAATAACGCTTGGACTTTCATCAAGTCGAGCAAACGACCTGGTGTCCCGATGATCAGTTGTGGTGGGTTTTTCATCTTGTCGATTTGTCGTTCCCGGTCAGTTCCTCCGACAATCAGACTTGTCTTAATATAATCCGGCTGTTTGACGAGGAGTGTTTTCAACTCTTCGTGAATCTGCCAAGCGAGTTCGCGCGTCGGTGCGACGACGATGGCTTGGACCGATTCTTCTTTCGGATCGATTGCTTCTAAAATAGGTAAGAGGAACGCAAGCGTCTTCCCCGTTCCGGTTTGTGATTTCCCAATGATATCGCGGCCATTCATGGCAGCCGGGATAATCCGGGCCTGAATGTCCGTCGGTACTGTGATGCGCTTTTCTGTCAAGGCATCGACGATAAACGGTAACAATTTGAACTGTTGGAAGCTGTTCAATCGATACACCTCCTGTTTCTTTCCACTTTTCCTAGCATAGCGGAATCTAATCATTTGTCAATTAATCTTTTGCGAGCCCTTCATACAAATAGCTCGATGTGTAGTAGTGTGGTGCGATTTTCTTGCCGCTCAAATATAGTTCGAGCGCTTTGAACCCGACCTCGATCATCTCATTCGGAGATTGGACGACGGTCGCATTTACTTTGCCGTTATGAATGAGCGGATAAATCCCCGTCACCCCGTCGACCGATACGAGCGTCTTGTCGCTGAGTCCATGACTTTCAAGGGCACGGACGACACCGAACGTATTGTCATCGTTATGCGAGAAGACGGCATCGAATGGGATGTCGGACTCGAGCCAACGTGACATCTCGATCTCCGCTTGAAACGTATCATAGTTTCCGGTGATGGAGGCGACGACTTGAAGGTTGTCGTTCGCCTTATCATATTCCGTCAATCCGAGGCTTCGGTCAATCGTCGAGCGGACCTTGGCCGTCCCGCGTACTTCGACAACTCGAATCGGACGGTCTAGCCCGGCGTGTTGGGCGGCGATATGGTTCGCAGCCATGCGTCCGATTTCGACATTGTCGGACATGACGGACGTCAAAACGCTCTCATGGTCGATCATACGGTCAATCGCGATAATCGGAATGCCTTCCCGCTCGGCACGCTCGAGCGACGAACGAATGAACGCCTCGTCGAGCGTCGTCACAAAAATCGCTTCGACCCCGCGGTCAATCAAGGCATCCAACTTCTCTTTCTCTAATACCCGTGAGTCCTCGCTCGTCGTCGGGACAGGGATGAACCCTTTTTGGTTCGCCGTCCGGACGAAAGCGGCCAGTAACTTATTGGCGTGTTCGTGCTTCTCACTGACGAAGACGAAACCGACTTCGTTATTCTCGCTCGATTGTTCCGGCAATTGAATTGATGTGATCAGTAAAATCGTCAACGCCCAGACGACAGGCAGCCATAGCCAGTAATGTTTGAATCCTTTCGTCATGGGTGTGACCGCCTTGGGATTTTAATCATCATGGCCGTACCTTCTCCTTCAACGCTCTCGATTTCCATGTCACCGTTCACGGCTTTCAAGTATTCGCGAATCATGTAGAGACCTAAGCCGTTGCCGTTCTCTTTCGTCGTGTAAAACGCCGACCCGACCGATTTGACTTGAGCCTCGGTCATACCGATGCCGTTATCCTTGATCAAGAAACGATAATCCCGCTCCGTGAATTGAATCGTGACCGTGACATTGCCGGCGGCCCCTTTCGAATCGACGGCTTCGACCGCATTTTTGAACAAGTTGTAAAGGATTTGAATGAGCATGTCGCTCGAGCAGTAGAACAGCGGCATGTCGTTCGGGAAGTTCAACTCCCAATTCGTGACCCGCTTATAACACTCGGCGTCGAGCAAGAATTCAAGGCGACTCGCAAACTCTGTCATATCGAGCCATTCTTCTTGCAGTTTGGCCTGATCCGGTTTGGCGAGCGTTAGCATCGTCGTAATCAAATGGTTGGCCCGGTCGAGCTCTGAGAGGGCGAGGTCAAGCATCTCTTGGCTGCTATGCCCTTCTTTCACCATCTGTAACGTGATTTGGACAGGTGTGAGCGGGTTACGGATCTCATGAGCGATTCCGGCCGCCAGCTGTCCGAGCGAGGCGAGCTTCTCTTGCTGGAGCAATAGTTGTTGTTGGCTAAGCTGTTCCCGTCGTGCCGTCTCCATGCGGCGGGAATAGTCGTTATACGTATCAAGCAACGTCTCGACTTCTTTGGAGCCGGTCCGTTCTAGTTGAATCGGTTCAAGCGACTGCTGCTTCTTGATGTTTTGCACGAGCTCGAGGAGCGGGCTCGTCAACGTCTTCGACAACAGCAAACCGACCATGATACTTAAAAAGAACGTGACGAGCGTAATCATTAAATATTGCCAACGCGTCGCATAGACCGCCTCGTACACAGAATCGGTACTATGTTTAGCGAGGACGCTCCAGCCGGTGACACGGGCGTCCGGTTCATACATGATGACGTCATCCTCGGTGCTGAACAGCGTCCGGACCGAATAGTCGTCCGTCGCCTCGATAATAGAGCGAGGCAGACGACGTTCCGCGTCTGTGACGAGATTGAACGATGTCGATAACACCTCGCCCCGCTCGTTCAACAAATAAAGAATCATATCGTCGTTCGCCGATTCGAGCATGCGTCGATATAAATCGGAGTTGAGCACGCTGATGCTGCCGCCAAACATCCCGACCAACCGGTTATCCTCAAGGACCGGTACGTATAAAAACGTCCCGACGTCACCGGAGATGGAAATCGGTTCACTCATGAATAAGTCGTTGCCTCCACCGTTGAGCACTTCGTTAAACTTTGCATCGGCTTTCAGTGTCGTGGTCGGCACTCGACGTTGCGAGTACCATTTAAAGGCATCGTCCTGTAAATCGTAATAAAAAATCGAGGTAAAGCTCGTGCGCTGATTCAAATAGCCGGTTCGAATCCGTTCTTCGATATACGTCTCGTTTCCGACGTAGGCGCCGAGATAGACCAAGTCTTCATACAGTTTACCGAGTCGCGTCTCTAGGTTCTCGATACTCCCGTCAATCGCATAATCAAATTGTTCTTTCGCTAGCTCTTCCGCCCGGGACACCGTCACACGATCGGCAGAGAACGCTAGTGAAGAGATGACAAGTCCTAGTATAATGAAGATAATAAATGTAATCTGAAAGAAGTACGATTTTCGAACTTCAAGCAATGTTCTCACGCGTTCCACGGTGTCCCTCCTTTCTAACCTTAAGATTATAGCATGAATACACGCAATTCTTTTCGTATTTTCGAAACAATGTTAGACTAATACGTATGAAAGCATCGCGAAAGGAGCGTTCCTTACAAAATGAAAGTTAAAAAAATCAGTCCACGCGGATACTGCTACGGCGTCGTCGATGCCATGAAGCTCGCCAACGAAGCGATGGCCAACCCAGATTTACCGCGTCCTATCCATATACTCGGCATGATCGTCCATAACCGACATGTCACCCAAGCGTTCGAGGACCTCGGCGTCAAGACGGTCGACGGCGAGGATCGCATGAAAGCACTCGAGACCATCGACCGCGGTACGGTCGTCTTTACCGCTCACGGCATCTCGCCGCTCGTACGTAAACGTGCCATCGAGAAGGGATTGACGATTGTCGATGCTTCGTGCCCAGACGTCTTGGTCACGCACGATTTGATTCGTGAAAAGACGGCCCTCGACTATGAGGTCATCTATATCGGGAAGCACGGACACCCGGAACCAGAAGGTGCCATGGGCGTCGCCCCGGGCAAAGTTCATCTCGTACAATATGAACGGGATTTCGAGGCATTGCCAGCCCATCTCTATGAGACGAAAATCCTCGTCACGAACCAGACGACGATGAGTCAATGGGACGTCTCGGCCTTGATTGAAATGATTCAAGAGCGTTATCCGCATGTCGAAGTGCATAATGAAATCTGTAACGCGACGCAAGTCCGTCAAGAAGCGGTGGCCGAACAAGCCGGCGATTGCGAACTGTTAATCGTCGTCGGCGACCCGAAATCGAATAACTCGAACCGCCTGGCCCAAGTTTCTAAAGAGATTGCCGGCACGAATGCCTATCGCATCGGTGATTTGAGCGAGCTCGACCTTGCTTGGCTCGATGGTGTCGAGACGGTCGCCGTCACGTCAGGTGCGTCTACACCGACGCCGATCACGAAGAAAGTGATCGACTTCCTGAGCCAATATGACCCGCTCGATTTGAGCACACATGACAAGACCCCTTATCTCGAACTCCGTAGCATCCTCCCGAAAGTGAAGGCGCTCCGTAAGTGACATCAAACCCCGTCCTCGTGAGAGGACGGGGTTTTCGCATAATCAATAGAAACGAAACGGATTCGTATCGGCTTCGGACACGAAGAATTCGACATCGAGCTTCGCACGTTCTCCTTTTTGCCGCATGACGTCGACGACTCCCTGCTTCATGACACTCTCGACATGATGACCCGGGTCGACGACCGAAAGACCGAGAGCCATCGCGTCGTGCGCCACATGGAAATACAAGTCACCCGTCACATACACGTCCGCGCCTTTGAAATGGGCGGCCGACACGTATTTGTTCCCATCACCACCGAGGACGGCCACTTTCTCGATTGTCCGGTTCGGATCGCCAACGATACGCACCGCTTCGACGCCAAAACTCGCCTTGACGTGCTCTGCGAACGCAGCGAGTGTGAGCGGGGTCGATAGACGACCAATGCGCCCGAGACCGAACACACGCCCCTCTATGTCGTCCCGAATCAAATCGTAGGCGACCTCTTCATATGGATGCGTGTCCCTCATTGCCTTGAGTACTCGTTTCTTTTGGCTCTCCGTGACAATCGTCTCGATTTTCACTTCCTCGACATGTTCCGTCTTGCCGTGTTGGCCTAGATACGGGTCCGACCCTTCGAGTGGCGTGAACTGACCCTCTCCCGAGACGGTGAACTGACAGTCCCCATAATCTCCGAGACGACCGGCTCCGGCCCGGCCAAGCGCATCCGACACGGCTTGCCGATGCGTCGTCGGGACGAACACGGACAGTTTATATACCGGTTCTTCATACGTCGGGATGAGCACCGTCGGATCGACCAACCCGAGTGCCTCACTCATCCAGTCGTTGACCCCGCCCTCGCAGACGTCCAAGTTCGTGTGGGCCACATAGACAGCGATGTCATGCCGAATGCATTTCATGACGATGCGCCCTGCCGCACTGCGGTCGTTCACTTGTTCTAGGGCACTGAAAATCGGTGGATGATGGGCGATAATCAAGTCGACGTCCCGTTCGATGGCCTCATCGACGACCGATTCGAGCACGTCGAGCGTCACCATGACCCGATGTATGGGCTTATTCAGCGTACCGATTTGGAGACCGATTTTATCGCCCTCGACGGCAAGATGTTTCGGGGCAAACTCGTCAAACAATTGGATGACATGGTTTCCGTTCGCCATTAGTTGCTCACCTCTCTCATTTTGTCACGTAACGTCTTGAACTCCTCCTGCTTCTGGATGAGCGCCTCGGTCTGTGCCCCCTCAGCCATTTGACCAAGCACGTAATCGAGCTTGTCCGCTTCACGTCCCCATTTCAGCTTGAACGCCTCAGGCCGTGTCTCGAGCAAGTAAGGACCGAACATGAGCTGCCAAGCCCGTTCCGCTTCATCCGAACTATAGCGGGTCTCCGTACCACGTTCGCCGACGAGAATCTCATATACTTTATCGTTCTCTTCGACGATGGACTCAGCAATCAACACGAAGCCTGCGTCGAGCAACCATTCGCGGACGTGTTGTCCATCTACATTCGGTTGCAAGACGAGCCGTTCGACCGCGCCTAACTTGTCACGGCCACTCTCTAAAATCGATCGAATCAAACTTCCTCCCATCCCGCAGATTGAGATACAAGTCGCCTCATCTGCTTCGAGAACGGCTAGTCCGTCACCGAGACGGACGTCAATCTGTTCAGTCGCGCCAATCAACGCGACTTGCGCTTTTGCCGCCTCCATCGGTCCGCGGTTCACTTCGCCGGCGATGGCTCGATTGACGATGCCTTGTTGGACGAGGTAACATGGCACGTAAGCGTGGTCAGATCCAATGTCCGCCACCACGCTACCTTTCGGGATGAAATCGACGACTTGCTTCAGCCGCCGGTCTAACGTCACTTGTTCTTGCATAGGGACAACTCCTTTTTCTACTTCTTCACTATTAGGGTAACGAATATTGATAGTCAGGACAATAAAAAACGTACCCCGCTAGGAGTACGTTTCCCTCTTATTGTTCGAGCAACCAAGTCGCGAGCACGTCCGCCTCTTCGGCAGTGGCGAGGCCAGCTGGCATCGCACCTTTACCGTTGACGATGATGTTCGTGATCTCTTCAGCCGATAAACGTTCGCCGACACCAGTCAAGGCAGGACCGACGCCTCCTTCGAGATTTCCACCGTGGCAACCTGTGCAACCTTTAGCTGCATACAAGTCTTCTGGGTTCATCTCAGTGACAGACGGACCTTCAGCAGCTTGTTGTGCTTGGTTTACGCCAAAATACGATAATGAGACCATGGCAATGATTGCGACGATCGCAATCGCTGCAAACGGTAACAATGGATTACGCATTGCATTTCCCCCTCATGTTCATTCCAAATTTCTACCCATCACTATTTTACTCAAAAAATAATAAAGAAGGAAGGAAAATCACTCATTTTCCTTCCTTTCTTCTAAAACTTCACACTTTATTCAAAAACACAATTAATCGAGGAAGTCTTTCAAGCGTTTCGAACGGCTCGGGTGACGAAGTTTCCGAAGTGCCTTCGCCTCGATTTGACGAATCCGCTCACGAGTGACACCGAACACTTTACCTACTTCTTCAAGCGTACGCGTACGGCCGTCATCGAGACCGAAGCGGAGACGGAGTACGTTCTCTTCACGGTCCGTGAGCGTGTCGAGCACGTCTTCGAGTTGTTCTTTAAGCAATTCATACGCGGCGGCATCTTGTGGAGCCATCGCATCTTGGTCTTCAATGAAATCACCGAGGTGTGAATCGTCTTCTTCACCAATCGGAGTCTCAAGCGACACCGGCTCTTGAGCGATTTTCAAGATTTCACGCACCTTCTCAGGTGTGAGCTCCATCTCTTTGGCAATCTCTTCAGGCGACGGTTCGCGTCCGAGGTCTTGCAACAATTGACGTTGAACACGAATCAATTTATTAATCGTTTCGACCATGTGAACCGGAATCCGGATTGTACGGGCTTGGTCCGCGATGGCTCGTGTGATTGCTTGACGAATCCACCACGTCGCATATGTCGAGAACTTGAACCCTTTCATATAGTCGAACTTCTCGACGGCTTTAATGAGGCCCATGTTTCCTTCTTGAATCAAGTCGAGGAAGAGCATGCCGCGCCCGACATAACGTTTCGCAATCGAGACAACGAGACGGAGGTTGGCTTCGGCGAGGCGTTTCTTCGCCTCTTCATCGCCTTGTTCAATCCGCTTCGCGAGTTCAGTCTCATCTTTCGCGCTAAGAAGATCGACGCGTCCGATTTCTTTCAAGTACATGCGGACCGGGTCATTGATTTTAATGCCCGGTGGGACAGATAGGTCGTTCAAATCGACCTCTTCGTCTTCTTTTTTCGATGGCGTCTCTTCGGCATCGGCCGCATCTTCTGTGACGCGGATATCTTTACCTTCTAAATCTTCGATGAAGTTATCGATAAAGTCTGAGTCTACCTCAAAATGGCTGAGGCGATCTTGAATCTCCTGCATCGATACGACGCCTTTTTTCTTCCCTAATTTCTCAAGTTCCTCTATGGCGTTAAATAAATCCTCTTTTTTCTTCTCTGCCATCTAGCAGTTCAACTCCTTCCAAACTTCCTCCACGTTCATCGTTCACGAAGCCGACGACTCCGGGTAATCAATTCTTGTAACTTGGATGCCTGGTCTACTATACTTTCGGCATCTTGTCCGATTTCCCTTTTCGCCCGCTCGATTTGACGCTGTTCCTCATAACTGTTTATGACCTTAATGTATTCATCTAAAACCTCTTCGGTCAGTTCATCCGGTGCGGCCATGAGTCGAATCTCGGCATAACGATTCGCAAAGTCCGGACGTTGGTCACAATATCGTTCCATGAACGGGGGGGCGACTTGTTCGAACTCCTCGTGTGTCATGTCCTCGGAGACGATTTCATACAATGCCGTCGCCAACATGCGGTGCACCTCGTCCTGATAGGACAGGCCGAGACGGTCCCGGACGAAACGAACCCGTTCCGGTCCACTCAACATTGCCCGCAGCAATAACTTCTCCGCTTTGACGTAGCGTGGCTCGTTCGCTTTAGACGAACGCCGGCGGACCGGCTCCGGTTCGCGGACGGGCTGTGGGACGGCTTCTTTCGAAGACGTCTTCGGCATCCGCGACAATAACGTCTCGACCGGAATCTCAAATTCGTTGGCCAGCTTCTTCACGTACAGGTCACGGCGAATCGAGTTATCCGTTTTACTAATTTCCACAAGCATAGATTCAATAAACCGTATCCGTTCTCCTTCTCGATTCATGTTTTTCCCACGCCGGAGCGTGCGGTTCATGAAATCGAGGACGGACAACCGTTCCGATTCGACCAATTTACGCCACTGTTCCGCCCCGTTCGTCCGAATGTAATCGTCCGGGTCGGTCTTCTCAGGTAACATCAACACTTGCACGTCGAGCGGATAACCTTCGAGCAAGCGGACGACTTTCATCGTCGCTTCCTGTCCGGCCGTATCGCCGTCGTAACAAATGATGACTTCTTCGACCATACGGGCCAAGGCGCGGGCATGTTGGGACGAGAACGCCGTCCCGAGCGAGGCGACGACTTCTTTCGTCCCGGCTTGCGCGACTTGCAAGACGTCGACGTTTCCTTCGACGAGCAAGACACGTTTTTGTTTGCGCATCGTGGCGCGGGCCTGTGAGAACCCGAATAAGAGTTCACTCTTATTGAATAACGGAGTATCCGCTGTATTGACGTACTTTGGCTGTCGCTCATCGATCGCCCGTCCGCTAAATCCGACGATTGTGCCGTCTCGATCCGCAATCGGAAAGACGACTCTGCCTTCGAACCGGTCGAAATATTCACCGGATCTAGACTTAGAAATCAATCCCGCTTCTACCATAACCTCGAGGTCGAAACCTCTTCGTTCTAATGAATCCACGGTGAATCGGCGATGGTCGGGCGCGTAACCAATCTTATACTGACCGATCGTCGACTCCTCTAAACCGCGCTGCTGCAAATACGTCAATCCGACTTCGCCCGCCTCGGTCTTCATCAACACCTCGTGATACAAGTCGGCCACGACCCGATGCGCATCGCGCATCTGTTTACGGAGGACTTGGTCACGCGACAATTCCTCGTCGCCCGACACGCCACCTTCGATTGCGATATTCGCTCGCGTGGCGAGGCGTTCAATCGTCTCTGGAAACGATAGTCCTTCCGTCTCCATGACGAACGTGAACACGTTCCCGCCGGCGCCGCATCCGAAACAGTGATACATCCCTTTCTCCGGGGACACGGAGAACGATGGGCTGTTCTCCGAGTGGAACGGGCAAAGCCCGACGAGACGATGTCCTTGCTTCTTCAATTCAACGCGTTCACTAATTAAATCAACGATATCTGTGGCTTGTTTTACTTCCGCAATGACTTCATCCGGTATGCGCGGCAACTTGACCACTCCCTATCCAAACTCGCAACGAAACGGAACGTTCACCACGTTCCGTTTCAATGTCATGTCAGTACTCTATTATACCGTTATCACCAGTCGATTACTAATCCGAGTGCTCAATCCTCTTTTGATTGATCGAGCATCCGTAAAATGATGCCAGCCGTCTCTTCGACGGCCTTGTTCGTCACATCGATGACCTCACAACCGATCCGCTCGTAAATCCCACGGGCGTATTCGAGCTCCCGGTTAATCCGTTCGAGTTGGGCGTAATCGGCCTCGGGTTTTAATCCGAGCGATTTCAACCGTTCCATCCGAATCGAAATCAATTTGTCAGGTGAGATAATCAAGCCGACACACTTGTCAGGCGGCAATTCAAACAGTTCTTCCGGCGGGCGTGACTCCGGCACGAGCGGCACGTTCGCGACCTTATAGCGCTTCAGGGCCAAATACTGCGAGAGCGGTGTCTTCGACGTCCGTGAGACGCCGACGAGGACGATGTCCGCCTTTTTCAACCCGCGCGGATCACGTCCGTCATCGTACTTGACCGCGAACTCCATCGCTTCGATTTTCCGAAAATAATCTTCGTCCAAACGATAGATGAGTCCTGGTTTTTCGCGCGGACTCTCACCGAGTTTACCAGCGAGCACATCGAGCAAATCCCCGAGCAAATCGACCGTCTTCACACCGTACTCTTGTCCGAGACGGACGAGTAACGACCGGTGTTCTTCATTGACCAACGTGAAGGCGATGACCGCTCCTTGGGCACGCGCTTGAGTCACGACGTCGTGAATCGTCTGTCCATCTTCGACGAACGGGATGCGAAGCGTCTCAATCGCATTCTCATGGAATTGGATGCTCGCGGCCCGGACGACGAGTTCACACGTCTCGCCGACTGAATCGCTCACGACAAATACGAGTTGTTTTTGTGTCAGTGTCAAACCAGATTCCTCCTCAGAACGACTCATCGTTAGCGAGCGCGATCAATACTTTCGTCATGTTCGTCTTCGTCATGCGACCGAGAACGATCAGCTTGCCATCCTTCTCTTCAACGACCGGCATGGCATCGATTTGCTTCTCGATCAACTTCATTCCGGCCCGAATCAACGTCTCACCCTTCTCGCATACCGTGATGTTCGGCATCCGGGTCATGATGACGTTGACCGGCAATTGATCGAGATCTTGATTACCGATGGCAGCCCGGAGTAAGTCTTTACGCGATAGGACGCCGACGAGCTCATTGTCTTTCCCGACGACAAACAGCGAGCCGACGTCTTCCAAGAACAACGTCACGACAGCGTCATACACCGTCATCTCGTTACTGACGACTTTCGCCGACGACATGAAGTCTCCGACCGTCAACGAGTCAAGCTTTTCCCGAAGCAGGGATGAGTTTCGTTTGCCGACGAACGTGTAGCCGACACGCGGTCGGGCTTCTAGTATTCCAGTCATCGTCAAAATGGCAAGGTCCGGTCGGAGCGTGGCCCGGGTGAGCGATAGCTCTTGGGCGATCTGCTCCCCCGTGATTGGTCCGTTGACCCTTACGATTTCAACGATCTTCTGTTGGCGTTCATTCAGCTGCATAGCCAACCCCCTCAAGTTTGGTCAGAGTACGAGCGCGCTAAAATCGGCGACATTCTCGATTGTCGCAGCGAGTCGCTTCATCTCGCGCAGACGGTTCTCGCGAATCGCCTCGACATCGCTCATGACCATTGTATTTTCAAAATAAGCGCTAATCGGATGTTCTAGGGCGCGCAATGATGTGATTGCTTGATGATAGTCGCCCGCCTCGACCGCGCGTTCCGTCTCCGGTAACGTCGCTTCGATGGCAGCGTGGAGTTCTTTCTCCTCCGTATTTTCAAACAATGACGGATCGACGTCCCCGGCCTCGCCTTTTTTAGCGATGTTGACGACGCGTGTCAATTGTTCGATGAGCAGTTTCGCCTCGCTCGCGAGCATGGCTTGAACCGCATCCGCTCTCGCATCGAGTCGGTCGATCGCAAGGCCAGTCGTCAAGACGGCGTCAATGACGTCATAACGGACTTGTCGCTCTTGCAGACGATACTTCAAGCGAAGCATGAAGAAGTCCTCGAGTTGCGCCTTGACTTGTTCTTTATCGGCATCGTAAAGTCCTGCCTGAAGTTGCGAATCGACAACTTGTGAAAGTAATTTGTCGAGTGGCAAGGCAATCTTCCAATCCGCCAAAATTTGAACGACCCCTTGGGCTTGGCGACGGAGCGCAAACGGATCTTGTGAACCGCTCGGGATCATGCCGATTCCGAAGAAGGCAGCAATCGAATCCAGTTTATCGGCGAGTGCGAGTACGGCACCCGTCGATGTCGCCGGCGAGGCATCACCAGCAAAGCGCGGCATGTAGTGCTCACGGATCGCCGCGGCCACTTCCGCGTCCTCACCTTGTTGGAGCGCATACTTCTCACCCATCACTCCTTGAAGTTCTGTGAACTCATACACCATTTGGCTGACGAGGTCGAATTTATGGATGGCACCGGCACGCGCCACTTTGGCTGCATCCGCATTGAACAATGGCGCAAGCGTTCCTGCGAGCTGTTCGACGCGACGGACCTTGTCTCCTGTCGTACCCAACTTCTCATGGAAGACGATGCGGTCGAGACGGACGAGTTGTTCGTCAATCTTCGTCTTTTGGTCTTCCTCATAGAAGAAAACGGCATCTGCCAAGCGGGCCCGGATGACCTTCTCGTTCCCTTTGGCAACGTTTTGAAGGTGTTCAGCATTTCCGTTACGGACGGTCACGAAATAGTTTTTGAGCGTTTCACCGATATAAACCGGGAAATAGCGCTGATGTTCTTTCATCGTCGTAATCAAGACTTCTTCTGGAAGTTCGAGATAACGGGCATCGAATTCACCGAATAGCGCTGTCGGCCACTCGACGAGGTTCGTCACTTCTTCGAGCAACGAGGCATCGAGCGGCACGGTCCAACCCTGTTCTGAAGCCAACTCCTCGATTTGACGTTCGATGCGCCCTTTCCGGTCTTCGTACGAAGCGACAACGAACTCGCGTTCAAGCGTCTCAGCGTAGGCAGCCGGTTCCGTGATGACGACGTCACCCTTACTCAAGAAACGGTGACCACGCGTCACGTTCCCCGTCTTCACGCCTTCGATTTCGAAATCAATTTGTTCGGCACCGAACAAGGCGACGAGCCAACGAATCGGACGCATATAGCGTAGGCTGCTCGTTCCCCATTTCATGTTTTTCGGGAACGTCATGCCACGGACGACGTCTTCGAGTGCTGGGAGCAACGTGCTCGTCGGTTGACCTGATTCATGACGGTCGGCGAAGACGTACTCGACACCTTTCTCTTCGGCGAAGTACAAGTCGTCGACCGATAGACCGCGGCCACGGGCAAAGCCGGCGGCTGCTTTCGACCAGTTTCCTTCAGCGTCTTGGGCAATCTTTTTCGCTGGTCCGCGAAGCGTCTCCGTCAAATCTTGTTGGTTCTCTTCCACATCTTTGACGAGAACGGCGAGGCGGCGCGGTGTCGAATAAACGGTGATGGCACCGAATTGGACACGGGCTTCCGTCAAGAAGGTAGTTACGCGTTCCGCCAATTGTTTTTCTGAACGGAGGACGTATTGGGCTGGTAATTCTTCAAGTCCGATTTCTAATAAAAGGTCACGCATCAAGGGCACCTGCTTTCTGTTGGTTCAAAAGTGGGAAACCGAGACGTTCCCGCTCTTCGATAAATTTGGCGGCACAGGCACGGGACATGTTACGGACGCGTTGGATGAAACCGGTCCGTTCTGTCACCGAGATGGCGCCTTTCGCATCGAGAAGGTTGAACGTATGCGAACATTTAAGGATATAGTCGTAAGCCGGGAAGACGAGGTTTTCGTCCAAGGCACGCTTCGCTTCTTTTTCATACGTATCGAACAATGTGAACAACATATCGACGTCCGAGAGCTCGAACGTATATTTTGAATGTTCGAATTCCGGCTGATAGAAGATATCGCCATATTTGAATCCGTCTGTCCAGACGAGGTCAAACACGCTTTCGACTTCTTGGATATATGACGCAAGACGTTCAAGACCGTACGTAATCTCGACGGCAATCGGATCGCACTCGATGCCACCGACTTGTTGGAAATACGTGAACTGAGTGATTTCCATCCCGTTCAACCAGACTTCCCAACCGAGTCCGGCCGCACCGAACGTCGGGTTCTCCCAGTTGTCTTCGACGAAACGGATGTCGTGCTCGAGCGGGTTGATCCCGATCAACTCTAAGCTCTCTAAGTAAAGCTCTTGGATGTTGCTTGGCGACGGCTTCATGATGACTTGGAATTGGTGATGCTGATACAAGCGGTTCGGGTTTTCTCCGTACCGTCCATCCGCCGGACGACGTGATGGCTCTGTGTAACAGACGTTCCACGGCTCGGGTCCGAGACTACGTAGGAACGTCATCGGGTTCATCGTGCCAGCCCCTTTCTCAACGTCATACGCTTGCATTGTCAAACAGCCTTTCGACGCCCAGAAATTTTGTAACGTCAAAATAATTTCTTGCACGGTCATGTGTTTCATATGTGACACCTCCAAAAGTATTGAAACGACAAAAAACGCCCCTATGTGCCATGCACATAGGGACGGGATTACCCGCGGTTCCACCCTACTTGCCTCGAGATGAGGCCACTCTTTGGATTGTGGGCGCTCTGGAATTGCCATTCACTTCAACCTGGCGTTCGGCTTCCACCTTCCCGAACTCGCTGCACCCGCGGTATAAAAGCTACTTGTTTTCCTTCATTGCGCACGCTATTTCATTTGTCTAATCGTAGATTATGGTATCGAATCTTGTCGAAAAAGTCAATCATCGTTCAAGTACAATCGCTGCATTTGGTCGAGGACCCGTTTCGTCTTCAGCCGCAGACCGCTATAGGAGTCCATATACGCATCAAACAGCTGTCGGAGCAGAATCCGTGTCTCTTTCGTGAGCGGAACGTTACTGAATTCGGACAGTTCGTGCCGGCTCATCAAATAGAGCAACTTCGCCAGACGCTCGCTCATGCGAATCGATCCTTCTTCTTGGTGCCGGGCGCAGAGGAAGCCGCCGGCCGTCACCGAGAAGTACATCGGGTCGGTCACATCGTTGCACCGGATGCAGCCGGTCAAGACCGGTGCGACCCCGAGCAAGTGCAAAATGCGCAGTTCGAAGTGATGCGTGATCACTTCCGGATCCATCCCTGCATTGAGCGCCTGCAGGGCGTCGTTCAAGATGCGATAGAGCGGACGGTTCGGGACGCGGTCCTCTACCGTCCGGTCGACGAGTTCGAGCCAATACATGGCGTATGCCATCCGCTCGACGTCTTTTCGGATTTCCGGATAAGACGTGATCACATCCGACGATTTCAATTGGCCTAGGCCACGACTCGCCGGAAAGATATATACCGCTTCGACGAACGGCTGACTCGACGAATGCAGACGGCTGCCCGGCTTTTTCGCCCCTCGTGCCATGACGGCAACTTTTCCGAGCTCTTCGGTGAACAAGGTGACGACTTTGTTCGACTCTCCGTAATTGACGGTCCGAATGACGATTCCCGTGACCTTTTGCAACATGGCTTAATACTCGTCGTCGCGGAAACCGAGGTCGCGGAGTTGGCCCATCTTGTTACGCCAATCTTTTTGCACTTTCACCCATAGGTTCAAATACACTTTCGTCCCGAGGAGCGCCTCGATGTCGTGGCGCGCTTCTGTCCCGATTTCGCGGAGCATCGCACCTTTTTTGCCGATGACGATTCCTTTTTGAGAATCACGCTCGACCATGATCACGGCCTCGACATCAATCATTTCCGAGTTTTCCCGTTTCTTGATCGATTCGATGGCGACCGCGATTGAGTGCGGCACTTCATCACGCGTCTTATGGAGCACTTTCTCGCGAATCAATTCAGAGATGATGAACCGTTCCGGGTGGTCAGTCACTTGGTCGGCCGGATAATACATCGGTCCTTCCGGGAGCAACTTTTTGATTTCTTTAAGGAGCGGTTCGACGTTGTTGCCTTGAAGTGCCGAAATCGGGACGTACGCCGCGAAATCGAGTTGATTCGTATACTGCTCGATGACAGCCGGAATCTCGTCCGGATGAATCAAATCGATTTTGTTCATAACGAGAATGATTGGCGTGTCGAGTCCTTTCAACTTCTCGATGATGAACTCATCGCCGGCGCCGCGCGGTTCCGTGACGTTGACCATGAAGAGGATCGCGTCGACTTCACGGAGTGCGTTCGTCGCGACTTTCATCATGAAATCGCCGAGACGGTGTTTTGGCTTATGAATCCCTGGCGTGTCGATAAAGATGATTTGCGAATCATCCGTCGTATACACACCTTGGACCTTATTGCGCGTCGTCTGCGGCTTGTCTGACATGATGGCAATCTTTTGTCCGATGACCCGATTCAAGAACGTCGATTTCCCGACGTTCGGACGACCGATGATGGACACAAAACCTGATTTAAAATCTTCTTGATACATAGTGCACCTGCTTTCTAAATTTCCAATACGTTCAATCATATAACGAATTTGTCGATTATATAAGGGCCAAAAATGAATAGTGCCGTGATGGCGGCCCCGATCGCTGCGACGAGGACCGACCCGGCCGCGACGTCTTTCGCTTGCTTCGCGAGCGGGTGGATGTCTTTCGTGACGAGGTCGACCGTGCGTTCGACCGCCGTGTTCATCAGCTCGAGCGCGATGACGAGCACGACCCAGCCGAACAGAATCAAGTTCTCGAGTTTCGTCGTCGGGAGCCACCAGGCAAACACGACGACGAGCAGGCTCGATACGAGATGAATCAGCATGTTGCGTTCGGTCCGCACTGCGTGCACGATGCCGTGCACGGCGAACCAGAACGGTTTCACACTTCGCCTCGTTTCAGCTCGAAGTGAGCGAGCACTTGTTCTTGGCGCGCCGTCATCTCCGCTTCTTCCTCGGGCGTCATATGGTCATACCCGAGCAAGTGGAGGAATCCGTGAATCGCCAAGAACCCGAGTTCCCGTTCGAACGAGTGGCCATAATCGGCAGCCTGTTCGCGACAACGTTCGACCGAGATGAGCAAGTCCCCTAAGAGACGGGGCTCGTCTTCATCGAGCATGAAGTCCATCTCGTCTTCTCCCATCTCATCGAAGGCGAAACTGATGACGTCGGTCGCCGTATCTTTCCCGCGCCATTCGCGGTTGATGGCTTGAATCTCATCGTTCGTCAAGAACGTGACCGATAGCTCACTCGGTTCTTCGACGTCTTCTTCCATCGCCGCATGGACCAATATGGATTCAACGAGCTCGATTTGAGCATCCGACAATAAGCCGTGCTCATCGTTCGAAATGATTTGCATGTAAGTCTCCTTCTTTCTTCAGTTCTGGATACTCGATTCGTTCATGGAACAGGCCGGTCAGCGTCTCACACGCGCTTTCCCCGACGCGCCATACTTCTTTCGTCGTCAACTCGCAGTCTTCGAATTGCCCGTCTTGTAGCTTATCACGAATAATCGCACTGACGAGCTGGCGAATCCGTTCTGGTGTCGGTTGCTTCTGTGACCGGACCGCCGCCTCGATCGAATCGACGATCATGACGACCGCCGCCTCGCGTGTCTGCGGCTTCGGTCCCGGGTAGCGGAACCGTGATTCATTGACGTCACGCGTCTCTTTCGCTTTCACATAAAAGAACTTCAAGAGCGATGTGCCGTGATGTTGCTCGGCGATATCGATAATCTCTTTTGGCAACTTATAACGACTCAACAGATCGGCCCCGTCATATGGATGGGCCATGATGATGTCGGCTGATTCCTCCGGTGTGAGCCGGTCGTGCGGGTTGACGCCGTTCTGCTGATTCTCGATGAAATGCAGCGGACGCTCGGTCTTACCGAGGTCATGATAATAACTGGCGACCCGGGCGAGCAGTCCGTCGGCACCAATCGCCTCGCAAGCCGATTCGGCCAAGTTGGCGACCATCATGCTGTGGTGATACGTCCCCGGAGCCTCCATCAACAACTTACGTAACAGCGGATGCGTCGGACTCATCAATTCGATGAGGCGACCCGACGATAGGACGCCGAACCACGGTTCGAGGAACGGCAAGAAGCCGAACGTGAGCACGATGGACAACAGCGCGCTCGTGATGGCGAAACCGGATAAGTAGGCGACCATCTCCCACGTCACTTGCGTGTTGCGCAAGAACAAGAGCGCGAGCACCATGATGATATTGATAATGCCGAGCAACACACCGGACAAGAATAGTCGTTTGCGCTGAATCTTCGGTTCGACGAGGAAGACGGCCAAGAAACTTCCGGTCGCGAAATAGACGACCGTCATGAAGCTCGTGTTTTGCCCGAAACTCGCCACAATCGACCCGGCAATCATCGTGATCAACGCCGAGGCAAGCGCGACCCGTTCATCGACGAGGATACGCAGCAACAGGACGACGAATGCCGTCGGTGCGAGCACGTACGCATATGTCGTGAACTCGATACCGATATAACCGACACCAAAGAAAATGCCGAGCTGTAACAATAATAATCCATAGACAGTAATCAAGATTTTAGGGCGGAGTAACAGTTGTTGAATTTTCGAACGGATTAACATGAACAGAAAACCGATCGTCAACAGTCCGCTCAGTAAGTAAGCCCCGAACAGCGGTGCGAACGAACGATTTGGATCGATAGCCCCTGTCAATTCGAGTTTGCGGTAGATTTCGCGCGTCACGACCTCGCCTTGGTTGACGAGCAACTGGCCTTCTTGAATGATGACCGGTTCGACCGCATCGACCGCCTGCTGTTCTTTCTCACGTGTCGCTTCAGAGTCGAACACGTAGTTCGGTACGATCAATTGATCGCTCAGGCTGTTAGCGATTGCCCGGAACTCAAGTGAGAGCGGTGATTGGTCGACAAGTGTCTCAGCCCGATCTCTCGCTTCTGAGATGGACTGTGAGCTCGTGTCGATGCGGTTACCCATCACTTCTTGAAGCGCCGTCACGGTGACGTCTTCGACCGTACGACGGGTGTTCTCGCTCGCCTCGAGCAGAAGGTTCAGTTCATCATCACCGAGGAATCCGTTCACCTCGGTCGAATTCAAGCGATTTTTGATGTCTGATAGCTCGGTGTCATCTTCCGTCTCTTCGAACGCTGCGAACAGTTGCTCGACTTTGGCGATCTGTTGATCGGCAAACTCGCGCCGCAACGAGAACTGACTGCCGACGCTATTGATCGCATCTTGTCGTAACCGCTCCGTCGCCGTCCGGTCTTCAATCGTGACCGGCGAGCGAATGTCCTGTTCGGCAATCCCGAGCGGCTCGACACTAATGATGGATGGGCGCACCGTAAAGTATAGAATCGCGCCTAAAATGAGAAAAAAGAGGACGGAGATTGTCGCGACCGTCCAATGACGTGCTTGCTGCATCAGTGCCCCCCCTTTTGGTTATGTGAGTTCGTTACTATAGGCGTTAATGATTTTCTTGACGAGCGGATGGCGAACGACGTCGGACGACGTGAAATGTTCAAAATGAATCCCATCGACTCCTTCAAGCAGATGTAACGCTTCTTGCAGTCCTGACGCTTTGCCTTTCGGCAAATCGACTTGCGTCAAATCACCGGTGACGACCATTTTCGAGCCGAAACCGAGTCGCGTCAAAAACATCTTCATCTGTTCTTTCGTCGTATTCTGCGCCTCGTCTAAAATGACGAACGCATCTTCAAGTGTCCGGCCGCGCATGTAAGCGAGCGGCGCGACTTCGATTGTGCCGCGTTCGAGCAATCGGTTCGTCTGTTCGACGCCATAGACGTCAAACAAGGCGTCGTACAACGGACGTAAGTACGGGTCGACCTTCTCTTTCAAGTCGCCTGGCAAGAAGCCCAAGTTTTCACCCGCTTCGACCGCCGGACGCGTCAAAATAATTCGTTTGACTTGGCCTTCTTTCAGCGCACGCGCTGCCAAAACGACGGCCAAATATGTCTTCCCGGTCCCCGCCGGTCCGATTCCGAACACGAGGTCACGTTTTTCAATGGCCCGGACATATCGGCTCTGTCCGACCGTCTTCGCCCGAATCGGTTTCCCTTTGTTCGTCGTGAAGACGACTCGCTCATAATGCTCGAGCAACTCGTCGCCCTTGCCGACCTTGATGTGTTGAATCACACTGATGGCATCGCTTTCGTTCAAGCGAGCCCCTTTTTTAACGAGTTGTTGCAACGTCTTGATAACAGCCTTCGTCAATTCGAGCGTATCGGCCGTATCGGCCTGAATGATTAATTCTTCTCCACGAGGAGTGAGTGCGACCGCGAGTTCTGCTTCGATGGCTTGAAATACCTCGTCCTTCGGTCCGAGGAGCGCCTGCGCTTCGTTCGCATGTTCCATGACGAACGGAATTTTATCAGTCATAATCAATGGTTGTTTCTCCTCCCCATCAGTAGATTGTTCCTTCTTTACTTTAGCACTATCAAGCCGTTCGTGAAAGAAAGACCGTCCATTTCTCCAACAAAAAGAAGCAGTGACACGGAGTCACTGCCTCAGGTTTAACGACGGCGTTTCGACACCGGCGGTTGCAAAATTTCACTCCACACGACCGCTTGCCGAACTTGCTTCATCGAGATGCGCGGTTGTGGCCGCGACTCGGTCGACTCGGAAATCGGTGGAATTTTGACCGTCTGTTCGAACTGGGCACTCACGTGCGGCAGCTCTTCACGTCGACGCGGTGCATGTCGGTCTGTCGTTTCGGCCGGTGCGGCGACACGGCGACGTAGTTTCTGAGGAGCCGGTTTGTCTTGCTTGTTGCGCGGCTCATCGAACGTCGCCTCGACTTCCTTCATCATGTCACCGACCGTATCGAGATAACGTTTCAAATCCGTACTCGGTGGTCGTTCCCCAGTAGATGATGGTTTCTCCATCCGCTTCATGACCGCCGAGGCAATCCCGAAAGCGGCTAAGAGTAGTACCCAGAGTCCATCCATGTCCGTTACTCTCTATCAGATTCGACAGGATGACCGATGGCTTTACGCATTTCTGTATCGGCTTGGACGTTCAAGTAGTTGACGTAATCCATGACCCCGAGTTTGCCATTTCGAAGTGCGTCGGCCATCGCGAGCGGGACTTCCGCCTCGGCCGCGACGACTTTGGCGCGCATCTCTTCGACCGATGATTTCATCTCTTGCTCACGGGCGATCGCCATCGCGCGGCGTTCTTCCGCTTTCGCTTGCGCGATTTTCTTATCAGCTTCGGCTTGGTCGGTCTGGAGGACCGCCCCGATGTTTTTACCGATATCGATGTCGGCGATATCGATTGATAGGATTTCAAACGCGGTCCCTGAATCGAGACCTTTCGTCAATACGGTACGTGAAATCATATCAGGGTTCTCCAAGACGTGCTTATGGTTGTGTTGTGAACCGATCGTCGAGACGACCCCTTCACCGACACGGGCGATAATCGTCTCTTCCCCGGCACCCCCGACAAGACGATCGATGTTGGCACGGACCGTGATGCGGGCTTTCGCCTTCACTTCAATCCCATCCATGGCCACACCGGCGATGAACGGCGTTTCGATGACTTTCGGGTTAACGGACATTTGAACCGCCTCTAACACGTTACGGCCAGCAAGATCGATTGCTGCGGCACGTTCAAACGATAATTCGATATCGGCACGGTGGGCCGCAATCAGGGCGTTGACGACACGGTCGACGTTACCCCCGGCCAAGAAGTGACTCTCGAGCTGGTTCGTGTTCAAGCCGATGCCGGCTTTGACCGCTTTGATGAGCGGGTTGACGATTTTCGATGGGACGACGCGACGGAGTCGCATACCGATTAGTGTGAAGATCGAGACGTGGACGCCAGCGGCGAACGAGCTGATCCACAGCCCGACCGGTACGAACGTGAAGAATACGGCGAGCGCAATCAATCCTCCACCCGAGATGAGTAACGTGGTCAATAGTTCTGGTGTCATTCTGTTACATCCTCCTTAGGCTCTATAAAGTTGCGGACGACAACGCGTCCTGAATCGACTTTATACACCTGAATTTTCGTTTGCGAATCGAGATAGCTACCTTCTGTCACGACATCAATCCGTTCTCCATCAATCTCAGCGGTACCCGCCGGGCGAAGCGGCGTCAACGTGACCCCGACTTTCCCGAGCAACCGTTTGCGGTCATCGTGGGACAAATACCCTTTGTCTGTTGACGTCGAATCGGTCAAAATCAACCCTTTATACATGAGCGATCGATTGGACTGCAGGCGACGATATGCCCAAAATCCGAGCCCGGCGACGATGGCCGTGGCCAATCCGATTGACAACCATAATTGTCCGATTGTGGCACCCGCCATAATCAAACTGGCGACGACCGCCCCAATCCCTAGCACGCCGAACAATCCAAAACCGGCAACGAACACTTCAATTCCTAGAAGGACGATTCCGACAAAAAACACCGTCAGAATCACTCCGAGACCAAATGTCATCGTATTGCAACCCCCTTCCGAGTTCACAAGCTACCTCTTATCTCTAGTGTATACGAAACAAGTTCGCTTTTGGTTTCGGAATACGCAAAAAAAGACAGAAACTTTTGGTTTGACCCAAAAATCTCTGTCTCTCTCATTAATTCGTCAATTGTTGTTTGACAATGCGGTTCACAAGACCACCGTCTGCCTTGCCTTTAACTTGAGGCATGACGACGCCCATCACCTTACCCATATCCGACGGGCCTGTAGCATTCGTTTGAGCAATAGCTGCTTTCACGATTGCCGTGACTTCATCTTCAGAAAGTTGTTCAGGCATATAGGCCTCTAGTACGACAATCTCGTCAGCTACTTTAGAAGCAAGGTCTTCACGACCAGCGCTTTCGAATTCTCGGAGGGAGTCTCTGCGCTGTTTCATCTCTCGGTTGAGCACCGTGAGTTCCTCTTCCTCAGTTAGATCTTGTCGACCAAATTTGATGGCCTCATTTTGGAGCGACGCTTTGACCATCCGGATCGTCGTGAGACGATCTTTTTGTTTCGCGCGCATGGCTTGCTTCATGTCGTCCGTCAAGCGTTCTTGAAGACTCATGAGCTAACACCCTCTCTACAAATGAAACTGAAATTAGAATTTCTTACGCTTACGCGCAGCTTCTGATTTCAATTTACGTTTTACGCTTGGCTTTTCGTAGTGACGACGTTTGCGAACTTCGGCAAGAGTGCCATCTTTCGAAACACCGCGTTTGAAACGACGAAGAGCGTCTTCAAGCGATTCGTTTTTACGGACACGAGTTTCCACTAGTTTTCCCTCCCTCCGAATTACACGACTAAGGAAACGTGTTTCACACGTCATAACATATTATAGTGAAAGTAAGTCGTGCGGTCAACCACTAGTTATTAATAGTCGCTGTCTGAACGTCCACCTGTAACGATGGCGATTCCAGCTGATGCGCCGATGCGCGTCGCGCCGGCATCGATCATCGCTTGTGCGCCTTCGAAATCACGTACGCCGCCTGAAGCTTTAACACCGAGATCTGGTCCGACCGTCTCACGCATGAGGCGGATATCTTCTACTGTCGCGCCGCCTGTCGAGAAGCCAGTCGACGTTTTCACGAAGTCTGCGCCTGCTTTGACTGAAAGCTCAGCCGCTTTTTTGATTTCTTCTTTCGTAAGGAGGCACGTCTCAAAGATAACTTTAACGAGCGTCCCGTTTGCCGCTTCGACGACAGCGCGGATATCGCGCTCAACGAGATCGAAGTCGCCGTCTTTCATAGCACCGATATTGATGACCATATCGATTTCGTCTGCACCGTTTGCAATCGCGTCTTTAGTTTCGAATGCTTTCACTTCTGGCGTGTTAGCTCCGAGTGGGAAGCCGATGACCGTACATACTTTGACGTCGTCATCTGATTTGAGTTGTTCCGCCGCGTACTTCACCCATGTCGGGTTGACACAGACGCTTGCGAATTTGTATTCGAGCGCCTCGGCACAAAGTTTTGTGACTTGATCTTTCGTTGTTTCTGCCTTCAAGGCTGTGTGGTCGATATAACGTGCTAATTCCATCGTAAAATTCCTCCTCTGATGTATCGGTCTGACATATAGGTCTGACATCTAACATATTATCATGTTTTCTTGAAATGTAACAGCTTTCAATTCAGACGAGTTGACGGCGTTTCCGCGTCTGGATCCAACTGTTCCAACTAAAGAAGAAAATGGCAATCCATATACATGTGAACGCAAAAACGTGATAGCCCGTGAACGGTTCATTATAGAGAATGACCCCGATTGCGAGACTGAGCGTCGGTGCGATGAACTGAAGAAACCCGACGAGCGTGAACGGGATATGTTGGGCCCCATACCCGAACAAAAGAAGGGGTAGCGCCGTCATCACGCCTGTCCCGACCAACGCGACCCAAATGACCGGTTCGGTCGTCATCGTCAATCCTCCCTGAGACGTTTGCCAACCCAAGAAAATGATAGCGACCGGAACGACCGCGAGCGTCTCGATGCCGAGGCTGACCGTCGAGGCGAGTGGACGGCGTTTCTTTACCATCCCGTAAAATCCGAACGTACTGGCCAAAATGAACGCGATCCACGGGAACGACCCATACCCGAACGTCAAGACGAGCACGCCGATTGCCGCCACGGTCACCGCCAGCCATTGTACTCGATTTAATGATTCCCGAAAAACAAGCACACCTAACACCATGCTCACGAGCGGATTGATGTAATAGCCGAGTGACGCTTCGATGATATAGCCGTGATTGACCGCCCATATGTAGACGAACCAGTTGGCACTGACGATAAATCCATTCAACATAAAGGCGTTCCTTGTCGCCCGGTGCCGGAGCGCATAGTTGAACTCGGTCCACTGTTTCGTCCATTTCAAGACAAGTAAGATGAAGAGGAACGACCAGACGATGCGATGGGCCAAGATTTGACCGCTCGGTATTTCCTGCAAAAACTTCCAATAAATCGGTAGGACGCCCCACATGACGTAGGCCCCGACCGTTGGCATGACGCCTTTGTTCACTCTGTTCACCCGCTCTCGTAATCAATTATCGTCAGTGTAGTCGATGCGATTAGGACATTCAAGCGAATTCTTTCACCTTGCACACGACAAAAAGAGGCACGCTCGCGAGCGCACCTCGTATCGCTATGCAACTTAGTTCGGAATCGTCGCCACGGTCGCGAGCGCCTGCTCCAAATCTTCAATCAAATCTTGTACATCTTCGAGGCCGACCGAGATGCGGACAAGTCCGTCCGTAATCCCGAGTTCGAGACGGCGTTCCGCAGGGATTGACGCATGCGTCATCCGAGCCGGGACGCTAATCAAGCTCTCGACCGCGCCAAGACTCTCGGCGAGCGTGAAGTACTTCGTCTTCGCGACGACGAGTTCGGCCGCCTCGGCTGAACCGACGTCGAAGGCGATCATTCCACCGAAACCACGTGCCTGCGACAAGTGGACCCGCTTCGCTTCTTCGCTACCGACACTCGGATGCAAGACACGGCTGACTGCTTCATGCTTCGTCAAGTAGTCGACGAGCGCGAGCGCGTTCGCTTCAATCGCTTCCATGCGGACCGCGAGCGTCTTGATGCCGCGAACAACGAGGAAACTGTCTTGTGGTCCGAGTACCGCGCCGACTGAGTTTTGAAGAAACGCCAAACGCTCTCCAAGCTCTTCCGTGCGGGCAACGACGAGACCGGCGACGACGTCGCTATGGCCGCCTAAATATTTTGTGGCGCTATGAAGCACGTAGTCTGCCCCCAATTCGATTGGGTTTTGGAAGTACGGTGTCATGAACGTGTTGTCGACGACGAACAGGACGTCCGCCTCGTCAGCGATGGCGCGGATGAGACGCATGTCCGTCACGTTCAACAACGGGTTCGTCGGTGTCTCGACGTAAATCATTTTCGTGTTCGGCTGGAGCGCTTCACGGACCGCTTGCGTATCGGCCGTATCGACAAAAGTTGCCTCCAAGCCAAGTGATTGAAATACTCGATTGAATACACGGTACGTTCCCCCATATACGTCAGAACCGACGATAACGTGGTCCCCTGATTTCATTAACATTAAAATCGTCGAGATGGCTGCCATCCCAGAACCGAACGCAAACCCGCTAGCACCGCCCTCGATATCGGCGATGAGCGTCTCAAGTGCCGTCCGTGTCGGGTTGGCCGTCCGGGAATATTCATACCCTTCGCGGAGATTGCCGATGCCGTCTTGCTTATACGTGCTCGTCTGATAAATCGGTGGTGTGACGGCTCCCGTCAACGGGTCCGTTGTTTTACCGCCGTGAATGAGTGCTGTTTTTGTACGCATATTCTGCCTCCTTGACTATTCCTTGACTTAAATAACGTTCGACGCTGTCCGGTAAAATCGTCACGATGACGCCTTCTGTCATCTGGGCCGCTTCTTTTACGCATGCCGCGATGGCCGCTCCGGATGAACTTCCGACGAGCAAACCTTCTTGTTTGGCGAGGTGGGCGACATAATAGAACGCCTCTTCGTCCGTAATCGTGTAAATCCCGTCGACGAGGTCGCGCGGCAAGAACGCCGGCCACGCCTCGACGCCGATGCCTTCTGTCTTGTGCGGTCCTGGTGCTCCACCGTTTAAAATCGACCCTTCCGGCTCGACGACGATCGTCTTCGTCCCGTTCGGCCGCAACTTGCTCGCGACACCTGTAAACGTCCCCCCTGAGCCGGCCCCGGCGATGAACACATCGATGTTCGGCAGGTCGGCCTGAAGCTCGAGCGCGAGCGTGTCGACGTATGCGTCCGGATTATCCGGATTCGAGAACTGTTCCGGCACATAGGCGTCATGTTCGATGGCAAGCTCTTTCGCCCGCGCGATGGCACCTTTCATCCCGAGCTCCGTCGGCGTGTTGACGACGGTCGCCCCGAGGAGCGCCATGAGCGCTTGCTTCTCTTGACTGAACTTCTCCGGAGTGACGGTCATCAACTTGATGCCGTGACGTTGACAGGCGAGCGCGAGCCCGATTCCGGTGTTCCCGGCCGTCGGTTCGACGACCGTTCCCCCGCGTTCAAGTTGTCCACGTTCAAGCGCCCGTTCAATCAATTGCAGACCGAGCCGATCCTTGACACTTCCGCCCGGGTTCATCATCTCGAGCTTGCCGTACACTTTGACACCAGGAGGAACCGGTAACGTCCGCAATTCGAGAAGAGGCGTCTCCCCGATCAATTCATAGACGCTTTGGACAATCATTTACGCTTCGTCCTTGAAGATGATGTGCCACTCGTCACGCTTAGCAAGCATGTCGGCCGCGAGCTTCTTCGCGCCCTCGAAATCGTGATGGTTCGCGCTCCCGCATTGAATCGGGTTTTGCGCTGGAAGTTCTGTCGCATTCGCTGCGTCGCGGAGTGTCGCTTCAACGAGGTCGAGCATCGCTTCGTAATCCCCGTCGTTCAACATCGTCCAATAGAAGCCTGTCTGGCAACCCATCGGCGAGACGTCGATGATTTGATTCGAGTGGCTACGGCTGTTTTCAGCAATCAAGTGCTCGAGCGAATGGACGGCGCGCATCGGCATAAGCCCTTCGTTCGGTTGAATAAAGCGAATGTCATATTTATAAATCGTATCGGCCGTCCCTTTCTTCACTCCAGCTAAACGGACGTAAGGCGCTTGTACTTTTGTATGGTCTAAATTAAAGCTTTCGACTTTATAACTTTTCATGATTGAGTTCCTCCTGATTGTTTCGTGGCCACGACGAGCCAGACGAATTTATTTTTTTGCGTGAGCGTAACCGTATAGCCGTTTGCTTCGAGCATCGCTTGAATCGTCTGGGTATATGGATAAAACTCTCGATTCAAATCCTCGAGTAAATCGGTATAGCCGTTCGCTTCGGCCCAGTCCAAGATGTCCCGTTTCGCTGTTTGCGAGGCGAACATCGTATCGAGCAAGACGAAGCGCGGGGCGTCGAGGTGTTCGACGTAACTTCGAATCGCCGTCCGTTTCTCATCATCCGTCAAATGATGGAACGCATAGGATGACACGATTGTATCGACCTGTTGATCCGTCGGATAGTTGAGAAAGTCACCGTCGACGATATCGAGCTGTAACTTCTCGGCCGCGACGGCCCGCATTTCCGGAGACGGTTCGACCGAAATCAATTCGTGGCGCTCCAAGATTTTTGCACTCAAGTTCCCTGTCCCGCTTCCGAATTCCATGACCCGGCCTTCTAATTGGTTGACGACCTCGTTGAGCATCGTCTCGTACCCGGCGAACACTTCACGATACTGTTCGTCATGTCCGGTCACGGTCGCGTCATATTCTGACGCCCATTCCTTAAAAATGTCCATGAATTGTAATCCCATGTTGTCACCCCATCATCTTTATTCCGACTATATCGATAAGTTTTATATGATTTATCTACTACAGACTGTATCAACTTTAGATTAAAATCTCAAGCGAATTGCCCATATTGTTTGAGAGAGATGAATTATTTATTGTTAATCCGATGAAAGAGTCAGGAAATGAGAAAAGACCTATCCACATTTTAACGTGGATAGGTCCAAAGTAATTGTCAGAATCTTTTAATTTGTTCAAATTCATTACCCTATCGTTTAAAAAATAGGAAGAATTTTGGTTTGAAATCCGCTATCATTTTCCACAAATGGATTTATTTTTTCAAAAAACGATTGGAGGATACTAAATTGCCACAACCGAAATTTTATTTGAACGTCTCCCTCGCGACTTGCCTCGCGTTGACGCCCGGCCTACTCGGCCTCGGCGCAGAACCTGTCCTAGCCAAGCCATCCGTCAAACAGAGCGTGAGCTCGACCGACAAGCATGAGAAATTACGCGTCGTCGTCGAACTCGTCGGGGCCCCGGCCATCGAACAAGCCAAGAAAAAAGGTAAAAAATTCAACGAGTTGACGAAAACGGAGAAAGACGGTGCTCAAAAGCTCGTCAAAGCCGAACAGAAGAAAGCGAAAACTGCGATCTCAAAAAAAGGCGTCAAAGCCGTGACGCTCGAAGAGTTCACGACCGTCTTCAACGGTTTCAGTACGATGCTCACAGCGACCGATGTCAAAAAGGTCGAGGCGTTGCCTGAAGTCGCAAGCGTCCACGTCGTCAACGAGTACGAACGTCCAGAAGTCAAACCGGACATGGTCACGAGTAACGGCATGGTCCAATCACAGCAGACGTGGGGCGATTACGGGTTCACGGGTGAAGGGACGATCGTCGCTGTCATCGATACAGGTGTCGACGCCGACCACCGCGATTTCCGTCTCACTGATGACTCAAAGGCCGAATTATCTCAAACAGAAGTCGAGACGGCCGTCAGCACGTTCGGTATGCCTGGAGCTTACATAAACGAGAAAGTCCCATACGCCTATAACTATTATGATGAGAACGATGATATCCGTGACGATTCACCTGGTGCCTCGATGCACGGGATGCACGTCTCGGGTACGGTCGCTGCCAACGGGGATGAAGCGGCCGGTGGCTTGAAAGGTGTCGCTCCTGAGGCACAAGTGCTCGGGCTCAAAGTATTCAGTAACGATCCGAACTACGCTTCGACATATGGCGATATTTACATCAAAGCCATCGATGATGCCATCAAACTCGGTGCGGACGTCATCAATATGAGTCTCGGCTCAACGGCCGGATTCGTCGATGCCGACTCACCGGAGCAACAAGCCGTCCAACGCGCCGTCGATAACGGTGTCTTCATGTCAATCTCGGCTGGAAACTCGGCCTACTTCGGCAATGGGTATGACCTGCCTTATGCCAATAACCCGGACACGGGCGTCGTCGGTGCCCCGAGTGTCAGCTCGGCGTCGACATCTGTCGCTTCGCTCGAGAACGATCAAATTCAATTGGACGCGTTCTCGGTCAAGTCGGGTGACGCCACAGACAAAATCGGTTGGAAAAAACAAGACGGTCCCGCTTTCACACAAGGCAACTACGACCTCGTCTACGTCGGCGACGGCCAACCGAGCCAATACGTCGGAAAAGACGTCAAAGGAAAAATTGTCCTCGCGGTCCGCGATGGCGGTTACTTCTATTCAAACATTCAACAGACAGCCGAAGCGAACGGCGCGGCTGGCGTCATCGTCCGCGGAGCCGTCGGTCACGGCGATTATGTGAGCATGGCACTGGCCAACCCAAAAATCCCGATGGCCTCGCTCAGCATCAAAGACGGGAACACGTTGCAACAACGTCTCCTCGCTGGTGAACAGATGACGATCGGCTTTGCCGGCGATCGCCTCAGCGTTGTCAACGGTGCGGCCGGTCAGCTCTCGAACTTCACGTCGTGGGGCATGACACCAAACCTCGACTTCAAGCCAGAGATTTCAGCACCGGGCGGACAGATCTTCTCGACGTTGAACGATAACCAGTACGGCTTGATGAGCGGTACATCGATGGCCGCCCCACACGTGGCCGGCGGAGCCGCCCTCGTCCTCGAGCGCGTCGACCGCGACTTCAGTTTGACGGGCACGGCACGTGTCACGATGGCGAAGAACTTGCTCATCAACACGTCGAAAGCGGTCACGGATATCGGACCGCTTAACAAACAGTTGCAACAGAACCTTCCGTACACGCCGCGTCGTGGTGGAGCCGGTCTCATGCAATTGCACGCTGCCGTCTCGACACCGGCGATCGCATACGAGAAGAAGACGAAAGAAGCTAAAGTCGCGCTCAAGGAATTGAACCGCAGCAAAGCGACGTTCACGCTTGTCGTCGAGAACTTGTCGGACAAGGCCGTATTGTATAACGTATCTTCGTCACTCCAGACCGACCTCGCCATCGAGCAGACGGCCGGACTCGTTCAGAACGCGATGGAAGCCCAAGCGCTCGAGAATGCAAAAGTGACGGTCAACGGTAAGAAAGTCAGTACGGTCAAAGTAAAACCGAACGCAAAAGTAGAGCTCAAAGTCGCACTCGACGTCTCGAAAGCGAAAGTGCTCAATCCGAAAACGCTCGACGGTCTCGTACCGGCGAAAGACGTCTTCGAGAACGGTTACTTCGTTGATGGATTCGTCCGCTTGACGGACGTCAACGGTGCTGAGGGCAACCCGTCACTCGTCGTACCGTTCGTCGGTTTCGAAGGAGACTGGGGCAAGGCGCCAATCTTCGATGCCTCGATCTATGAAGACGGCTCGTTCTACGAAGTGTCAGGTATGGTCGATCAGACAGGGAACTATCTCGGTTCGAGCCTCGACGAATCGGTCTCTGCCGACGCGATCGCCTTCTCACCAGACAAAGACGGTTCAAAAGATGTTGCCGCACCGGTGTTCTCGTTGCTCCGTAACGCCAAGGACGTCAAGTATCGCATCGTCGACGAGGCCGGTAATGTCGTCCGGACGTTGTTCCAAGATGAAGAGCTTCGTAAAAACTACTTTGACGGCGGTGCCAACACGCCTTATTACTACTCGGCCGCTTACACATGGGATGGTCAGTTGAACGGCAAACCAGCCCCGGCCGGCAAATACTTCTATGAAATCGAAGGCAGCATCGATTACATGAAGAAACAAGCACAGACGCTTCGCTTCCCGGTCAAAGTCGATTACACGGATCCGACGTTCACGACGAAATGGCAAGGGGACAGCTTGGCGGTCCAAGCGAAAGATGAATTCTCTGGAATCCATTCGGTCGAGTACTTCTTGAACGGGAAATCTGTCGCCAAGCAAGCTGATGGCAAAGCCTATACGTTCACAGGCGTCAGTGAAGCCGATCAAGTCAGTGTTCGCGTCGTCGACCACGCCGGCAACAGCACGACGAAGACGGTCGCTTACTCGACAGACGCGGATAAGCCGGGCGTATTCGTGAACGCCCCGCTCGCTTTGACGCCATACGCGACATCGGTCGTCCCGGTCGCTGGAACGATTCAAGACGCATCTGCGATCCAGTCGTTCCAAGTCGACGGTGTTGACGTGCCGCTCACATGGGACGATGCGAAGAAAGAACACGTCTTCAACACGACGCGGACGTTCGCGGACGGTGTCCATAAGTTGCGGTTCGTCGCGGAAGATGCGGCAGGCAACGTCGCCAACTTCCAACGCGCGATTTTCGTGGATACGACACCAGCCAGCATCGAACTTGGAAAACTGCCGAAAAAGATCGGTAAAAAACAAACGTCGGTCGACGTCGCTGTGACGGTGAAAGACAACTTCGACGAAGTGAAACTCGTCGTCAACGGTGACTTGAAATTCAGCCAGGCGCTGAAAGCCCCGTATGAGATGCGTTCATTCGCGAAAACACAGACGGTCACACTTCCTGTGACGTCAGGTGAGAACACGTTCACGTTCGAGGCGACCGACCTCGCCGGTAACGTGACGACGAAGACGATCACACTCGTCAAATAATAATTCGACAGGCTCGCGCCCAAATCGCGAGCCTGTTTTTTCTAGGTACAAAAACGGCTCCCGCATCCGCGAGAGCCGTTTGATGTGTTAATTCAATTCGAGCGCATAAGAGACAGCGGCGAGCGCATAGAGCGGCGCGGTCTCCGAACGCAAGATGCGTGGTCCGAAAGCACAGGCCTGTGCCCCGCGTTCCGTCCACTCATTCACTTCACTTTCGTCAAAGCCGCCTTCCGGCCCGACGATGAGCAGGAGCTTCACCCCAGGTCGAAGTGCTTTCAACACCGTCGCAAACGCTGCTTGCTCCCCTTGCTTCGCTTGTTCTTCATAGGCGATGACGACGGCATCGAACGAATCGATGCGGTCCGTCAGTTCCCGTGGTCTGATGTGTTGGCACATCGGAACGACGGCGCGGTACGACTGTTCTGCCGCTTCCTGCATGATTTTCTGGAGCCGTTCGACTTTTTTCGGTGCCTTTTTGGCGTCCCATTTGGCGACCGAGCGCTTCGATTCGAACACCCAGAAGTGATGCATGCCGAGCTCAGTCCCTTTTTGGGCGACGAGTTCGATTTTATCGCCTTTCGGAAGCGCATAGGCGAGCGTCACGTCGACGGGAAGTTCGGTCGTCGCTTGACGGCGTTCGAGCACCCGGGCCGTGCCCGTCTTCTTCTCGAGCGTCACGACCTCAGCCTCATATTCGAGGCCGGTACCGTCTAAAAGCACCATGCGATAACCGGGCGTCTCCCGGAGCACTGTCCCGATATGATGGACGACGTCGGCCGGTAAGGTGGCCGTGTCATTAACAAATGACTCACGCGGTAAAAAGTATCGTTGCATGGCTCATCCTTTCTTCGCGATGATGGCGACCCAGTCTTCCATGACCCGTGTCTCTTCAATCGCGAATCCGGACGCCTTGAGCGCCTCTGTCACCTCGGCCCGCTTCTGTCCGATAATACCCGACGTGATGAAGTAGCCGCCCGGTTTGACGCGCGCATATGCATCATCGATGAACAGCATGATGACGTCGGCCAAAATATTGGCGACGACGAGGTCATACTCCCCCGTCATCCCTTTCAACAAGTCACCCGTCTTCACGTCGATGACGTTGCCGACACCGTTCGTCTCGACGTTTTGACGCGCCGATTCGACGGCGACCGCATCCAAATCGAGTGCCTCGACCCGTTCGGCGCCAAGCTTCGCAGCAGCGATGGCGAGGACACCTGAACCCGTGCCGACATCAATCAATCGGTCACCCGGTCGGATATAGTTCTCGATCGCCTGAATGCAGAGCATCGTCGTCGGATGCGTCCCCGTCCCGAACGCCATCCCCGGATCGAGCAAGATGACGTTCTCTTCCGGTTGTGGCTCGTAATCTTCCCAAAGCGGAACGATCGTCAAATGTTGTGAGATTTTGACGGGCTTGTAGTACTGCTTCCACGAATGGGCCCAGTCCTCTTCGTCCATCTCGACGACCGTCACGTCGCCGGTGCCGATATCGAGCACATGACGCAAGCCATCCACTTCTTTTTTGAACGCAGCGAGCGTGTCTTGAAAATCACCTGAGGCCGGTACGTATGCTTTCACATAAACACCGGACGTCGGATACGATTCGCGGCCCGACACGTCCCAAATCTCGCCGAAATGGTCTTCGGCCATCATCTGGTCGTAATCTTCGACGTCCTCGATGACGACCCCTTGTGCCCCCACTTCATGTAGTAAATTCGATACGGCTTCGACTGCCTGCTGTGTCGTGTGAACACAAATTTCAGACCATTTCATTGTTTGAACACGCTCCTTTTACTGACTAAAAAACTTCTTCATTTTTTGGAACAGGCCGTGTTGTTCTTCGACGCCTGCTTCTCCGCTAATCTCTTCGAATTCACGGAGCAATTCTTTTTGACGGTCGGTCATGTTCGTCGGCGTCATGACGACGATATTGACGTACTGGTCGCCGTTGCCGCCGCCGCGGACGCTCGGCATCCCTTTGCCGCGCAACCGGAATTTCGACCCGGTCTGCGTGCCGGCTGGTACTTTTAGGCTCACCTTGCCGTGGACGGTTGGCACTTCTAGCTCGGCACCGAGTGCTGCTTGTGCGTATGTGACCGGCATCTCCATCGTGATGTGTTGGTCGACCCGTTCAAAGATCTCGTGGGCCCGGACGCGGACGACGATGTATAGGTCACCGGCTGGCCCGCCGTTATAACCTGGGCCGCCTTTACCGGAGAGACGGATTTGTTGGCCGTTGTCAATCCCGGCTGGAATCTTGACTTCGACTTGCTTCTGTTTCTTGACGTGGCCAGAACCATGGCACGTTTCACATTTTTCTTTGATCGTCTTCCCGCTGCCGTGACATTGGCTACACGTCCGCTGGTTGACCATCCGCCCGAGAATCGTGTTCTGTTCAACCGTCTCGACGCCGCTACCGCCACAACGGCCACACGTCTCTGGTTTCGTCCCTGGTTTGGCACCGCTGCCCATGCACGTGTCGCATTCGACTTCAATCTCAAGGTCGATTGTTTCCGTCTTACCGGTCACGCTCTCCATGAAATCGAGATCGACGACGTATTGATAATCTTCGCCGCGACGTGGAGCGTTCGGGTCTTGACGACGTCCCCCACCGCCACCGAAGAACATGTCAAAGATGTCACCGAAGCCACCTTGGAAGTCGCCACCGCCACCGAATTGGCTGGCCCCTTCAAAACCGAAGCGGTCATACTGGGCCCGTTTCTGCTCGTCTGACAGCACTTCATACGCTTCTCCGAGCTCTTTAAATTTATCGGCCGCATCCGGCTCTTGGTTGATGTCTGGGTGATATTGTCGTGCGAGCTTACGATACGCCCGCTTGATGTCTTGTGCCGAGGCCGATTTATCCAGGCCAAGCACTTCATAATAATCTCGTTTCGCCACGTTACTCTCTCCTCTACACTGTCTAAACTAAGATTCTACCGAATCTACCTTAACATGGAAAGAGCCAAAGCAGAAACCTGCTTTGGCGCTCTCCTATCTATCGGTTGCCTTATTTACGATCGTCGAGGTCTTCAAACTCCGCGTCGACGACGTTGTCGTCTTTCGCTTCCGTCTGTGTCTCGGCACCTTCAGCACCTTGCTCTTCAGCCATGTTCGCATATACTTTTTGCGTCAATTCTTGAACGACGTTTGACAATTCGTCTTTCGCCGTACGGATTGCTTCGAGGTCTGTGCCTTCGAGTGCTGACTTGGCTTTTTCTTTCGCCGCTTCAGCACGTTCTTTGTCAGCCGCATCGACTTTGTCGCCAAGGTCTTTGATCGCTTTGTCTGTCGCGAAGACGAGTTGGTCCGTTTCGTTGCGGAGTTCGGCTTCTTCTTTACGCTGTTTGTCCGCTTCTGCGTTCGCTTCCGCTTCTTTTACCATGCGCTCGATTTCAGCCTCATCGATACCTGAAGACGATTGGATCGTAATCGACTGCTCTTTGTTCGTACCGAGGTCTTTCGCCGATACGTGAACGATTCCGTTCGCATCGATGTCGAATTTGACTTCGATTTGCGGCACACCGCGTGGTGCCGGCGGGATGTCCGTCAATTGGAAGCGGCCGAGCGTCTTGTTATCCGGCGCCATCGGGCGTTCCCCTTGGAGGACGTGGATGTCTACGGCCGGCTGGTTGTCAGCTGCCGTCGAGAAGACTTGTGATTTCGAAGTCGGGATCGTCGTGTTACGGTCAATCAACTTCGTCATCACGCCACCCATCGTCTCGATACCGAGCGAGAGCGGAGTCACGTCGAGAAGGACGACGTCTTTGACGTCACCAGCGAGGACGCCACCTTGGATGGCGGCACCGAGGGCGACGACTTCATCCGGGTTCACGCCTTTGAACGGCTCTTTCTTCGTGAAGTCGTGAATCGCTTTTTGAACCGCTGGGATACGTGTCGAACCACCGACGAGGATGATCTTGTCGAGGTCAGACGGTGTAAGACCTGAGTCTTTCAACGCGCGGCGTGTCGGCTCCATCGTGCGCTCGACAAGGTCGGCTGTCAACTCTTCGAATTTCGCACGTGTGAGTGTCGTTTCAAGGTGAAGCGGACCAGCTGCTCCGGCCGTGATGAACGGAAGGCTGATGTGCGCGCTCGTCACACCTGAAAGATCTTTCTTCGCTTTCTCGGCTGCATCTTTCAAACGTTGAAGCGCCATCTTGTCTTGAGCGAGGTCGATGCCGTTCTCTTTTTTGAATTCAGCTACGAGATAGTCGATAACTTTTTGGTCAAAGTCGTCACCACCGAGACGGTTGTCCCCTGCTGTTGCGACAACTTCGAAGACGCCGTCGCCAAGTTCGAGAATCGAGACGTCGAACGTACCGCCACCGAGGTCATAAATCAAGATCGTGTGGTCTTCACCTTTATCGAGACCGTAAGCGAGTGCAGCTGCCGTCGGCTCGTTGATGATTCGTTTGACGTCGAGACCGGCGATTTTCCCTGCGTCTTTCGTCGCTTGACGCTCCGCATCGTTGAAGTAGGCAGGTACAGTGATGACTGCTTCCGTCACCGTTTCACCGAGGTAGTCTTCTGCATCTTTTTTCAATTTCTGCAAAATGATTGCCGAGATCTCTTGCGGCGTGAATTTCTTGCCGTCAACTTCGACCGTATGCGACGTTCCCATGTGACGCTTAATCGATTGAATCGTGTTCGGGTTCGTGATCGCTTGACGTTTCGCTACTTCCCCGACTTGACGCTCTTCGCCTTTGAATGCGACGACAGATGGTGTCGTACGGTTCCCTTCTGCGTTCGAGATGACGACTGCTTCGCCACCTTCCATGACTGCCACACATGAGTTCGTTGTACCTAAGTCAATTCCGATAATTTTACCCATTGTCTATTCCTCCATCTAATTAAGTAATGTTATTCTGAGACTTTTACCATGCTCGGACGAATGACGCGTCCGTGCATCGTGTACCCTTTTTGAAGCTCCATCGTCACGATGCCCGATTCGAACTCATCGCTCGGCTCTTGCATGACCGCTTGATGATAGTTCGGGTCGAACGGTTGACCAACCGCTTCAATCACTTCGACGTTCTCACCGTTCAAGACGTCGAGTAACTGGCGGTGAATCATGTCGACGCCCGCTTGAATCTGCTTGGCGTCGTCCGAAGTCGCCTCGACTTGGAGCGCGCGCTCGAAGTTATCGATGAGCGGAATCAACTTCTCGACGACCGTCTGTGACGCGAACTTCACGCGTTTCGCGTTCTCTTCGTTCGTCCGACGACGGAAGTTGTCAAAGTCCGCACGGATGCGGAGCTCGCTCGCTTTGAGTGCGTCGATTTCTTTTTGTAAATCCGTCCCTTCAGAAGTTTCTTCCACAATCTCAACATTTGAAACCTCTTCTGCTTCGACAGCCTCTGTCTGTTTCGGATCAAAATCTTTTTCTTCGAGCACTTCTTCTGGTTCAGGCCCGTTTTGTTTGTCAGTTGTCATAATGAGGCTCCTTTCCATCACTCTTCTAATTTCGTTCGCCTTAACGCCTCAATGATTTGTCCCATCATTTGGACACCGTGTCGATAGTCCATCCGGGTCGGTCCAATCATGGCGATTGTCCCGAACGTCTTCCCGTCGAGCGTATAGTCGGACGTGATGACGCTACAATTTTGAAGCGCGACGATGCCATTCTCGCTACCAATGCTCACATAAATCTCGCGGTTTGGCAACGATTCGAGCCAGTCGGTCAACCGTTCCTGTTCATCGATCCATTCGAGGAACGGACGCAACGTGTCGAGCGTCTGAAACTCAGGTTGGTTGAAGATGTTCTTCTTCCCCCCTAGATATAGCGAAGCAGGATGTTGGACTTCGAAGGTCGATTGAATGAGTTGCATCATGAACTCAAATTGTTCCTGGTGCGCGAGTCGAAGTTTGGCCACTTCTTCCCCGATTCGGAACTTTAGCTGACCGAGTGGAGTCCCTTTGAGACGATCGTTCAAGAAACGAATCGTCTGTTCGACCAAGTCAGGCGCCATCGGAGAGTCGAATACAACCGTCCGATGTTCGACGTGGGCTTGATCGGTCACAATCAAGACGACGCCTCGCCGTTCGTCGAGCGGCATCAAGTCGATTCGGGCCAGGCGATTCATCTGGCTGTTCGGACCGAGTGCCACCGTCGTATAGTTGGTCAAATCAGAGAGCAGGTCAGCGGCTTGACGGATGAGCACTTCCGACTCTTGGGCCGAAGCGCGCAGTCGTTCACCGAGACGATACGTCTCGCGCTCGTCGATGATTTTCGTCTCGACGAGATGGTCGACATAATACCGATAGCCGATTTCAGACGGGATTCGTCCAGCCGACGTATGCGGCTTTTCAATCAAACCCATGTCTTCTAAATCGGCCATGTCGTTACGGATTGTCGCCGAACTGAATGATAAGTCATCCCGCTTCGATAACGTCCGCGACCCGACCGGTTGGGCCGTCTGAATATAATCATCGATGATCGCTCGTAAAATGAGCAATTGTCTCTCTGTCAGCACAACATCACTCCTCTCTGAAGGATTGGACTCGCTTTATTAGCACTCATATTTACTGAGTGCTAATCACACTTCAAATATAATCATGTTCTCCTTATTTGTCAATTCATTTGGCTCATTTTTTCCAGTCCGTTCAAGCGTTCGGATATGCATGTTTCGTCAACATTCGGTATGATACGAAATGAGGTGATTAGATGTTTACAACACAACAATTCGACGTATTCACGCAAGACGGACTCGACGCCCGGATGGCCGGGATCCGCTCAGAGATTCAACCGCTGTTTCACCGGATTTATGACGAGGTCGGGCCTCAGCTCGAAGCCGACGTCGGCATCCCGCTCTATTTACATGTCGCCAAGCATGCCCGCCGGACGGTCAATCCGCCGAAGGACACGTGGATGGCGATCTGCCATGACAAACGCGGCTATAAGAAACATCCCCATTTCCAGGTCGGCTTATTCGACGACCGCGTCTTCGTCTGGCTCGCCTTCATCTATGAGATGCCGAACAAGGAAGCAATCGGCCGCCGACTTATGGCACTCGACTTCAAATCGGATTTCCCTGACTTCCATATCGCCGGGGACCATATGAAGAAAGACGCGTTTTTAATCGAGGATATGTCGTCCGAATCGATTGAGACGATGACGGAACGCTTCGCGACCGTGAAAAAAGCTGACTTCTTAATCGGCCGCCAACTTCCGGCCGATGCGTCGATTCTTCAAAACGAAGCCGCCTTCTTGGCGCTCGTCGAGGATACGTTCAGCCGGCTCATGCCGATTTATCGTGACCTCGTCTTATAAACAATCAAGGGCGGACCCAAGTCGGGTCCGCCCTATTTTTATGATAATGAAGGTTGATCGTGAGCGTCATTCACACGCGCTTCACCGATGAAGGCCGCGAACGCCTCATTGGCGAGCGGGAGTCCCGACTCGGTCAAGCGGACGTGTGTGTCCGTCGTCTCAATCAACCGCTTCGCCTCGAGCTCCGTCAAGACGTGCCCGAACACCGAACGCATCGATACACCGTACTTCGACTCGAACGTCGCAAACGACACGCCTTGGCGCATCCGAAGTCCGAGGAACAGCTCTTCTTCCATCTTCTCGAACGTCTCGAGCGTCGTCGTATTGCGGACCGGTAACCCCTCCGCTTTGATATAGTGCGGAATCGGGGCGATGTTCGCCCGACGTTCCCCGTTCAAATAACTGTGTGCGCCGGCGCCGAAGCCGTAATACTCTTCGTTGCGCCAGTACACTTGGTTATGACGGCTCTCCCGTCCTTCAAGGCTATAGTTTGAAATCTCATATTGTTTCAATCCACGCCGTTCGAGCGTCTCCATCACTTTTAAATACATCGCGACTTCGATATCTTCGCCCGGAAGGCGCAGCTTCCCTTTTCGCTCTTGAATCGCGAACACGGTGTGCGGCTCGAGAATCAACGAATAGGAAGACACGTGTTGAATCGGGAGCTCGAACGCTAAGTTGAGGTCGCGCTCAATCTGCTCGAGCGTCTGTTCCGGCAAACCGAACATCAAGTCAATCGAGATGTTATCGAATCGCTTCGCAGCTTCCGTCACGGTCGCAAACACGTCATCGGCCCGGTGCGTCCGTCCGATGCGCTCGAGTCCGCCGTCGTCGAACGTTTGGACGCCGAAACTGACGCGGTTGACCCCTCCTTGCTTCATCGTGTCGAGTTTCTCCGCACTGACGAAGTTCGGGTTCGCCTCGACCGAATACTCCAAATTCGGAGACGCGAGCGGGAGCAGATGACGTGCGACCATGTCCATGAGTCGTTTCATCTGCGCCTCATTGAGCGCCGTCGGTGTCCCACCGCCGATAAAGATCGTCTCGATCGTATCGGTCGGGTATTGTTCGAGCGAGAGGATGATTTCCCGTTCAAGTGCATCTAAATAGTCATCAACCGGTTGGTTCTTTAAGAACACCTTGTTGAAATCACAGTAATAACAAATATGTTCACAAAATGGAATGTGAAGATATACGGCTTTAGCCATGGCGGCCACCCCTTTCTTCTCTTCCATTTATAACGCTTTTCACGCCGAGACGCCACTCTGCACGTTCAATCGAACCGATGAATGAACAGACCGCTCTTCAGTTTCGGTTCGAACCACGTCGATTTTGGCGGCATTTGACCGTTCTCGTCGGCGACGCGCATCAGCTCTTCCATCGCTGTGGCGTAGCACGTCAATACGACGACGTCATCACGTTCAGCCAAGTCGGCGAGTCGTTTCGGTGCGTCCTTGCCGCCGATGAAATCGATTCGATGATCAGTGCGAACGTCCGTGACGTGAAAATATGGTTCGAGCACATCCCGTTGCAACGTCGCGACATCGAGTATCGTCGTCGTCTGTCGTTTTTTGAGCACGTGATGTTCACCGCGATACGACAAGCCGAACGTGCCTCGTTCATTCGGCACTTGCAACTCAGCCACTGGTTCGATGTCATATGAGAAAGCGAGACCATCGAGTAGCGCCATCACTTCTTCCGGGGCCACTTGATTCAAAATCCGGTGATACGGTAAAATCGTCAGCTCATCACTCGGGAACAAGACGCCGAGGAAGTGGTCCCGCTCTTGTTTCGATTCCCCTTCATGAATCGGGCTCCGTGCGACGACGGCTGCGGCTTTGGCCCGGTGATGCCCATCTGCGATATAGATAGCCGGAATGCTGGCCCCGAGAATGATGATGCGTGCTTGATGCTTGGATGGCACGGCATAGCCTTCATGGATGACACCTTCACTGTCCGTGAAGGCAAACAACGCCTCTCCTGTCGTCGCGTCGTCCAAGATGCGACGCAACCCTTCGTCCGGCGCGTGGCTCATCAAAATCGGGCCCGTGTGCGCTTTCGTCGCCGATACGTGCTCGACGCGTTCGCGTTCTTTCGCGGCACGGGTGTGCTCATGAATCTTGATGCGACCGGCCTCATAATCGGTCATCGAGAATGTGGCGACGAGCCCTGTCTGGATACGCCCTTGATCGGTGAGCCGGTAAACATAAAACCCGTGAGTCCGTTCGGTCAACTCGCTCTCATAAAGCCGTTCGAGCTCATGACGGGCCCGTTGTCCCCACGCTTCGAGCGGCATGTCCGCCGTGAACACTTCTGGTTTATCGACCGTAAGGAACGAGTCGGGACGCAGTTTGACGTCCTCACGTGCTTGTTCGACGCTGACGATATCGTACGGGTCGGCGGCGACGTTCTCGGGATGGGTTGGCATGTATGGGGCAAATGGTTTGAATACGACCATGATCATTCCTCCTTAAAATTCGCGGACGCGCATGACGCCCTCGATGTCGTACAAGGCGTTCACAGATAGCGTCTCATGTTTATGGTTGTCGATGTCGATTAACGTATAGGCCACGTCGTTGCGGCTCCGGTTGACCATGTTGTCGATATTGATTCCGTTCTCGGCGAGCCGGCTCGCGATTTGACCGACCATGTTCGGGACGTTCAAATGGAGCACGGCCAAACGCCGCTTGCCGACATAAGGGAGCTCCGTGTTCGGGAAATTGGCCGAGTTTCGGATGCTACCGGTCTCGAGATACAGTTTGAGCGTATCGACGGCTTGGATTGCACAGTTCACCTCAGACTCGTGGGTCGAGGCGCCGAGATGCGGAAACGCGACGACTTGCGGATGTCCAAGCAGCACTTGTTTCGGGAAGTCGGTGATGTATGTCGCCACGTTGTCATCGAGCGCTTCTAACAAATCGGCGTCATTCACGAGTTCACCCCGCGCGAAATTCAAAACGGTAGCGCCCGGTTTCATCTGCTTGAACCATGTCGCATCAATCATGTGGCGCGTGTCATCCGTGAGCGGCATATGAATCGTCAGGATGTCGACGTCGGCGAGCAACTCGCTCAACTGCTTCGCCCGTTTTACTTGTTGTGAGATATTCCAGGCCCCGTCGACCGATAAGTGCGGGTCGTACCCGATGACGTCGATGCCGAGATGGAGCAAATCGTTCGCGAGTGACGCCCCGATTGCACCGAGACCGACGATGCCGACGCGCTTGCCTCGCAGTTCGGATCCGACGAAACGCCGTTTCTGTTGTTCCATGGCTTCTTCGAGCGATGTCTGATCGGCAAACGTGTGATTGTTGACCCAGTTCGCCCCTTCCAAAATCGGACGGACCGATAACAGCATGCTGGCGAGCACGAGTTCTTTGACCGCGTTCGCATTCGCGCCCGGCGTATGGAACACGACGACCCCTTGACGGGCGAGCCGGTCGAGCGGGATATTGTTCACGCCGGCACCGGCCCGGGCGATGGCGAGCAAGTAAGGCGGGATGTCCGCCTGATGGACGTCATGGCTCCGAATGACCCAGGCGTCCGCTTGTTCGGCGTCATTGACGGCATACTCGTTCGGCTTGAAACGCCGTAACCCGTCTTCTGCGATTTGATTATACGTTTTTATATGAAACATCTTGTCCCTCCTGTTCAAACTCATGCATCACATCGATGAGACGCTTCACGCCTTCGAGCGGCATCGCGTTGTATAGACTGGCTCGCAGGCCGCCGACCGAACGGTGACCCCCGAGCTCGATTAACCCGCGTGCCTCGGCGAATCGTTGAAACGCCCGGTCCGTCTCGGCATCCCCGGTCGTGAACGGGATGTTCGTCAGCGACCGCTGCTTGCCCGAGACGACGGCATGAAACAGTGGCGATGCATCCAAGGCGTCGTAAAATAGACCACTCTTCTCGACGTTGCGACGTTCCATCGCCTCGACCCCGCCTTCTCCCTCGACCCAGGCGAGCACGCGCTCGGCGACGTATAGATTGAACGTCGATGGCGTGTTGAGCAGCGTATCAACGTGCTTGCTATACGCGAGGTATGACGGCAAGTCACGGTCGACAATCAAATCGCGACGGATGATGACGAGCGTCAATCCAGCCGGCCCGATATTTTTTTGGGCACCGGCATATAATAACCCATAGCGCTTGACGTCAATCGCTTCCGCCAAGATGTTCGACGAGACGTCGGCGACGATCGGGACTCCCGTGTCCGGCAGTTCCGTATAGCGCGTCCCTTCAATCGTGTTGTTCAACGTCACATGAAGATAGTCGACGTCTGAAATCGTCTTCGGCCATGCGGGAAGGTCTCGATACTTGACCGCTGCCGAACTGCCGGCGACGACGACGTCACCGTAGTGTTTCGCATCAGCAATCGCCTTTTTCGACCAAATCCCGCTGTCGAGATAGACGAAGCGCCCCGACTCGCGCAGGTTCATCGGCACCATCGAGAATTGTAGGGTGGCACCGCCTTGTAGAAACAGGACGGCATAGTCGTCAGGAATCTGCATCAACCGCCGCAGTCTCGCCTCGAGCTGCTCGACGATTGTGGCGAACGTGTCGGAACGGTGACTCATCTCGACGATGGACACCCCTTGTTTATAGGAAAGAAACTCGGCTTGCACTTCACGTAAGACCGGTTCCGGCAAGACGCCCGGCCCGGCTGAAAAATTATAGATCACTGCCACTCCTCCTCTATTTCTCTGTAAGTACGTACTATTCCGTGCCTGATGTGCCGAATCCTGCCAAATGACAAAAATCGCCCTTATCCGGAGATAAGGGCGAACGATTATTCTTCGTCCATCGACAAGACGGACATGAACGCTTCTTGCGGCACTTCGACGGAACCAACCATCTTCATGCGCTTTTTACCTTCTTTTTGCTTCTCGAGCAATTTACGTTTCCGCGAGATGTCACCACCGTAACATTTGGCGAGAACGTTCTTACGGAGTGCCTTAATTGTCGAGCGGGCCACAATCTTCGTTCCGACTGCTGCTTGAATCGGCACTTCGAACTGCATCCGCGGGATGAGTGCTTTCAGCTTCTCAACGATGACTTTCCCACGTTCGTAGGCGAAATCACGGTGCACGATGAAGCTCAAGGCATCGACGAGCTCGTTGTTGAGGAGGATATCCATCTTGACGAGTCGCGACGGACGATAGCCGATCAAATCGTAATCAAGCGACGCATACCCTTTCGTGCTCGACTTCAACTGGTCGAAGAAGTCGTAGACGATCTCACTGAGCGGGATGTCGTACGTGATTTTGACGCGGGTCGTGTCGATATACTGCATATCGATGAAGCTACCGCGTTTCTTCTGACAGAGCTCCATGATGGCACCGACATAATCGTTCGGTGTCATGATGGCCGCTTTGACGTATGGCTCTTCAATCGATTCAATTTTTTGCTGTTCTGGCATCTTCGATGGGTTGTCGACGTGGATGACGTCCCCTGCTGTCGTCGTGACGTGATAGATAACCGACGGTGCCGTCGTAATCAAATCAATGCCGAATTCGCGCTCGATTCGCTCTTGAATGATTTCCATGTGGAGCATGCCGAGGAATCCGCTCCGGAATCCGAATCCGAGTGCCTGTGACGTCTCCGGCTCGAACTCGAGCGCCGCGTCCGACAACTGAAGCCGTTCAAGCGCTTCACGCAAATCGTTGTACTTCGCCGCGTCAATCGGATAGAGACCGCAGTATACCATCGGGTTCATCTTCCGGTAACCCGGGAGTTGTTCCGTCGAAGGGTTTTTGGCGAGTGTGATCGTATCACCGACACGAACGTCGCCGACCGTTTTAATCGACGCCGAGAGCGTCCCAACGTCGCCGACATTCAATTCTTTCACCGATAACGGTTTCGGTGTCGAGACGCCGAGGTCCGTGACTTCAAACGATTTACCCGTCGACATCATTTGTACCTTATCTCCGACTTTGACCGAACCATTGACGATTCGAATCGAAGCGACGACGCCGCGATAAGCGTCATAATACGAGTCGAAAATCAACGCCTGAAGTGGCGCTGACGGATCTCCCGTCGGTGCTGGTACGAGTTCGACGATCTGTTCGAGAATCTCTTCAATCCCGATTCCCGCTTTGGCCGAAGCCGGTACGGCATCACTCGCATCCAGACCGATGACGTCCTCAATCTCTTGACGGACGCGTTCGACGTCCGCAGATGGCAAGTCGATCTTGTTAATGACCGGGATGATTTCAAGGTCGTTATCAAGCGCGAGATAAACGTTCGCGAGCGTCTGGGCCTCGATGCCTTGCGCCGCATCGACGACGAGGACAGCCCCTTCACATGCTGCGAGTGAACGTGACACTTCATACGTGAAGTCGACGTGTCCCGGTGTATCGATCAAGTGAAGGATGTACTCTTCTCCGTCTTTTGCGGTATAGTTCAATTTAACGGCGTTCAACTTGATTGTAATCCCACGTTCCCGTTCGAGATCCATCGCATCGAGCGTCTGTTCTTTCATTTCACGCGCCGTGAGCGCACCAGTTCTTTCGAGAATCCGGTCAGCGAGCGTCGACTTCCCATGATCGATGTGAGCGATGATAGAAAAGTTCCGAATCTTCTTCTGACGATTCTCTAATTCTTGTTTATTCATATATGGGTTCACCTATCCTTCTCATGCATACCGTGTCATTATATCAAAATCCTAAGTTAATGTGTACGACCTACTTCAACAATACCACATATAGTTTTCAGAATAATCATCAAGTGGTTGCTTTTCGAATAAGCGTTTGCTACAATTGTGCTTGTTCTGTTGAATGATTACTTGAAGTAATAAGAACATACACTTTCTTGTTTCAGGGGGTGACAAAACAATGGCAAACATCAAATCAGCAATCAAACGTGCAAAAACTTCTGAAAAGCGTCGCGTCGCGAACTCGCAAGAGAAAGCAGCAATGCGTACAGCAGTGAAACGTGTTGACGCTCTCGTACTCGAAGGAAACAAAGAAGCTGCTCAAGAAGCTTTCGTCCTCGCTACGAAGAAAATCGACAAAGCTGCAGCAAAAGGTCTTATCCACCAAAACAAAGCTGGCCGTGACAAATCACGTCTTGCAGCTCGCATCGCAGCTCTCTAATTAGAGACTAAAACGAAACAGCCGCCTCCATTAGGAGCCGGCTGTTTTTTGGGTCCGCATGACGTAATGGTCGCCAATGCCTGGGATGTCAAAAGCGTCACCGACCGTCTCCAATCCGTTCCGTTCATAAAACCGGACCGCGATGGCTCGGGCGTTACACCACCAGTCGGCATCGAGCTCACGATGGAGCGCCTGCAAGAAGGCAGAGCCGATGCCCCTCCCGGCGACATCGGGAGCGGTCGCCATGCCGCGCAATTGAAACGGCACGCGGTCGCCCGCAAACTCACGGCTTTGCCGCATGACGGTCGCAATCGACACGACACGACCATCTTCGACCCAGGCGAAGTGACGCGTCGTCTCCGCGTCATCCCCTTCAAAATAACACGTCTCTACCGGCAACCCCGGCCGCAACACTTCATGCCGAAGCGGAATCACCGCTTCTAACCCTACTTCCTGTAACCCCATGTCCTCACCTCACAGTAATGTCAATTGGCAGACGAGCGTATCAAACACGATCTGCTTGTCACCCCGTCCCGTCTTCATCGCCTCATCCGCGTCGGCAATCAATGTCAGTGCCCGTCCGAGCTGAGCCTCGGAGAAATTTCGGCTCGCTTGCGAGGCCAGTTTCACCGTATACGGATGCGCCCCGATTTTCGAGGCGATTTGCTTCTCGCCATACCCCTTCTCCGTCAGCTGTTTCGCGAGATACATATTCCGATACTGTCGCGCGAGGAGTGCTAACAAACCGATCAGCTCTTGACCTTGCTTCTCTAAATCACGGACGAGCCGAAGCGCCGCATCCGCACGCCGAGCCACTAAGAATTCGGACAGTTGGAACACGTTGTCTTCGAGTGTCCGCGGGACAAGGTCGTTGACGATCTCAATCGGAATCTCTGCCCCTTCACTCGCGTACAGTTGCAACTTCTCGAGCTCGCGGACGAGTTTGCCCCAATCATCCTGACAGAGGAATAACAGCCGTTCGACGGTCGCCCGCTCCATCTTTTGGCCGCGCCGGTTCAATTCGTCGCCTACGTAGCGCATCAGCTCCGACTGGCTCGGCTTTTTCGCTTCGAGCACGATGGCCCGCTCTTTCAAGCGCTTGACGACTTTTTTCCGTTCGTCGAGCTTCTCCGCTTCGATAATAAAGACGAGTACGGAATAAGGCGCCGGTTGTAACGCGTATTCAGTCAATCGCTCGACGTTTTGCTTTTGCTTCTCTTTTGCCCCCGTCAAGAACTGCGCTTGTTTGACGATGACGGTCCGATACTCGCTAAAGAACGGCACCGTCTCCGCCTCATCGAGCGCCGTGTCGAGTGACGTCTCGTGCAAGTCGAGCTGCATGACATCAAAGTGGTCACCAGATGGGTTGGCCGCTTTGATGATGGCCCGCTCCCACGTCTCTAGCAAATATTTTTCTGTCCCAAACAGGACGTACACGTTTGACAACTTTCCGTTATGCAGCCACGGTTCATTCAAAACACACACCACTTTCACAATTTATTCTTATCTAAACATAGATTATCTTTCACTGATTCGCTATACTTAGGACGGAACCATTTCAAGGAGGGACTCACTATGCATATTAACTCTGTTCGCCCACAAAGCGAAAACCCGTTCGAGAACGACGTACAGTGCAAACGTAACGATGCCATCGATTCAGCAATCGGCTTCATCGTCCCGTTCGGCTTTTTCTTCACCATCTTCGCGATTGGTGTCCTCATCAAGTTCTTGAGCTTATAAGTCAGTCAGAAAGCGATTGCCCCGGGGGAGCAATCGCTTTTTTAGTTTATCATAGTTTTTCATGGCGGTACTGCCTTCGTCACAATCCCACGACACCGATTTCGTTCACAGATGACCATCCCGTCCTCGTCCGTCCGTAATACCCGCTTTCCCTCGAGACGTTGCAGCGTGTCAAGATGCGGATGTCCATAACGATTGTTCCTTCCGACACTGATGATGATCCACTCCGGATTGATTCGGTTCAACAGCGCCTCACTTGACGATGTGTTCGACCCATGATGCCCTAGTTTGAACACATCGACGTCAACGGTCGGAATCATATCTTCCCGCGTGTCCGGCAAATCCCCTGTCAATAAATACGTGAGCGCCCCGACCTGCATGAACAGCGACACCGAGTTCGCATTCTCGTCCTCGCCCGCCTCATCCGGTGCGACGATCCACATCCACGGGTACGGCCTGTCCCCGCTCGACAGGAGCCGGATGGGGACTTGATAGGTCTCCAGCTCGGCCAGTAACTCGTCTCGTTTGCCTTGATCCGCTACTTCCGCCGAGAGCCACACCTCATCGACTTCGATGGACGAGAGCAAACCGGACAGTCCGCCGACGTGATCATGATCGGCATGGGTAAGCAACAAGAAGTTGAGGCGCGTCTCCCCTCGCTTCCATATGTACGGGGCGACGACGTCCGCTCCCGGGTCATAGGTGGACCGTTTCGATTCTTTCGGGTCTTGAAACACTCCGCCGACATCGATGACGCCCGTGACCTCGCCGTATTCGACGACGACGGCATCGCCTTGTCCGACGTCTAAAAACGTGACGCGCGGCTCTTCGACCCATTCAAGGACGCCATGCATGAGCAAGAGCGCAATCACGGCAAGCCCCCAACCACTCCATCGTTTCCACTCAAGGAGCATCAATCCGCCCCACAGGACGACAGCGAGGCCAAGAGCGTGCCAAAACGTAAACTCATGCAACGGGAGCCAAGGTCGCCAGTCGTGATGCAGGGCGAACGTCCCATTCAGGCCATCGAGGATCGGATGCAGGAGTGGTTCAGCGGTCGGCACGATATACGCGAACAGGGCGAGCGGAATGACGATCCAGGAAATTAAGAAAGCGCCGACGACGTTATACACGGGTGCCAACACCGATATAATCGGTTGAACAGGCCATAACAAGATGAGCCCGAACCATTGAGCATATACGGCCAGCCCAAACGGTCCTGTCCAAATCGAACGAGTCACGAGCAAGAACAACGTCATCGCAACCGTCAACTGAAATCCTAAATTCCATAGCAAGTACGGTTGCAAGACGAGCAAGAACGCCGCGCACCAACTGAGCAACCGAATCGGGTCGCGGACACGGTAACCGAACAGTGACAGCCCGAGCAACACGTCGGCGACGAGCACGGCCCGCGCCACTGGCGGCGAAAACCCGGTCAACCATCCGAACAACGTGACCACAACGAGAATCAACATTGTCTTCGTCTCACGTCGCAACGGCAACGGCCGCGTCGTCCAACGCAATCCGAGCACGAGGAGCGCGATATGTGACCCGGAGATGACGAGCAGATGGAGCAGGCCGGTCACCCGGTAAGAGAACGAGGTATCCTCATCGAGTAACCGACTCTCTCCGAACAATAACGCCTCCATATAAAGCGCCACATCCGGCCGATACGTCGTCTCGATTCTCGCGAGCTGTCGTTCCTTCCAACGAAGCATCCGTCCACTCATGCCGTCACTCGGACGACACGCCTCGATGGCGACGTCACTCCCTTTGAACGCAAGTCCGGCCCCGTACGCCCAAGCCGCCTCGTCGAACCCACCCGTATTGCGCAACGGTGCGAACGGGATCTGCGTGAACGTGACGAGGCACGTCTCTCCGGGACGACCAAGCGAGAGGTCACGACCGGTTAATACACCCTTCTTTTCGTCGATTTGTCCATACAGCCGCGCCGATTGGCCATTGTCCCGCCGGCTCTCGATGGCGAACAGAGAGGGTCCGTCCTCCGCCGGCAACGGTTCGGCGTCAGAACGTACGAACACGAACAGGACGAGCAGGACGGCACCGACGTGCGCATAGACGGATTGACCACGCCAAGTGAATGCGATGGCTACAGACAACATGAGGCAGAGGGCGACTGATCCGTGTATCCCGGCAATAAATAGGCTGATTGGCAACAATGGATACAGTGGCATGTCATGGAACCAAGAGATAACCTTCCATGCTTTCTAACGTCTTCTCTCCGAACCCTTTGACGTTGCCGATCTCTTCATATGACTTGAACGGTCCATGCTGTTTCAAATGATTGAGAATCGCCTCGGCTTTGGCCGGACCGATGCCCGGTACGGTCATCAATTCGTCCTTCGTCGCACTGTTGACATGGACCCCGTTCGTCCCCCCGCCCGCTTCTTCAGCGGCCGGCACAACGACCGTCTCCCCTTTTTTCGGGACGCTCACTTTCGTCCCATCGACGAGCAATTGGGCCAAATTCAATTGTTCGGGATCAGCCTCGGCCGTCAAGACGGCGAGAGACAACACATCCCCGACACGGGCCCCTTGCGGCATCGTATACATATCGGGCGCCTCAACCGCCCCGGTCACATAGACGACGATTTCGGTCGGGACGCTCGGCTCGATTTCCGGCTCGGGTGTCGCCACGAACTGTTCGACCACCGGCCTCTCCGGTTCTTTCGAGTAAAACATATAGCCCACCCCAATGAATAATCCGACGAGCAGCACGACGACATACCGTCTCCACTTTTCCATACGTCTCCTCCTCGCGTGAGTCTTCCCTCTAGTATGAGCAAATAGACACCGGTGCGCCCGTTCCGCCTTTGACGTTTCTGACGCGCTTATGACCCTGATGGACGTGTGTCTCATCCGCTTCGAGACGACAAAAAAGAGACAAGCCGAAACTTGTCTCAGTGCTCTTCAAAATGTTGGACTTGACTCGCGAGTGCGGCGGCCTGCCCTTCTAACTCCTGCATCAAGGCGAAAATTTGATCGAAGCTCGCTTGTTGCTCTTTCATCGAGGCCGCGACTTCTTCATTGCCCGCCGCGAGTTCCTCGGTTACGCCGCTCACTTCCTCGACCCGTTTCAAGACGTTCGTGACTTCCGTGCTCGATGCGACCATCTCGCGCTCGATCGTCCCGACGAACGAGGCGACGTGGTCGGTCCGGTCATGGATTCGACTGAACGCCTGCTTCGTCAATCCGAACGCCTCTAGCTGTGCCGTCTGCTCACGACTCGACTCTTCGACCATGTCCGTCAAGCGGGCGACCTCATCGCGAATCGTCTGGACGACCCCGAAAATCGAACGTGTCGCCACGTTACTTTCTTCAGCCAGTTTCTTGACTTCGCTGGCGACGACTGCAAACCCTCGTCCGGCCTCCCCAGCCCGTGCAGCCTCGATGGCGGCGTTCAAAGCGAGCAGGTTCGTCTGGGCGGCGACGTCTTCCACGAGTTTTGCCATTTTTTCAATCTCTTCAGTCTTCCGGGCGAAGTCATCCATCCGATTGACGAGTGATGCGTTGCGCGCGCTCGAGCGCTCTAGAATCGCTTCCTGGTCCGTCAGCGTCTCGATACCGGCCGCGACTTCACGAGTCATCTCGGTCGTCTGTTCAGTCGTCTGCTTCGTCTGGTTCAAACTCGTCTCGAACGAGGTCGCCATGATGCCGACCGATTCGAGCGTCTCTTGCAGTTCCGTTGCAATCGACTGCGCCCCGTTCGCCATCTCATCGACCGCATTCGTGATGTTCGACGTCGTGCTGACCACGGCCTCGTTCTCGGCGGCCGCTGTCTCCGTCATATCGTTCACTTTCATCGACGTGACGCGAATGGACCCGATGACCGTCTGGAGCGACATCGTCATCTCTTGCATAGCCCGCTCTAACCGTCCGATTTCATCACGGCGCGTCGAATCCGGCAACGTAATTAACCGGCCGGCCGCGATCGCTTCCGCCGCCTCAACGTTTCGCTCGAGCGGATGGGTGATTGAGCGAGCGAAGAAGAAGTTATAGACACTGAGTGCGCCGATGACGAAGACCGTCAACAATACCGATACGAGCAAGAGACGTTTCGTCTCGCTCGCCGCCTCGGCCTGAAGCGCCTCATAGAACGTGCCATTTTTCAAGAGGAGTGTGTTCACATCGTTCAATACCCCTTCGAGTTTGGCGGCTTGAATCCGGGCCGCAATTCCGCCAGCCTCGGCCGTCTCCACTTCAGCTTCAATCCGTTCATACTTCGTCGTCGCCCGTTCAAGGTGCGTCGCGAACTCCGGAATCAGATATGTTTGTTCGAGCATCGCAAACGTTTCTCCGTTCGTCGCCCGGATGCGCTCGAGTTGCGTCAGCGTCGATTGACTCATCTGCTCACCGAGCGATGTCCAAAGCGACTGTTCCTGCAAGAGCGACGTCTCGAGCTGTGACAGCTCAATCATTTGCGTGCCGTATTGTTCATTGTACGTCTGTAGACGATTGAGTGTCGTCAAAACGTAACTCATCATCAACACAATCAACAAGACCGTGAACACGGTCGAAAAGATAAACCGTTTCCGTAAACTCATTTCAGCGTCCCCTCCATCAACTGTTTCTGAAACGCCTCAAACTGTTTTGTCTCTTCGTCATCCCACTGGACACGACGAAGAGCGGCCAAACCGACACCGCCTTGATCGATTCCGAGTTCGACGTGGGTGTTGAATGCCTCGTTCTCGAGTCGATTCGCGATTTCAACGATGGCCAAATCAACTTGTTTCAACATCGACGTGATGACCGCGTCCGGTGCAATCATCGATTGATCACTGTCGACACCGATGGCCTTCACACCGTTCCGCTCAGCTGCCTCTAGAACTCCGACCCCTGTCAGTCCTGCAGCGGCGTATAACACGTCCGCTCCGGCTTCAATCTGTTTCTCTGCCAATTCGCGCCCGATTTCAGGTGAGGCAAAATCGTTCGCATAGTCGACGAGCATCGTCACGTCATCGTTGACACTTTTCGCTCCGAGTTCGAAGCCAGTCCCAAACTTTTGAATTAGTTCGTTGTCAACGCCCCCGATAAATCCGATTTTGTTCGATTCCGTCTCGAGCCCCGCGACTGCCCCGGCTAGCGCACTGCCTTCCGTCTCTTTGAACGTCACGGACATGACGTTCGGTAACGTCGATACGGCATCAATCAACGCAAACTGTTGCTCCGGATGTTCGGCCGCTACCGCTTCCAAGTCCTCTTGACAAGCGAACCCGAGCCCGATGATGACGTCATGTCCGTCGGCGACGAGCTGTTCGAACCCGGCCTTGTACGTTTCCGTCTCATCCAACTCACGGTAATCGACGAACCATTCCCCCGTCTCACGGAGTTGTCCCATGCCGCGCATCGCAGCATCGCTGAATGACTGGTCCCCGAGACCAACATCAGACAAGACGACGCCCATCGATTGACGGGTTTCAACGGTTGCTTCCGGTTGGTCAATCACAGACTGACAACCTGGCAACCAAGTCACACATGCGGCCAACAAGCCGATGATGAGTGATTTCTTCATAATCGCTACTTCCTCTCTATAATGGTCTGACATCTCACTTATCGTCAGAAACCGATTGAGTTTGAAGCCTTTCGTTTCAAATTTAGGGGAATTTGAGTGAAACAAAAAAAGCCACAGACGATGACTTGTCTGTGGCTCCCTACTTATTCTTCCGTCGCGGCGAACGTTGACTCGCTCAACTCGCGATTCTCACTCGGCTGAACGTTGCCTTTTCCAGCAAAGTTGTCGAGTAAATCTTTCATATCGATTCCTGACGACGCTTTGAGCGTCTGTTGCAGCGATGCCATCAAGTCGGTGGCGTAACCCGTGACTTTGCCGGCTCCGCCGTCTTTGCCGCTGCCCGTATCGACGACCGTAATCTTGTCGATATTGCCAAGCGGTGCTGCGATTTGTTTCGCATAATCCGGAAGCATCTTGACGACCATGTCGAGGATGGCGGCTTGACCATACTGCTCGAACGCTTCGGCAATCTTTTGTTTCGCTTCGGCTTCAGCGAGACCCGTCAAGCGGATAATGTCGGCTTCAGCTTCCCCTTTGGCCCGTTCCGAATCGGCCTCGGCCACACCGGCGAGGCGGACCCGTTCGGCGTCGGCTTTCGCTTCCGCTTCGATGCGGTACTTCTCGGCGTCGGCTGCGGCGATTTGACGTGCCTTGTCGGCTTCGGCTGATTGCTCGATTGCGTAACGGTCGGCGTCGGCTTTCTTCTTCACTTCTGAATCGTACTGCTTCTCACGACGCATGATTTCTTTCTCTTCGAGCTCGATTTGCTTTTGACGTTCGATGATTTGGACCTGCATCTGTTGCTCGGTGACTTCTTGTTTGGCGCGGGCCTCTTCAAGTTCATACGCTTGGTCGGCGCGGGCCTTGGCGACGTCTTGTTCACGGCGATACGCCGCGATGCGAAGCTGATTCTCTTTCTCGGCTTCCGCGATTTCTGAAGCACGTTCAAGTTCTGCTTTCTTCGCGTCCTTCATCGCTTCTGCTTGTTTGATGCGCGTCTCTTTGTCCGCTTCGGCCGTGGCGATATCGGCATCTCGTTTCACTTGCGCGATTCGCGGCTTCCCGAGTGATTCAAGATAGCCGTTCTTGTCACGAACATCTTTGATGGTGAACGAGACGATAACGAGACCCATCTTGGCCAAGTCTTGTGAGGCGACGCGTTGCACTTCTTGTGAGAACTTATCACGGTTCTTATAAATCTCTTCAACTGTCATTGAACCGAGGATTGAACGGAGGTGACCTTCGAGCACTTCTTTCGCCTCGTTCTCGCGTTCGATTTTCGGTTTGCCGAGGAATTGTTCGGCCGCCGTGGCAATCTCACTGATCGAGCCGCCGATTTTGATGATGGCCGTCCCGTCCGCCATGACCGGTACACCTTGCTCGGTATACACTTCCGGCGTCGTCACTTCGAGCTTGCTCGAGAGAAGACTGAGTGGTTCAGCCTGCTGGAACACCGGCAAGACGAACGTTCCGCCCCCACGGATAATCTTCACGCGGTTGCCCGAAGCGTCGCTATGGACGTTCTTTTTTCCTAAATAGCTGCCGGTGACGATGAGCGCCTCATCTGGTCCGACCGTGCGATACTTCAACACGAAGACGAAAATCAAGGCGAGCAAAATCACCCCGACGATAATACTGGCTAAAATGGCTGTGTTCATACGTTAAAACTCCTTTCGGATTGTCGGTTCGTCATACTCCATGACGACCGCAATGTTTCGTTCGACTTCGATGATGACGACGCGTTGTGTCGTATCGATGGCTTTTCCGTCGACACTCTTGGCCGTTTTCAGTACGGATCCCGTCACCGATTCGACGAGCACTTCTCCAAACCCACCTTCTGGGACCGGGACCGTCAAGCGACCAATCAGGCCGACGAGGGATTCATCGGTCATCCCGATTGATTCTTCCGCGTTCGATAGCGGCAAGAGGACGAATAAGTACAGGAGCGTCGTGAGCGCGAATGAACCGACGAGGGCGACGGCAAGCCCTATCATCGGCGACACGTGGGCAAGCGCATTTAAAATCAATCCGATTCCCGCACCGAGTGCTAAAAAGGATAAGATGACGGCGGGATTGAACCAACCATCAAATACATCGAATGCATCTGAAAAAATCATGTACACGAATGTACCGAGACCCGCGATGATGAGTACCCACCAATACAGCTGATCTAACGATTCCATTACCACTCCTCCTCGGCGCGACGCTGTCGTTCGTACGAAAGGACGCGGCGCAAATGTTCGACTTCGAGCGCGAGCGCCTGTTCAATCGTGTCCCACTCTGCCAACGGTCGGGTCGGCTGATCGACCGACTGTCGGACCCGTCCTAACGTCTGCTCGAGACGTAAGCGATCATAGCGGTCGACCGCCTCCATCCGTTCTTGTCGCAGAAGTGACAAATAGTGATCGACTTCCGCTTGTAACGCAATGATTTGCTCGGTCGCCGCTTCCGACGAATCCTGCATGAGCAAGCGACGCACCCTGACTTGATGGGCGATCAGTTTTGCAATCCGAGCTTCTAGCTCGAGAATATGTTTATAGAGAGATTCTGCCTCATCTTCATCCGTGTCATCGCGCCACCACATCTCCGACTCACCTCGCTTCTTTCTTTACTCACTTGTCTATACGTTTAGAGCGAAACTTTGGTTTCAAAATATCTAAAAAAAATGTAAGATTGATTTGCTAACGTTAGAAAGGAAGTGCTCACATTGGGCAATCAAGTCATTAAATTATCAGCTACCGCCCAGGAGGAACTCATCGCGAGTTATCGGGCCCATTCAGTCAATCCTCCGCCACACGCACGATTCAGTGCCAAAACACCTCAGTGTGTGATTACGGTCTACAATTCGGGTAAAGTCATGTTCCAGGGACGCGATGCCGACACGGAAGCCGCCAAATGGGGAACGAGCATTAAAAAAGAACCGAGCGTTCCGAAAAATGTTCTGCCGGAAGGCTTTTCGGACTGGTCTGTCATCGGGAGCGACGAAGTCGGAAAAGGTGATTATTTCGGACCGCTCGTCGTCGTCGCCGCCTACGTGCCAAAAGAGAAAATCGCTCTCGTCAAAGAGCTCGGGGTCAAAGACTCCAAACTGCTGTCGGATACAGAGATCGTCCGAATCGCCAAAGACTTGCACGTCACCATCACCTATCAGAAGGCGACGTTACACAATCCGGCGTATAATAAAATGCAACGGACGATGACACAAGGCAAAATGACGGCCATCGCCCATAACGCCGCCTTGTCGGCCTTATTACAGAAGCTCGATGCGACACCGGACGCCATTTTAATCGATCAGTTCGCTGAAAAGAACATCTACTATAACCACCTTCGGTCCGAAAAAGCAGTCGTCAAAGACGACGTCTATTTCTCGACGAAAGCGGAAGGACTGCATGTCGCCGTGGCCGCCGCCTCGATTCTCGCTCGCGCCTTGTTCTTAAAAGAAATGGACAAGTTAAGTGCGACACTCGGGGTCACGTTACCGAAAGGCGCCGGCGCCAAAGTCGACCAAGTCGCGGCCGATTTGATTCTTCGTTATGGTCAATCCTGTTTGAACGAGGTCGCGAAAGTTCACTTCGCCAACACGAAAAAAGCAATCCGGTTGAGCGAGTTGAAACGATAGTTCTACATTTGTAGATATGGTATATTGTTTTTAGGGTTTAATGAACTTAAAAATTTTTGGAGGATAGCGTTCATGTTGCATTATAAAACGTACACATTAAGCGACGACCATCCTTGGGTCATCTTCATCCATGGCGCGGGTGGAAGTCTGTCGCATTGGTATCGTCAAATTCGGCCGTTCAAAAAGAAATATAACGTGCTCCTGCTCGACCTACGCGGACATGGCGGCTCTTACAACGCAGAACAGTCGTTGAATCAACCGCTGAACGCGTATACGCTCGATGTCGTTGTCGAAGACGTCGTCGAGGTCATGGACCACTTACAGATTGAAAAAGGCCACATGGTCGGCCTATCGCTCGGGACGATTGTCATTCAAGCGATGTTCGAGCACCATCCGGAACGAATCGCTTCAGTCGTGCTCGGCGGGGCCATCGTCAAGTTCAACGTCCGCTCGACGTTGTTGATTCGCCTCGGTAGCCTCGTACAGAGCTTCGTGCCGTACATGTGGCTATATCAGCTGTTCGCGTGGATTTTATTACCGAAGAAGCGTCATAAGAAATCACGCATGATGTTCGTCCGCGATGCGGCCAACCTGTGTCAACGCGAGTTCATCCGCTGGTTCAAGATGACCGAGAATATGAATCCGTTGCTTCGTCATTTCTCTTCGATCGAGACGAACGTACCGATTCTCTATATTATGGGTGACGAGGACTACATGTTCCTCGAAGCCGTCGAACGGACCGCGAAACATCAGCCGACGGCTCGTGTCCAAGTCGTCACTGACTCGGGCCATGTCGTCAACGTCGACCAACCCGATCATTTCAATTCAATCTCGATGGCATTCATCGATCAACAAGTTGGCTCACTTGCAGCCAGCACGTCTTAATACGAGACGATCCTTCATTGGGTCGTCTTTCTTTTTGAGCGGTTTTCAATTTTTTTCAAATTAATTTTCAGAAAATATTGATTATTGAAAAATATCATGTTACTCTTAGACAAATCTTAACAAACGGAGGAGCTGGCAATGATGAAAACCCATGCGCAACACGGCCTACTGATTATTATTCGACTGAGGGACTGAAAATCGACTCGATGACCGAGACGAATTTTTGGGCCCTTGTTTCGATGGTTTCGGACGAGGCGCTCATGGTATGACCGACGCGCCTATCCCATCCGGATAGGTTTTTTTATTGGATTGACACACATAGAGGAGATGATGGAAGTGAAACAGTACGCAATGGACCGAATGATCAAAATATCAGCAGGAATGGCAAGCGCCGTCCTCGTCACGCTCGGGGTTGGACTCTTGATTGAAACGATTGGGAAGATGGCCGGCATCGAGACACTCGTCTTGATCGGGCAAGTCGCGAAATCATTGCTCGCCCCGGCACTCGGTGCCGGTGTCGCTTATCAGCTCGGCGGCAATACGCTCATTTTGTTCAGCTCGATGATTGCGGCAACCGTTGGTGGTGCGGCGCTCCAAGCGACCGAGAGCGGGCTCGTCCTCGTGCCCGGTCAACCGATCAGCGCCTTGATTGCAGCAGCGGCTGCGGTCTGGTTAGGCAAACGTGTCCTCGGGAAAACGAAATTTGATATGATGGTCGTCCCGGTCACGGCTGTCCTTGGAGGCGGCATCGTCGGAGTCGGCGCAGCAGCCGTCACGACACCGCTCATCAACTCAATCAGCGCCAGCATCACCGCTTCGGTCAATACGTCACCAATCGCGACATCACTCGTCATCGCGCTCGTATTTAGTGTCATGCTCATGTCACCTGCTTCATCGGCCGCACTCGCCATCGCGCTTCAACTCGACCCGGTCGCCAGTGCCGCCGCGTTGATCGGATGTACGGCCCAGTTCGTCGGCTTCACGCTCATGGCATATCGTCAAACAGATCCGGGCGGTTTGGTCGCCTCGTTCTTCGTCACACCGAAAGTCCAGTTCCCGAACGTCGTCAAAAATCCTCGCGTCGTCATGCCGCCTTTCATCGCGGCGATGATCAGCGCGCCGATTGCGACGCTCGTCTTCTCACTCGAAGTCCCTTATGAAATAGCGGGACTTGGGCTCAACTCATTGATTGCGCCGCTCAACATCCTTGCCGCGCAAGGAATGGACGCGTTCCTCATCTTCGTTGGAACGGGAGTCGTCCTTCCGGCCGTCATCACGCTCGTCTTGTATAAAGTGACATGCCTCGTCGGTTGGACAAAGTTTGGCGACTTGGCGCTTGAAGTCCAGTAAACTCAAAAAAGGTGTCCACACGTGGTGGACACCTTTTTAGGTTATGCGCGAACTTCCGCACCGTGCGCCGCTTGAACGGCAGTGAGAATCGCTTCATACGACGCCGTCACTTCTTCATCTTGAAGGGTGCGGGTCGGATCTTGATACTTGAGCGAGAAAGCGATTGATTTCTCATCGACTCCTACGTTCTCCCCGATATAGACATCGAACAAGGCGAGGTCAATCAAGAGCGGTCCTGCTGCCTGTTTGATGGTCGCTTCGACTTGACCGGCCGGGATGTCCCGTTTCAACACGAGCGCCAAATCACGTGTGATGGATGGGAAACGTGGGACGTCTTCATAGATGAGCTCGGCTGACTGTTGCAACACGTCCAAGTCGAGTTCGAACACGTACACTTCTTTCAATCCATACACGTCTTTGGATACGCCTGGGTGGACTTGTCCGACGTAACCGATGACACGTCCATCGATGAGCACGTTTGCGGTACGACCTGGGTGCATATCCGCAATCACGGCCGCCTCATACGTCGCTTCGACACGTAGCGCAGATAAGAGCGTCTCAACGGCTCCTTTGGCGACGAAATAGTCGACCGGGACACGCGTACCTTGTGAACGGTGATCGTACCAAAGTCCTGTCAATACGCCGGCGACGCGTTCCGTTTCACGTGGCAACGTCTCGCCTTGTTCGACATAGACGCGCCCTGTCTCATACAATCGCACGTTCGCTTGTTGACGCGACGTATTGTAACGAGCCGCCTCCAACAGACCTGGGATGAGCGATGTCCGGAGTACCGAACGCTCTTCGCTCATCGGCATTGCCAAGTTCACTTGCGTCAAGTCGGCTCCACTGAAGCGCGAGGCGTTCCCGACGCTCGTGAGCGAGTACGTGATCGCTTGCGACAACCCTGCGCCTTGGAGGACGCGACGGACGCGACGTCGCAACACGTTTTCTTTCGGGAGGTAACCTTTCGAGTGTGACGCCGGAAGGCTCGACGGAAGACTGTCATAGCCGTAGAGGCGTGCCACTTCTTCCGTGATGTCAGCCGGCAACTCCAAGTCCGGGCGACGCGACGGTACGTGGACCGTCAACGTCTCGTCCCCGGTCACATCGAGACCGAGACGTTCCAAGATGCGGACAATCGTCGCTTGCTCGAGGTCCATTCCGAGTCGATGGTTGATATAAGCGACCGAGACATCAATCGTCCGAGCCGCAGATTCTTTGTCCCCAGCGACGACGATGTCGCTAATTGTGCCACCGCTCACTTCGACGATGAGTTCGGCCGCACGGTCAAGGGCCAATTGCAACCGTTCCGGGTCGACTCCTTTTTCAAAGCGGGCACTCGAATCCGAGCGTAAACCGAGCGTACGGCTCGTCTTACGGACCGATGCCGGTGCGAAGTAGGCCGACTCGAGGATGATACTCGACGTCGTCGCATCGACTTCGGTGTTCGCCCCCCCCATGACGCCAGCGATGGCGACAGGCTGCTCGCCGTTCGTGATGACCATCATCGAGGTATCGAGCGTTCGCGTCACGTCATCGAGTGTGACGATTTCTTCCCCGTCATGCGCTTGGCGAACAGCAATCGTCGTTCCGAGTTTCGCCGTATCGAACGCATGAAGCGGTTGACCGAGCTCGAGCATGACGTAGTTCGTCACATCGACGACGTTGTTGATTGGGCGAACACCTTCTGCGATCAAGATGTTTTTCAACCATTGCGGCGAGTCACCGATGACGACGCCGTCGACACGGCGTGTCGCATAGTACGGACAGTTATCTGTCTCGAGACGAACGCTGACCGTGTTCGCGACATCTGTCGTCACGTCGGCAGTCGGTAATGTGTATGGACGCTCGAGGATGGCCGCGACTTCATGAATGATCCCATAAAGGCTCAAGCAATCCGAACGGTTCGGTGTCAATCCGAGCTCGATCACTTCATCGTCGAGGTCTAACAGGCGGATGACGTCCGCACCGACTTCGACCGGTTCGCGGAACGTGTGAATGCCGTCCTGCTCGTCTTCGCGAATTTGTTTTTTCTCGAACCCGAGTTCCTCGAGCGAGCAAATCATCCCTTGCGACTCGACGCCGCGCAGCTTCGCTTTCTTGATTTTTAGTCCTGGGAGACGAGCTCCGACCGTCGCCACGATGACGTGTTGACCGGCGGCGACGTTCGGCGCGCCACAGACGATTTGAACCGGGCTGTCCGCACCGATATCGACCGTCGTCACGTTCAATTTGTTGGCCTCAGGATGCTTCTCGCAAGCGAGGACATGCCCGACGACGAGTCCCGACAAGCCTTCCGACCGGCTGACGACGCTTTCCACTTCAATCCCGTTTTTTGTAATTAAGTCGCCGAGCGTTTGTCCGCTCAAATCGGATACATCAATATATTGATTCAACCATTTTTTTGATAATAACATGTGTGATCCCCCTTAGAATTGCTCGATGAAGCGTAAATCGTTTGTATAGAAGTGACGGATATCGTCCACCCCATGTTTTAACATCGCCATCCGTTCGACACCGATTCCGAATGCGAATCCAGACATCTTCGTCGAATCATAGCCTGCCATCTCAAGCACGCGTGGATGCACCATCCCGCTACCAAGAATCTCAATCCAGCCTGTCTTCTTACAGACGTTGCAGCCTTTGCCGCCGCACTTGAAACAAGAGATGTCGACTTCGACCGACGGCTCCGTGAACGGGAAGAAACTTGGACGGAGACGAATCTCACGCGTCTCACCGAACAACTGCTTGACGAACGATTCGAGCGTCCCTTTCAAATCGGCCATCGAGATATGCTCATCGATGACGAGCCCTTCGATTTGCATGAACTGATGCGAGTGCGTCGCGTCATCCTCATCGCGACGGTACACTTTACCCGGACAGATGATGCGAATTGGTTTCCCTTCGGCTTGGAGCATCGTCCGCGCCTGGACAGGAGACGTATGTGTCCGGAGAAGCGTCTCGTCTGTCACATAGAACGAATCCTGCATATCGCGGGCCGGATGATCTTTCGGGAGGTTGAGCATCTCGAAATTGTATAAATCCGTCTCGACTTCCGGACCTTCGGCAATCGTGTAGCCGAGACCGACGAATAAGTCTTCCATCTCATCGATGATCTGTTGAAGCAAGTGGGTGTGTCCTGGCAGAGACGTCCGACCCGGGAGCGTGACATCAATCGTTTCCGCCGCAAGTTTCGCTTCGAGTTCGACTGCCTTCACTTCCTCGATTCGTGCCTCTAACGTGTCTTGGATTGTCGTCCGGACCGTGTTGACGAGTTCACCGACGGCAGGTCGTTCTTCAGGTGAGAGTTTCCCCATCCCGCGGAGCACCTCGGTCATCGGCCCCTTTTTTCCTAAATATTTGATGCGGATATCGTTCAACTCTTTTTGTGACGACGCCGCTTGAATCTCCTGCAACGCCTCTTGTTGTAATTGTTCCAACTGTTCTTTCATAATTTATTTCCTCCTCTACAAAAAAAGTCCCTTCAGTCGATGACTGAAGGGACGAATAATCGCGGTACCACCCTACTTGGCCGAAATCGGCCCACTTGAGAGCATCGGTATCGGGATGCTACCCCGGTGTTGTCTCCAACACGACTCGAGAGTGAATTCGGCGCCGACCAAGGCATCGGCTCGCAGTCTCGGCCCATGCTCCCTGTACTCGTTCGGTAGTTCGCGTACTATGCTCTTTCAACGTCTATCCATTATTTTGTTCGATGTAATTAACCTATCACGATTCGTCAGTGCTGACAAGGTTATTGTAGCGCGATCCGATACATGAGAATACCGGCCGCGACGGCCGCGTTCAACGATTCGGCATCGCCGAGAACCGGGATATGGACACGGGTATCACATAATTCGAGCACGTCGTGATGCACGCCTTGCGCCTCGTTGCCGATGACGAGCGCGACCTTCTCACTGAACTTGACTTGCTCGTAAGACGTCGCTTTCGCGAGCGCGGTGCCATAAATATGGAAGCCTTCGCTCTTCAATTCAGGCAACGTCTCGAGTAAATCGACCGAGCTCACATTGACGTGGAACAAGGAACCTTGTGTCGCGCGCACGACCTTGGCATTGAACGGGTCGACCGTCCCTTTACCGAGAAGGACCGTGTCAAAGCCGGCCGCGTCGGCCGTTCGAATCATCGTCCCGAGGTTACCTGGGTCTTGGATGCGATCGAGGACGAGCACATGATTCATCTTTCGTTCGACCGGGGCCATCTTGACGACAGCGAAAACACCTTGCGTTTTCTCTGTCTCTGACAATAAGTCAGCCACATGGTCGGATAGTTCGAGGACAGGCATCTCATCAAGGCGCCATGATCCTTTCGGGGTATACGACTCCCCCATAATCAGCTGGACGAGACGTCCGGCACGGATGGCCTCGTCGACCAAATGCTCGCCTTCGACCAAAAATTGTCCGGACTCTTGTCTGCCTTTTTTCGTCATCAAACGCTTTAAGCGCTTAATCGTCTCACTTTTCGTAGACGTGATTTTCGTCATATTATCCCTCTTTCAACCATTGAACCGTTTCGTGGTCGAGTCGTTTCGTGAGCGCTACGACCAAATCGACGGCTGCTTCATAATCTGCTTTGTGAATGATTGAGACATTCGTATGCAAATAACGGACCGGTACCGTGAGCGCGACGGCCGGCATCCCGACACCTGCCAAATGGAAGCGTCCAGCGTCCGTTCCACCGCCCGGCGTCAAATCCAATTGGTACTTGATGTCGTTCTCTTTCGCCACTTCGACGATCAAATCGATGAGGCGCGGGTTCGTGATGGTCGTCGCATCGAAGAAGATGACTTGAACGCCTTCCCCGAGTTTCGACAATCCTTCAGCCGGTGTCATCCCTGGTGTATCTCCTGGAATTCCCGTATCGACGGCGATGGCGACGTCCGGTTTGACCAGGTTGGCAGCCGTGACGGCACCGCGTAACCCGACTTCTTCTTGGACCGTCGCTCCTGTAAAGACGACACCCGGAACTTCGTCGTCTTTCAATCGTTTCGCCGCCTCGATGGCGATGGCACAACCGATTCGGTTATCCCACGCTTTGGCCATCAAGAAGTCTTCATTTTTCATGACCGTGAACTCACAGTGCGGGACGACCGTATCGCCCGGGCGAATGCCCCACTCCGCGATTTGATCTTTCGACGTCGCACCGATATCGAGGAACATGTCTTTAATCTCGACAGGTTTCTTGCGCGCCTCGAGCGGAAGCACGTGCGGCGGTTTCGCACCGATGACTCCAGGGATTTTTTCGCCCGAGCGTGTGACGACGTCCATGCGTTGCGCGAGCAATACTTGATTCCACCAGCCACCGAGCGCTTGGAAACGTAAGAAGCCACCTTCTTCGATTCGTGTCACCATGAAGCCGACTTCATCCATATGGCCGGCAATCATGACACGTGGGCCGTCTGCCTTGCCCGTCACCCGTCCAAACAGACTGCCTAGTCCGTCTTGTTCGAACGCTTCCACGTGAGGCTCCAAGTATTCGCGCATCAATGAGCGGACTTCTCCTTCATTTCCCGGGACACCGGTGGCATCCGTCAAGCGTTTAAGCATATGTAATGATTCGTTCATGGGACATCGCTCCTTCGTTTCGATTAGTAACCTTGATTTTGTCGCTCATGGTTCTTTTCATTTTTTGCCATATACGCCATCACCATCAACTCTTCGTTGATGCCGAGCGTATAGCCAAGTTCGAGATAAGCCGCCATCAGCGTCTCGTACATCGGTTCCGTCTTCGACAAACCAAAGTTCGTCACTTTGCGGAACACGTCTAAAAAAGCGTCAGTCGCATCAAGATACGAGCTACCTGTTGGGAACGAATCGCGTTCATACCCGAGGGCAAGACCGAGCGACAATAAGAAATGAATGCCGTCGACATACTCTTCTAAGATCACGTCTTGAGGCGACGGGCCCTTCGTTGACCAAAATTTAAAACTACGGGTCTCATTGGCGAGTTCACCAAGTTCGACGAGCAAAGCGAGCAGCCGCTCATCAAATTGGTTCCCGGATAGTTGATGTTCTTCTTTGATCCGCTCATCTAATTCACGCTGCCGATCAAATAATGTTGTCCAGTTCACCGGTTGCTCCTCCTATTCTGCATTCAAAGCAGTACTAAAATCATTAAAGACCAGCCGACTGCCAAAATCAATACTTGTATTTGAACGCTTTTTGGGGCATGAACCGCCTTTTTCCGCGTCAAATGAAGTCCGAACAGAGCACCGATCGCACCGCCGGCATAAGCATATAAGACGTTGAAATCACCTTCGCCGAGCGTGTAACGTTTCGCCTGCACGTATGTATAGACGTTCAAGACGATGAGTGCCAACGCGACGATGGCCAAGACAGATGGATTCATAGTCCGCCCTCCTTATCTTAAGTTTAAGGAATTAATCAGAAAAAAGAAAGCGCCGAGATAAGGTCTCGGCGCTGTCGATTGAACGATTACGCGTTCAATTTTGATTTAGCTGTATCAGCAAGTGACGCGAATGCCTGTGCATCTGTCACAGCAAGCTCAGCAAGCATCTTACGGTTGATGTCGATTCCTGCAAGCTTGAGGCCGTGCATCATACGACTGTATGAAAGACCGTTTGTACGTGCTGCCGCATTGATACGTGTAATCCAAAGACGACGGAAATCACGTTTCTTCTGACGACGGTCACGGTAAGCGTACATGAGTGACTTCATGACTTGTTGTTTTGCTACTTTAAATAGAATGTGTTTCGAGCCAAAATAACCTTTGGCAAGCTTGATTTGCTTTTTACGACGTTGACGAGTCGTATAACCGCCTTTTACGCGTGGCATATGGTTTCCCTCCTAAATTCTTTCTGTATTACTTCGCGATCATGTTGCGAATGCGTTTGAAGTCTCCAGCTGAGACGATAGCACCTTTACGGAGCTTACGTTTCGCTTTAGTCGATTTGTTACCAAACAAGTGACTTGTGTAAGCGTGTGAACGCTTGAGTTTACCTGATGCAGTACGTTTGAAACGTTTAGAAGCACCACGGTGCGATTTCATTTTCGGCATGAGTATTTCCTCCCCACTATGACTCGATGATTAATCTTCTTTCTTCGGAGCCAGCACTAAGAACATGCTGCGTCCTTCCATCTTCGGCTTTTGCTCAACTGTTGCCAAGTCGGCACATTCCGCCGCCAATTTTTCCATGACGCGTCGGCCGATTTCCGAGTGTGTGATGGCGCGTCCGCGGAAACGGATCGACGCTTTCACTTTGTTACCATTTTCAAGGAATTTGCGAGCGTTACGCAATTTCGTTTGGAAATCGTTTTCCTCGATTGTCGGGCTGAGGCGCACTTCTTTCAATTGGATGACCTTTTGGTTTTTACGCGCTTCTTTCTCCTTTTTCTGGAGTTCGAAACGGTATTTCCCATAGTCCATGATTTTAGCGACCGGTGGGTTAGCTTTGTCGGCGACCAAGACGAGATCGAGTTCAGCCTCTTCTGCTAAACGTAATGCTTCATTACGCGATTGCACACCGAGTTGTGCACCGTCCGCTCCAATTAAGCGAACTTCACGGGCACGAATGTTTTCGTTGATAAAGAGCTCTTTGCTAATGGTTAGCACCTCCATCGTGCGGTTGCACGAGTTTTAGATTGATAAGACAACATGGCAATAAAAAAAGCGTCGGCAGTTTCCCGCCCACACATCATTTCGGATACAGCAGAGACCAAGGCTCGACTGCTTCACGTACATGATGGACCTGACCGAATCTGTTCGGACGAGGTGAGAAGCGGGCGCTTCTGCTTTGTTGTATTTAATCACTATGTCATCTTAACACCAATAGGATTAAGATGTCAAGAATTCGCGCATGAATAATTGGTAGCTCACACTTTTATGATGATAACAGTCATTTCGCTGTTTCGCAATACCTTTTCCAAGGGAATAAAATAAAAAAGGAGGGATGGACCGTGTCTTGGAGAAAGCAAGTGAAAGACGACCATGATTATCATGACCAAATCAAACACATCGTACAAGAGACGATGCGCCACCATGAGGTGAGTGATGCCAAGCTCGAAGCGATTTTGACGGACTTATTAGAAGAAATGAACCGAATCACATTGAAGATTGTCGACGACCATGAGTCCGCTCGCGACTATATCCATAAACGATGGTATTGAAAAAAGGGCGCTCGCCCTTTTTTCAATACCATTTGTCACGTGGTCAATGTAAATCAATTCGTCAACGACTTGAAGAAGTTGCTGAGTGCATCGAACAAGCGGGCGAAGAAACCTTGGACTTCCTCGGTCTCGAGGAACGCCTGGACGTCTTGTCCGGCACCTTGCAGCCCGTTGCTGATTGCGCCCCAGTCTAGGTTCGCTTGTTGCATGTTTTCAAACAGCGTCGTCAATTGCGTTAACTGCGTATCAGACAATTGGACATTGTTTTGATTCAACACTTGGATGACGATATCGCGAATCTCAATGTTCGTCTCCGGTGCCTTGTTCGCAATCTCAGCTTTGATCTCGTTCATGAGACCGGCCACATCCTCTTGACCGACTGTCTTCCCGATTTCAGACGTGACAGCTAGTTCTTCCTGCGCCAAGTCTTTCCGCTCTTCGGACAATTGGATTCCTGTCTCTTCCGCTGTCTGATCGTACGCTTTCATGATGCCCGTCAAGGCCGACGTCCCGGTGACACGAATCGGAGATGTGATGTAAATGTCGGCATCGGTGACACCAGCGGTCACGAGTGCGTTCGCATACATATCTTCGGTGACCCACGTCACGTTCTCCGTTTTGATATCGAGTCCAGTCCCGTCAGTCAGTTTGATACGGGCTGATGAATACATACCTCCGCCGCGCTGTGCTTGTGGGACGGCATCCCCTAAGTACTTATCTTCATCGGCCGCGGTCGTGATGATCGGTTCAATCCCAGCCGGTGCCTCAACTCGTTCGAGCACCCAATCCCGTTGGCTGGCTGATAATGATTCACCGAGTGTGACAATCGTGTCATCGACGATGGCTTCTGCGTTTACTTTTGGAATCATGCTTGTCGCGACGACCGAACCGATCGTCAACGCCACTAATGGTTTCATATAATTCAAAATGAATCACTCCTTTCTTCTACCTTACGTTTCCATCACTCGTTCCGCATCCGTCTTGAGACCGAAAAAACGACCACCCTTCCGGCGAAGGATGGTCGACCGATTAACGTGAACGGTTCGCGATTTCTTCTGTGAGGGATGCCAAGAACGCATCGAGTGTGGCCGATACTTGTTCTTGCTGTCCGTAGCGGCGGATGTTGACCGCACGCTCATCGCGCTCTTTATCACCGAGGACGAGTGTCATCGGAATCTTCTTCATCTGTGCTTCTCGGATCTTATAGCCGAGCTTCTCGTCACGGAGGTCCGTTTCGACACGGACACCGCGCTTGACGAGCTCTGCCTTCACTTCTGCGACATATTCGTCGTGAACGTGCGAAACAGGAATCAATTTGACTTGAACCGGGGCGAGCCATGTCGGGAACGCTCCTTTATACTCTTCGATCAAGTAAGCGACAAAACGCTCCATCGTCGAGACGACACCACGGTGAAGGACGATCGGGCGATGGTCTTTGCCGTCTGGTCCTGTGTACGTCAAGTCGAATCGCTCAGGGAGCAAGAAGTCGAGTTGGACCGTCGACAACGTCTCCTCTTTGCCGAGCGCCGTCCGGACTTGGACGTCAAGCTTCGGTCCGTAGAACGCCGCTTCGCCTTCCGCTTCGAAATACGGGAGACCGAGCTCATCCATCGTCTCTTTCAATTGACGTTGGGCTGTTTCCCAAATCGCATCGTTGTCGAAGTACTTCTCTTTATCGGCCGGGTCACGGTACGACAAGCGGAAGCGATAATCCTTGATGCCAAAGTCGGCATACACTTCTTGAATCAAATGGACGATATCTTTGAACTCTTGCTTCATCTGCTCAGGTGTGACGAACGTATGCCCGTCGTTTAACACCATGTAACGGACGCGTTGGAGGCCTGTGAGCGCCCCTGACATCTCGTAACGGTGCATACCGCCGAGCTCGGCGATGCGAAGCGGGAGTTCGCGGTATGAGCGCGGCTCATGTTTATAGATCGTCATGTGGTGAGGACAGTTCATCGGACGAAGGACGAGTTCTTCGTTGTCCATCTCCATTTTCGGGAACATATCGTCTTGATAGTGATCCCAGTGACCCGATGTCTTATACAGGTCGACCGAACCGAGGACCGGTGTGTAGACGTGCTGATACCCGAGCTCGAGCTCTTTGTCGACGATATAACGTTCGACCGTACGACGAATCGAGGCACCTTTCGGGAGCCACATCGGCAAACCCTGGCCGACTTCTTGCGACACGAAGAAGAGATCGAGTTCTTTCCCGAGCTTGCGGTGATCGCGCTCTTTCGCTTCCTCTAGCAGACGCAAGTGTTCCGCGAGTTGCTCTTTCGTCGCGAATGCCGTTCCATAAATCCGTTGGAGCATTTTGTTATCCGAGTCGCCGCGCCAGTATGCGCCAGCCACACTCATCAACTTGAACACTTTCAATTTCGATGTCGACGGGACGTGCGGTCCGCGGCACAAGTCGAAGAATTCGCCTTGATGGTAAATCGTAAGCGTCTCGCTCGCCGGGATATCTTCAATCAATTCGATTTTGAGCGGGTCTCCGAGCTGTTTATAGCGCTCGAGCGCTTCGTCGCGCGAGACGACTTCGCGAGTGATGTCCAAGTTCTCATCGACGATTCGTTTCATCATCTTCTCGATTTCTGGAAGGTCTTCCTCGTTGATGCGGCGGTCCATCTCGATATCATAATAGAACCCGTTCTCGATTGTTGGTCCGATGCCGAGGTAGATGCTACCTTCTTCGCCGTACAACCGTTTGATGGCTTGGGCCATCAAGTGGGCTGACGAGTGGCGCATCAAATCGATGCCGTCTTCTGAGTCAGGCATGACGAGCTCGATTTTGCCGTCCTGTTCAATCGGACGACGGTAATCGATCATCTCACCGTCGATTTTTGCCGCGATTGCTTTTTTACGAAGCCCTGGACTGATTGAACCTGCTACTTCTTCTGCTGTGATTCCGGCCTCAAACTCTTTGACGGCCCCATCTGGAAATGTCAATTGAATCATGTGTCAACTTCCCCTCTCTACATTTAAAAATAAATAAAAAAAGCCCATCCCTATGAAAGGGACGAGCTTTGATTCTCGTGGTACCACCCTCGTTCCCAAGCAATCCGCTTGGCTCGAACACACGATAACGAGTGTGAATCGCCGCACGATTGACCCGTACGGTGCTCGGAGGGAGTAAGGCGATCGGCGTGTTTAGGAAGCTCTCACCAGCCTTCCCTCGCTTTGAAACCCGTTACGACGTCTCATGTCCTCTTCAATGCATCGGTTATATGCTTATTAGTATAGTCAACTCGTTCCAGAAATACAATCCCTTTACCGCCGTCGATTCTCACCTTTTAACTCAATTTGCGTCGTCGTCGTCGAGATGCGCTGCATAAGCCGCTGCGCCTTCATTTTGTTCTGTGGCGAACCGTCGATTGAGAAGTGGGTCTCGAGCTCTTCTCCGCTAAAGTTCGAGCTGTAAAGCGTCGGCAAGCGATGCATCATGCGATACTGTAAAATGATCCCGAACAGTTCATCCCGTACCCACGGACTGATTGCCTCGGCCCCGATGTCATCAATCAATAGCACCGGCACGTGTTGGAATGACGTCAAAAACGAATCGAACGAGTCGGTCCGGATTTTCCGTTTTGCTTCCGAGACGAATCCCGGGGCGTGGACAAGGATCGTCTCGATGTCCGCCACTTTCAGCTCATTAGCAATCGCCGCGAGCAAGTACGTCTTCCCGACGCCGAAGCTACCGTGAAGGTATAAACCGTTCACTTTTTGGCGAGTCTTCATGCCTGAGACGAACCGCATCGATTCACGGAGTGCGATTTTACGGGCGTCATCGGACCAGTCGAATGATTCAAAGCTCGCCTCTCGCACTTCCTCCGGCAAGAATAGACTCTTGAACTTCCGGTCCATCTCTTTTTGGCGCCGTGCTTGACGATGCTTCACCGTCTCTTCATAACGGATTGCGATTTGACCGAGGTCGACATAGAGCACCGGCTGATGGCCCGGGATGACGGCTTGCTCCTCGACGAGCTTCTTACCGTCCATCTGTTCCGCATATTCACTGAGCTTCGTAAAGCCGACTTCGACCGCCGTCTCGTCTAACTCCGGATGCGCCTTTAAAAAAGCGACGACTTCTGGATGTTCGAGGGTGCGCCGGCGAATCGATTCGTACGCTTCCCGCACTTCTTTCCGGTTCATCATTTGGGCGAGCGTTTGATTGATGCGTTCCATGTCTCTCATCCTTTCTCTTTCAATTCATTCAACAGCTTAACGAGTTCCGCGTCGTCTGGGACCGATGCCTCGAGCTCTTGTTTTCGTTTTTGATCGTACGTCCGTTGCTCTTTCGCCTCGTCTTCGAGCCATTTCGGCATCTCGGTCTTGTCTTTGCGTCTCGAGCCGACGGTCGTCCGCTGTTGCACATTTTCCCGTTTCTGCTGTTTCTTCTCGATGAGCGCATCTTGTGTCGCTTCTTGTTCCAACGCGTCTTTGGCGTTTAAATAGCCCGCCGTCTTCCAACTCGTCGCGATCCGCATGACATAGTTCTCACTGAGCCGCGTCTGCTTCTTCACTTCGATACAGTAATAGAACAATGCATTGATGACACTTGGTGCGAGCCCGAGCGTATCGACGAGATCGATAATGAGTTGCTCATCACTCTTCGACAGTTGTGGCGTCTTCCGTAACGTCGACACGTATTGATGCGGATGCGCTTCTTCCATGACCGTCACGTCATGCAAATCACCGATTTCTGCTTTTACCGTCTCGTCCAACTTCACTTTCCGATGTCGCGTTTGTTTCTTCTTCAACTGCAACACCATTTGGCGGCAGCCGTCGCGTTTCTCTTGCTCGCTGAGTGGTAGATACGCCTCGTGGACGAAATACTCCTTCAACATCTCGGCCATCGTCTCTTCATCGATTTGTGAGACGTAGGCAAGCTTCGTGATCGTCTCATCGAGCTTCTTCGTGAAAAAGCCGACGGGGAAGTTCGTCAGTTTTTTGACGATTTCCATATCGAACGTATAGTTGATCTCGATTTTGGCGCGGTCGGGTTTCTCGTAGTTCTTTTGGGTGAACGCCATGTGATTGACACCTTTGACGTCGAACACTTCATTAAAGTCTTTCGTCACCTCGATAATCCCGGCCGGCAATGGATCGATCGTGAATCGTCCTTGCAACTGTTTGAAGCGCACTTCCCCGACTTTATAGAAAAGAAAACTCGACAACAGTCCGTCGTTCAAGAACGTATGGGGTGCGAGCGGGACACGCAATTGATATACGTACTGAGTCAAACGCTCGTCTTTCGTCTTATACGTCCGGACGAGACCAATCGCCTCGAGCCGAAACAGACAGTCCGTCAGCTCGTTAATCGAGTAATCTAGCATTTCACAGAGCGCGCTGTGCGACATATAATTCGATTTCATCTTCCCGGGCTTCAGCTCGCTCCAAAGCGTCTGATACATCGCAAGTGCCTTCACACCGATGACCGGCTGATATAAGTGGTACAACGACTGATACGACTCGCGATCGATGAGCCCAGTGCTCATAATCAACAGTTCGTCAGTCCCGTACAAGATTCGTTCTTTTTCCATGATAGGTCTCCCCTGAAAAAAGGCGACCAGCAGGCCGCCCCTCTAGTTGGTCGATTTTTCTTGCTTCATTAAATCTTCAAGTTCTTTAAAGAACACAGAGATATCTTTGAACTGGCGATAGACGGACGCGAAGCGGACGTAGGCAACTTCATCGACACGTGCCAATTCATTCATCACGAGCTCACCGACTTGCTCACTCGGAATCTCGGACTGACCGAGCGCGCGTAACTGTTGTTCGACTTTCGTGACCACGCCTTCGAGTTGCTCTAGCGTGACCGGTCGTTTTTCGCACGCCCGAATAATCCCGCGAAGTACTTTCTCCCGGCTGAACTCTTCCCGATTCCCGTCTTTTTTAACGATGATGAGCGGGGTCTGTTCGACCGTTTCAAACGTGGTGAAGCGATAGCCGCACTCCTCGCATTCGCGACGGCGACGAATCGAATAGAAATCTTGTACTGGTCGGGAGTCGAGCACTCTCGTTCCATTATGATCGCATTTAGGACAACGCATGCTCAGCCCTCCTTATCGTTCAACAGATTGATTCCCGATGGCGCGGAGCGGGAACTTCACTTGTAGCGCCTCATAGTATGCGGTGACGATTTGACCAAGGTCCGGTCCGAGCATCTGGTCACGGTTCAACGTGAAGTCGACAGCCGTGCGTCCGCCATCCACTTGAATGACTGTCGCCAGTGCATCCCAGCCGTCACCGTAAAACGCCACTTCGCCCCGGTCTGCATCGACCCGGCGAACCGTTTGTCCTTGTGCTTCAATCCGTTCGCGGAGCCATGTGAGCACGGCGGTCGGCGATGCTGCTACGTAACGTGTGCGTAGCGCCTCATTTTTATGCAAATCGTCCGTCTGGACATGTGTTTGAAACTTATCCAATAATCCCATTATCCACCTCGACACCTTATTTATATAGGTTAAGCATATCAAAATTAAGCGGTTAACAAAACAATTAAAAGGGCTGACCGAAATTCGGCCAGCCTCAAAAGGTCAATCTGATTATTTGCTGATTGCAACTTGTGCTTCCGGAACACGAATCGGCCCCATTCCGCGATCAAGTTTAACGTCCTCACGAACTTTTGCTTCCAAGCCTTCCGCGATGTACTGCGAAGCTGTGGCCGGATCAATTCGGTCCCCACATGTGAACACATCGACTGATGCGTAGCCATGCTCTGGGAAACTGTGAATCGTTAAGTGTGATTCTGAGATGATAACGACTCCACTTACACCGTGTGGCGCAAATTTGTGGAAAGCGACTTCGCGGACTTCAGCGCCCGAACGAAGTGCTGCATCGACGAACAAGCGCTCGATGTAGTCAATATCGTTCAATTTGTCGGGATTGCACTCCCAAAGTTCTGTAATAATGTGACGTCCCATAGTATCCATATTAGTGGATCCCCCTTTACATCAATGGTCTCAAAGTAGTTGATGATCACTCACTTTGTGCCTGAATCGCCCACAACCACGGGGGCAAGTTAGTCCAAAGAGGTCCTAACCCTTTAAGTTGCGTTTGTCAGACCAATTGAAGTTCACGAGTTAGAGTGTATCGCGTTTGGGACGTCGATACAAGACATTTGTTTCAATTCCTTAAAAATATTTTTGTGTAAATATATTTCTTCAGACGTGGGTTTCTTGTTGCCCGATTTGCAAGTAGCTCGCGACCATATCCAACAGGTCGACGACACGGCACGAATAACCCCATTCGTTATCGTACCAGGCGAGGACTTTGACGTGATTGCCCCCGAGCACCATCGTCGAATCGGCATCGATAATCGACGAACGCTCATCCCCGTTGAAGTCGATTGAGACGAGTGGTTCGTTCGAGACACCAAGGATGCCCGTCATCTCTCCGTGAGCGGCACGCTCGAACGCCTCATTCACTTCATCGACCGTCACGTCCCGTCGTAACTCGACGACGAGGTCGACGAGTGAGACGTTCGGTGTCGGGACGCGAAGCGCCATCCCGTTCAATTTCCCTTGCAGTTCAGGCAAGACGAGTCCGATGGCTTTGGCAGCCCCGGTCGAAGTCGGTATAATGGAACTACCACAAGCACGGGCGCGCCGTAAGTCTTTATGTGGATTATCGATATTATTTTGATCATTCGTATAGGCGTGCACGGTCGTGATGAGCCCCGTCTCGATGCCGAATGTCGAGTCCAATACTTTCACGACCGGGCCGAGACAGTTCGTCGTGCACGAAGCGTTCGAGATGATGTGATCGTGCTCCGGTAAATAATCACGATCGTTCACCCCCATGACAATCGTCCGCAGCTCACCTTTCCCTGGCGCCGTCAAAATGACTTTTTTCGCACCGGCCGTCAAATGTTTTGCTGCCCCGACGTCTGAATTGAATTTCCCCGTCGCCTCGATGACGATTTCGACGCCGAGCTCGTTCCACGGCAACCGCTCCGGATCACGCTCGGAGACGAGCATGATGCGTTTCCCATCGACTTCAAGCGCATCCCCATGCGCCCTCACCGTGAGTGTGAACGGTCCGTGGACCGTGTCGTGCTTAATCAGATGGGCGAGCGTCTCCGCCGGATAGCTCGCATTGATGGCGACCACGTCGTGACGCCCTTCAAGCATCAATTTCCGGAACACCATTCTTCCGATTCGACCAAATCCATTGATTGCAACTTTCGTCCCCATGTAAAGTCCCCCTTTTTTCTGCGTTACGACACCATTATAACGGAAAAATGGAAGCGTTTTCACTATGAATCGTCACATTTCTTTCGCTTTTTTACAGTTTCAGATTTGAAAAAGAGGGAAATTTGGTGTAGAGCTTGGAAAGGAGCTAGGACAGCATGTTCGATTGGACCGATTTAGACAAATTTATCATCTCGTTTTTCATCATTTTGCCGATTGTGACGATTATCCATCAATTCGGCCACTTCTTCTTCGCGAAACTATTTGGGGGTTCGCTCGATATGGAGATTGGGACCGGTAAAAAATTATTCAAAGTCGGACGCCTGCAGTTCAACCGCGTCTATTTCTATGACGCGTGGTGTCAATTCAGCGACTTGAAGTATAGCAACCGCTTGACCCGCAGTCTCGTCTACGCGGGCGGTTCGATTTTTAACTTATCGAGCATCTTGCTCGTGAACGCCTTCATCTTGATGCGAGAGATTGAACCGACGCTCTATACGTATCAATTCGCGTATTTCTCGTTTTATTACGTCTTCTTCTCGCTCTATCCGATTTATTATTCGAACGGTCACCCAAGTGACGGCCGAGCCATCTTCGATACGTGGAAGAAAGGCCGACCGGACTCAGACCCGTTGAACTGAACAAAAAAAGAAGGCGCTCAGCCGCCTTCTTTTTTCATGTCTTCGAATTGTTCGACGAGGTGGGCCACTTGGGCCGACAAATCGCCTAAAGCACCGTTATTGTTGATTAAAAAATCAGCTTGTTGCTTCTTCTCTTCAATCGGCATTTGGGCATGGATGCGCGCGAACGCTTCCGCTTTCGTCAAGCCGTTCCGCTCCATGAGACGCATCAACTGAATCTCTTCGCGGCAATAGACGACGACCGTATAGTCGACGAGGTCGCGCATCGTCCCTTCGAACAAGAGCGGGATGTCGAAGATGACGACGGTCCGCCCAGCCGCCTCGTAGCCACGCATCTCTTCGAGCATCTCCTCACGAATCGCCGGATGCATGAGTTGATTCAGCAACTGGCGTTTGGCGTCATCATGAAAAATCTCACGCCCGAGCGCTTGACGGTTCAACGTGTCACCGGAGAAACATTGTGGGAACGCCTCACGAACGGCCGCGAACGCCTTACCTCCCGGCTCGATGACGATTCGCGCCATCTTGTCGGCATCGATAATCGGGATGCCTTGCTTTCGAAACAGGCGGGATACGGTCGACTTCCCTGTCGCAATTCCACCTGTCAAACCAATCTTCAACATCGTGTCCACCTCTTACTGTTGGCAGTGCGGACAGTAGTGCGTGCCCCGTCCGCCCAATTTCATCTTTTCAATCGGTCGACCGCAACGTTTACACGGCTCACCGGTCTGACCATACACGTAGAGCGTCTCTTGATACGTCCCGCTCGCACCGTCGGGATTCGTATAACTTCGAATCGTGCTCCCGCCGCGCTCAATCGCTTCCGTCAACACCGCCACAGCCTCTTGGTGCACTAAACGTACCTCGTCTAGCGAGAGCGAGGCGGCCGGCCGGGTCGGATGGACACCGGCCCGGAACAACGTCTCATCGACATAAATATTACCGAGGCCGACGAAAATCGACTGGTCGAGGAGTGCGGTCTTGATGGCCCGGACGTTCATCCGCTTCAATCGGGTGTGGAGCGTCTCCGCCGTCACTTCCGGATCGAACGGTTCAAGCGCGAGCAACGACAACGGCGGTGTCACATACAAGTCGTCATTCGTCTTCAGTTCCATCGTGCCGAACTTTCTGACGTCGTTGTAATGGAGCGTCGTCCCGTCCGTGAACGTGAAGACGACGTGCGTATGTTTGACCGGATTGACCATTTCGTCATGCGGAAAGAATTTCCCTTCCATGCGGAGATGCGAAACGAGATATCCGTTCGTCAATTTGAACAAAATAAATTTCCCGCGCCGTTCGACGTCTTGAATCGTCTCACCGAGCAACTGTTGAACCCAAATCTCCGGTTCGTGTCCCCGAATGATTTTCGCGTCGAGCACCTCGACATTTGCAATCGTTTTTCCGGAGACGAACGGTCGCAATCGGCGACAGACCGTCTCCACTTCTGGTAATTCAGGCATATTGATTTCCTTTCTCGATCTTATTTCGTGTCGAACCACGTCTCACCGAACGAACCGTCCGCGCGGAGCGGGACGTCCAATGTGATTGTGTGCTCCATCGCTTGTTTGACGATTTTTTCGAGCGCTTCCGTCTCTTCTTTCGGCCCTTCGAAGATGAGTTCATCGTGGACTTGAAGCAATAGTTTCGACTTAAGTCCCGACTCTCGGAGCGCCACGTCGACGTCAATCATCGCTTTCTTGATAATATCGGCTGCCGTCCCTTGAATCGGCGTATTGATGGCCGTCCGTTCGGCGAAACCGCGCAAGTTGAAGTTGCGTGAATGGATGTCCGGGATATTGCGGCGGCGTTTCAACATCGTCTCGACGTAGCCGTGTTCCCGGGCCCGTTCGATGGCAGCATCCATGAACCGTTTCACTCCTGGGAATTGCTCGAAGTACGTATCGATGAACGTCTGCGCTTCTTTTCGGCTGATACCGAGGTTTTGCGACAGCCCATAATCACTGATGCCGTAGATAATCCCAAAGTTGACCGCTTTCGCTTGACGACGCATGAGCGACGTCACTTCTTCTTTGGCGACCCGGAACACGTTGGCTGCCGTCGACGTATGAATATCCTCGTCATGCAGGAACGCCTCGAGCATCTTCTCATCTTGTGACATGTGGGCCATGATGCGGAGCTCGATTTGCGAGTAGTCGACCGCATAGAGTACCCAGTCTGCCTCGCTCGCTGTGAACGCTTTACGAATGCGACGTCCTTCTTCCAAGCGAATCGGGATGTTTTGCAAGTTCGGGTTGACCGAAGATAACCGTCCCGTCTGCGTCAACGTCTGCGTGTAACGGGTATGGATTTTCCCGTCGTCCTTGATGACTTTTTGTAGCCCTTCGACGTACGTCGACTGCAACTTTCCGAGTTCACGGTAATGCATGATATGTTCGACGATTGGGTGAAGCGGTGCGAGTTTTTCCAGTACGTCCGCCGCCGTCGAGTATCCCGTCTTCGTCTTCTTGACCGGCGGCAACGCCAACTTCTCGAATAGGATGACGCCGAGTTGCTTCGGTGAATTGATATTGAACGTTTCGCCAGCGAGGCTGTGAATTTCGGTCTCGAGTTGAAGCAAGCGTTCGCGGAGATCGTCTTCCATCACCTTCAATGTCGCCACGTCGACGTGAATCCCGGCCCACTCCATCTCAGCGAGCACCGAGGCGAGCGGCCGTTCCAAATCTTCATACAGCGATGTCTGTTCGTTTTGGACAAGCTCGTTACTGACGTTCACGAACAACGTCAAGATGGCCATCGCCTTCTCCCCGAGGTGTTGCTCGAGGACATCTTGTTCCGGCACGTGCAGTTTTGCCCCTTTTCCATACACGGGCTCATCTTCCGGCAAGGCGTATTCGAAATGGGCGGCAATCGAGTCGAGCGTCGTCCCGCCTGACAAGTTGAGCAAATAGCCAGCGACGAGCAAGTCCTCGTAGCCTCGGAGCGACACGCCGTGGCGTTTCAATTGAATGATCGTCTGTTTCGCATCGAGACAAATCGTGGCCCGGTTTTCATCCGCCAGCCATTCGCGGACAGCCGGCACGTCTAAGAGCGACACGTCACCGACGGTCACCCCGGCTTTTGAAGCGATGGCCACGCCAATGACCGATTCTTCGAAATAATCGTCGCGAAGTTGCTCGAGGAAGAGGACCGCTTCTGTCAAGTCTTGCTCGTCAATCCCGATATGGTTCACATCACGCACTTCCACGGCTTCCTCGCTCGCCGCGTCGAGACTCAGTTTCCCGAGAAGCGACTTGAACTGCAGGCTCATGAACAGCGGCTTCACTTTTCCAGCGTCATACGGATGGAACGTGAGCTCGTCCATGGTAACGTCAATCGGCACGTCGGTAAAAATCGTCGCCAATTGTTTCGACATGAGCGCTTCCCGCTCGTTCGCCTCGACCTTCTCTTTTTGCTTCCCTTTCAGTTCATGCGTATGTTCATATAGGCCTTCCACAGAACCGTAAGCTGTGAGCAATTTGAGGGCCGTCTTCTCACCGACACCGGGGATGCCGGGGATGTTATCGGATTTATCGCCCATCAGACCTTTCAAATCAATCATTTGAAGCGGGGTCAGTCCCTCGTATCGCTCGTGGAACGCCGCTGCGTCCATCGTCTCGACGTCAGTGATGCCGCGCTTTGTCAAATAGACGGTGACACGGTCGTCAATCAACTGCAGTAAATCCTTATCACCCGTGACGACCGTCACTTGGTCGAACGCGGTATTTTTTGAAAGCGTCCCGATGATGTCATCGGCCTCGTACTGGTCGAGTTCGAGCACTTTTATACCGAACGCCTCGCAAATCTCACGGACAATCGGGAATTGCTCGCGGAGCTCACCCGGTGTCTTTTGCCGTCCGCCTTTATAGTCGGCATACGTGTCGTGGCGGAACGTCTTTTTCGACGCATCGAACGCGACCGCGAAATGTGTCGGCTGTTCGTCTTCCATCAGCTTCAATAACATCATCGTGAACCCGTACACGGCGTTCGTGTTTCGACCGCTCGCATCCGTCATCGGAGGCAACGCGAAAAAGGCACGATACGTGAGTGAGTTTCCGTCAAGGAGTAGTAGTTTATTCATTGGACAACCTCCATTCTATCTGGTTCCATCATATCATACGGGTACATGCGTTCGAAAAAAAAGACCCTTTTCTAGGTACTAGAAAAGGGTCGATCTTCCCGATCGAGTGGAGATGAGCACCAATCGGGACACGAGATGATGAAGAGGTCTCATCCATAGAGTAGCATCGCTTTGTAAAGCCGGTATGAATTCACCATGAATTCCTTGTTAAGCACTCGGGAATTTGATGGTGAACGTCGTTCCTTCGCCTTCGACGCTATCGACTTGAATCGTCGCGTGATGGAGATCGACGATATGCTTGACGATGGCAAGACCAAGACCCGTCCCGCCGGAGTTTCGGCTCCGCGCCTTATCGACCCGGTAGAACCGTTCAAAGATTCGGCCCACTTCTTTCGGCGCGATGCCGATGCCGTTGTCTTTGACAATCAAATAAGAGCCGTCCGGTCTCTTCTCGACCGCAATCTCGACCTGGCTACCTTCCGGCGAGTAATTGATCGCATTGGCGACGAGATTCAAGATGACTTGTTTGATTCGGTTCATGTCCGCCTGCAAGACGACTTCCCCATCATGACGCGACTCCAAGTGAATCGATTTCTGCTCCGCTTTTTGACTGAGCACGAGACAGACTTCCTCGACGAGCTGATTGAGTTGGACCGGGGTGAACTCCAAATGGAAGTCTTCCCGTTCGAGCCGCGACAGTTCGAGCAAGTCCTCGACGAGCATCTGCATGCGCGTCGCTTCCTTTTGAATGATATCCAAGAATTGATCGCGTAGTTCCGGCACTTCTTTCGCCCCGTCGAGCAGCGTCTCGCTGAAACCACGAATCGACGTGAGCGGCGTCTTCAGTTCATGACTGACGTTCGCGACGAAATCCTTGCGCATCTTCTCAAGTCGCTTCAACTCGCTGATGTCGTTAAAGAGAAGCGTCGTCCCGCGCAACATGCCTGTATCACTGAAAATCGGTGCGGCCGATACCATATACGTCTTTTGGTTGAAACCGGACCGAATCGATAGTTGTCGGCGATGCGGCTCCTCTGTCAAATAGACGTCTTCAATCAGCGTCTCAACGTCCGGGCTCGGCAAGATCCCATGATAAAACTGACCGATCATCAACTCATCATATTGGAACATGTCGCGATACGAGCGGTTGACGAGCGTCACGATGCCACGTTCGTCGACCAAAAGTAACCCTGCTCCCATATACTCGATGAGCGACTCAAGCCTTGCCCGTTGAACCGATTCCCCGAGTGAGATTGTCTCCAAGTTGCGGGCGAGCACGTTAATCGACCCGGCCAGGCTGCCCGTCTCCTCATCGTTTCGCAACTCGTAGACTCGGGCCCGATAGTTCCCGTCCGCCAGTTCTCGCAAGACGATGGTCGCCTCGTCGATTGGTCGGATGAATTGGTTCGTCAGGTTGTGTAACACGAAAAGGATTAAGAAGAACGAGAAAATCAAGGCTAGCGCGATGGTCAGCCAAATCCGGTCATACACCCCTTCCAAATCGGAGACGTAACGGATAAAACTCAAATATACCGTGTCATCGGATGACAGTTCGATCGGCTTCGTGAACTGAATCAAGTCCTCGCGTGTCTCGTTGCCGAACGTCCCGCCTTCCGGAATCGACGAGGCATCCATCCGGAAATCAAAGGAACCGACCCGAAACGGTGTCCCGGCGATGACTTCCATCCGACGATTGAGGAGCAAGATATCGAAACTGCTCTCATCATCGATTTGACCGACGTAGTCTTGGATGTCCGCAAGGTCGCCTCCGTCTAAATAGAGCGCGGCCAACTCAGCGTCTTCTTTCAACCGGTCGCGTTCAGAATCCAAATAAAAGTCTTTGAACAATTGACCGAGCACGATTCCGAGGGTCAATAAGACGCCCGTCACGAGCAGGATGAGCGTCGTCAAAAACCGCGAGCGGTACGTCTTCATTCGGCCATCGGCTCTTCCATCTTATAACCGAGGCCGCGAATCGTCTTGATATAGGTCGGTTTTTTCGTCACCGGCTCAATCTTCTCGCGGAGGTGGCTGATGTGGACGTCCACGATGCGCGTATCTCCGACGAAGTCGTAATTCCAAATCGCCGACAAGAGCTGGTCGCGCGTCAAGACGCGTCCTTTGTTCTTGGCCAGGTAGGCCAACAGTTCGAACTCTTTCGGTGTCAATTCGAGGCGTTCGCCGTTCTTGAACACTTCATAGTTCGACGCGATGATTTTCACGTCGCCAATCTCGATGACGTCCGTGTCCGTCGCCCGCGCTTCTTGTGGGGCCGAACGGCGTAGGATAGCTTTGACCCGGGCTACGACTTCCCGTGGGCTGAACGGCTTCGTCAAATAGTCATCGGCACCGAGTTCGAGGCCGAGCACTTTATCGAACTCATCGTCTTTCGCCGTCAACATGAGAATCGGTGTGTTCACTTTTTGTTGGCGGAGCCGTTTACAAACCTCAAGACCGTCCATCTCAGGCAACATCAAATCGAGGACAATCAAGACGGCATCTTGTTTCTCGGCCAGTTCAAGTCCGGTCTTTCCATCGTGCGCCGTCTCGACTTCGAACCCGGCTTGTTCTAAATTAAACTTTAATAACGTCGCAATCGACACCTCGTCATCGACAACAATTACTTTATCAGCCACGCTTAGTTCCTCCTCTAATCTATCTGTTCAGTCATGTACACTACCTATTTTACAAATCAATGCCACGTACGACCAACCTCAAAGCAAATCTTTACAAAAACAAAACAAATCCACGTTCTGCTTTCAGTGTAGCATGTGCCACGCATACAAAAAACCTCGTCTGCCATGGCAGACGAGGTAAGCCCTCAGTTGAGGACGTTCAGGACGGAGCGGACCGAGTCGGCTGATCGCTGTAGCGCCGCCGTTTCGGCTTCCGTCAATTCAAGTTCGAGCACACGTTCGATCCCGTTCGCACCAAGAATCGTCGGAACTCCGAGATACATGTCGTGGAAACCGTATTCGCCGTCGAGATACGCGATGGCCGGTAAAATACGCCGTTGATCTTTGAGAATCGCTTCGACCATCTCGACGATGGCCGCGGCCGGCGCATAGTAGGCCGATCCGTTCCCGAGCAGTTGGACAATCTCACCGCCGCCTTTACGGGTCCGATTGACGATCGCTTCGATGCGGTCGGTCGGCAACAATTTCTCGAGCGGGATTCCCCCCGCATACGAGTAGCGGATGAGCGGGACCATGTCATCCCCGTGCCCACCGAGCACGAATCCAGAGACGTCCTTCACGGATATATTCAACTCCGCAGCGACGAACGTCCGGAACCGGGCCGTATCAAGCACACCGGATTGACCAATGACACGCTCTTTCGGGAAGCCTGACTCTTTGAAGGCGGCATACGTCATCGCGTCGACCGGGTTCGTCAAGACGATGATAATCGCATCCGGTGAGTAACGGGTCACTTCTTTCGTGACCGCCCGCATCACTTTGGCGTTCGTCGAGACGAGGTCGTCCCGGCTCATGCCTGGCTTGCGCGCGATTCCCGCTGTGATGACTACGATATCCGAGCCCGCCGTTTCGGCATAGTCCGACGTCCCTGTAATCCACGAGTCAAACCCTTGAATCGGCGCCGTCTCTTGCATATCGAGCGCTTTTCCTTTCGTCGGGTTCTCGTTTTCTTTGATATCGAGCAAGACGACGTTACCGAGTTCTTTTTGAGCCAAATACAGTGCCGTCGTGGCCCCCGTGAATCCGCTACCGATAACCGAGATTTTATTGCGACGAATCATTGTGCTCTCCCCCTTGGTTTAGCTGATGTCTTACATGTTTTTAATTAATTCATCCGCAAACTCTGAACACTTCACTTCTGTCGCGCCGTCCATGAGACGAGCGAAATCGTATGTGACGACTTTCGAGGCAATCGTCTTTTCCATCGAGTTGATGATGAGGTCAGCCGCTTCGTTCCAGTTCATATGACGAAGCATCATTTCACCTGACAAGATGACCGATGATGGGTTGACCTTGTCGAGGCCGGCATACTTAGGTGCCGTACCGTGTGTCGCTTCGAAGATGGCATGGCCCGTCACGTAGTTGATGTTTGCTCCAGGGGCGATTCCGATTCCACCGACTTGGGCAGCGAGTGCATCCGAGATGTAGTCACCGTTCAAGTTCATCGTTGCCACGACATCGAACTCACGAGGACGTGTCAAAATCTGTTGCAAGAAGATATCAGCGATTGAATCTTTTACGATGATTTTGCCTTCTGCTTCTGCTTTCGATTGCGCTTCATTCGCAGCCGCTTCGCCTGACTCTTCTTTGATACGGTCATACTGCGCCCATGTGAAGACTTTGTCGCCGTACTCTTCTTCTGCAAGCTCATAGCCCCAGTTTTTGAAGGCGCCTTCTGTGAACTTCATGATGTTCCCTTTATGGACGAGCGTGAGCGATTTACGGTTGTTCGCGATGGCGTACTCGAGAGCCGCACGAACAAGACGTTTTGTACCTTCAGACGAGATTGGCTTGATCCCGATTCCAGACGTTTCTGGGAAACGGATTTTGTTGACGTTCATCTCTTCTTTCAAGAATGAGATCAACTTCTTCACTTCGTCGCTACCTGACGCGTATTCGATTCCTGCGTAGATATCTTCTGTGTTCTCACGGAAGATGACCATGTCTGTATCCTCTGGGCGTTTGACCGGTGAAGGGACGCCTGTGAAGTAACGGACCGGGCGCAAGCACGTGTACAAGTCAAGTTCTTGACGGAGTGCTACGTTGAGTGAACGGATTCCGCCGCCGACCGGTGTCGTCAATGGACCTTTGATGGCAATCAAATATTCACGGATTTGATCGAGTGTCTCGTTTGGAAGCCATTCGCCTTTTTGGTTGTAGGCCTTCTCCCCAGCGTACACTTCCATCCATTCGATTTTCTTCTCGCCGCCATATGCTTTTTCGACAGCCGCATCGAAGACGCGCACTGATGCGTTCCAAATATCAGGTCCTGTGCCGTCGCCGATGATAAATGGAATCGTCGGTACGTTTGGTACGTTTAATACACCGTTTTCAACTGTAATCTTTTCGTTTTGTGTCAACATAATGAATCCCCCTAAGTACATTTATGTAGGCCGACGCGAGCGCCGACCTACGTCAATTGTTAGTTTACCAAAGTTTATGTCTAAATTGTGACTCGAACTTCTCGTTCGGCGTCAATTAACGCTCGTTCACCGGGACGTATGACCGGTTCGTCTCGCCGATGTATTCAGCGCGAGGACGGATCAAACGGTTGTCCGCGTACTGCTCGAGGATGTGGGCAATCCAGCCCGACATGCGTGAGACAGCAAAGATTGGCGTGAACAACTCTTCGTCGAGACCGAGCGCGTAATATGTTGACGCCGAATAGAAATCGACGTTCGGTTTCAAGCCTTTTTCCGTCTCGACGAGATGATCGATTTTCTCAGACATCTCGTACCATTCCGGTTCGCCGATTTGGGCCGTCAATTGGCGGCTCATCTCTTTCAAATGTTTCGCGCGTGGGTCGCCGTCCTTATAGACACGGTGACCGAAGCCCATAATCTTCTCACGGCGTTCGAACTTGCCGCGGACGTAGTCTTCGACTTTGTCGACCGATCCGATTTCATGAAGCATCTTCATGACCGCCTCGTTCGCACCACCGTGGAGCGGGCCTTTAAGGGCGCCCATCGCCGCCGTCACACCTGAATAAATATCCGACAATGTGGCGACGCAGACGCGGGCCGTGAACGTCGAAGCGTTCAATTCATGGTCGGCGTGAAGGATGAGTGCCTTGTCAATCGTCTTCTCGGCGACCTCGCTCGGCTCTTCTCCATTCAACATGTACAAGAAGTTGCCCGCATAAGACAAGCCCTGTTTTGGTGCAACCGGTTGTTCGCCTTTACGAAGACGAGCAAATGCCGTCACAATCGTGGCGATTTGCGCTTGGAGACGAATCGCTTTGCGCATGTTCACTTCCGGACTCATATCTTCAGACTCTTCATCATAAAGCGCGAGCTGTGAAAGTGCAGTCCGAATCGTCGCCATCGCATTGGCCGATTTCGGTGCCCGTTCGAGCGTCGCGATGACGTCTTCTGGCAATTTGGCTTCTTTCACGAGCGCTGCTGAGAGCTCGGTTAATTCATCTGCTTTCGGAAGGCGGTCGTTCCATAATAGGAAAATAACCTCTTCGAATGTGGCATGATCTGCCAAATCGTCAATCGTGTATCCTCCGTAAGTCAATTGTCCGTCGATAATCGAACTGACTTTTGAGGCCGCTGCCACAATTCCTTCTAAACCTTTTGTCGTTGACATCAATAACTCCCCCTCAGTCTTTAAAAGTGATCGACCGCATATACAGTCTGTGTGTAGGGAATAAGGGCGAGGAGTCGAAGACTCTCCCCAATCCGTTTCGAGCTCGCTCCACCCTGTCCTTTATCTAGTATAAACAATTTACTGAAAAAAAGAAATGTAAGCGTATCCAGCCGTCAAAAAATGTCAAAACCATTTTTGTAACAGGCTAAATCCACCTAAAATCAAGGCGGCGATGCCGGCTCCGACGAGCGGTCCGACCGGCACGCCTTTCATGAAACCGACGGCCAGGATGGTCCCAGCGAGCAATGCCGTCGTCACGACGGGGTCGACCCGCATCAATTGAACCCCTTGGCCGGCGGCGAGCGCGACGAAGATTCCAGAGGCGAACGCGATGATGCCGACTGGACCTTTAATACTATTCCACAATTCCCGGAATCCGATGTCGCCTGTCGCAATCGGCACGAGGACGGCAATTGTAATAATCGTTACGCCCCAATGGATGCCTTTTGAGGCGAGCGTCGGGAACAATTGGTCGCCGAATCCGACCGCTTTAATAATCAAGAGGACACTGCTGGCGATGATGACCGACTGGTTATGGGAGATAACCCCAATCAATACGAGCAACAGCAAGAATAAATAGGCACTCATCACACACTCTCTTTCTGAATGGAAAAAGAACCGACCTCATGAAAAGGTCGGTTCGATTGGCATTCGATTACGCGTTGTAGATTTTACCAGTAAGTGGGTCGATTGAAATCATCTGTCCGTCGCGGAACGTTGATGTCGCTGATTCGACACCGACGATAACCGGCTTGCGGAGTGATGGTCCAACGATACCGGCATGGCTCGTCAATCCACCGTCTTCTGTGATGATTCCAGCCGCTTTTTCAATCGCTGGCATCATTTCTTTATCTGTGAATGGTGCGACGAGGATCATGCCCTCTTTCGCTTTCGCATTCGCTTCGTCTGCATTGTTCGCAACGACGACTTCACCGACGAGACCACGCTCACCGATGCCGCGTCCGTTTGCGAGGGCGTGACCGACGATATGAACTTTCATCATGTTCGTCGTACCAGCTGTCGCAGCCGGGATACCAGCCGAGATGACGACGAGGTCACCGTCTGTAACGAATCCAGCGTGACGAGCTGCTTCTGAAGCTTGTACCAGCATCTCATCCGTGTTGTTCGGCATCGTGTCAGCCACGATTGGGTACACGCCCCAAACGAGGTTCAATTGACGTGCCACACGCTCTGACTCTGTGACCGCGATGATGTTCGCCTCTGGACGATACTTCGCTGTACGAGCAGCCGTGTAACCTGATTGTGTCGGTGTCAAGATCGCTTTCGCGTTCAAGTTGATTGCCGTGTGGGCAACCGCTTGTGAGATCGCATCCGTTACCGTGTGCTCACTGCGTTTCTGACGATCTTTGAGCAAGTTTTTGTAGTCGAGCATTTGCTCAGTACGAACAGCGATTGCTGCTTGCATTTGAACTGACTCGATTGGGTAGTCCCCTGCTGCCGTCTCACCTGAAAGCATGACTGCGTCCGTACCATCGAGGATGGCGTTGGCAACGTCAGATGCTTCCGCACGTGTTGGACGCGGGTTGCGTTGCATTGAATCAAGCATTTGTGTGGCCGTGATGACCGGTTTCCCGAGGTCGTTACATTTCTTGATCAATTCTTTTTGAACTGGTGTGACTTCTTCTGTTGGGATCTCGATTCCGAGGTCACCACGAGCGACCATCAAACCGTCAGAAATCGCCAAGATTTCGTCGATGTTGTCGACACCTTCTTGGTTTTCGATTTTTGGATAGATTTTGATGTGTGACGCGTTGTTGCGCTCGAGAAGTTGACGAATCTCAACGACGTCAGACGCACGGCGGACGAACGATGCCGCGATGACATCGATGTCTTGAGAAATACCGAACTCGATGTCGGCGATGTCTTTGTCTGTAAGGGCAGGAAGGTTCACTTTGACGTTAGGCAAGTTGACACCTTTCTTCGTCTTGATGATGCCTTCGTTTTCGATGACGCAACGAAGGTCACGGTTCGGGAGTTTCTCAACGACAAGGAGACCAATGAGTCCGTCGTCGAGCATGATGCGTGACCCGACTTCAACGTCTTCGTACAAGCCTTCGTACGTGACTGAGAAACGATCTTTCGTTCCGACGATTTCTTCTGTCGAGACGATGATGACTTCTTTTCCTTTTTCGAGGAGTGCTTTTCCTTCTTCAAACGTATGTGTACGAATTTCAGGACCTTTCGTGTCAAGAAGTACTGTCACGACTTTACCGGCAGCTTTTGATGCTTCGCGAATGTCACGGATACGTGCGCCGTGCTCTTCATAGTCACCGTGTGAGAAGTTGAGACGAGCGACGTTCATTCCGGCTTCAATCATTTCCGGAAGACGTTTCTCTGAAGCTGGTCCAATCGTACATACAATTTTCGTTCTACGCATAAATAAAAACCTCCTAGGGGATGTATTGCATTTACACACAGAAAACGGGGGGTCGACCGACCTGATCCCGTCTCTGTGGAGTTCACTGCTACTCGTTAAATCGAAAGTTGGTTCGAAAGATCGATCAACTGCATATCGAGCGTGTGTTTGTTATGGTCGAGCGCTTCATCGATATCAAGATCCATCATCTTACCGCCACGAATACCGACGACACGTCCGGCTTTGCCTTCGAGTAAAATCTCGACGGCATATGCACCCATGCGGCTCGCAAGCACACGGTCAGCAGCAGTCGGGGAACCGCCGCGTTGGATATGTCCAAGAATCGTTACACGCGTCTCTGAGTTTGTCTTCTCAGCGATCATTTTTCCGATTTCTTCGGCACTGCCTGCGCCTTCGGCGACAACGACGATTGAGTGTTTCTTACCGCGCGCCACACCATGGTTGATGCGGTCGACGATGGCACTCAAATCTTCTGGACGTTCTGGGACGAGGATTGACTCGGCACCACCGGCAAGACCGGCATAAAGTGCGATGTCACCTGCATCACGACCCATTACTTCGATGACGTACGTCCGCTCATGCGACGACGCCGTATCACGGATTTTATCAATCGCGTCAAGCGCCGTATTGAGCGCCGTATCGAACCCGATTGTCGCGTCCGTTCCTGGGATATCGTTGTCGATCGTTCCTGGAAGCCCGATTGTCGGGAATCCAAGTTCCGTCAACTTCTGGGCGCCACGGTAAGAACCGTCGCCCCCGATGACTACAAGCGCGTCGATATTGAATTTCTTCAACTGCTCGACCGCTTTGGCACGGCCCTCTTCCGTTCTAAACTCAGGGCAACGGGCAGAACGTAAGAAAGTTCCTCCACGCTGGATGATATCACCGACAGAACCGAGGTTCAATTCAACGAGATCTCCTTCGATTAGACCTTGATAGCCGTTATACACACCGTACACTTCTAGACCTTCGAAAATCGCTTTTCGGGTCACGGCACGGACTGCAGCGTTCATTCCGGGGGCGTCTCCCCCACTTGTCAATACCGCAATACGTTTTAAATTCACGTCACTCACCTCTTATGTGTTTTAACGAAATCTGAAAATAAAATACCATGTCTGACCTTTGTTTTACAACACAAGTATGTGAAAAAAAAGCATGGGGTGTGCTCAAAAGCAGTCAACCCGTGAGTGATTTAACGTGAACGCAAAGCGATTGTTAACGTTTTCACGAGCCAATTGTGCCAATTTCATGATATTTGGTAGCGCGCCCTTGCAACAACTCGTTTTGAGTCCGTCCTCGCAACTCAGTCATGTGTTGTGCTAATACAGGCTTTAAGAGCGATGACTGTAATGACACATCGATATGGGCCCCACCGAACACCTCGGTGACGACTTCATCGACAATCCCTAAATTCAACAAATCTTGTGCAGTAATCTTCATCGTTTCCGCAGCGCGTTCCGCAAGCTTCGCGTCTTTCCAAAGCAGGGCAGCCGCGCCTTCTGGTGAAATGACCGAGTACGTGCTGTTTTCAAGCATGAGCAACCGGTCGCAAACACCAATCCCGAGCGCACCGCCCGATCCGCCTTCCCCGATGACAATCGAGATAATCGGAACTTTCAACGTCGCCATTTCAAACAAGTTGCGGGCAATCGCTTCGCTTTGTCCACGCTCTTCGGCCGCTTTCCCAGGGTAGGCGCCTTTTGTATCGATGAACGTAATGACCGGACGATTGAACTTCTCTGCTTGCTTCATGAAACGAAGTGCTTTGCGATAGCCTTCTGGATGAGGCATCCCGAAGTTGCGTTTCATGTTCTCTTTCGTGTTCCGCCCACGTTGATGACCGATAATCGTCACCGGGACACCGTCGAGTGTGGCCAATCCCGCTACAATCGCAGCGTCATCGTAGCCGTGACGGTCACCGTGCAACTCAATGAAATCCGGGAACAGGCGATCGATATAATCGAGCGTCGTCGGCCGTTTCGGATTTCGCGCCAGCTGCACGCGATCCCACGGTTTCATATTCCCATAAATGTCTTTTTCTAATCGATGGAGCTTCGCTTCAAGGTGACGGATCTCACGGGATAAATCGATTCCTTTCGTCTCCGCCGTCTCACGCAACTTCCCGAGCTGTTCATTTACTTCTTTGATTGGATCAAACATGATGGACCTCCCCGCCGTGTAACTCAATCATCTTCTTCAAGAACGAACGCATCTGTTCACGATGAACAACGGCGTCCAGTTGACCCGCTTCTAATAGAAACTCGGCAGTTTGGAAGTTGTCTGGCAATTTTTCACGAATTGTCTGTTCGATGATGCGACGACCGGCAAAGCCAATCAACGCTCCCGGTTCGGCAACGTTCACGTCACCAAGCATCGCGAAACTCGCCGACACGCCACCTGTTGTCGGATGCGTCAAGTAGGCGACATACAGAAGACCCGCCTCGTCATGTTCTTTCAAGGCGATTGACGTATTGGCCATCTGCATCAAGCTGACCATGCCTTCTTGCATGCGGGCACCACCCGAGGCCGTGAACAGGACGACCGGCAATCCGTCTTTCGTCGCGGTCCGGACCGCCGAGGCGATCGCTTCTCCGACGTAGGCGCCCATCGACCCCATACGGAAGCGGGCATCCATGACGCAGACGACGACCGGCAGACCGTCGATTGTGGCACGACCGCAAACGATTGCTTCTTCAATCCCAGTTCGTTCCCTGTCTTTTTTCAATTTATCTTCATAATCTGGAAAATCAAGCGGGTTCTCTTTAACGAGCGGTCCCGCAAATTTTTCAAACGATTGACCATCGACCAACATGTGAATCCGCTCATCTACACTGAGCGGGAAATGGTAGCCGCAATCACACACTTTATGATTCTCGTTTAACTGTTTCGTGTAATGCATATATTTACAAGATGGACATTTCGTCATCAAGCCTTGTGGTGCATCAATCTTTGGTTCTCGTTGACGCAATGGCATATATCGTTTAGGTTTCTTGAAAAAAGCAGTCATCGCTTCCCCCTCGTTCATTCCGGCATCCCCGCCCCACGCCACATCTCCAACAATCGTCTACGTTCGTCTTCCGTATATAGGTCGCCTGCGTCCGTGCCGTCATAAAACCGGTTAACTTCGCTCCAGATTCGAATGAACAGTTCATTCTTTAATCCGAAGATAAGGTTTTGCCTGAAGGCGCGGTCCGTCTCAACGCTCGACTCAAGCAACGCGATGCGTTCCGGGGTCGGTTCGACCTCCGTCAACGCCAAGCGCTCAAGCAAACGCAACATATCAACGATGTCCGACGCCTTCGTCTGTTTCGTGACGATGAACTCTGACAAGATTTCAATGTAACGATGCCGATCCTGTTCGCACAAAAACGTGCCGCCGCCGTGTTTCGTCTCAACAATCCCAAGGAAGCTGAGAGCCCGTAATGCTTCACGGACTGAGGCACGGCTGATGGACAGCGTTTCAGCGAGTTCCCGTTCTGACGGGAGACGGTCGCCCGGCTCGAGTGCGGCCTGGACGATTAACGTTCTGATTTTAGAAATGTTTTCGTGAAATGAGGATGCGTGTTTTCCATGCATCTGACCGTTCAACTCCCTTTTGGATGGCATTATCTCTAAAGTGGTCAGACCAATTAAACAGATTATACCACTTTTTATGACTTGGTACTAGTTCTCGTGCCGGGCAATTTCGAGTCGACCCGTTTCAACACGACATCCGTATCGCCGAACCGCTGCCTCAATCCTTGCAACAATGCTTCTGTCGGATTGACGGCATATGTCGAGGCGAGTTGTTTCACTTCTTTCGAATCAGAGAATCGGCAAATGACGGGGACATCCCCTGGCGCTGTTCGCAATAGTTCTTCAAGATCGGCGAACGAATCCAGACGCAATCGGACGAACAACGCTTGGCCGTGGAGAGGCCGGACGCGTTCGACGACGAGTTGGCGACGCCCGTCCCGCTCATTCGGATGCACCTCGAGCAAGAGGACGTTCCCGACATACAGTGAACGAGAGAATTGGGTGAACACGCGTGGAAAAATCACGACCTCGTCTTGCGAGACGCCGTCATCGACCATGACGACACCCATCTCTTCATTCTTTTTCGTCTTGAACGTACGAATCGCATCGACGTAGACGACGATGAATCCACGTTCGCCGTTCAACACTTCATCGATCGTCACCGTCTCAATTGAGAGCGGGGCGACCGTCGTCAACGGCGAATGGACGATCCACGTCCCGAGTGCTTCCCGTTCTTCTTCGGACCAATTCGGCTCGATTGGTGCCGAGCGCTTCAAACCGAGTGCGGACAGCTCATCTGGGAGCAGATGCGTCTCTGTCTCCTCGCGAAGCCGTTCAACGGCCTCGAACGCACGGTGGCGATCGCCGTGATACATCCGGTCGAGGGCACCGGCTCCGAGCAGGCGCCGCAACTTCGGCTGGTCTTTCGAGCCCCACTCCATCAGTTCGAGCAGACGTTTTACGTCGGTGAATTCGGAATGGTGTTCAATCAACCGTTCGACGTCGCGTTTCGTCAAGCCTTGGACCGCCTTCAACCCGAGACGGACCCCTGGCCCTTCTAAAAAGGCCCCGGCTTGGCCATGAAGGACGTCCGGCGGATAGACGGGAATTTTCCCTTTTCGCAGCATGCGAACGAGTTGGTTCGTCTTGTCGTACGTGACGAGATAAAAAATCCGTTCGAAGTGCGCCTTCACGAAAGCCAAGCGATAACTGATCAAGCTGTAGGCCACCGCGTGTGAACGGTTGAAGCCGTAGCCCGCGAACTTCTCAATCCACGAGAATACTTGTCGCATCGAGTCGCTGTCGAACCGCTCCGACGAACGTTCCAAGAATCGACTCTTCTCGACGTCGATGGCCGCCACATCTTTCTTGGCGATGGCACGGCGAATCAAATCGGCCTCGGCATACGAGTAGCCGGCAAGTTCTCGCAGGAGGCGCATGACTTGCTCCTGATAGACGAGCACGCCGTTCGTCGTACGCATAATCTCACCGACGACCGGGTGGACCGGCTGATGCGGCATGCCATGCTTTCGCTTCGCATACGTATCGATAAACTGCATCGGACCTGGACGATAGAGCGACATCGTGACGACGATATCCTCGAACGTGGTCGGCTTCACTTGCCGGAGCGCTTGTTTCATCCCTTCCGATTCGAACTGGAAAATCCCGTCCGTGTCACCGCGAGCGAGCACCCGCAACGTCTTGGCGTCATTCAATGGAATTGTCTTCAGCGAGAACAGTTCATCCGTCTCGCGAATGAGCGTCTCCATCTGACGGAGTCTCGTCAAGTTGCGCAGACCGAGCAAATCGATTTTCAACAGGCCGAGCGCTTCGAGATCCTTCATATTATATTGGGTCACTTGCTCCCCTGCTGTCGGCTGTAACGGGGTGACGTCATCAAGCGCGTCGCGACTGAGTACGAGTCCGGCCGCGTGGACCGAGGCTTGACGGGGCAATCCTTCGAGCTGGGCGGCGATGTGTAACAGTTGCGACCGCTTCTGACTGCCGGCAAACCATTTCATCTTTGTCGGATTGGCCAAAATCCCGGCCAACCCGTCGTCTTTCACTTGTTTGCTGGCCGCCTGCCCTTCTTCAAGCGTCAGCCCGAGCGCCCGCGCGACATCACGTAGCGCCGCTTTCGCGCCGAACGTCGCGAGCGTCCCGATTTGGGCGGCGTGGTTGGCCCCGTATTTATCGAGGACATAGCGGACGACCTCATCGCGCCGCTCGTCTTCGAAGTCTAAATCGATATCCGGCATCGTGATTCGTTCCGGGTTCAAAAAGCGTTCGAATAACAGCTCGAACCGGACCGGGTCGACCTCGGTGATGTGAAGCGCGAAACTGACGAGTGATCCGGCCGCGGACCCACGCCCAGGACCGACTTCAATGCCTTGCTCCTTAGCGTAGCGGACGATATCCTCGACGATGAGGAAATACGAGGCGAAACCGGTCCGCGCTATGACGTCGAGTTCATAGCGGGCTCGTTCGATATATTCCTCTTGGAACAAGTCGAGCGCCTTCAATCGTTCGGCGACGAGACGCTTCAGTCGGTCGATCGCATGTTCAATCTCTGGAATCGACGAGGTCGCCTCCGGCAAGCGTGTGACCGAGATGAGGGATTCGAACTCGTCCAACGCCTCAAGCTCGATCGGTTCGAACCAATCGTTCATTTCGCTCGGCAGTCTTACGTACTTTCCTTTCCGATGCACATCTTCTTGTGAGATGAGCTCGCCTTCACCGATGGCGACGATGGCGCGATACGCCTCGAAATCCTCCGGTCTCATGTAACACGTGTCCGGGGCCGGTACGAGTCGTGTCCCCAGTTCGTCACGCATCTCGCGTAATTGCCGGAGCATCAGCGTCTGTTCCGTCGATTGCGGCGCCGGCAACCCGAGCCACAGTCTGTCTTCATTCACGTAACCGAGCAAATGGTTATAGAGGCGGCGGCGGTGAACCGGGTCGTTCGTTTTCCAGTTCTCCGGTAAGATGAGCACGGCCAGTTCGGTCGCTTCGGTCAAGCCATCGGCCTGGACGATGCGATACAGTTCGGGCACTTGTTCATCTGTCAACGCATAGACGAGAACGGAGACATCGAATCCATCCATTCGCAGCGTCGTCCGTAATCCGATAACGGGTTTAACCGCATAGCGTTCACATAATCGGACGAATTGCGGCAAGCCGTATAACGCATCGTCGGCCAAGGCGACTGCTCGACTCCCCCGTTCGGCCATCTGGGCGACATACTGTTCGAGCCGAATCGTACTTTGCATCAAGCTATAAGCCGATCGTACATTTAAGTGGATCACAAGAGTCCCCCTTTCTTTTTTCACAATTGTCAAACTCATTTTGGCACTTGTCTGATACAATAATTATAGACAAAACTTCTCCTAAAAGGGGGTATAAACCGTATGATTATTAATCGGGGTAAAATCGCACGTGACAAGCTAGAGAATTTACAGAACGGCCAGACCGTCTTCGCCGACAGTCCGGAGATTATCGAACGACTCCGACGTTATATCACCGAGTATCAACTCGATGTCGTCGAGGATGTGACCGACCGTGGTACGTGGTTCATTCCACAAGAAGAGGATAAACGCTGAAGAGAGCTGACCAACCGGTCAGCTCTCTTCTGTTTCGAACGTGAACGGGGCCGCGACTTCATCGAGCGCCGCGATCACCTCGTCCATCTCTTCCCACTTGTCAATCGTGGCACCGGCGGCCATCGGATGACCACCGCCGCGATAGCGTTTCGCCACTTCGTTGATGACCGGTCCTTTCGAACGGATCCGGACACGAATCTCGTCCTTGTTCTCGACGAACATGACCCAACACTTCAGCCCTTCGAGGCCAGAGAAGCTGTTGACGAGCAACGACGCCGCTTCCGGTGTCGCATGGAACGTGCGCAAGACGTCTGCATCGATTTTGACGTAGCCAACACCCGCGTCGGTCACAATGACGTTTTGTAAGACATAGCCTTGGAGTTGCAACGTCGCCAAATTCGTCTTATACATTTGACGATACAGCCGGTTCGTATCGATACCATGGTTAATCAGTTCGGCCGCGACTTCGAACGTACGTGGCGTCGCGTTGCGGAACTGGAACCGTCCCGTGTCGCCTACGATTCCGGCGAACAACAAGAATGCGGACGCCTCGTCAAGTTCAAGCCCCCAAATCCCTGCAAGTTCAGCAATCATCTCTGAGGTTGAACTAACGGTCGTGTCGACGATTTGATGGGTCGCATACGCATCCTCGTCAGGGTGGTGGTCAATTTTGACGACGGTTTTGCCGGTCAAGGCGTGCGGCCCATCGATTCGTTCATGGTTAGCCGTATCGAGCACGATGACGAGCGCCTCTTGATACATCTCCGGTTCGACATGCTCCATCTTACCTAAAAACTCTAAATCACGGACGATACCGCCGACGACATAGACCTGTTTTTCCGGATAGGCGACTTCAAGAATCCGCTTTAATCCGAGCTGACTCCCGAGCGCGTCAGGGTCGGGACGGACGTGTCGATGAATCATAATCGTGTCCGCCGCTTCAATCAATTTCAATATCGTTGCTGCCTCTGGCCAATGTGCCATTGCCATTCCTCGCTTTCTTGAACACTATTCTATGGTATGATGATAACAGATTACACGTCTGAAAGGGGTTTCTTCACTTGGGTCAATTAGTTATGATCGGACTCATTCTGTTTTCGTTAGGTGCTTACTTCGTTTCCAAACGACGCGCTTATTTGACGAAGACACCGTACCGGAAAGCACTGTTCAACACGCAAGCGCTCATCTGGCTGAGCATGTTTCTCGCACTCTTCGCCATCAACCAAATGGTTGGCGGACTCGGGCTCGGCTCGACGATCGGTTGGATCGTCAGCATCGCTATGCTCGTCTTGGGTGTCGGCAACGCCATCGTCGGGTTCATTCGCTATCGTAAAATCTATCCGCTCGCTAGCGAAGAGCCAATCAACCAATCATAAGAGAAATAGAAACGAGCTGATGATGGCATCAGCTCGTTTTTTTGTTAGCGGTCAATCAATTGCGCTGTGACGAGCGCCTTGGCGACGAGTTGGGTGCCTTGTGTCATCTCGACATCGACTTTCCCGAACTTCCGGCCAAGGTCGAACACGTTGGCCGAGACGCGAATTTGGCTCTCGATTTGAATCGGTTTCATAAAGTAGACCGTAATATTTTCGACGACGAGGTCGCCTTTTTTCATATGACGTAGACTGCGGGTCGCTCCTTCGACGAGCAACGTCGTCAACACCCCTGACGATGCCGTCCCCATGTGGCTCGTCATCTGTGGCGCGACCTCGACGGTGAACGCCGTCCCGTTCGAAGCTGGGTCTTCTTTCAACTGATTCGTGATCATATTGTCGAACGTCTCGCCGACTTGCGGTTGGCGGTTGGCGAGTTGGAGCGCCTTCAACACGTCTTGGCGGCTGATGATACCGAGCAGACGGCCATAGTTGTCGACGACCGGGAGCATCTCGATGCCTTCCCAAACCATTTGGTGAGCCGCATTGGTGACGCTCGTCTGAACGCCGACCGTGATTGGGCTCTTCGTCATCACTTTCTCGATTTCGGTGTCGTGCGGACGGTCGAGCAAGTCTTTCGCCGTGATGACGCCGACGACTTTCATCTGCTCGTCGATGACGGGATAACGGTTATGTTTCGTCCGTTCGTTCAGTTCGTGCCACCGTTTGACCGTATCGTCCACTTTCAAATAGAACGTGTCGTGCAGCGGGATGACGATATCCGAGACGAGTAGAATCTCTTTTTTAATCAAGCGGTCATAGATGGCCCGGTTGATCATCGTCGCGACGGTGAAACTGTCATACGACGTCGAGATGACCGGCATGTGATACTTATCGGCCATTCGTTTCACTTCATCGGTCGTGTCGAATCCCCCCGTGATCAACACGGCGCCACCGGACTGGAGCACAAGTTCATGCGCCTTTTCCCGGTTTCCGATGATGACGAGTGAGTCGACGTCGATATATCGCATCATCGCCTCAAGCTTCATCGCCCCGATGACGAACTTCGAGAGCGTTTTATGGAGCCCGTCTCGGCCACCGAGCACTTGTCCGTCGACGATATTGACGACTTCTGCGAACGTCAGCTTCTCAATATTCTCTTTATGTTTACGCTTGATGCGAATGGTGCCGACCCGTTCAATCGTCGAGACGAAGCCTAAATTCTCCGCTTCTTTGATGGCCCGATACGCCGTTCCTTCTGATACTGCCAATTCCTTCGCGATTTGGCGGACCGAAATTTTAGATCCGACATCGAGCGACTCGATATGTGCTATGATCTGTTCATGTTTTGTTGTCATGTCACGAGTCCCTTTCCTCAATACATTTTCTGTCATCTTCAGTATACTGTATCAGTCTTCCTTCTTCAAACTGTACTACTGAAAATGTGACATTTCCTTTCCGTTTTGGAAAACGGTATAATGAAACAGAACGCCAATGAACGAGAAGGAAGGGAAACGAGTTGAATCAACGAACCAACCATATTGCACAATCTTTGGCCACTAAAGGGTTAGACGCTGCTTTTGTCACGTCGAAAGCATCGGTCTTTTATTTTTCGGGAGTATATGCCGAGGCACATGAGCGGCTCATCGCCATCCTCGTCTTAAAGAACGGCACGACCGCTCTCGTCTGTCCGGCACTTGAAAAAGGCATTGTCGAGGCGAGCGACTGGAATGGCGATATCGTCACGTACATGGACCACGAAAATCCATGGGACAAAGTCGTCAAACTGTTCCTCGACCAACAGATTATCCCCGAGCGCATCGGGATTGAAGGCGAGCATTTGACCTACAACCGTGTCGAACAGCTCCGGGCCGGCTTTGCCGGTCTCTCGATCATCGACTTGACCGAAGAGCTTCAGGCGCTTCGCATGATCAAGTCTCCGGACGAGGTCCGCCTGATGAAACGCGCCGCCGAACTCGCTGATATGGCGATTGAGGCAGGAATTCGCGCCTTGCGTGAAGGCGTGACCGAGCTCGAGGTCATCGCCGAGATCGAATATGCGATGAAGAAACAAGGTGTCCGCGAGATGTCGTTCGACACACTCGTCTTGTTCGGCGAGAACAGTGCCGATCCGCACGGCGTACCCGGCAATAACCGCTTGAAGAAAGGCGACTTCGCCTTGTTCGACCTCGGTGTCATTTGGCAAGGCTATGCCTCGGATATCACGCGTACCGTCGTCTACGGCGAAGCGAGCACGAAGCAACGTGAAATTTATGAGACCGTCCTTAAGGCCGAAGAAGCCGCCATCGAGATGGCGAACGTCGGGACGACGCTCGGGTCAATCGACATTGCGGCTCGCCAAGTCATCACGTCGGCCGGCTACGGCGAATACTTTACGCATCGCGTCGGACACGGAATCGGCATCGAGGTGCACGAATTCCCGTCGATGGCTGCTAACAATGATATGACGGCCCAAGTCGGGATGACGTTCACCGTCGAACCAGGAATTTATCTCCCTGGCGTCGGCGGCGTCCGCATCGAGGACGATATCGTCATGACCGAGAATGGTCCGATCTTGTTGACGAGTTACCCGAAGACGCTCCAAGAAATCAATTGAGTCACAAAAAAGACCAGCCGTACGCGGCTGGTCTTTTTCACGGTCAATAAAAGAGTCTGAACATGACGTCACGTTGCGGCACATCATTCCGTTCCATCGTTTCCAGAAATGCCCGCTTGTCATAACGGACCGACTGCGGATGGATGGCGAAGCCTGTCTGATCCCACTCGAGGATGCCGTAACGGGCCAAATCGTCACGGGCGACACCGAGCGCACCGGGATTGAAATAATGTTTCGTGTCGTCATGGAACACATGCTCCGGATGATGGTGCCCGAAACAGATGACGTCCGCTTCATAAGACCCGTACAGCGACTGCATGTTCGAGAGCGTCGCCTCGACGATGTCATGGAACGGCTCCTCGGTGATCGGCACGTCCCGCTTCTCGCTCGGGATATGATAATGAATCCCATATACCCGCGTATCCTCGACAACGCGTTCAATCGTACGCGGCAACTTGAAGAGCGCGTCCGCATAGTCAGGCCTGAGCGTGCGCGCCACCCACTCATGATGCGGACGGGTATGGGCATAACTGTCGGGGTGACCCGTCCCGGCCATAAGCGATAAGACGGCCTCATCATGGTTGCCGGTGATCAAGTGTACACCACGGTCGAGCAGACGCGCCATCACTTCGTTCGAGTCGGGCCCCATCGCGATCATATCGCCCAAACTCCAAATCTCGTCGACCTGCTGGCAATCGAGCTCGGCCAGCACCGCGTCGAGCGCTTGGACGTTTCCATGGATATCGGTCAACATGGCCAATTTCATGCGGTTTCCCCCTTATTTTCGGTATTGATGGACGACGTTGACGCCTCCGGTCACATCGATGATGGCACCTGTGACCATATCGGAATTGCGGGCGAGCAGGAATAGAATCATGCGGGCGATGTCTTCGCCCGTCCCGTGTCGTCCGACCGGGGTCTGGTCGTCCGGTTCGGCCGCTTCGATTCGCATTTCTTTTTGCGCGCCGACGATATTGCCCGGGTTAATCATATTGGCTGTGATGCCGTGTGCCGCTTCCTCGAGTGCGACCGATTTCGTCAAACTGACGAGCCCGGTTTTGGCGGCCGCGAAAGCCGACCGATGAACCCAGCCCGGTGCCGTCCCACTCTCCGGGAAGCCATATGTGATGATGCGGCCGAATCGTTTTGCCCGCATACTCGGGATAGCCCGGCGCATCAGCCAAAACGAGGCTGACAAATTGCCGCTGATGACCTCGTCCCACTCCTCGTCCGTCAAATCGACGAGACACTTCCGTTCGAAGATGTAAGGCCCGGCGTTCAAGATGAGCGCGTCCGGCTCTCCGAATTTGGCCACCGCCTCTTCATAGCCACTCAGAACAGCTTCGCGGTCCGTCAACGGGGCCTCGACCATATGTAACCGTTCATGTTGCCAATTGATCGGCTTCCGCTGCAATACACTGACGTGCCAACCTTCCTCCAATAATCGTTCCGTCACAATGCGGCCGATCCCTTTCGCACCGGCCGTGATGACTACATGTTTCATCGTCATCCCTCCTCTGTATCATCTTACCCGTTCCGCTTGCCCATTTCCAAACTTCAACCTGTTCCATCAGAAAGTTGTGAAAATTTCACACATTTCTGAAAGAACCGGGCGTGAATTGAAGCAGAAGTGGTATACTATACATGTAAGCCGCACGTACATTTCAAGCGAAAGGTTGGGATTTACATGGCAATTGTCTACAAACATATTCTATCTGCCGTCGACGGCTCGAAAGAGGCCGAACGTGCATTTGAAACAGCAATCGACGTCGCACTTCGAAACGATGGCAAACTGTATATCGGACACGTCATCGATACACGGACATTCGCCACGGTTGAAGCGTACGACCGGACGATTACCGAGCGTGCTGAGACGTATGCGAAAGAACTGCTCGAGGACTACGTCAATCGCGCGAAAGAACGAGGTGTCAAAGAAGTGGAGACGGTCATCGAGTACGGCTCTCCGAAAGTGACGATCGCTAAAAAAATCGCACCGAATCACGACATTGATCTCATCATCTGTGGAGCAACCGGGTTGAACGCCGTCGAACGCTTCTTCATCGGTAGCGTCTCTGAAAGCATCGTCCGCTACTCGAAGTGTGACGTTCTCATTGTCCGCCAATAACAAGCCAAGGGCCAGCGCGCACGCGTTGGCCCTTTCGTGTGGGGTTGCTTATGATATCGGGTTGTCGGTCGGCCGAAGCGTCTCAGCCGCCAGATTGCTGAACTCGCGAAGATAATCGAGATAGCGGTCGCCCCCATAGTTATAGCGTTTGTTATACATCCTGACAACGACGGCTCGATAGGCGGGAATGACCAATAGCAATGGTCCGGTGTTCCCGAGGATTTGATACGACCCTGTCGGTACAGCCTCCCCTAGTTCGCTCCACGCTTTCGGCACGCCTTGGACATACCAGAACAGCCCGTTTGTCGGGAACGTTGAATTGGCATACTCGGGACTTTGAATCGAGGTCGCGAGACGAATCACTTCTTCCGGCACAATCTGAACGCCTCGATGACGTCCGTTATTCAAATGAAGATTGCCCCATGCAGCGAATTCTCGCGCAGTCGTATGTAGATTCGACCCCATCCCATCATCAAAAGGATACAACTTATACGACGCTTCCTCGTCAGGAACGTCCACGACTTTGACAAGACTCGGTGCCGCACGAGTCGCCCATTCCGTTCGTGAGAGTCCCATCGGCTGAAACACCCGCTCTCTTAATAAGTGAGTGAAATCATATCCGTACAACCGTTTAAACAAATTCGTCACGATTTCGACGTTCACACCCTGATATGCCCATCCCTCACCTGCATCGAACTCACGAAATACCAAACCCGTCTCATCCTAGTTCAATCCGTGCGAGTGCGTGACCAAATGCCGAATCGTCGTCCCTCGAAACGTGCCCACGTCATACTCGTCAAAATAATCAGAGACCAAATCATCGAGATGCCGAATCTTTCCTTCATACAACGCATAGGCAATCGCCAGTCCCAAATAGCTTTTACGGGCCGAAGCGACGTTGAACATCGAATTGACGTCAACCACTTTTGAATCATGATTCGAATGGAAGCCGTCATAATGTTCGAACACGATGCGATCGTCTTGCAGGACTAGCAGCGCGGCGGCACTGCTTTGATTGAGGTGCTGAATATCTTTTACATATGAGATCAATGCACTGTAAGTCGTCTCCACGTCACCTTCCCCCCTTTCAACCTGCATACGGTCTTCTCGACAACCATTCAATTTCCTTCTACTCAAGTTGCCACACCTCGATCTTCATCCGGTGCAATCCGTTTCAGCGAATCAAAAAAAGGGCCACCGCAAATGCGATAGCCCCTCGTTCACGTATTATAACACTTTGACAGTCACTGTTTTGCGACCGAATTTAAGAGCCGCACTTTGCGAGTACATCAAGATGTCGATTTTGTTACCTTTGATGGCGCCGCCTGCATCAGCCGCTGTATATGTGCCCATCAACTTTCCTGCGACATATACTTGTACTTTCTTACCAAGCGGGATGACGCGCGGATCGACAGCGATGACGTTACGTTTTTGCGCACGTACGTTCCAGCCTAGCGCCGTAACGCCTGAACATCCTTTGCAATATGGTGTGTAAGCTGAAGCATTCATTTTATACGTTTTAGACTTCATACTGGTTTTTGCTACCGACTTCGCAGATTTCTTTACTGCTTTTAAGTATTTAGCAGAGACCCAACCCGTTTTCCCTTTATAGTTGACGCGAATCCAAGCTCCTTTTGAGCCAGTACGCTGAAGTTGTTGTCCTTTATTGATCTTCCCAATCACTTTACCGCTGAGCGTCCCTGCCGAGCGGACGTTCAATCCGTTGACTTGGCTTTGTACGTATACTTTTGAAGACGCCTCAACTTGTTGTTGGGGTAAGAGCATAGCGAGTGTCATGACCGTCAGTAGTAAGACCGTTCCAATTTTTTTGAGCATGTGGTTTGTCCTCTCCTAGTCGGTTTGTTCGTAGTAAGTTCGTGTTGTCGAATCTGTGGTGCTGTTCCAGTTGAAACATGTCGTATCGATTACGGAATGTTTCGTCCAGATAACTATATGACGAATCGCATGACCGTGCGTTTACAACTAAAATTCATTTGAGTGTCAGCTAAGTTACGATTACATTACAAAACCGTCATCCTTTAAGCCTGGATGACGGTTTAAATAAAATTCTTTAGGTTTCGTCATATCAATTCCCAATTAAAGGAATAAATATATCTGCTTTGTTACGGAAACCATGTTTTCTTACGCCAAATGTTACAAACAATCACTTTCGATTCGGTCCATCGTCACAAAACCATCTCGTGCCGTATGCCAAAAGCACTAAAAAACGCCCGTGCCGGATGAATCCGGCACGGACGCTGTAACAGCTTAAACGTGTGATTCGACGAGGTTGGCGATGCGAACAGTATCGCGTGCGATGACCAATTCTTCGTTCGTCGGGATAATGATGACTTTGACCGGTGAGTGCGGGTAGTTGATGAACAACTCTTTGCCACGTGCTCCGTTGTTGAGTGATGGATCCCAGTAGACGCCCATGAACTCAAGGCCACGAAGGATGCGCTCACGGATGACGTCAGAGTTTTCTCCGACACCAGCTGTGAAGATGATCGCATCGACACCGTTCATCTCTGCCGCATATTGACCGATATAACCGTGGATGCGGTTCGAGAAGATTTTGAGCGAGACTTCGGCACGGTGGTTGCCTTCAGCCGCTGCTTGCTCGATGTCACGCAAGTCACTCGAGATACCCGAGAGACCGTAGACACCTGACTCTTTGTTCATGACGTTCAATACGTCTTCAGCCGACTTGCCAGTCTTCTGCATCAAGAACGGGATGAGGGCCGGGTCAAGTGATCCCGAGCGTGTTCCCATCGTGATTCCTTCGAGTGGCGTGAAGCCCATCGTCGTGTCGATCGAACGACCACCGGCAACCGCTGCGATTGAAGCACCGCTACCGAGGTGGCACGAGATTAAACGAAGGTCTTCAAGCGGACGACCGAGAAGCTCTGCCGCACGTTGCGTGACGTACTTGTGGCTCGTTCCGTGGAAACCGTACTTCCGGACGCCGTGCTCCGTGTAGTACTCATACGGAAGGCTGTACAAGAAGTTCTCTTCTGGCATCGACTGGTGGAACGCCGTGTCGAAGACCGCGACTTGCGGTACGTTCGGTAAAATCGTTTGAAACGCACGAATCCCCGTCAAGTTTGGCGGGATGTGGAGCGGTCCGAGTTCGACGAACGATTCGATGTTCTTCATGACTTCATCGTCGATAACGACCGAATCCGCGTACAACTCTTTTCCATGAAGGACACGGTGACCGACGCCTGCGATTTCGTCGAACGACTGAATAACATCAAGGTCAATCAATTTTTCGAGCGAGAGCTCGACCGCTTCTTTATGTGAATGAAGCGGTGTGACGATATGGAACTTTTGTCCTTCGCCATATTTAATCGTGAAGATCGCATCTTCTTTTCCGACACGCTCGACGAGCCCGACGGCGAGCATCTTCTCAGATGGCATTTCGAGAAGTTGGAACTTTAATGACGAACTACCTGCGTTGACTGCCATAATTTTTGTCATGTCATACACCTCTTACCTTTCGATTTAAACACGAGTCTTTATCTGTTCTCTTAAAAACCGATAACTGTATCATAATGAAGATACTTGATATGGCATATGTTTTTCAAGTCTTTTGCCCAATAAAAATTATGTTGTTTTAAACCAATCATCAATCTGTTTCACAATATTGGCAACAGCACGTACATCCGTGAACGATGGCAACTCGACGAGGAGTGCTTGTTTCGGGCGTTTGACGCCTTCCCCAAGCTTTTGTAACATCAATAGGCTTTTCGCATACCGCTCATCTTTGAACATCGTCGTCGGCAATTGAAGAACACCTTTGACGACGGCCTCACGGTCCATCCACTGTTTTAATTTCCCTTCGTCATCCTGTTCAAACAAATTGTTCGGGATGACAAAGATCCCGTGACCGCCTGGTTTCAAGTGACGCATCGCCTGCTCGATCAACAAGAAGTGCGAGTAAGAATGGCCTTCATCCCGTTTCAAGGCGTAGCCGGATGCCATGTCGTCGTTCGGATAATAGCCGATCGGCAAATCGACGAGCGCTAAGTCGCTCGGCTCGACGAATAGCGGTGCGAGTGCGTCTTGATGGAAGTACGAAACCGGCTTACCGAGCAAGTTGCTGATTGCGTACGACAGGCGAAGCATCGTCTCGTCGACTTCAACCGCCTGCGCGGTGGCATCTTTCAATTGTGTCAACACGGCGTGGACGAGCGTGCCCGTTCCGCTGCCGAGTTCCAGCACGTTCGCCCCGTCCTTGACGAGCTTCGTCGCCAAGTACCCGATGAACAGGCTGACGGCGTCCGGTGTCGGTTGATGGTTCGGCGGGAGTGTCGTCGTCTCCTCGAGGACGAGCAGACTGACGGCTTTGCGGACATCATCCGTTTTCTCCTGTTCGACATTGACTCGCTCAAACACTTCAATCAATGCCTCGAGCGGCAATAAGTCAAGGTCTGTCGTCAGCTTCTTCGCTTCTTTCTTCCAATCCCGATACAGTTGTTCAAATCGTTCCATCTTCGATCATCCTTTCCATACAAAACCGGCCCTCTTGTGGAGAGCCGGTCGGTTCACTTCTATTAGTGTAAGCGATTCGTGGTCGTTTCGCCAAGCGAATCAGTTCGCAGCGTCAAACGCCTCGAGCGCCGCATCGAAATCAACTTCCTCTGTCATCTCATCCATGTACTGGACATACTGGACCGTACCGGCCGAGTCGATGACGAATACCGAACGTGCGAGAAGACGGAGTTCTTCCATCAATACGCCGTACGATTTCGCGAACGATTGGTCGCGGTGATCCGATAACATGACGACATTATCAAGTCCTGACGCCGCACACCAGCGACGCTGTGCGAACGGTAAGTCGTTTGACACCGTCAAGACGGTACCGCCGAGCGATGACGCCTTCTCGTTGAATGCGCGTGTTTGCGTGTCACAGACACCTGTGTCGATCGATGGAACGACACTAATCAATTTCTTGCCTGGGTATGACGCGAGCGTCACCTCTTCAAGTGCCGTCGTGAGCGCTGTAAAGTCCGGTGCAGTATCTCCGACTTTGACCGGGTTCCCTTGCAGTGTAACGGTATTGCCTTTAAATGTTGGCATCGTTTCATCCCCTTTTGCATGATTTATACTTCTTCATCATAGCGATGGCGCCGTCTCGATGACAAGCATCCTGCCTCAGACGGCCTGATTGTGATTTTCCCTATATCGAGCGTCTAAAACGCTGTATAATGAAAGAGACTCAATTGACAAAGGGGATGACTAGGATGAGAAACAACGTTTTTTTGTACCATCGTAACGTCAACGACTTTACAAAAGAAGTAAAAAAATTAATCGAAATCGGTGAGAAATACGGCTTCAACGTCGTCAATCGCCCTGAAGACGCCAACATCATCGTCGCCATCGGGGGAGATGGCGCGTTCTTGCAGGCTGTCCGCTATACGGGATTCCGTCAAGATGCCATTTACGTCGGGTTTGGCCGCGGCTTGAACGAGTTTTATTGCGATTTCGATATACATAAACTCGACGAAGTCGATCGCTTGTTCTCGGACAACAGCGCCCGTATCGAAGCCGGTCTCGAGGTGCGGAAATACCCGCTCTTGTCGGCATCCATCAATGAATCGACTCCGATGCTTTGTTTGAACGAAGCCTCAATCAAGTCGAGTATCATCAAATCGCTCGCCATCGAAGTGTACATCGACGATCTCCATTTCGAGACGTTCCGCGGCGACGGCATGGTCGTCTCGACACCGACCGGCTCGACAGCGTACAACAAATCACTCGACGGCGCTATCGTCGATCCGCTCATCCCATGTATGCAAGTGAGCGAGATCGCCTCGGTGAACAACAATCGTTACCGCACGCTCGGCTCTTCGTTCATCGTGCACGACTCGCGCAAACTCTCGCTCCGCATCGTTGAGGATGGGAACGACTATCCGATTATCGGCATGGACAACGAGGCGCTCAGCTTGAAATATACAGACCGCATCGATATCGAACTTTCTGATCAGGTCATTAAGACCGTCAAACTGAAAAACAACTCGTTCTGGCACAAAGTCCAGCGTTCATTTTTCTAAACGACAAAAGGCTAGCCGTCCCTCGTGGATGGCTAGCCTTTCCTTATGCGTTGACGACATTGGCCTCGTATACCGGCGTCCCCTCGACGACCGTCATGACGAGTCGATTGTCGAGGATGTCGCGTCCACGCAGGTCGAAGAAGTCCTCTTCCCACACCGTGAACGTCGCGTTATAGCTCTGAATCAACAAGCCGTCGCGTCCGTGTGTGCCTGTCGCGACACGCGGTGCATACGTGAAGCTGCGGAGCGCCTCATACATCGATAGGCGTTCCGGCGGGTTGAGCGCCCCCGACTCCTCAAATGACTGACGGGTGACCGCCGCATATAAACCTTTCCGTACATCGACGGTAGAAATCGGGGCGTCACTGCCTCCGAGGACGAGCGCTCCGGTATCGAGCATCGATTTGAAGCGGTAGGCGTCATCGACGCGCTCGTTGCCGAGCCGGTCGAACAACAAGTTCATGTCGTCCGACAAGAAGATCGGTTGGGCATCAATCAACACCGGCAGCGCTTGAATCCGTTTTAAGAGCGCGTCGTTCAAGAGTGAGGCGTGAATGATTCGGTCTCGCGTCCCACGCTTGGCCGGATATTTCTCGAGCAGCGTGATGAACTGTTCGGCGGCGGCGTCCCCAATCACGTGGGCCGCTACGTTCATCCCGTAGGACCGCGCCTTTTTGACAAGCGCCTCGAGATGATCCGGACGATGAACCTCGATTCCCCGCTGTGCCGGATCATCCGTGTACGGTTCCGACAAGAGTGCCGTCCGTCCCCCGAACGATCCGTCGACGAATAATTTCATCGCCCCGAAATCAAAACGCGGGCGCTTGGCGAGCGCGTCGTGACGAATCAACGTATCAACGACTTGTTCATGGACGAGCAGATGCGCGTGGAACGGGAGGTCCGCCAAAACGTCTTCATACGCTTGAATCGTCTCGAGCGGATCACCGTGATAGAACAAGTCTTCCGTATGGGCATTGACGATGCCGTGGGCGAACAGAGAGTCGATGGCCCGGTGGAGCGAGGCGACATTTTTCTCGCGATTTCCGCCCAGCTCTTTGTGGAGCAGGTCGAGCGCCGCATCGTACAGCACCCCGTTCAACTTGCCATCCGCATCGCGTCCGAGCTTCCCGCCTTCGATGACAGTATGATGAATCAAGCCGAGCCGCTCCAATCCTTTCGAGTTGACGACGGCAACGTGACGACAGACCCGTTTCAAGACGACGGGCCGGTCCGGAATGACGGCATCAATCATCTCACGCGTCGGCATCTCGCCAAGCAGACGGTCATTGAACCCTTCCGCGACAATCCAATCGTCGTTACCATTCTTTTGCTTCATCGATTCGAGCAGAGCTTGCAAGTCCGTCGTCTCGGTCGCATCGATCCGGTCGAGCGCTTCCCCGTACCCGATCAAGTGGATGTGTGAGTCGGTGAACGCCGGATAGACGCTCTTCCCTTCAAGATTCACAATCTGCTTGATTCTTCCGGCGTATGTACGACGAAGGTGGCCTTCTTCCCCCATCTTCAAGATCCGGCCGTGCTCCACGTACATGGCACGAGCATGTTCATGCTCTTTGTTCATCGTATAAATCTTTCCGTTAACCCATAGCGTTCCCATCACAAAATTCCTCCTCGATTCAAAAAAGATTGACGTACACGTTAATTCCCGTTTACGTCAATCTTCATGCATCATTATTTTCGTAATAGCTCTTGCTGTTCCAATCCTTTTTCGACGCGTTGGCGAATCTCACGGGCCGCTCCTTCATCGAAACGTCCGAGGACACGCTCGCCAATCTCGACGGCCGTCCCATATTCCCCATGCAAGAACTTGTTCTCGGCGAGCGTCAAAGCGATATGCACCTCGTTGTCGCGACGGCGATAGCGGTTCGCATACTGCAGAAGTTGTTCGGCGTACGTGACTTGGCGCAAGAGTGCTTTGACCCGGTCCCGGAAGTTGTCCATCGTCTCTTCGACGTCGTGGCTGAGGCCGACGATATACGTCATATTAAACGGTGCTTTCTCGAACTGTTCATCCAACGATTGCACGCCTTTTTGCAACTGGCGCATATCGCTCGTCAAATCAGTCGGAACGACCGGCATGGCGCTCTTCGCGAGCAAACGGCGATGGGCCGACAGTTCGCGCTTCCATGACTCGAGTTTGTTGCGGACTTCGAGTTCTTCTTTGCGAAGGGAGTTCGTGTTCTCGATGAACCGTTCATGCATCGCACTGAACTGATCGAGCGAACGTTTCGCTTCTTGTACTTTTGATTTAATCATGCTGAACGGAATCATCTGGGCGACGAGCGCCTGTTCGATGTCGAGTACGTTCGCCGTGAGCGTCGCACGCTCCCGTTCGAGCTGTTCAAACTCTTCGCCGACACGGGCATTAATCTCGTAATTGCTGACGAGGCGGGTCATCTCTTGATGGAGACGAGCCATGACTTCACTCGTCTGGCGGTCACGTTCTTTCACGGTCGCGAATTCTTTTTTCACGTATTGGCGTGCATCGACTTCGGTCCGGAACGCTTCGAACAGCTGATCGATGTCCGAGCTGAGCTGTTGCATGTCCATCTCGAAATGAGCGAAGTCGAGTTGTTCAATCCGGTCCATGAGCGCGGCCCGGCGATCTTCCGCTTGCTCGATCTCTTCCATTAAACCGAGCGGCTCAAGCGCGTAGCCGTCCATTTGCATCTCTTTATGACCCGAGCGCAACTGGTTGAGCTGTTGTTTCAAATCGATTTGCACCGTGCGCACGAACTGCGGGATGACGCCGACGAGTTCACGAATCTTCGTCACTTTCTCAGACAAGACTTGGCCGGCGATATACGCCTCAGATACTTGTCCTTCTTGCTTCAACGTGATCATCTCGGTCCGCTTCGCTTCCGCTGCCGCGATTTCAGACTCGACGAGCTCGTATGTCGGGCCAAACGCACTGTTTTGGGCGACGAGTGTCTTCCGGAATTGATACAACTCTTTCTCGTCTTTTTTGACGATATCGAGAAGCGACGAATGGTGTTGATTGAACTCATCCATCTCATCGAGCATGGCGTGTACCATCGACTCGAGCTCTTCAATCAACTGTTCCGTCGCGTTCAAATCGGATTTCACTTTAAGGAAGCGATATTTGTCCAAATCTTCTTCGGCATGATAGAGCGCCTCATCGATTTGTCCCGTATGTACGCTGACGAGTTCGTCCCACGACTGATGCCATCGTTCGAACTTTTCTTTCGTCTCGCCTTCCATCGGCCATTGTTTGAACTTCTGCAGTTCAGCCGGCACACTGGCGCTGAGCACACTTTGTTTGCGCATGTCTAAATCATCAATTTTCTGGTAAAAATTCCTTCGTACGAGCATGCTTCCCAGCATGGCCCCTAATGCGATGACAATGATTCCAATTAAAATTCCGTAGATTCCGTAATCCATCTCTGTCACAACCTCCAAGCCGCTTTCATGGACTTATGTATCTAAATGAATAAATGAAGTATTTTATGAGTATAGATAATACTAATCATATTATAGAACCAATGATTTGCATAGGTTTTCCAACGGTTTAGGGAGAGAATGTTGTTTTTCACGCGAATCTTTTAAGAAGACAAACCGAAAAAATGCGTGTACCATAATGCTAATTCATCATGCATTCATTCATAGGAGGGAATCAAATGTTTCAAACAACGACTTACACTGGCGACTTGGCCGCCGGGTACGACCTACTCAATAAACAGCTGGCAGCACTTTTAGAAGGCGAGACGAACCGTGTCGCCAACCTATCGAACGCGAGCGCATTGCTTAACCAGTTCCTCGACCGCATCAACTGGGTCGGCTTCTATTTAACAGAGGGAGAAGATGCCCTCATCCTCGGACCGTTCCAAGGCCTTCCGGCTTGTGTCCATATCGCGTTCGGTAAAGGAGTTTGCGGCACTGCGGCCTCGACGCAAGAGACGCAACTCATTGCAGACGTTCATCAATTCCCTGGCCATATCGCTTGTGATGCGGCTTCTAACTCAGAAATCGTCGTCCCGCTCGTTCGCGACGGCAAGACGATCGGTGTCCTCGATATCGACAGCCCCGAGTTCGACCGCTTCTCAGATGTCGACCGCCAAGGGCTCGAGCAATTTTGCCAGACATTACTTCGCTTCATCTGATTGACAAGCGAATCGTTTCGTCGTATACTGATTTTTGTGCATGAAATGACGATAGCAGTCATTGACAGACGTATCCACCTTTCGGGCCTCGACTGAGTCGGAGGAGCATCTCGTAGCTTCGCTATCAAGTGAAGGTGCTTGAACCTAGAAAGGGGCGTCACCCGTCTTTGACATCGTTGTTCTTTTGTGCAAAATACATGAACAACAAGGAGGAGTCCAAACATGGCTCGTTACACAGGTCCAGCTTGGAAACTCTCGCGTCGCTTAGGCATCTCGCTTAGCGAAACGGGTAAAGAATTAGCAAAACGTCCTTACGCACCAGGTCAACACGGAAATGGTCGTCGTAAAATCTCTGAATACGGTCTTCAGCTTCAAGCGAAGCAAGCACTCCGTCACATGTACGGAATCAACGAGAAGCAATTCCGTCGCATCTTCAACGATGCTGGGAAAATGCAAGGTATCCACGGTGAGAACTTCATGTTCTTGCTCGAGTCACGCCTTGACAACCTCGTTTACCGTATGGGTCTCGCTCGCACACGTCGCGGAGCGCGCCAACTCGTCAACCACGGTCACATCCAAGTTGACGGTTCACGTGTAGACATCGCGTCTTACCGTGTAAAACCAGGTCAAGTCATCTCAGTTCGCGAGAAGTCTAAAAACTTCAAAGCGATCGCTGAAGCTCTCGAAGTAGCACCAGCTACAAAAGACTACGTCACATTCGATGCTGAGAAGCTCGAAGGTACATTCGTACGTCTTCCTGAGCGCGCTGAATTGAACGACCAAATCAAAGAGCAACTCATCGTTGAGTACTACTCACGTTAATGCTTTTATCTCCTTTCCTGCCTCGGCAGGAAAGGGGATTTTTTTATTTCTTTAAAATCTGTTCACGAATCCGGCCCATCTGGGTATCGAGGGCATCCGCCATCTTCGCCGCTTCAATCAACTCGAGTTTCGACGCCTCCGGGACAACGTTCTGGTATTTATAATGAAGCTTATGCTCCGTCGCCGCCCAAAAGTCCATGGCGAGCGTGCGAATTTGAATCTCGGCTGGCACCCAGATGACGCGTTCCGCCAAATACACTTTCGTTCGGACGATGAGATGCAAGCTCCGATAGCCGCTCGGTTTCGGATGTTGGATGTAATCCTTAATCTCATCAATTTCTAAATCGTCCCGTTTTTTCAAATGATCGAGGATGGCATAGATGTCATCACGAAAACTCGTGACGATCCGCACTCCGGCGACGTCAGATATATTCTCCCACAGCGCTTCCACTTCTAGGGGAAGTCCTTTTTGATTCATCTTCCGAATGATGGACGGCAGCGTCTTCATCCTCGTCTTCACGTGTTCAATCGGCGAATAGCCAAGCCGCGTCTGCCAATCGAGGTCGATGATGCCGAGATCGCTCTCGAGTTCAGTGATCGCCATCTCGTAGTACCGGAACCGCTCGCGCCATTGATGGAACTGCTCGCCAAAAAATTCTTCAATATCCATAATAAAGCCTCCTTGTCGTCTATACTTGCTATCGTAGCAGACCGAATCGATGTTGAGTCAGAAAAAAACGTCCATGTTCGCAACATTGGCGGACATGGACGCATGCATCAGACGTGACGGATCACGAAGTATTTTTTCTTACCGCGACGGATGATGGTGAACTCACCTAGCGTATCGGCGCGTGTCACCATTTTATCGAGCGACTGTTCCCGCTCCCCGTTCAAGTAAATCGCCCCGTTTTGAACGTCTTCACGGGCTTGACGTTTCGATGGTGCAATCTTCGCTTCGACGAGAATGTCGACAAGGTTGCGCTCGCCGTCGAGCTCGAACTGTGGCATGCCCTTGAATGCGGCATCCATGTCTTCTGGTTTGAGCGTTTTCAAGTCGCCACTAAAGAAGGCAGTCGTGATACGTTGCGCTTGATCAAGACCCGCTTCTCCATGGACGAGCTTCGTCATCTCTTCGGCGAGGCGACGTTGGGCGGCACGCTTCTCAGGTGCAGCGGCCACTTCTGCTTCGAGCGCCAAGATGTCTTCGTGCGACATGAACGTGAAGTATTTGATGAACTTGATGACGTCAGCGTCGTCGACGTTAATCCAGAACTGGTAAAACTCGTACGGTGTCGTCTTGTCGGCATCGAGCCAGACTGCACCACCCGCCGTCTTCCCGAACTTTTGACCGTCCGACTTCGTCACGAGTGGCACCGTCAACCCGAACGCCTTCTCCGAGTGACCGAAGCGGCGGATGAGTTCGAGACCGGCCGTGATGTTGCCCCACTGGTCGCTGCCCCCGACTTGAAGGCGGCAGTTCTCGTTTTCGTACAACTTCAAGAAGTCGAACGATTGTAACAGCATGTATGAGAATTCCGTGTACGAGATTCCGTTCTCCAAACGCGAGTCGACCGAATCTTTGGCGAGCATGTAGCTGATCGGGAAGTGTTTCCCGATATCACGCAAGAAGTCGATAATCGACAACTCTTCCGTCCACTCGTAGTTGTTGCGGATTGAGATCGGATTTTCACCTTCAAGCGGGAGGAAACGGCTCAATTGGTCTTTAATGCGATCCGAAAATTCTTTGACCGTGTCGAGCGTGTTGAGCGAACGCTCGTCCGAACGACCGGACGGGTCACCGATCATGCCGGTCGCCCCACCGACGAGAGCGATGACGTGATGTCCCGCCTCTTGGAAACGTTTGAGCGTCAAAATCGGGAGCAAGTGCCCGATATGGAGCGAGTCCGCCGTCGGGTCGAATCCCGTGTATAATGCCGTCGGTTTTTTTAGTTGTTCAGCTAACCCTGCTTCGTCCGTCAATTGGTTGACGAGACCTCGAAATTCTAAATCCTTCAATAATTCCATCTGTTCCACTCCTTCGATTGACATAAAAAAACGTCCCTTCTCATATGAGAAGGGACGGAGATTCCGCGGTACCACCCTAATTGCCACAGTTGTGGCCACTTGTAGCGAGAGATAACGGTCTCGACCCGGCCGAACGGCACGCTCCAAAAGTGTAATTCATCGATTGACATTGGCTAGTTCACAGCACCCACTAGCTTTCTGGACAAGCGGTCAGTCGACTACTTCGCTTTCTTCATAGCGTCTTTGTTTATGGACTATGCTTTACATTTTATAAGTTCCATTTCCAAATTGTCAACTGGAAGATGGAAACTTGCATCCGACAGTGGATTGGGAGGAAGGTCGGCAACGAGTTGTGCTATAATCGTATATATTACTGTCCAAAATAGTTTTACACCATATTAAGGAGGCTGTCATGCTGCAAAAGATTCGAGACATATGGAACCAACCTAAGTCCTTGAAAGCCCGCCGTTATGCCAATGTATTTTACGATGTGTCGTGGAACGTCCTGCTCCTAACGATTATATCGGTCGTTCTCATTGGATTTTTAGGCGCCGGGATCGGAGCGGGGTATTTCGCTTCTCTCGTCAAGGATATGCCGGCACCTGCATATAAGACGATGACGTCACAAATCAACACCTACTCATCGACTTCTGACATTTATTTTGGAAGCGGTGAACGAATCGGAAACTATACGACGGATGAAGTACGGGTTCCGGTTGCCGTCGATAAAGTCTCTCCGTTCGTCGTCGACGCGTTGCTCGCCACAGAGGACGTCGAGTTTTACGAACACGTTGGTGTCGTCCCGAAAGCGACGCTCCGCGCCATCTTACAAGAAGCGACCGGGTCTGAAGACCGGACCGGTGGCTCAACGCTCACCCAACAGCTCATCAAGAACCAAATGCTGACGAACGAGGTGTCGTTCGAACGAAAAGCGAAAGAGATTTTACTCGCCCTTCGCCTCGAGAAAGCAATGAACAAAGATGAGATCTTGAACGCGTACTTGAACGTCGTCTCATTCGGGCGAAACTCGATGGGACGCAACATCTCAGGGATTGAAGCGGCCGCTCGCGGTGTCTTCAACACATCGGCTGAGAAGTTGACGTTGCCACAAGCTGCTTTCCTCGCCGGGATTCCGAAAAACCCGTTCTTGTACACACCGTACTACCAAGGCGGTGTCATTAAAGAGGACGTGGCACCGGCTATCAATCGTATGAAGACGGTACTCAACCGGATGTATGTGGCCAAGAAAATCACAAAAGAAGAATATGATGCCGCATACAACTACGACATCACAAAAGACTTCATGAAGACGCAATCGAAGCCGCGTGACCGCTATCCATATGTCGTGCAATGGGCTGAAGAAGATGCCCTCATTATCGTTCGGGACCACATGCTTAAACAAGACGGCGTGAACGTGAACGAATTGAGCGCAGAAGAGCGCAAAGAAATTACGAGCACGTACGGACGTCGCGCTCACAACGCACTCCGCCAAGGTGGATACAAGATTCATTTGTCGCTTGATAAACAAGTCCACGAATCGATGCAACAGCCGGCCCGAAACGTCAATAACTTCGGACCTAACAACTCACCGAAAGTCGACCCTGACCAAGGTCCGGAGCAAACGGCAGCCATTATGCTCGAGAACAAGACCGGTCGCATCCTCGGATTTGTCGGTGGTCGCTACGTAAACGGCAAGGCCGATGACTTTAATCGCGCCCGTCAAATGGAACGTCAAATTGGATCGACGGCGAAACCGCTACTCGTTTATGCGAATGCAATCGAGAAAGGATTCATCACGACGGACACCGTCATCATTGATGAAAAGTACAAATATCAAAATGGTTCAAATCCGAACACCGTTGAAATTAACAATGAAGACTTGACGTTCCGAGGACCGATGACAGCTCGTGATGCGCTGAAACAATCTCGAAACGTTCCTGCCGTTAAAATTTACGAAGAACAAGGCGATTTCAGAGGGGCCACGGAGAAACTGCTCCAAATGGGCATGAATGTTCCTGAAGATACGCGTGATGCCCCATCAATGGCACTCGGTGTTAGTTCAGTTAAGTTAGCCTCCCTTGCTTCGGGTTATGCGATGCTCGCCAACGGCGGTGAACACGTCGAACCGTATATCATCGACCGTGTCGAGTACCAAGGCGAAGTCATTTACGAGAAAAATCCGAAGAAGACACGCATCTATTCGGATCGTACAGCCTACTTGATTGTCGATATGCTCCGTGACGTCTACACGTCAGGAACAGCGACGTATGCCAACTCGCTCTTGAACGTCCCAGGTGACTGGATGGGCAAAACCGGAACCACCCAAGATCGTCGCGACTCCTACTTGGTCGGTTCGACGCCAGGTGTCACTCTTGCCGTCTGGACCGGTTATGATAAAGAAAATGGTTTGACAGACGGAGGTGTCTATGGCCGTTACTACCAACGGACACAAGGTATGTGGTCTAAGATTGCCAACAACGTCTATCTCGATCGTCCAGAAGTGTTCAATTCGAACGCTCGCTTCGTACAACCGGCTAGCGTAAGAGCTGGCGACTTCGGTGACTCTGGTTCATTCTCTGAGAAGAAAAAAGTCGAAGAGAAGAAGAAGAAGGAAGAGGAAGCGAAGAAGAAAGCCGAAGAAGAGGCGAAGAAGAAGGAAGAGGAAGCGAAGAAGAAAGCCGAAGAAGAGGCGAAGAAGAAAGAAGAAGCCGAAGAGAAGAAACAAGAGGCTGAAGAACAGAAACAGGAAGCTGACGCTGCTGCGAAGGAAAAGGCAGCGGCTGACGCAAAAGCGAAAGCAGAAGCCGACGCAAAGAAAAAAGCGGAAGCTGATAAGAAGAAAGCTGAAGAAGAAGCAAAGAAGAAAGCCGAAGCTGAGAAAAAGGCTGAGGAAGACAAGAAGAAAGAAGACGCCGAAGCTGCAGACGGCGCCTAATCCGACAAGAAAGGTCGACACGTCGCGTGTCGACCTTTTGTCGATCAATCTTCCATTGTCGATAAGTCACCCGTCTCGAGGTTCAACTCCCATGCTTTCAAGACGCGACGCATGATTTTCCCGCTTCGCGTTTTCGGCAATTTGTCTTTGAACTCGATCTCACGCGGAGCCGCGTGAGCCGCGAGACCTTCTTTGACGAATTTTTGAATCTCCGCCTTCAACTCGTCCGACGGCTCATAGCCTTTACGGAGCGCGATGAACGCCTTGATGATCTCCCCGCGTACCGGGTCCGGTTTCCCGATGACACCGGCCTCGGCGACAGCTGGGTGCTCGACGAGACGGCTCTCGACTTCGAACGGACCGACCCGCTCCCCTGCCGTCATGATGACGTCATCGACGCGGCCTTGGAACCAGAAGTAACCGTCCTCGTCCATATACGCCGAGTCACCCGAGACGTACCAGTCACCCCAGAAGTAGCTCTCATACTTGGCGTCATTCTTCCAAATTTTCCGCATCATCGACGGCCATGGCGTCTTGAGTGCCAAGTTGCCCATCCGGTGCGGCGGGAGTGGTTGACCTCGGTCGTCTAAGATGGCCGCTTCACAACCCGGGATAGCTTTGCCCATCGACCCCGGTTTGATATCCATCGTCGGATAATTGCAAATCATCATCGCACCGGTCTCTGTCATCCACCACGTGTCATGAATCCGCAATCCGAACGATTCGTTCCCCCAACGAATGACTTCCGGATTGAGCGGTTCTCCGACCGACAGGATATGGCGGAGTGACGACAAATCATATTTTTCAAACGCCTCTTCTCCGGCACCCATGAGCATCCGGAACGCTGTCGGCGCGCTGTACCAGACCGTGACACCGAACCGTTCGATGACCGAATACCAGAACTCAGGATTGAATCGTCCCCCGACGATCACGTTCGTCGCCCCGTTTAAGAAAGGTGCGAAAATCCCGTAGCTCGTACCCGTCACCCAACCTGGATCGGCTGTGCACCAGTAAATGTCATCCGGTTGCAAGTCGAGCACCCATTTGCCGGTCATCAAATGCTGCACCATGGCGTTATGGACATGCAAGACACCTTTCGGTTTCCCGGTCGACCCTGACGTATAATGCAAAATCATACCGTCTTCGCGGTCGACCCACGTGATGTCGAGATCGGTCGAGGCATCACCCGCCAATTTGCGGTAGTCGATGATTTTCCCTGCCTCTTTTACCTCGTCACCGACGATTAAAATCGTCTCCAAGTGCGGGAGTTGATCGACCGGGATACGCGGTAGGAGCGCCTCGGTCGTGACGATGACTTTCGCTTCCGAGTCGAGCAGACGGTCGTGGACGGCTTGCTCCATGAACGCCTCAAACAACGGACCGACGATCGCCCCGAGCTTGAGTGTACCGAGCAAAATAAAATAAAGTTCTGGACTCCGTGGCATGAAGATGAAGACGCGGTCGCCTTTCTCCACTCCAACCGATTTCAGAACGTTTCCGGCCCGATTGCTTTCTCGTTTCATGTCCTCATACGTGTAGCGCTCTTCTCGTTCCCCATCGAAATAGAGCAACGCCAGCTTCGTGGCGAGTTCACCTTCTGCGTGACGGTCGATTGCTTCGTACGCCGTGTTGACGTTCCCCGTCAAATCCCAAGAAAATAATGCTTCTGCTTGTGTCCACTCGAACGACTGACAAGCATCTTCATACGACGCCAATTGATGTTCCCCTGATAACGCTTTCAATTTTTCCATCACTAAAGATTCGCCTCCCCTGTAATGAATGGTATAACCACTTTCAGTATAGTGTTAATATTATGACAAATCAATGAATTTCCAAAATCTCCAAAAGAGTGTGAAACAAGCTAAATGAAAGCGCTATAATAGAAGGTGGAAAAGGTGGTGACTCCATGGAAAAACAATATCATTCAAAGGTGTGGGAAACCTCACTCGGAGCCGTAATCATCGATGGACCGATCGAGAGCGACGTGTTGGCCACGTATAGGCTCGATGAGGGATTGACCGCATTTCGTGAACCTGAGGACCAACACAAGGCGCTCGTCGAAATCGCTGACTTGAAAGAAGGCCGCATCATCGTGGCCCGCGTCGATGACCTCGTCATCGGTTATGTCACGTATTTATATCCGGACCCATATGAACGTTGGAGCGAAGGGAACGACCCCTATATCCTCGAGCTCGGCGCGATCGAAGTGAGCCCGCGCTTCCGTGGCCAACGGATTGGCAAGCAACTGCTCGAAGTGTCGATGATGGACGCGCATATGGATGACTTCTTGATTTTGACGACCGAATATTATTGGCACTGGGACTTGAAAGGGAGCGGGCTCTCTATCTGGGACTATCGGAAAGTGATGGAAAAGATGATGAACCACGGCGGACTCGTCTTCTTCCCGACCGATGACCCCGAGATTGCCTCGCATCCGGCCAACTGTCTCATGGCACGGATTGGCAAGAACGTCCGGCAAGAAACGATCGACCATTTCGATTCGCTCCGGCTGCGGCGCCGGTTCATGTATGACTAAGGAGGGAACTGGATGTTGATTGAACAAATGATGAACCGTCATGTCGTGACGATTCAACCGACCAACACGATCGCCCATGCGGCCAAGCTCATGCGTGATCATCAAGTGCGCCATCTCATCGTCACCAACCCGGCCCGACAAGTCGTCGGAATCGTCGGCCAGTTCGAGATGAGCGGAGCGACGAGCGTGTTCCATCCGGAGAGTGAGAGCGCCGACTTCAAAAACCCCGTTTCGAGCATCATGCGTCAAGATGTGACGACGGCACATCCGTACGACTTCTTCGAAGATGCGGCCGCTCTGTTTTATGAGTATCGCCTGACCTGCCTGCCGATCGTCGAACAAGGCAAACTCGTCGGCGTCTTGACCGAGACAGACTTATTGCGTTACTTCGTCCAATTGACGGGCGCGCTCGAGCCGAGCTCTCAGATTGAGCTCTTGGTCGAGAACACGACGGGGACGCTCGAGAAAGTGACCCGGCTCCTCGCCAAGACGAACGTCAACATCATCAACGTGTTCGTTCACCCGACGCCCGACCCATATAAACGCATCATCTCGTTCCGCGTCCAGACGATGAATCCGCTCCGCATCATCGAACGGTTGAAACGCGAGGGTTATGACGTGCTCGGTCCGGAGATGTCCCAATGAGACCGGCCTACATATTCGGGGAGAACGAGAACTCGTACCGCTTCCATGCGGATCATCCGTTCAATCCGGTCCGCCTGGAGCTGACGACGTCCCTGCTCATCGCCTCAGGTAAACTTCAGGCTTCCGAGTGTATCGCCCCGCCCCTCGCCTCGGTCGAGTCGCTCGCGCTCGTCCATGACCTTGATTATATCGAAGCGGTTCAAGCGGCGGCGGCCGGTGAGCTGTCGACATTGAAAGCGAACAAGTTCGGCCTCGGCACTGAAGACACGCCGATTTTCCCAACCATCCATGAAGGAGCGGCCCGGCTCGTCGGGGGCACCGTTCACGCGCTTGATTTGGTCGCGAGCGGTAAACTGGAGCGCGCCTTTCACGTCGGGGGCGGCCTCCATCACGGGATGAGGCGGAAAGCGTCTGGATTTTGCGTGTATAACGACGCGGCGGTCGCCATCGCCCACGTCCGTAAAGCGTACGGCAGCCGGGTCCTCTATGTCGATACTGACGCCCACCACGGAGACGGCGTCCAATGGCTGTTTTATGACGATGACGATGTGATGACGTTATCTATCCACGAGACCGGCCGCTACCTGTTCCCGGGGACAGGAGCCGTCACAGAGCGCGGCAACGGGAATGGGTACGGCTATAGCTGGAACGTCCCGGTCGATGCGTTCACCCAAGACGAGTCGTTCTTGCGCTGTTACGAGACAGTGTTCCGGGAAGCGTGCGAATGGTTCAAGCCGGATATCATCGTGACGCAGAACGGTGCCGACGCCCATGCCTTTGATCCGTTGACACACCTTGCCTCGACGATTCGGACGTTCGAACAGATTCCTCAAATAGCCTCTCGACTTGCCGACGAGTATACGGAAGGAAGACTCGTCGCCCTCGGCGGCGGCGGCTATGATTGGTATCGGACCGTACCCCGGGCTTGGGCGCAAGTGTGGGCCGGACTGACGCGCGAGGCGCCGTACAGCGGCGACATTCCGCCCGAATGGATCGAGCAGTGGCAGGACAAAGCGGATTTAGCCTTGCCGACACGCTGGGATGACCATCCGTACACGTTCCAACATATTCCCCGACGCCAACAAATTGAGGAGAAAAATTGGGAAGTGACGAAACGGGCGTTCTGGCCGTTCATTTCGAACGATCGCAAATCACTATATGTCTAAAAAAATCCCCTCGTCCGCGGAGTGACTCCGGCAGGCGAGGGGATTTTTATTCAGTCTTGACGTACCGAATCGCGACGTTCGATGCGGTGCGGCAAGACAACGTTCTTCTCTTCGACTTCTTCCGCATTCAAGATTTTCGTCAAGAGACGCATGGCAACGGCACCGATGTCATACATCGGTTGGACGACCGTCGTCAATTTCGGACGAATCATCGTAGCGAGACGCGTGTTATCATGGCCGACGACTTCAAAATCGTTCGGGACCGAGAAACCGGCGTCTTGAATCGCGTGAATGACACCGAGTGCCATCTCATCCGTACCGGCGAAAATCGCTTTCGGGCAATCGTCACGTTCGAGCATCTTCTGCATCGCCTCAAGGCCTGATGCGTACGTGTAATTCCCAAGGACGACGTCACTCTCACGGAACGGGAGTCCGGCGTCGTCAAGGGCACGGCGGTAACCAGAGAATTTCTTCTCGCCATTGATTTGTTGCTCGAGTGGACCTGTGATGAAGCCGACTTGTTTATGGCCGTGGCCAATCAACATTTCGGTCGCATCGTATGCCGCTTGCTCATAATCGATGTTGACCGCAGGGAGGTCATACCCTTGGTTGAGTGTCGCCGCGAGGACGATTGGGACCGGTGACTTTTTAAACTCGTTGACGAGGTCTTCGTGCAGACGACCGCCCATGAAAATGATGCCGTCGACTTGTTTCCCGAGCAATGTGTTCAACAAATGGATCTCTTTGTCACGGTTCGAGTCCGAGTTCCCGAGGATGATGTTGTACTTGTACATCGTCGCGACGTCCTCGATTCCGCGAGCAAGGTCTGCGAAGAAGATGTTCGAGATGTCTGGGACGATGACGCCGACCGTCGTCGTCTTCTTACTGGCCAGTCCACGTGCGACAGCGTTCGGACGATAGCCGAGACGGTCAATCGCATCCTGGACTTTCTTGCGGGTCGTCGGTTTGACGTTCGGGTTTCCGTTGACGACGCGTGAGACGGTTGCCATCGACACCCCGGCTTCTCGTGCGACATCATAGATGGTTACATTGTTACTATTCATTAAAACTCCTCCTACAAGCAATGATTTTCAAACGATTTTCAAAAAACGTGTCAAAAAAGGAAGACAGGTATCTGTCATCATTTTACCCTGTCTTCACGCTATATAAAACGTTTCCAATTGGAAAGTTTACTTTTTCACCAAATCAAGTTGAGGGAACTGGGCCGTTAGCCCGTCCACGAATTGATCGAACTGATCGAAATCGAGTTGTTGCTGGGCATCCGATAAGGCGATGGCCGGGTTCGGGTGTACTTCCACCATGACCCCGTCCGCCCCGACTGCAAGCGCCGCTTTGGCCGCTGGCAGTAACAAGTCGCGTCGTCCTGTCGAGTGAGTCACGTCGACCATGACCGGCAAATGCGTCTCTTGTTTCAAAATCGGGACCGCGGTGATGTCGAGCGTGTTGCGTGTCGCCCGTTCATATGTCCGGATGCCGCGCTCGCACAAGATGACTTGGCTGTTGCCGCTCGCCATGATGTACTCGGCCGCATAGATGAACTCTTCAATCGTAGCCGATAAGCCACGCTTCAAGAGCACCGGTTTATCCGTCTTCCCGACTTCTTTCAGCAAGTCGAAGTTTTGCATATTGCGCGCACCGACTTGGATGATGTCCACGTATGGAAGTGCCGATTCGACCGCACCAGGCGTCATGATTTCAGAGATGACCCGTAAGTCATGACGATCTGCCGCTTGCTTCAGCATTTTCAATCCCTCGAAGCCGAGACCTTGGAAGTCGTATGGTGAAGTACGTGGCTTGTACGCCCCGCCCCGCAAGATTTTCACTCCGGACAGCGCCAATTTCTCAGCGACGGCGTTCACTTGCTCAAACGATTCGACCGCACATGGTCCCGCAATCAGTTGCGGACGTCCATTGCCGATTTTGACATCATCGAGCGTGACGATCGTGTCTTCGGCTTGGCGTTTCCGTGAAACGAGCAACGTCTTGTCACGGTCTTCGCCTTGCAGTTCGGCCGAAGCTTTAAACATCTCTTTGAACAGATGTTGCAAGCGAGCCGTCTCGAAAGGACCCGGATTCTCTGCCGCGATGAAGTCGAGCATCTCACGTTCACGTACCGGATCGTATCGCTCCACACCTTGCAGACGTTTTACTTTTCCAATCTCAACAGCGAGTGTGCCGCGGCGGCTGAGCAAGTCGAGCATCTCACGATTCAACTCATCCATCTCGCGACGTAATCGATTCAACTGATCTTGTGGACTCATAATTACCCTCTCATTTCTAAGCCGTTCTTTCCAGATTCCTAATTATAACGAACTTTAATCGCTTTGTCATAGGGAAATGGGCTGACGACACAAAATCAACAAAAAAAGCGCCCGGATGGTCCCGGACGCATCATCACTTATTTGTTGCCGTTTTTAAGGTCTTGCTTCAAGTTGTTCAATTCTTGTTTCGACTCATCGTCGAGCAAGTCTTTCACAGGTGCCTCGAAGTCTGACTCATAGTCTTCCGACTGGTCACGGCTGCTCGTTGTGTTTTGTTTGTTTGCAGCCGATTTCGTCGCGTTCGATTTGTTCGCGTTCGGCTTACTGTCTGATTGTTTCGGTTTGTCTGTCGACGCTTCTGACTTCGACGACTCGTTTGACTCATTTGAGGCTTTCGCTTCGTTCGAAGCTTTTGCTTCGTTCGACTGCTCTTCTGAAGCCTTATCGAGTTGCTCTTTCACTTCGGCTTCCGCCTCCGCTACGAGTTGGTCAGCTTTCTCCATCGCTTCTTCGATTGACAATTCGTCTTCATAGACTTGTTGTTTCAATTCAGCCGCTTCACGGGCCTTGTCTTTGACGAGGTTTAAGACCGGAGCCGCTTTATCGCTCGCTACTTTAATCCATTCGCCGACGACCGGTTCTGCTTTTTCACGAACTTCTTTCGACTTGACGGTCAATCGCTCACGCGACGTCGCCGTTTTCTCGTCGAGGTATGTCCGTACTTCACGTCCGCTCTTCGGTGATGTGAGGAGTGCTACTGCTGCACCAATCACGCCGCCGAGGACGACACCTGCTAAAAACCCACCGCTTGATTGCTGTTCAGTCGTATATGTCTTGTTTTTGTCGTATGTCATCGTTACTTCCTCCTTGTGATAGTTATGATTTGATTGTATCGTCTGTCGCAATCAACCCTGGTGAAACCGTAGTCGGTTCTTGTTTACGGTCCCGACGGCCGCGACGACGTGATGGTCGTTCGTCTGAAGACGTTTCTGTTTTGTTTTTCTTAAATAATTCTACAGCGACCGATCCCCAACGTACCGCTTGGGCAATCTGCTCTTTATTCTCGTCTGCTGCTACGTGAACAGAAGAAGAAACCGTCCGTACCGACTCTGTCACTTCGTTGAGTGACGTGCCGAGCTCATCAAGGGCGTGTGCCACCGGTGCGAGCAATTCCGTTTTCTCTTCGACGTTATCCACGAGACGGTTCGTCTTATGTAAGAGCGCCGTCACTTCCATTGTAATTCCGTCTAATTGACGTTCTAAGTTTTCAGTCGTGTTGGCGACGCTGCCGAGTGTCCGATTGACGTTCGACAAGACACGTGCCAAGAAAAATACGAGTACGACAAATGCGAGTGCTGCGACGAGCCCTGCAATGCCTCCTAATGTGATTTCCATGCATCCATTCCTCCTATTCGATAATGTGGTGGTTTCATTATAGCACCATTATGACTCAAAAGATTTGTCACAACCGTTTTCGCCATCCGGTCTGATTATTCCTTTACCCGTTTTTATGTTTTCGATTACACTAAAATAGAAATAAATTTAAAAAAGTTAAAAGGGGTGTTCGTATGAGAGATCCAAGAATCACGCAACTCGCTGATGGATTAATCAATTATTCAGTCGAATTGAAACCGGGGGAACGCGTTCTCATTGAAAATTTCGGCGTCGAGGAATCGCTTGTCGAAGCGCTCGTCGAAAAGGCGTATGAGGCTGGGGGGCATCCGTTCGTCTTATTGAAAGAGAGCCGCATCTTGCGCAAACTTTATACGGGAGCGAGCCGGGAACAGCTCGAACTCATGGCCGATATCGAACGCAAACAGATGCAAGCGATGGACGCTTACATCGGCCTTCGTGCCGGTGACAACATCAACGAACTGTCAGACGTTCCGGCCGAGCAACAAAAACTCGTCGGGGCCACTATCGGTAAAATGCATACCGAGGACCGCGTCAAAGGAACGAGATGGGTCGTGCTCCGTTATCCATCGCCGTCGATGGCACAACTCGCTGGTAAATCGACTGAGGCGTTCGAAGACTTCTACTTCAACGTCTGCACACTCGACTACGGTAAGATGGACCGGGCCATGGACGCGCTCGTCAGCCTCATGAATGCGACCGACCGTGTCACAATCAAAGGACCAGGGACGGACCTCACGTTCTCAATTAAAGACATTCCGGCCATCAAGTGTTCTGGCCAAATGAACATTCCGGACGGTGAAGTGTTCACAGCGCCGGTCAAAGATTCGATCAACGGTGTCATCACGTACAACACGCCGTCACCGTATCACGGCTTCACGTTCGAGAACGTGTCGTTGACGTTCAAAGATGGAAAGATTGTCGATGCGACAGCGAACGACACAGACCGAATCAATGAAGTGTTCAATACGGACGAAGGGGCACGTTTCGTCGGCGAGTTCGCCATCGGCGTCAACCCGTACATCCAACATCCGATGAAGGATATCTTGTTCGATGAGAAAATCGACGGCAGTTTCCACTTTACACCGGGTCAGGCGTATGACGACGCTTATAACGGCAACAACTCGTCAATCCATTGGGACCTTGTCAATATCCAACGCCCTGATTACGGCGGCGGTGAGATTTGGTTCGATGACGTCTTGATTCGTAAGGACGGTCGTTTCGTCGTCGACTCGCTCTTGCCACTCAACCCAGAGAACTTGAAATAACAAAAACAAGCGTGCCGATGGCGGCACGCTTGTTTTTTCGTTACAGCTTCGTCTTTTTGCCGAGTGCAGCCGACATCATCCAAATCTCTTTCTCGAGTCGTTCGATATGAGACACGAATGTGTCCTCGATGGCTTCGTCCCCGTCTTCGAAGTTCTCCATCGCGTCTTGCATCTCTTGGCGAATCTGTTTGAAGTCGCTGATGACATCTTTGATCATCTGCTCGGTATCCGCGTGGCGGTCCCCTTCTTGCAGCGTCGAATGTTCGAGATACTCCTTCATCGTCGCATACGGTTCGCCATCGTTCATCAATAGACGTTCCGCCACGTCATCGTACAGTTCGGCGACCAGATTATACAGTTCCTCTAATTTTTCATGATACGTGAAGAAGTGAGGGCCGCTAATGTACCAATGGTAGTTGTGCAGTTTGACGAATAAGAGGCCATAGTTGGCTACCTCTTTGTTCAATGTGTTTAGTGCGCCTTGACTTGCCATCCTTAACATCTCCTTTTCCAAATTCAGTCGCTAGTATTATTACCGTCTTAGCTCGATGTTAAACACAAAAAAACGAACGGCATCAGCCGTTCGCTCTCGATTCACGCTTCAAGTTGGACGTGTTTCTCATATTCGCGTTGATAGGTCTGGATGTCCCCAGCCCCCATGAACAGGAGGACGGCATTGCCATGTGCCTGGAGCACTTGCGTTCCGCCGCGCTTCAACACGTTCGCGCCTTCGATACGCGATTGCAGGTCTTCAATCGTGACCGTACCTTCTTGTTCGCGAGCCGAACCGAAGATGTCACACAAGTAAACGGCATCCGCTTCGGCTAATGCCGCAGCGAAATCATCCATGAATGATTTAAGACGCGTGTACGTGTGCGGTTGGAAGATAGCTACAACTTCACGGCCGACGTATTTTTTACGCGCCGCTTCCACTGTCGCACTGATTTCCCGTGGATGGTGGGCATAATCATCCACTAACACTTGGCTTCCGAGCGTCGATTCGCTGAAACGACGTTTCACGCCGTTGAACGTCTCGAGGCGGTCTTTGACCAACTCTTTCGGTAAGTTCTCGTAGTCACATGTCGCGATGACGGCAAGTGCGTTCAAGACGCTATGGTTCCCGTATCCTGGAATCCGGAACGTCCCATAGAAGTCGTCACGCAAATACACGTCAAACGTCGTCCCGTTATCCGTCGAGTTCACGTTCTCGGCGCGGAAGTCGTTATGAGCGCCAAAACCGTAATAGACGATTGGCACGTTCGCTTGAATGTGTTGAAGATTTTCGTCATCCCCGCAAGCGATGATGCCTTTCTTCACTTGCTTGGCCATCTCTTGGAATGCGTCGATGACATCATCGAGTCCTGAGAAGTAATCAGAATGATCAAAGTCGATGTTCGTCATGATGGCATAGTCCGGACGATAGTATAAGAAGTGACGCTTATACTCACAAGCCTCGAAGACGAAGTTTTTCGAGTCTTCGACACCTTCACCCGTACCATCGCCGATCAAGAATGATGTCGGCTCGATGCCACGCATGACGTGGGCCAACAGACCTGTCGTCGATGTTTTCCCGTGAGATCCAGTGATGGCGACACTAGTATAGTGGTCAGCCAACTCGCCTAGAAACTCATAGTACTTGTATATCGTCAATCCGAGTTCACGTGCCCGAACAACTTCAGGGTGATCGTCTGTGAAGGCGTTACCTTGGACGACGATTTGCCCTTCAGTAATATTTTCAGGGTCAAACGGAAGGATTTCAATTCCTTTACGGTTCAATGCTTCTTCAGTAAAAAATGCTTTGTCAACGTCCGAACCTCGGACCTCATTATTCATGTCATTTAAAATTTGAGCTAAAGGACTCATGCCCGTTCCTTTAATTCCGACGAAGTGATAACGGTTCATCTGTAAATAGCCCCCCTAATTCATTGCGGTCTGTTTCAAAAATGCGACAAACCTTTGTCATTATAGCAAAACTACCGGAGTCATGCTATTACAGGTTATTGTTTTTTTTAGCCAATCGGCGACTCTTGTACATCGCCATCCGGTCTTGCGGTGTCATCATGACGTTGAGCGGAGGGCCATCCGCTTTGTATGACACGCCCATGGCGGGCGTCAATGTTTCTTCATCAGGCACATCGACCGGTTCGTCCGACTGTAATGTTTTCGCAACATCCTCAACAATCGGTGCCACCGTCTCGACCGATGCTTCAGTCGGCAACGATGGTTCGGTCACATCTTGTTTTTCTTCACGAACGGCAATCTTTGACGATTTCAAATCGGTCGACCCCATGAAGACCGAAGCAAATCCGCTCTCTACAATCGAGACTTCCCCGAGGAGCGGTTTTGTGTCTGATTCATCCTGCTCATCTTCCAAGTCGGTCGGACTCTCATCAATCGGTTCCGACGTTTCTGTGGAAATAATCGACGCTTCGATTGGTGACTCTGTTTGCTCGGCCACCATTTCCTCAAGCGTCTCTGCTACTGGCAGTTCGTCCGCTGTGACATCAAAGTCGGACTGTGGCGTCGTCGCTTCGTCCGTGTCCGGCGCCGATTCATCTACTGATTCGTCCACTGATTCGTCCACTGATTCGTCTACTGATTCAACAACGGATTCGTCTACTGACTCCATCACCGACTCATCTACAGAATCAATTACCGGTTCGTTCTCAGGCTCAGGCGCTACGCTTGGCGGCACCGCCTCTGACATTTCCTCGTCTGGGACGGCCACTCGCTTCGCTTGACGCATCGCTGAATCGTCTCGCGTCTCCGGAGAATGTTCAGTCGGCAGGATGATTTTCGGTTTCGGTCGGGCGTATCCATAAATCGGAGACGGTACATCCGACGGCACAAATTCATCCTTCGGCTCGGGCTTCGGTGCAGGCGCACCTTTCTTCCCTTCTTGGGATAGTTCGCGTCGAATTCGGTCTGCTTGCTGTTTTAATGAACGTTCATATGCATCCATACTTGATTCCTCGCTTTTTCACTCAATCCTATTTAGCAAAAAATCGGTCGAGTTTAGCGACCGATTTCAAATGCTTTACCTACTTCATATTCGTCATCTAATACGAGAATCCCTTTTTCTTGCGGTGCATCAGGCAAGTTCAATTCACGCGCCGAACAGATCATCCCGTGTGAGCTCTCACCACGTAATGTAGACGGGCGAATAATCAAACCTGATGGCATGACTGCCCCCGGTTTCGCGACGACGACTTTTTGGCCGGCCGCGACGTTCGGTGCGCCACAGACGATTTGGACCATACCTTGGTCAGTCTCGACCTGACAAATCGACAATTTATCGGCATCCGGGTGTTTCTCAGCTTCTTTGACATAGCCGACGACGAATTTAGGGGTGAAGTCCACGCCCGACAACTCGGCTTCGATATTTTGTTTGCGCAAGATGACACCGAGCGTCTCAATCAATTCGGCCGTCAATTCGACCGGTCCATGCCAATCGCTGACATCAAAATAGTTGCTCGCGTTGAACACGTTGTAGCCATTGACTTTCCCTGTCGTCGACTTAACGATGGCGACATCGTCTTTCCGTTCAACAACTTGATGATGGCGATCGCCTTCTCTTAACAGGACCATGAGGACATCGCCGATTCCTTCACGGTTATAAAAAGCATTGATTTGCATACGTAAAAACGCCCCTTCTTTCAAACTAGACACAAATAGTTTAGCAGATTATGCGTCGGTTGGTGGGTTCTTTTTTCCGACAATGAAAATTGGCTCGAGTACGCCAGCCTCATAATGGAAAGAAAGAGCCGTCACCGGAATCCGACCGTTCGTGAAAAAGTCGAACATGAGCTGTTGCATCGCATCATAACCCTGATCGTTGCGGATGTCCGCGATAATCATGACGTCTTGGTGCGGCACTCCGACGAGCATATCGCCTTCGATGCGGCGTTCCATAACTCGTAAAAAGTCATCGTTCAAGATACGTGACGCCTCGTAGCCGTCCCGTGCCGCCAGGAAATAGAACGTGTTGCCGGCAACGGTATCTTCTTTTAAATCGGTCGGTAATTTTTTGACGTTATTCCGCGCCAACTCATCAAGGCGTTCGAGCGTCATTCCGCCCAAATGTCGCTCTTCAATCAATCGATAGCCGTTACCCAAATCTAGGGCGTAAAAGACGGCGGTCTCAGCTGTATGCGGCGTCATCGCCAATGTCTCGCCCCGTTTCGTCTCGGTCGAGAACGAAGCAGAACGGATGACAGGATAAAGATTAGCCTCATTACCCGCTAATGTAATGTCATCGTCCGCGGTGAGCGCTGTCTTGATGTAGTCTACGACCTCATCGACAGCGATTTCCCCTCGAACTTTTGTTTTCGCTACGAGCGGGGCGAGACGGATGTTGACGCCGAATCGATCGGTCGCCCGTTCGATGCGCAACACCTCATTCTCGCGGTCGTACGAGGTCCGGTATCCGTCAGTGAACTTACTTTCGAGATGACGACGTAATTCATTCCGCTCCATTTGAATCACCCTAACCCATGAAGGAAGGCTTCGACTTGCTCCGGCGTCTTCCGTTCGCGTCCGACATAGCGGTCGACTTCTTGTCCGCCGTTGAAAGCGACGAAACTTGGAATTCCGAAAATGTCGAGTTCTTGCGCAAGCTCCATCCATTCATCACGATCGACGTAATAAAATGACCAGTCTGAGAACTTCGCTTCAATGTCCGGCATGAATGGGTCGAGGAAACGGCAATCGCCGCACCACGTTGCTGAAAACATGAGGACGCTCTTCCCTTGTTTCGCTGCTGTATATTCGTTCATCGTTGTCAGTTGTTTCATCTTCACCACTCCTGTTCTTTTTTCCTCATTCATGATAGCATAAGTCCGTTGTCACATTCCGCTCTCGTGTTTTATGATAGTCGGGAGTGAAGACTACGTGAAAAAGGTGAAGTCATGACAAAATGGACACGCGAACAGTTGAATCCAGAAATGAAGCATCCACTTGAACAACTCGTCGGCGTCATCGGCATGTTGGCGATTCTACGCTACGGTTATTTGTTCATCGATACGGACAAATCACGAGGCGAGATTTTCATTTGGCTCGTCGTCGGATTCGCCGTGATTTACATACTTGAACGCGTCGGCAAGCGTCTTGTGCGCAGGCTGCCCATCATTCGAAAACGTTTTTTACTCCCCGTCTATGCCGTCTTGCTCGTACTATTCCTCGCGAGCTTCCGCGTCCCGCGGGAAACGGTCGAAATCGTCCGGAATTTTTTCGGGTGGTGAACGAAAGAGAGCGTCCCGCTTATTTGCCGGGACGCTCTCTTTCGTATGTTCAATATTCGATTTTCATGTCGTTCGGTCGAATCCGGTTCATCCGGACCAACACTTGATAGACGGCGTAGCTGAGCACCGCTGGCCCGACGATTAAAAAGCCGAAGACGACGATGAACGTATACCAACTGAAGCCCATCGTTTCGAGCATGACGATCGGTCCGACGAGTCCACTTGTTCCCATGCCAGCGCCTGCCGCGACGCTCTCGAGTTCAAACAACAGAATCGCAATCGGCGCGAGCACGGCGCCGGCCACGGTCGGCGGCAACAGAATCCATGGGTTTTTGACAATATTCCCGACTTGGAGCATAGATGTACCGATGCCTTGGGCGATGGCGCCTCCGATGCCATTGTCCCGATAGCTCGTGATGGCAAACCCGACCATTTGGGCAGCACACCCGACCGTCGCCGCACCGGCGGCAATCCCGCTCAAACCGAGCATGAGGGCGATGGCCGCGCTCGAGATCGGAGCCGTGAGCGCGAGCCCCATCAACGTCGCGACGACGACGCCCATGAACAGTGGCTGCTGTTCCGTTCCCCATTCGATCCATGTGCCGAGCTGTGTCATGAACAACCCGACGTATTTACCGATATAGGTCGCACTTAAATAACCGATGCCGATCGTCGTGAACGGCGTGACCAAAATATCGAGTTTCGTCGACTTCGAGACGAGCTTGGCGACTTCGACGGCGAGCAACGTCGCCACATAACTGCCGGCAGGTCCGAACTCATAGCCGAACGCCCCGACGACGAGTGCCGAGAACAAGATGAGCGGTGGTGCCTGGAGTGCATAGGCGATGGCGATCCCGATGGCAGGCCCGGTCAAGCCGATGGCCACGTCACCAATCTCGATGAGTGTCGAACCAAATCCGGACAGGCTCGTCTCAAGCAACTGTCCTCCGGCCGTCTTCATAATCAAGCCAATAATGAGCGTACTGAATAATCCGAGTGCCATATAACTGAGAGCCGTCACGAAATAGAGCGACGGACTGAGCGTAATCCCTTTTTTCTTAAGCATAGAAATTCCTCTTTTCTGTCTTGTCAGTCGTAAAGTTTCTGTCTTCACACTTTTATCAGTATAAGCGTTTCTCGTGAAATTTCAATATGAAAAAAACGCCACTCCCCGAGTGACGTTCTTCGTTCAATTAGCGTGAAGCCCGGAGCGTCTCCATCGTCGAGCGATCGAGTCGTTTGACGAGTGCCTTCAGGAGCGCTTTCGCCGCGTCGTAGTCGTCCGTATGCAAAATCGAGGCATGCGTGTGGATATAACGCGCCGCTACACCGATGACGGCCGTCGGCACCCCTTCCCCGCTCATGTGGATGCGACCCGCATCCGTGCCACCTGGCGAGACGAAATACTGGGTCTTAATGTTTTCATCAGATGCCGTATCGAGCAGGAAGTCACGCATCTCAGGAGACATGACCATGACCCGATCGAGGATACGAATGAGTGCCCCTTCCCCGAGCTGTCCGAACTCTGTCTTATTGCCTGATGCATCGTTGGCCGGTGATGCGTCGAGGACGAGCGCGACATCCGGACGAATCATTTCGGCTGCTGTTTGGGCACCACGGAGACCGACTTCTTCTTGTACGGTCGCCCCGGCGAACAAGATGTTCGGGTGATCGGCTTTTGTCGTCTCTTCGAGCAACTCGACGGCGAGCCCAACGCCGTAGCGGTTGTCCCATGCCTTGGCCATAATTTTTTTCGGATGTTTGAGCGGCGTGAATTCGCTCGTCGGCACAGCCGGTAGACCCGGACGTACGCCCCACGATTCGGCCTCTTCTTTCGTATCGGCCCCGATATCGATAAACATTTGCTTCATGTCCATCGGCTTGTTCATCGCCTCCGGTCCAAGCAAGTGCGGCGGCGTCGATGCGACGACCCCTGGAATCAATCCATCGGCCGTCACGATGTCAAATCGTTGTGCCATGAGCACTTGGCTCCACCATCCGCCGAGCGGTTGTATGTACAGCATCCCGTTTTCTGTGATTCGGGTGACCATGAATGCGACTTCGTCCATATGACCAGCGATCATGATGCGTGGTCCCGCCTCATCGCCGACTCGTTTCCCAAAGATCGAGCCGATGCCATCCGTCATGACTTCATCGACGTGCGGTGTGATTCGGTCGCGAACAAACCGGCGGACCTCTGATTCAAACCCGGGCGCGCCCGGAAGCTCTGTTAACGTCTTGAATAAGTCTCTCGTTTTTTGTTCCATTTCCATCCATCCCTTCAACCGTTCTTGTTTCATTATATACAGAACTTTTCGACAGATGCGAATGGTTTTCGTTCCAATGGGGTACAGGTTTTGGTACGATGTACATGATAGCCATAGTTCAAGGGGAGGTAGTCATATGAAGAAAAGATATTGGTTAGTTGGAATCGGGGTTGCCATCGCAGCCGCACTTATGACGAAAAAAGTGTTAGATGAACGAAGCTTATCGGCCGAGGATGCGCTTGAGTACACGAAGCGTGCATTTTCAGCCAAAGGTCACGTCCAAGGGGCATGGATCTCGGCATCACCTGAGATTTATACGTATGATGGACGCGAGTACGACGTCTTCAAAGGCGGCATCTCGGTTCTCGAGAACGATGAAGAGAAGACGTACCAATTCACAGTCGATTCAGAGACTGGCGCTCTACTTGAATATGCATGAGATGAGGTCGGCGAATATTTTCGCCGACTTTTTTTGTTTAATTCACCCAAAAGAGTGGAAAATTGAATATGGTACTTTTCAAACTCAAAAAGGAGTGATCCCACGTGAAGAAACTGATCGGTGAAGCAAACGAGCTCGTGTCACAAATGGTCGAAGGTATGGTCCACGCCCACCCTGAACTGTACGGTCGTGTGGAAGGATTCAATGTCATCTGTCGTGCCGACGGGGCCAAGTCCGGGAAAGTCGGACTCGTCTCAGGTGGAGGGAGCGGTCACGAACCAGCGCACGCCGGTTATGTAGGCGATGGGATGCTCGATGCCGCCGTATGCGGTGAAGTGTTCACGTCCCCGACGCCGGACATGGTGCTCGAAGGGATCAAAGCGGCCGATGGCGGCAACGGCGTATTGCTCGTCGTCAAAAATTACGCAGGTGACGTCATGAACTTCGAACTCGCCGCCGAACTCGCGGACGCCGAAGGGATTAAAGTCGATCACGTCGTCGTCGCCGACGATGTCGCTATCACGAATAAAGAAGACCGCCGTGGTGTCGCCGGTACCGTGTTCGTCCACAAGATTGCCGGTGCAGCCGCAGCGAGCGGGAAATCACTCGACGAAGTGAAAGCGCTTGCGGAGAAAGTCGCGGCCAATGTCCGCTCAATGGGGATGGCCGTCGAACCTTGCTATATGCCAGTGAGCGGTAAACCTGGATTCGATTTGAACGAAGAAGAAATGGAAATCGGAATCGGGATTCACGGCGAACGCGGCGTCGAACGGAAACCGACGACGAACGTCGATGCGATTGTCGATGACTTGCTCGATCATTTGAAAAAAGAAGTCAGCCCCGGCGAGGTCGCCGTCATGGTCAACGGTATGGGCGGAACGCCTCTATCTGAACTGTACGTGACGTATCACTTCGTCGCGAAAAAATTGGAAGATGCCGGCTATTCATTGAAACGAAAATACGTCGGCAACTATATGACATCACTCGAGATGCATGGCTTCTCGATCACACTCTTGCCGCTCGATGAAGAGTTGACGGGCTATCTCGATGCACCATCGGCGGCACTCGGTTTCAAACTCTAATCTACGAATGAGGTGTTCATGCAATGTTGACGATTGAAGGATTCAAGCAAGCATTACGGCACGCCCAATCAGAGATTGAGGCGAACAAGGATACATTGACCGATCTCGATCGCGCCATCGGCGACGGAGATCACGGCATCAATATGTCGCGTGGCTTTGAAGCGGTCGTCGCTGTCCTCGATGATGACTACGCAACTCTCGGCGACTTGAGTAAGAAAGTCGGGATGACGCTCATGTCGAAAGTCGGTGGCGCAGCCGGTCCACTTTACGGTTCCGCCTTCGTCAAGGCAGCGCCTAAATTTGGTGACGCGACCGAAGCCGATTTCAATCTCGTCAAAGAAGCGCTCGTCGAAGCAGCGACAGCGATCAAGGCGCGCGGGAAATCGGAAGTTGGCCAAAAGACGATGGTCGATGTGTGGGATCCGTTCTTGAATGACTTGAACGAGTCCGACGACTTTGACGCGAAACTTGATCAACTCGTCGGTGCGACTGAGGATATGGTCGCCACGAAAGGACGGGCGTCTTATTTCGGTGAGAACTCTCGCGGCACCGTCGACCCGGGGGCCCTCTCGAGTTCAATCGTCTTAAAAGCGATTATGAAGGAGGTTGAGTGATATCGTAGAGATCATCATCGTATCCCATAGCGCCAAAATCGCTGAAGGGATTCAAGACTTGATGAAAGAGATGGCTCCGTCCGTTCCGATTCATTTAGCGAGCGGGCTTGAAGACGGCAGCATCGGGACTGATGTGACCCGAATCCTTGAGGCCATTGAAGCCGTCGACAAAGAGGCACTCATCTTATCGGATATCGGTTCGGCCACGATGAACGCCGAACTGGCCGTCGATATGTATGAAGGCGAGAAAACCGTCCAGTTTTATGACGGTCCAATCGTCGAGAGTGCCTTCGTCGCTTCCGTCTCAGCCGGTAACGGCATGGACGTTGCTCAAATCGTCGAACAGTTAAAGATGGCATAAAAAAAGAGCCTCGCGGCTCTTTTTTTAACGTGGGTTATCGTTTTTCTCGTAGATCGGGTTCATGTATTCAGTCGTCGAGTAGAAACGTGGCACGACAACGAACAAGATGACAGCCGGAATCGCGATCATAAGTAACAAGATCAAGACAGGCAACCAATAGACGATTTGTTGTCCGAGCATGTCGATGTTTGCGTCTGCAAATTCAGTCGCGCCTTCGACTTCTGCAAGGTCAGCTGTTGCGAGGATTTTGTTGTCCGTCGCATCATAGTAATGGAACTCCGTCTTACGTGTGATGAAGATGCCGTCACGGACCGTATCAATTTCAACGACCGCCGCGATGACTTCGTTGCCATTCGAGTGACGGAGCGTCTCTTCTTTTACGATTTCAGCCGTTCCTTCTTTGTAATCATAGTGCGTGGCCTTCAAATCCTCTTCAAGGGCGTCCAAGAACGCCTCATTTGCCGAGGTATTAAGTGGTGCGATTGTTAGAATGAAGATTAGTGCAAGCAGGCTTGCCCATGCTTTTTTCAACATCCCCATGTTCCCCCTTCTCTAATTCCAGTTTAGCGTCATTCCTATTGTACCAAGAAGAAAGAAAAAAGTGTGAAGAAAATGCTATTAAAATAAGAAAAAAGCGTGTCAAATTTTCGGGCGGAACGCGGCCTCCATCCGATAAATCGGTTGTCCCATGGCGCTGAAGCGCTCTTCGTACTCGGTACGGACGTTATCTGCCGGTTCGTTCGCGTGAAGATCAAGTGAAATATCTGTGAAGTACATGCCGTATTGACTCATGCTTTCGAGTGAATATTCGAACAGTCCGCGGTTATCCGTCTTGAAGTGAATCTCGCCTCCGCGTGGCAACACAGCCTCGTACGTGGCGAGGAATGTCTTATACGTCAAACGACGTTTCGCATGTCGGGTCTTCGGCCATGGATCTGAGAAGTTCAAATAGACGCGGTCGACTTCGCCGGCTTCGAAATAGTCGACGAGTTGCTTGGCATCCACAGTCAAGACGCGGACGTTCGGCATCGGCATTTCGACGAGCTTTTGCACGATCGACACGGCGACGCTCTCGAACAACTCGATGGCGATGAAGTTGACGTCCGGGAACTGCTGGGCCATCCCTAAAATGAATTGCCCTTTCCCCGACCCGACTTCGATGAAGAGCGGATTGTCGTTCTTAAATTCTGATGTCCAGTTCCCTTTTAACGTTTCGGGATGAGTGATAAAGACGTGTTCTTGAGCTTCCATGTATTCTTTAGCCCAAGGCTTGTGACGTAAACGCATGTTTTTCCAACCTTTCGTTCAAGAAATGTTCAAGTTTCAGCTGACTAGCCGCTTCGCGCGAGCAGTCCCCTTGCGATTATACACGAAATCATTGTTTAATGAACATGAATCATCCTTCACAAGGAGGTTATATCGATGAGCACGTTAGATCAATTTCTTATTTTTTACGCGGCTCCGTTGACGTTCTTCGGCGCCGTCATCGCGACGTTCGTATGGGCGTATTTCATGAAACCTGATGATGTCTGATGCATATGGAAAGGGATGGCTCACACTCGTGATCCATCCCTTTTTTCATTGTGTCCGTTCCTCTGCTTCATCGAGCAATTCCCGGAGCACGGTCAATCCTTCTGCTCGGGCGATGCCGTTCTGTTCCCCATATAAGGTCAGAACCGTCTGGGCAATCGCATACCAGTGCATTCGATAGTGTAACTCGGAGGTGAAACGGATGCCGTAATGGCTGAACCACGTCTCCCAGTCTACCTCGTCGACGTAGCTGTAGACGACCATGGCCAAATCAAAGGCACGGTCGGCGATGATGGCGTCATCCCAGTCGGTCAAATATAACAGACCGGTCTCATCCTCAATCCAATTGTTATGGTTCAAGTCTGAATGGCAGACGACGAGTTCACGTTCGTCATCAATCGGCTGATGGACCGACAACCAACGGATTGCCTCATCAATCGTCACGTCCGCCTCGTCTTGCTCGTAAGCGGCACATTGCCGAAGCAACAGTGAGGACGTGACCGGTGTATGATTCAACTGCTGCAACATGAATAATAGCTCTTTCGAATGATGAATCTTCCCAAGCTGTGCCGCCACATCAGCCCGTTTCATATCGGCTGGCGAGAGCTCACGACCTTCGATGAACTGTTGGGCACTGAGGACGTCACCGTTAAACATCCGTTTCGTCCACAGCAATTTGGGGACGATGCCTTCGGCGGAAAGAATGGCTAAAAACGGGGACGAGTTTCGTTTGACAAAGATTTTTTGTTGGCGCGTCGTCGCTACGTACGCTTCGCCTGTAATGCCGCCTGCGGAAGCCACCGTCCACTCTTCACCGAGCGCACCGATTATATCTGAATACATATTCATCACGCTCAAATCTCATTAAGAATTACAAAGATACAATCACCATATTAACACGCGATAATCGTCATTGACAACGACTCGACTTGAATCTGGCTCGGATTTCGTTCAATCGGGACGAGGCTCGCCGTTTCCCCTTGGACGTAGACGTTCCAGTCCCCCTCCGCTTGGAATGTCACATCGTGGAACGTTCCGTTCAGATAGACGCGGACGCGCTGCCAGGCATCATAAGAATGGCTCGCCGTCAGCTCATATGCAATCACGCCCGGGGGCGACGGTAGGAACTTGAACTGTTCGATAACTTTTTGCCGGGTATCGTAGCGGAAACACGTGTGACGGCGCCGTAACTTGAGTAGTGTCTTCACGAACTCGACCTCGCTTTGCCGCTCGTCACGTAAGTCCCAATCGAAGTGATTGATTCGGTCCGGTGCATTATAGCTGTTCTCAACCCCTTGTTTTGTCCGACCAAACTCTTGGCCGGCGTGAAGGAACGGGACGCCTTGCGACGTGATGACGATGGCTGTGGCGAACCGTTGCATCCGCAACCGCATCGTCTCGTCCATATCTTCACACGACAAGAGCAATTTATCGTACGTCGTATAATTGTCATGCGCTTCGACGTAGTTGATCGTATACTGCGGGCTTGGGAAACGCCCGACGGTGACGTTCGGGATCTGTACCGCTCCGGTGAGGCATTCACGAAGCTCCCACTCCCGCCACTCGTTCCCGGAGACGAACCCGCGCTCCCGGTCATTGAACGTCGACCCTTTCAAGGCGTCCCGCATCATGTCATTGAAATGACCGATTCGGGGCATGAAAGCCGCGTTATGCGACGAGGCTTTCAATGACGGGCTGAGCGGTGTTGCCAAATCCCATCCTTCCCCGTAAATCAAAATCGAGCGATCGATTTTATCGAGTGCGGCCCGTATTTGATTCATCGTCTCGACGTCATGAATGCCCATCAAGTCGAATCGGAAACCGTCGACGTGATACGTCTCGGCAAAGTACGTCACACAATCGACAATCATTCGTCGCATCATATACCGTTCTGAGGCCGTGTCGTTTCCGACGCCGGTCCCGTTCGCGACCGCCCCGTCATGTTCATAACGGAAATAATAGTACGGGACGAGTGCTTCGAGCGACGATTGCTCACGGATGAAGATATGGTTCATGACGACATCGACGACGACGCGCATGTCATGCCGATGCAAGGCATCGACCATTTCGGCATACTCTAGAATGCGTGATAGCGGCTCGTCAGGTTTCGAGGCGTAACTGCCTTCCAACCCGAACCAATGGATCGGATCATAACCCCAGTTGTAGGGCATCCGGGTCGCTTCGTCGACGCTTCCAAAATCATGGACCGGCAATAACTGCAGGTGCGTAACCCCAAGTTCTTTCAAATAATCGAAACCGGCACTGTTCCCCGCCCGGGTTTTAAGCCCAGTCTCGACGATGCTGGCGTACAGCCCTTGCCGTCGACTCGTCGACGCAGGGTGGCTCGTGAAGTCACGGATATGCAGTTCATAGATGACGGCATCTGTCGCTTTGCGGAGAGGCGGGCGTTCTGCCGGCTCCACGTGCTCAGCGACGGCTGTCTCAACATCGATCAATACGCCAAATTCGCCATTTAGGCTGACGGCTTTGGCGTAAGGATCGACGACCTCGTTCGTTTCGACAGGTGTCTTGACGTACAGTCGATAAAAATAGCCTTCGTACAGTCTAGGAACATCGGCATGCCAGACGCCTCGACCGCTCCGAGACATGCGAAATCGTTCAATCTCACGATGCGTTTCGGGATCATGGATGACGAACCAAATCGAAAACGCGACGGGCGACCAGACATATGCCTCAATTGATTGCCCGGAAAATGAAAGGCCGAGCGGTCCGTCATAGGCATAGCGACGTTCAAACTCGTCCGTATGCACAATTTCGCGGGGCACGACGACAATCGTCTTATGTCCAGGGTGAAACACGGTATAGACCGCTTCGAGCGTAACCGGGCGCGTCAATTGGATATCTCGTTCAATCGTGCCCGCCTCTGTCGTCCATTCGTTGAGCACCACATAATCGACCGGTCGACCGTTTTGTTCGATTTGTACCGGTACGGATTCATATTCGGCAATGACCTCGAGTCGAATCGTCTTGAATGAGAGCAAGGAAGCCTGTTCAATCGTCACATGAGACGTCGTTTGCTGATTTGGTGTGTAATGCATACGCGTTCCATCCTCTCCTACCTACTGGTCCAAAAATTGTCGAAACGGCATCTGGGCTGTCGCATCTAGTAGTTTCGCCACATCTCGAATTTGTTGGGCTTTGACGATCGGCGCCCTCGTGTTCACTTGTTTCATCCACGGCTCATAATCCGCGCGTGAGATGAACTGAGTCGACCGAATTTCAGGCACATGATCGAAATAGCCTTGTGGGGCCACCGTCACTTTTTGGATGACCCCGTCATAGGACGGAAGAAACTGTCGAACGATTTCTTCGGTGCGCGTCAACGCGATGAGCGGGTTGACTACACGTTTATTTTCCCCTTTGAGCGGTTGATGAATCCACGTCTTCTGCTTCGATATGTGATAGATGCTGCGGTCGCCGTCGAGCCATTCGACCAGGTAAATATGCGATGGTCCGATGATGAGATGGCTCAGTTCGACCGTCGCCCCGTTCCATTCGACGACCGGACGATACATGAAGAAGTGTTGGTCGTTCCATTCGGATACCATCTTGCGATATCCGTATTCTCGCAAAAACGGCAACAACGGGACGTCCGCCTCGGTCGCCCCTTCACAGGCGTATTGCAGTTTTTGGATATGACGGCGGTTCGTGAGCAACGTCTGGAACTGCGACTCCGAGAGCGGTGTCGGTTCGAGCTCGATGCGTTCCGTACGGCGCCAAAATTTCCACCACGGGTTCTCAAACTCCATGATTTCGGGAGGATTCAACCGATTGGAATCGTGAAGACGACGCATGCGAGCGACATCGGACTCGACATACTCTTGAAAGCGATTGAACTGGTCGAGCATGTTTCGTTCATATTTAGATGTTACGTCAAAAATTTTAATCGGGATCGCCATGTGTCCTCCTCTGACCGCTGTAACGGAAATACTTCGACTGCCTCATAGGCAGGGGTATGGTTTGGATTGATTCGATAAAGTACGACCGTTTCAATCGGCTCCTCGATGGTAAACGTCGGGGCGATGTACGGGATTCGTGTGCCTGTGTCCCACTTCTTCGCGAGTGTGACGTGGGGGACGAACGGTTTACGGTCGAGTGCTGGAATCTCTTCGGATAACTTTCGTCGAAGCGTCCCGGTAAGCGCCGTCAAGTCCACGGACGGTTCCGGGACGATCGTCAAGACACGCGGACGATCCGGTCTACCGAAGTGGTCGATTTGCTGGAACGTCAGCGCGAACGGAGCCGTCGACGTTGTCACTTCACGTGTGAGTTCTTTCACTGCCTCGACTTCATCATCGTCCAATGAACCGAGAAACTGAAGTGTCAAATGAAATTCCTCCGGACGATACGTTCGACGATACGAATAAAACGGCAAGATGTCCCGCTGTACATGTTCGAACTTTTCGTCCTCGATGGGTAGTGCCAAAAAATAATGTGTCGACATGACCATCATCCTTTCACTCGAAAACGTCTCAGTCCAAAGAAGAGGACCGCTCCTAGGATGCTGACCACCGTGTACATCCAAAATACACCGATGATGCTGTTATATTCAATGATAAATCCACTGAGGAGGTTGAATCCGGCCGTCGCTAGTCCTGACGTGATGGCCATATAGACGCCAATCGCCGTCGAGACGACGTTGCGGCTGACAAGGCTGCGGACAAATTGAAGTGCGACCGGAATCAATAATCCGACGACCAGTCCTTGAACGATGGCAAGAATCCAAACGACCCAAATCGGGGGCTCAAGTGCTAACCAGCCGTTGCGAAGCGCCGAAATCAAGGCGGCTCCCGCCAGCACGTTGACCGTACCTAGACGTGAGACGATTTGGTAAGCCACTTTCATGAATGGAATTTCGCATAATACCGCGACAAGGAACAGTGTCCCGACGAGCGTCGTTGAGCCTCCGATGCTCGTCACATAAATTCCGAAGTAATAGTTATTCGCGTAAATAGGGCCGAAGACGAGCATGCCCCCAATCAAAAAGGCGATGAACGGCCCATTCCAGACGGCCGACCATTGGAACGGTGCCGTCGTGTGCACTTGCTTCGGTTCCTGTTCAGATACGCTCCGCACGAACAGCGTACCGATTGCCAGCATGACGGCGCTGAGTAAAAACGTACTCGCGAGTCCCCATGTCGTGTCCGAGATGCGACCCATGACGAACACCGCAATCGCAAATCCGGCCGATCCAAACAGACGGATGGCCCCGTAGTCGATTTTGGCGCGTGACGTATACTCGAGTGTCATCATATCGACGAGCGGGATGTGTGCACATTGGAAGATGGACCAGGCGATCATCAACATAATAATCCATACGTAAGACGTCGCGAACAAGAACGTGAGCGATAAGGCAGCCGCCCCGAGCATTGCGATAATCAGCCAAGCCCGAACCCGCCCCGTTCGGTCGGCAAGCATGCCCCATAGCGGTTGGACACCGATTGAGAGGATCGGCATGATGGCGACGATTGTCCCGACCTGACCCGGAGACAAATCAAAACGTGACTGGGAGAAGAAAAGCGTCATGTAAGGAATGAGGGCTCCTTGGGCAAAGAAAATGGCGACGTAAATCGATTGAAACGATATTTTTTGTTGGTTCAAAGTAAACTTCCTTCCTAACAGACAGAGAGCCGACCGAATCAGTCAGCTCTCACGGGTTATTATTTAGCGAGCTCATAAATCGCTTCCGCATAGATGGCGGCGGCGCGAAGTAAATCTTCAATTTCCATGTATTCATCGACTTGGTGGGCGACGTCTTTCGCTCCAGGGAACAGCGCCCCAAAAGCGACACCAGCCTCGAGCGAGCGCGCATACGTCCCTCCGCCAATGGCCATCAAGTGCGCTGACTCGCCGGTCTGACGTTCATAAACGTCTGCCAACGTTTTCACGAGCGGATGGTCTTCGGCCACATGGTGCGGCGGCATATGATGACGCGTCGACAGCTCAAACCCGAACGACAAGGCGACCTCTTTCAAGTTTTGCAACCGTTCCTCGAATTTCGCGGTGTATGGATAACGGATATTCACCGTCGCCGTCCGTTCGTCCCCTTGATAGCGGAACACGCCACCGTTAATCGTCAAATCGCCCGTCTCATCACTTGCTTCGATACCGAGTGAAATCCCGCGTGAATCGGCGAACACGTGACGAATGAACTCGATGTAGCGCTCTCCTTGAATGTCGAGCGGGAGCGTCAACAAGAAGCCAGCGAGGACGTAGGCCGCGTTGACTCCGTTATCTGGTTCCATGGCGTGGGCGGCCACACCTTTCATCGTGAACGTATACGTCCCTTGGTCCCATGTGCACGTGCCGTCCGCTTCATATTTTTCGAGATACGCTTCAAACTTTTCTTCGAGAACGTCTTCTGTCTCAAGTACCGCTGTCGCAAAGTCCGGGACCATGTTCGGCCGTTCTCCACTCACGAACGAGACCAAGTGATGTTTCGAGCCTGGCACCCGTTGAATTGGGAGCTGCTTCAAGACGCCATCGTATAGCCCCTTTTCAGCATTGATAATTGGAAAGTCAGCGTCCGGTGCGAAGCCATATGTCGGCATCGCCTCTTGTTTGAAGTATTCGCGGACACAACGCCATTCGCTCTCCTCATCGCAACCTGCAATCAGGCGGACGCGTTTCGATAGCGGCAATCCAAGTTCCTTCACGATGCGCAGTCCGTAATAAGCAGCCATCGTCGGTCCTTTATCGTCATTGCTGCCACGGGCGTATATTTTCCCGTCTGCGATGGTAGGATTGAACGCCCCATACGTCCATCCCTCCCCAGCCGGCACCACGTCTAAGTGACAGAGGATGCCAACGATTTCTTCCCCTGAGCCGTATTCTAAATGCCCCGCGTATCCGGCGACGTCTTTCGTAGCGAACCCGTCTCGCTCTCCGAGTGCAAACATATAATCGAGAGCTCGGCGGACTTCAGGTCCAAACGGTTCGTTCGGGCCAGTCTTCGTCTCATCAAGCACGCTTGGGATTTGCAATAACCCTGTTAAATCTTCTAAAAATGTGTCTTTTCGTGCGTCGATTTCTTGTCTCCAATTCATATGGACCTCTCCTTTGCGAATGTTCTCTCCCTTATTAGTATATCCAAATGTTAGAAAGACGAACATTCATTTCGAAAATATTTTTTCGTTCGTCTTTTAGCCTTTTGTTCACGTCTTTACATATCCTTCATTCGATATTTACGTTCATAATCGTTTCTTTACATTTTGATTGTTCGTTCTTTTCCCTTGCAATTCTATGTAGGAGCGGTATACTAAAGATGTAATTTTAGAAAATAACAATTTCATATTTCATTTGTCGTCCGTAGGTTTTGTCTTTCATCATTCTACGCATTGGGAGGTCATCCAATGAAAGGTTCAACAGATCGTATGCTAACCCGCATCAAGTCCATTTATTTGTTCATTAACGAAAGGGAATGCGTCACCACTTCTGAACTAGTAGAGGAGTTCGGGATCACATCGCGCACCGTACAGCGTGATTTGAACGTGCTTGAATACAACAATCTGGTTGAAAGTCCGAGTCGCGGAACGTGGACGTCGTCAAAACGTTCGCTCAAGACGGCAAATTAAATAACAAGTTACGAGGGATTCCGACAACGGGTCCCCTTTTTTTTGCAATGAAAAAGGCACGTGTCGGCTGACACGTGCCTTCATTTCATGTAAAAAACAAGTCGACTTCCTCTTCGCTCAACTCCCGATACGCACCGGGTTCGAGCGTCGGGTCGAGCTCGAGCGCACCGATTTGGACCCGTTCGAGCCGCTCGACGTGTTTCCCGACCGCGGCAATCATCCGTTTTACTTGATGGTACTTCCCTTCCGAGAGCGTCAGACGGACCGTCGAACGACGTCCGGATTTGCTGATGAGCTCAAGGTGGGCCGGTTTCGTCGTATAGCCGTCCTCAAGCTCGACACCCTCTGCGAAGTGACGGACATCGTCTGTCGTCATCTCCCCGTCAACTTCGGCGACATACACTTTGTCGACATGTTTACGCGGTGACATGAGCGCATGATTGAACGCCCCATCGTTTGTGAGGAGCAACAGACCGGTCGTGTCCTTGTCGAGACGTCCGACCGGGAACAACTCGTAATGGGCGTAGGACGGGTCAATCAAATCGACAACCGTCGATTCGACCTTGTCCTCGGTCGCACTGATGACACCTGCTGGCTTGTTCATCATCAAGTAGACGAACGGTTTGTACTCGACGACCTCGCCTTGCACGGTCACCCGTTCCGTTTCAAGGTTGACTTGGCGTTTCGCGTCTTTGACAGGTTGGTCATCGACACGGACGACCCCTTGTTTCAGTAAAATCTTGACGTCTTTGCGCGAACCGTATCCCATGTTCGCCAATAATTTATCAATTCGCATTAAGCTTTCCTCCGATACTGGAATCGTTTCCCTAATAGTTTTCCGGCCAAGTGGCTTCTCCACCCGAGATAGCCGTACACGACGAGACCGATTCCGAAACCGACAATTGTGGCAACGATATCATTGCCCCAACTCGGTTCATTCCTGAGCGTGACGAATAGTGAGCCATACACGGCAATAAACATCGCGCCACCCATGGCAAACATGAGCATCGTCCGACGCAACAGTTGCTTATAAGGGAACTGGAGCGCCCGTTGGATTTTCCAAACCATGAGGATAATCGCGACGATATAACCGACAATCGTCGCATAACCAGCGCCGATCCCGCCGAGTGCATACACGAACGGTACGTTGAGCACAGCTTTCGTGATGAGACCCATCGCCGTCGCGAAGATTGTGAAATATTGACGGTTAATTCCTTGCAGGATGGCCGCCGCTACCGAGTAATAAGCGAGGAAGAACGCACTCGGCGCGTAGTGAAGCAGGTAGACCCACCCTTCGCGGTCACCTGGGAACAGCGTCCCGAACAACGGCTCCGCGAGCGCGACCAATCCGATGACGGCCGGGATGGTGACAAAGAACGATACTTGGAAAATATGGTTCACTTGATTGCGGACTTTGTTCATATCGCCGTGCGTGAACGATTTTGTCACGAGCGGAATGGTCGCCATCGACACACTCGCCGCGATCGACACCGGAATCAACACGATTTTATGGGCGTTCCCGGTCAGGAATCCGAACGCGGACGTCGCTTCGGCGACCGACTTCCCAGAGTTGAGCAACGTATTGACCATCGTCAACTGGTCGACGAACTGATAGAGCGGCGTCGACAGACCGACCATGACGATTGGAATCGAGTAGCTGAGCAACTCGAGCAAAAGTGACTTCATCGAGCGGACCGGTGTGCCGGCCGGATTATCGGTTTGACGATGGATGTCTTTCCGTTTTCGCCAGTACATGGCGAGCACGACGATACTCCCGATCGCACCGATAAAGGCACTGAACGTCGCAATCGTGACGGCGAGCACTTTCAAGCCGTTCAACTCCGTCGTTGCCACTGCCGCGGTCCCACCGAGTGAATCGGCGAGCGGACGAATGAGTGCCGAGTCCGAGAAGACGAACAAGACGAGCATCGTCCCGCTGAGTAGGAACATGATGCGGACGATCTGTTCGATGACTTGGGAGATGGCCGTCGGGGCCATATCCTGATGTCCTTGGAAATAGCCGCGCACCATACTCATCGCCGGAATGAGCAAGAGTGCGAAACTGACGCTACGCGTCACGAGCGTCAACGAGTCGATATATTGCTGATTGTTCTCCGAGTTTCGGACCATGAGTTCCGATAACCACGGTGCTGAGAAGAACAGTAATAAAAAAGCGACGACTCCGGTCACGAGCATCAGCTTCATCCCTTGGCGGAACAAGCGCTGACTCGTGCCATATTCGCCGAGCGCATTATACTTGGCGATGAATTTCGATACGGCCACGGGAATCCCCGCCGTCGAAATGGCAATCATGAGCGCATAATAGGTGTACGCCGCCTGATAGAGCGTGACACCGGCAATCCCGACCATCGCTTGGAACGGGAACGTATAGAGCAGTCCGAGTGCACGTGAAATCAAATTTCCGGCTGACAGCAGCAGCGTGCCTTTGACGAAGGACTCTCGTCCTGAATCTTGTTTGACGCTTGATGACATGAGATACCTCCATCTATTGTTTCACAACTAATGTACCTAATTTTACAAAACGACCGTTTCTCATTATACTCTTACTGTTGCAGATAATAAAGTTACGAATTTGATTTGAAAGAGAAACGAGGGATACCATGATGAAAGATGTAATCGTCATCGGAGGAGGCCCAAGCGGTCTGATGGCGACCTATGCCGCCGCCAAAGCCGGAGCGAACACGCTCCTAATTGATAAAGGTTCGAAGCTCGGACGCAAGCTCGCCATTTCTGGCGGAGGACGCTGTAACGTGACGAACCGTAAGCCCGTCGACGAGTTGATTCAATTCATCCCGGGGAACGGACGCTTCTTATATAGCGCCCTCGCCCAGTTCGACAACCAGTCGATTATCGACTTGTTCACCGGGTTCGGCATCCCTTTAAAAGAGGAAGATAACGGCCGGATGTTCCCGGTGACGGATAAAGCGCAAGACGTCGTCAACACGCTCCTCGGGGCCATCGACCAACTCGGTGTCGAGATTCGCAAAAATGCGAAAGTGAAGACGCTCCATTTTAATGAAGCAAATGAGTTCGAAGCGGTCGAACTCGAGGACGGAGAGCGGATTGAGGCCGGTGCTTGCGTCATCGCTGTCGGTGGACAATCCGTCCCTCACACTGGCTCGACCGGGGACGGCTATCCATGGGCCGAGAAAGCCGGCCATACGATCACCGAGCTGTTCCCGACCGAAGTACCGATTTTGTTGAACGATGCGTTCATCGGCACGAAACAGCTTCAAGGGTTGTCGCTCCGTGACGTCGCCCTCACCGTTCACGGCAAGAAAGGCAAGCCGATTAAGACACACCGCGGCGACATGATTTTCACGCATTTCGGCATTTCGGGTCCGATTGCCCTCCGGTGCAGTCAATATACGATTAAAGAACGCAAACGTAGCAAAGAGCGCGTCGTCGCCCTCTCGCTCGACTTGTTCCCGGACATGACACGTGACGAGCTGTATCAAGAGCTTTGGAACCAAGTACAAGACCAACCGAAGCGGGCCGTCAAGAACGTCTGGAAAGGATTCATCCCGGAACGGATGCTCGACTTGTTGTTGGCCGACCTCGCGTTCGGCGAAGAGGACGCGAGCCAACTGAAGAAACAATCGGTCATCGATTTCGCGACCCGATTGAAGACGTTCGAGTTGCACGCCACCGGAACGCTCGATTTCGATAAAGCGTTCGTCACGGGCGGCGGCGTTTCCGTCAAAGAAATCGCCCCACAAACGATGATGTCGAAGAAAGCAGACGGCTTGTTTTTCGCCGGCGAAGTGCTCGATATTCACGGCTATACGGGTGGTTATAACATCACGGCCGCCTTCACGACCGGACACTGTGCCGGTTCACACGCGGCACAGTTCGCGGTACGCACGACCGTATAAAAAAAGAGAGTCGATCGCACGTGCGATCGGCTCTCTTTTTAGTGTCACTGTTTTGCTTCAAGTTGACGTCTTACTTCCGCCTCGAGCTCTGGCTCGGGTGGCAACCAGCCTTCCGGCTTCATGACTTTATTGTCTGACTCACGGAGGATCGGCTTGACGTCTGGTCCGAGCTTCGCCATATTGGCACGCTGCACGATTTCAAACAACGGAACCGGGTCGAGCCCGAGTTCGACGAAACTGCCCATCACGAAATAGAGGGCGTCCGTGAGCGCATCACCTTGTCCGACGAGGCGAGCGACGTCGTCCGTCGGCGGTGCGTCTTGGAGCGATTTTTGAACCGCCTGTTCGAATCCTTGTTGGAACGTGGCGACAGCAGCAAGGAACTCTTCTTCATTCCGTGCCGATTGATGTAAAAATTCGACGACAGCTTCTTCTGCCGTCCAGACCGAACGTTTGACGGCACGGTCTAAGCCGAGCGGTTGCGGTGCACTCGCCTCCGGGTGTCCGAATGTCTTGTGGAACTGGCGAACCTCTTCATAAAAGTAACGTTTGCTCATCTCATTCTCTCCTATCAGTCGACCGAGACGAAATCGTCAAGGTCGAACACATCTGGTCGCACGATGGCGAATATCTCATTGTCTTGCAGGAACATGCCGGTCGAGCCGTAGACGCGGGGTGTCACCATCTGTCCGTTCATCGTCCCTTCGTCCGGGTTGACCGTATAGAGGACGAGTTCTTCCGAATCAAGGACGTAAATGCGCCCTTGGCGTTCGACGAGGCCGACACCGCGGAAGTTCTCGAACTTCTGTTGAATCGAGGCGCTCATTCCTTCGGTCGTGAGCGGTTTTCTCGACTCGACAGCCCATTCCGTCTTCGGTTCCGGTGCTGCTTCAGCATCTGCTTCATCTGTCGTCGATGTCGAATCGTCGTCTGAATCGGTTTCCGACGATGTATCCGTTTCCGCCTCACTGTCGTCGACTGTCTCTTCCTCGAGCGTCCGTTCTTGGACGTACAACAGTTCTACATCCGGCGTGTCCTCCAAACGGCTCATGATAATCAATCGTTTCGTCTCTTCATCGTAACCGAGGCCGAACAACCGATCTGTCGAGGCGATTCCTTTAATCAATTTGCGTCGTTGTTCCGTCCAACGGCCTTCTACCCGCTCGATTGTCACAAGAACCCCGTTCGCCGTGACGGCATATATCTTGTCTTCGGAAATCATGCGCATGCCGATGAACTCGCCGAACCGATAGGGTTGCGCTTCGTTCTCCAATATGAGCGACGAATTTACGCGATTGGCGTTCCCGCTCACTTCGAAGAACTCTTTATTTTTCGTCAAGACGAGATACGATCCGATCGTGTCACTATAGTACACTTCATCAATCTCTTGAATCTGTTCGAGGGCATCGGTCGTATCGATGTCCTCCTCGTCCGGCGAGGCTTCGACGGGAGGTACCGAAGTCGATTGATGGCTCGTTTGAATATCGATTTTCTCAAACGTCGAGGCGATTTGGCTTTGGATGTCCTCGTCCGAAAAGACGAACACATAGCATAAAATCACTCCGACGACGACGGCAAATAGCGTCGTATATAGTACGTATGAACGTTTCATGGACGTTTCGTCCCCTTTATATGCAGTATCGCCCTTTAGTGTAACAAACCCGACCCGAAAAGAAAACGACATGACGAAAAAGAAAGGAACGTGTGACAATGTCACACATTCCTTTGCTTATCCAACGACGATATTGACAAGTTTTCCTGGAACAACAATCACTTTGCGGACCGTCTTTCCTTCCGTGAACTCTTGAACGCGTTCGTTCGCAAGCGCATCGGCCTCGAGCGCTTCTTTCGAAGCGTCGCGGGCCACGTGCATCTTCGCACGAAGCTTCCCGTTCACTTGGATGACGACCTCAATCGTGTCGCTGACTAGTTTCGACTCATCGAACGTCGGCCATGCCGCGTACGTCAAGTCTTCTGTCATGCCGAGACGTTCCCATAACTCTTCGGCCAAGTGTGGCGCGACTGGGGAGAGCATCTTGATGAAGTTAACCATCTCTTGTTTTGGAAGCGTGTCTTGTTTGTACGCCTCGTTGATGAAGACCATGAGTTGCGAGATTGCCGTGTTGAAACGGAGCGCCTCGTAGTCTTCTGTCACTTTCTTCACAGTCTGATGGTACGTCCGTTCGAAGTCGGCCGTCGGAGCGCCGTCCGTGAGCTCCGTCTGGTCGAACAAGCGCCAGACACGGTCAAGGAAGCGACGAGCGCCGTCAAGGCCGTTCGTCGACCAGGCGATGGCTGCGTCGAGCGGTCCCATGAACATCTCGTAAAGGCGAAGCGTGTCAGCACCGTGCGATTTGATGATATCGTCCGGGTTGACGACGTTCCCTTTTGACTTCGACATCTTCTCGTTGTTCTCACCGAGAATCATCCCTTGGTTATAAAGCTTTTGGAACGGCTCGTTCGTTGGAACAATGCCGATATCATAGAGCACTTTATGCCAGAAGCGAGCGTAGAGCAAGTGAAGGACCGCGTGCTCCGTACCGCCGATATATAAGTCGACCGGAAGCCAGCGCTTCAACTTCTCTGGGTCCGCGATCATGTCTTCATTGTGCGGATCGATGAAGCGAATGTAGTACCAACAGCTACCGGCCCATTGTGGCATCGTGTTCGTCTCGCGACGCCCCTTCTCACCGGTAACCGGATCCGTGTACGTCAACCACTCGTCGGCGTTCGCAAGCGGTGATTCTCCCGTACCCGACGGCTTGATTTCATCGATAATCGGGAGTTCGAGCGGAAGCTCTTCAATCGCAACGGTCTTGAGCGTACCGTCTTCCATATGAATGATTGGAATCGGCTCGCCCCAATAGCGTTGACGGCTGAACAACCAATCGCGGAGACGATACGTCGTCTTCGCACGGCCAGTGCCGGCGAGTTCGAGTTCTTCGATGATTTTGGCGATCGCGTCGGCTTTATTGAGGCCGTCCAAGCTGCCTGAGTTGACGTGGACGCCGTCCTCGACGTAAGCCGCCTCATCCAAGTTGCCGCCTGTGACGACTTCACGGATCGGAAGGTCGAACGTCTTCGCGAACTCATAGTCGCGCTCATCATGTCCAGGTACGGCCATGACCGCGCCCGTGCCGTATGTCGACAACACGTAGTCAGCGATCCAAATCGGAAGCTTCTCCCCGTTGACCGGGTTGATGGCGTAAGCGCCGGTAAATACACCCGTCTTCTCTTTGGCGAGATCGGTCCGTTCGAGGTCTGTCTTTTTCGAGACTTCTTCGACGTATGCTTCGATGGCGACGACTTGTTCCGGTGTCGCGATCGCTTTCACGAACGGGTGCTCCGGTGCGAGCGTGACGTATGTCGCGCCGTAAAGTGTGTCCGGACGTGTTGTGAACACCGTCACGACTTTATCGTGACCGTCGACTTTGAAATCGACTTCGGCCCCGACCGACTTGCCGATCCAGTTGCGTTGCATCTCTTTAACGCTGTCTGGCCAGTCAAGCCCTTCTAAATCATCGAGCAACCGCTCGGCGTATTCTGTGATACGAAGCACCCACTGCTTCATCGGCACACGGTAAACCGGGTGGCTTCCCCGCTCCGACAATCCGTCGATGACTTCTTCGTTGGCGAGTACCGTCCCGAGGGCCGGGCACCAGTTGACGGCGACTTCGTCGACATAGGCGAGTCCGCGGTCATGAAGTTGTGTGAAGATCCATTGCGTCCACTTGTAGTATTTCGGGTCGGTCGTGCTGATTTCACGGTCCCAATCGTACGAGAAACCGAGCTCTTTCAATTGGCGGCGGAATGTGCCGATGTTGCGCTCTGTGAACTCGCGCGGGTCGTTCCCTGTGTCGAGGGCATATTGCTCGGCCGGAAGACCGAACGCGTCCCAACCCATTGGATGGAGGACATTGAAGCCTTGCATCCGTTTCATGCGGGCGATGATGTCCGTCGCCGTGTAACCTTCCGGGTGACCGACGTGAAGTCCGGCTCCTGACGGATAAGGGAACATATCAAGTACGTAGAAACACTCCTTGTCCGGGTCCTCCGTCGTCCGGAATGCGTCTTTCTCGTCCCAACGCTTTTGCCATTTCGGCTCGATGTCTTGATGTTTAAAATAGTCCAACATTCATCCTCCTCTGCATAATAAAAAGCCTTCCGCCCCGGTAATGGGACGAAAGGCTTGAAAGCTCTCCGCGGTACCACCCATGTTGCATTTCTGCCACTTGAGACGCCGGTAACGAGGCGTAACTTCGGTTCACCCTACTCTAGTTCAGGCGAACTGCTCCAAGGCGAGTTCTCGCGGTCCATATACCGGTTTCCACCAACCACCGGCTCTCTATACATATAGACGTCACGATACTATTCCTCTTCAACACATGTGTTTTATCTCACTCGTTCATTTTAGCCCAATCCGTTTTAGAGCGTCAACTTGATTTTTCTGGCATCCGGATGTCCTTCATGAAAATAAAGAACGCGAGTGCGATCGCCGTAAGCAAGAAGAGCATCGTAAAGACAGCGCCAATCCCGAATACGTCATAGACGAGACCCGATAAGGTCGGACCGATCATCCGACCGACCGAGGCCGCGATATTGACGAGACCTTGGAACTGACCAGCTTTCCCGGGCGGTGCGAGTTTCGCCGCAATCGTCGGGACGGCCGGCCAAATGAACATCTCCCCGATCGTCATGACGACCATCGCGACCATGAACATCGTAAAGCCGCCCGCGAACGGGACCACCGCGAAAGCGGCGAGAAAGATGATGGCGCCGACGATGAGTTGCTTCTTCAAATCATCTTTAAAGTAACGAAGCGCCCGGTTGAGGAGCGGCTGGGCGAATACGATTAAGGCTCCGTTCACCGTCCAAAGGAGCGAATACTGACTGATCGTCACGCCGAGGTCTTTCGAATGAACGGCAATCGTGCCTTGCCACTGCACGTAGACGAACCAGAGGGCGGCATAGCCGATGGCGACGAACCACATCGATTTCATCGTTGCGGCAGAGAGCGTCGTCGCCGCAGCTTCGAGCTGCGATTGAACGACCGGACGGACCGGGTCTTTCAAGTAACGAAGTCCGAACAAGAGCACGACGACGAACAAGACCGACAAGAAGAAGTTCGCATAGAAAATCAACTCGATATCGATGCGCGCAATCTGTCCGCTCATCGCTGTCCCGAGGGCGACCCCGACGTTTTGGGCGACGTAAATCGCGTTGAATGAGCGACGTCCCCCTTCCGGCCAAATCAAGCCGGCAAAGGCGTATACCGTCGGGAAGACGAGACCACCGGAGAAGCCGATTAATCCGAGCCAACCTAAGTAGCCGAGGAACGTGGCATGGAACAACAAGAACCCGAGCGAGCTCACGAGCAACAATCCGACCGAGAGGATGAGCGTCCGCTTCCCGCCGATGCGGTCGAACAGCGTGCCCCCGATATAGTTCCCGGCGATGGCGAGCGCCGAGTTGACGAGGAGTGCCACCCCTGCGAGCGTCATCGACTCGCCTAAATATCCATTTATATAAAGTGTGTTAAATGGCCATAAAAAAGACGCCGCCGTCGTATTGAGCGCCATCGCGATGACCAAAATCCATACCGAAATCGGCATTTTGTTGTTCATACCAGTTACTCCTTTCACTCCCGTTAAACGATAAAAATTCGGCACGACGGCCGAATCAAAAATAAGTCCTCCTCCAAGCTAACGGAACACTCCATAAGTGTCAAGAAAAATTACTTATTATGAAATAACGGTGCCTCGTCTTTGTGATAGCATGAGCAAAGAAGGAGAGGATATTCATGCAACATCCGTTTGGCGAAGCCAGATATCACAAATTAAATGAAGCATATCGCCGCGAGTTCGGCCGGAAAGTGTTCAAAGTACCGCTCGACGGCGGCTTCACTTGTCCGAACCGGGACGGACTCGTCTCGAAGGGCGGGTGTACGTTCTGCTCGGATGACGGAAGTGGCGACTTCGCTGGCAATGCCTGTGATCCGATTTCGGTCCAATTCGCCGAAGTGAAGGCGCGGCTGCACCGAAAATGGAAACACGCCAGTTACATCGCCTACTTCCAAGCGTTCAGCAACACGTATGCCCCCGTCGCCCGGCTCCGGGAATTATTCGAACCCGCCCTTGAGGAGGACGGTGTCGTCGGTCTATCGATTGCGACCCGACCGGACTGTCTGCCGGACGACGTCGTCGACTATCTCGCCGAGTTGAATGAACGGACGTCACTCACGGTCGAACTCGGCCTGCAGACGATTCACGATGTGACGGCGAGGAAAATCAATCGTGGTCACGACTACAGGACGTTCTTGGAAGGACTCGACAAACTCCGGCGACGCCAGATCAGCGTCGTTGTCCATATCATCAACGGCCTGCCAGGCGAGACGACGGACATGATGCTCGACACAGCGCGAGAAGTTGCTAAAATGGACGTACAAGGAATCAAGATCCATTTGCTCCACGTCTTGAAACAGACACCGCTCGCCAGACAATACGAAAAAGGATTGCTCGAGCTCATGGACGAGGCGACTTACGTCTCGCTCGTCTGCGATCAATTGGAAGTATTGCCGCCCGAGATTGTCATCCATCGTTTGACCGGTGACGGGCCGCCTGATCTGTTGATTGGTCCGACGTGGAGCCGGCACAAGATGGCCGTCCTGAACGCCATCGATGCCGAATTAATGCGTCGTGATTCTTTCCAAGGAAAAAAGAAGGATGAGAGCCATGGGATTAATGAGAGTTTTACCGTTCGCAAAATACCTACTTCGTGAACATGTCACGCCCGGTGCCATTGCCATCGATATGACGGCCGGCAACGGGCACGATACATTGTTTTTAGCCGAACTCGTCGAGGAGACGGGACACGTTTATGCGTTCGACGTTCAAGCAGCAGCGGTCGAGGCGACACGCACTCGTATCGAGGAAGCAGCATTGACGGACCGCGTCACTGTTATCCACGACAGCCACGACACGGTCCAAAAAATTGTGGCGGACGAGACACGTCCGATCACGGCGGCCGTGTTCAATCTCGGTTATTTACCAGGGAGCGACAAGACGGTCACGACGTCTGGCAATACGACCATCGACGCCCTCGAGCAACTGCTCGACGTCATGGCCGTCGGCGGCGTCATCGTCGTCGTCATCTACCATGGCCATGAGAGCGGCAAAGTCGAGCGCGACGAGGTGCTCGCCTACGTTGAGGCGCTCGATCAAAAGCGGGCCGGTGTCCTCCGCTACGGTTTCATCAATCAAATCAATCATCCCCCGTTCATCGTGGCGATTGAAAAACGAGCATAAAAAAACAGGCGACTCATGCGAGTCGCCTGTTTTCATTCTCGAATCAATTCATAAAACGTGATGAGCGTCTCCGCGAACTTCGTATTCAATCGTTCATAGCCGAAGTGCGGGAACCCTTCAAGCCGGCGGATATACACTTGGTCGCCGCCGATTTTCCGGCAGACGTTGAGTGTCAATTTCACATCGGCGAAACGGTCGTCCGGTGCATAGAAACAAGCGAGCGGCAAACGCGGCAAATGTTTCTTCTCTTCTTGATGTTCGACGATTTCTTCTTCGATCTCCCGGTATTGACCGTACGTGATCTCCCCAAAGCGCGACGATTCTTCCCCGCCACCCATGAACGTCATCATGCCGAGCGGGAGATCGGGACGGAAACGGTCGACCGCACTGGCGACGACTTGTTTCAGTCCGCCGATTTGGCGGGACGGATGCCAGTCGAACAGCGGTGAGATGTACGTCAGACTGCCGAGCGGCACGTCATATTCCTGGAGCAAGCGGTTCGTCAACAACGCCCCGAGACTGAACGCGATGACGTGAATCGGCAGCTTGTACTGACTCGCCTCGCGCAACGTGTTCTTGATTAACAATTTATGGTCTTCCGCCGTCAAACCGACCGTCTGGCCGGTCACGACGAGGACTTCATACTCGTCCCGCAACCGTCCTAAAAACGCCTCACTCAAACGCGACGTGAACTGGAGCGGATACACGATCACGATGACCCCTTTTCGTGATTCTTCGTCATAAGCCATACTGTCACCTCATTTTGTTATCACATATCTTTATACTAACAAAAAACATCAGCCGAGACTGATGTTTGGTTGAAAATCCGTCTAGGGTCTTAGCGCGGGTCGTACCGTAAATGAATCAGTTCCATCGGTTGATCGTATACTTCTTCTTGGATTCGATTCAGTTCGATGAACGCCTCATGACTCAAAAAAGCGATGGCTTGCTCGTTCGAGCTTTCGACGTACAGCTCGATCGGTTGGACTTTCCGTTCCCGTAGATGCGACAACAGTGCCGTCCCTAGGCCTTGGCGGTGATGAGCCGGATGAAGATAGAGACGGAGTACTTCCCATGTGTCCCCGCGGTCGATGGCGTGATAGAAGCCGATGACGTCGCCTTCGGCCTCACCGACAATGAACAACTGCTCTTTCGCTTCCTCGCTTGAACTGATGGCGCGGACGATCTCTTCTTGTTGATAGGCGCGTTCCATTACTTTCGAACGAACCTCGTCTCGTTCACTGACCGTCGCGAGCGCAATGTCGCGGATGGTGGCGGCATCTTCTGGCACGGCTTCTCGAATCTTCATAACGGCATCCCCCTTTTGGCCAATCTAGTAGTAACATTCCCCATCGGCAAAAAAATATCCTGCCCGTTCATTACTTTTTGATGTCGAAATGAAGGAAAACGTTATTTTCCATTTTGTGTCGGGTATAAGAGTATCAATGCCAACTTACAAAAAGGAGTGTTACCATGGAACCGAAACTACAACACGATCCACAAGTCGAGCAAGCCAATCATCCGAACCGTCAGTTTGAACAAACGAACACAGGAGGTCCAAAAATCACAGTCGTGACTGGGATGCTCCTCGGCGCCCTCGTCGGCGGCCTACTCGCCTTACTTAGTACGTCAAACCGTGAGAACACGAAACAATCGTTCTCGAGCGCGAAGTCATCGGTCGGCGGTCTCGTCGATACGGTCAAGCAAGACCCGGCCGGAACGGCGTCACAAGTCATCGGTCAAGTGAAAGCAGCGAGCGAGGTCATTCAAGACGTCGCGACCGACGTGCAAAACGTCTATGAAAAAGTCGCCGGTGAAGTCGACACGGTCAAACAAGACGTGAACAAAGTCGTCGGGACGGCGCAAGAAGCGAAATCGGATTTACAATCGATCGGCGAGAAAGTCGTCGAAGCGAAAGATACAGCACTTGGCAAAGAGAACTCAACAACTGAAGACAAGCCGCAAGCCTAAAAAAACGACCTTTCGAGTGAAAGGTCGTTTTTCTATGCTTATGCGAAACGTTTCGCGCCTTCTTCGAGCACTGCCGCTTTGTCCGTTTGCTCCCATGGGAGTTCAACGTCTGTACGACCGAAGTGGCCGTAAGCTGCTGTCTGCTTGTAGATTGGGCGACGAAGGTCGAGCATCTTGATGATGCCGGCCGGACGGAGGTCGAAGTTCTCACGAATGAGTTCGACGAGCTCAGTCTCGCTCAATTTGCCTGTGCCGAACGTATCAACCGCGATCGATACCGGGTGAGCAACACCGATTGCGTAAGCAAGTTGAACTTCTGCTTTGTCAGCAAGTCCCGCTGCAACGAGGTTTTTCGCCACGTAACGAGCTGCATACGCTGCTGAACGGTCAACTTTGGTAGGATCTTTACCTGAGAACGCGCCGCCGCCGTGACGAGCGTATCCACCGTACGTATCGACGATGATTTTGCGTCCTGTGAGGCCTGCATCCCCTTGTGGTCCACCGATTACGAAGCGGCCAGTCGGGTTGATGAAGTATTTCGTGTCCGCATCGATGAGTTCAGCCGGGATGACTACATCGATGACGTGCTCTTTCAAATCAGCTTGGATTTGCTCGAGCGTGATGTCTTCCGCGTGTTGTGTCGAGATGACGATTGTGTCGATGCGAACTGGGTTGTTCGCTTCGTCGTATTCGACTGTCACTTGTGTCTTACCGTCTGGGCGAAGGTAAGCGAGCGTGCCGTTCTTACGAACTTCTGCCAAACGACGTGACAATTTGTGAGCGAGTGAAATCGGGAGCGGCATGAGTTCCGGCGTCTCTTTTGTTGCGTAACCGAACATGAGACCTTGGTCACCAGCACCGATCGCATCGATTTCTTCTTCAGTCATTTGTCCTTCACGAGCTTCGAGCGCTTGGTCAACACCTTGCGCGATGTCTACCGATTGCTCATCGATCGATGTGAGGACAGCACAAGTCTCTGCATCGAAACCATATTTCGCACGTGTGTAGCCGATCTCACGAACAGTTTCACGAACAACTTTCGGGATATCCACGTAAGTTGATGTTGTGATTTCACCTGCTACGAGCACGAGACCTGTTGTGACAGACGTCTCAGCCGCAACGCGGGCGTTTGGATCTTCAGCTAAAATTGCATCCAAAATCGCATCTGAGATTTGGTCACAAATTTTATCCGGATGTCCTTCCGTGACGGACTCCGAAGTGAAAAGTCGACGGTTCAAGTTTGCCATTTCGAAAAACCTCCTATAATAAAGGGTGATGTGTGGACGGTACTCGTTCCCCTTACGCGTTGCTTTGGGACGGTAATGAAAAAAACCTCTCGCCATGTTCAAATGGGAAAGGTTGAATCGTTCTTCCTTACCCTCTTATCGTTCGAAGCTTACGCTTCGCTTCAGGATAGCACCTTTTCCGAATAACAATGAAAACTCGGACGGTTGCTGGGCTTCGTAGGGCCTTGTTCCCTCCACCGCTCAGAATAAGAGTATCCGTTACGAAGACCATCATATAAATGACACCCCGTTCTGTCAAGCGTATCGACCGAATTCGTCAAACTTTTCACAAACGGTCAAATAGTTATGTTTGTGAAATATCAAACATTTTTTTGTCCGTTTTGGTTTTTGTACTATGACCTGGTACAGAATATGTTAGAATGACAATGTAAGAAAGCGCTTACTTTAAAGGGTAAAAAATGCTTGTTTTTGATTAGTATGTCACATATAATAAAAACGTCATACTGATTAAACGCGGAAGTATGCGGATTTCATCCACATCTATTTAGGGGAAAGGTGGGATTCAGGATGGCGACAACGCTCCTGAAAATCGAAGAATTAATTAATGGTGCCGACATGAAGCGGAACTTGACGGTTCCAGAACTGGTGGAAGAAGCCATTCGCAACGGTGAGGGCGTACTGACGAAAGACGGGGCTTTATCGGTCAGTACCGGGAAATTCACAGGACGGTCACCGAAAGACAAATTCGTCGTGCAAGATGAAGTCAGCAATCATTTAGTAGACTGGGGTCCAGTCAACCAACCGATCGCGGAAGAGAAGTTCACCGCGCTACTCGACAAAGTGTTGACGCACCTCGAAACGATAGACAAGCTCTATTATCTCGAGGCGTCTGCGGGGGCAGACGAGCACTATACGCTCCCGGTCCGTGCCATCACGGAATACGCGTGGCACAATTTGTTCGCCAAACAGTTGTTCTTGCGTGAATGGCCGACGAAAGGTGCCTTCGAGCCATTCACGGTCATCTATGCACCGAGTTATAAGGCCGACCCAATCATCGACGGGACGAACTCCGAAACGTTCATTCTCGTCTCATTCGCCAAGCGGACCATTCTGATCGGGGGAACAGAATACGGCGGCGAGATTAAAAAATCGATTTTCTCGGTCATGAACTTCCTGTTGCCGGAACAACATGTGTTATCGATGCACTGCTCGGCGAACGTATCGGACGCCGGCGAGACGGCCCTTTTCTTCGGTCTATCGGGAACTGGGAAGACGACACTGTCGGCCGACCCGGAACGCCATTTGATCGGGGATGACGAGCACGGTTGGTCACCCGACGGCGTCTTCAATATCGAGGGCGGTTGCTACGCGAAGACGATCAATTTGTCGCGCGAGAACGAGCCGGAAATCTACGATGCCATCCGTTTCGGCTCATTGATTGAGAACGTCGTCTTAGACGAGAACCGGGCACCGGATTATAAGAATATCTCGCTCACCGAGAACACACGGGCCGCCTATCCGATTCAATTCATCGATAACGCGATGCTTCCGTCACGGGCCGGTCATCCGAACACGATCGTCTTCTTGACGGCCGATGCATACGGGGTATTGCCTCCAATCAGCAAATTGACGAAAGAGCAGGCGATGTACCACTTCTTGTCAGGGTATACGTCAAAACTCGCCGGCACGGAGCGCGGCGTCACTGAACCACAGGCGACGTTCTCGACCTGCTTCGGGTCACCGTTCCTGCCGCTCGCACCGGAACGCTATGCGGACATGCTCGGTACGCTGATTGAGAAGCACGACGTCGACGTCTATCTCGTCAACACGGGTTGGACCGGCGGCGCGTACGGAGAAGGATCACGGATAAAGCTCGCCTATACACGGGCGATGGTGAACGCGGCGGTCAACGGCAAATTGCGTGACGTCGAGACGACGCGCCACGACATTTTCAATGTCGAGATTCCACGCCACATTGACGGCGTGCCAGACGACGTGCTCAATCCGCGGGACACATGGAAAGACGGAGCGCGCTACGATGCCGAAGCAACGGCGCTCGCCCGGAAGTTCCAGGACAATTTCAAACGATTCACGAAAGCGAGTGAGGCGGTCGTTGCGGCCGGACCAATCATCGTATAACGAAAAATGAGACGATTGCCGATTCGGCAGTCGTCTCATTTTTTTGAGTTGGCGAGCATCCATTCCATCGCCGCATCGGTCGTCTTCCATTTTTCCCAAAACGGGAGTTGATGGGCGAACGGGACGACCCAAAGTTCGGCCCGCTCCCCCATCCGTTCCGCTACCGCCGTCGCATGGCGGAGTCGGACTTGTTCATCATCGGTGCCGTGAATCAACAACGTCGGTGCATCCCATTCCTTGTAGAGCGGCGAGCGCTCGACATAAGCGGCACGGGCCGCTTCCGGGTCGCCCCCGGTCATACGGCGCAACATCTTCCGCATCGAACGCTGTTCTTCATACGTCCACTCGAGATTGGTCACACCCGCCCATGACGTGACGGACGTGAGCGGTCGTTCCGCGGCGAGCGACAACGCCATCATGCCCCCGCGCGAGAAACCAAGGGCATGAATGAACGTATCCGTTCGACGGACGCGATCGTAGAGAGACAGGACGTCCTCTAGATCGGCGCCGCCGAAGTCCTCTTTCCCGCTCCCTCCATGGTTACCCCGGTAAACGGGCGCCACGACGTGAAAACCTTTGGCAGCGAACTGCATCAACCGGGGCAAACGCACATCCCCGATGCGTCCTGTTCCGCCGCGCAGATAGAACAGGACATGTCCGTTCGGCCGTTTCGGTGTGATCGTATAGGCGACGACGTCCTCACCGTCACGCGTCGCATACCAGCCACGATGGACCGGATAACCGGCGTACGGCGGCAGGACCTCGACCTTGTCAAACCAATTGTTTTTCATAGAGCACCTTCATCGTTTCCGGGAGCACCCGGTCTTTCATCATGAAGCTGTACCGATTGTTCCGGAGCAGATTCGTCGGCAATTCCTTCATAAGGACGGCCCCATCGGTCTCGTCGACCGCCGGATGATCGTCGAAACGTTCGATTTCGGCGAAATAAATATTTTTAATGACCGTGTCGCCACGCCCAAGCACGCGATATTGGCCGAGATAATGGAGCGTCTTCACGACACCGCCCGTCTCTTCATACACTTCCCGAATCGCGGCGTCATCCTCGTGTTCGCCGGGTTCGACTTTCCCACCCGGAAACTCGAGCCCGCGCTGCTTGTGCTTCGTCAGCACCCATTGATTTTCAAAGCGAGCGACGACCCAGACGTGGAGCGGTGTATCCGAAAATGGATAGTGCGCAAAGCTCAACTCGACTTTATTGTGATAGTAGTCCGTGAATGTCAACATAGTCCATCCCTTTCTTTCCCCTGTCTACTCTCACTTTACCTTGTCTTCCACTAGTTTCAAACAAAAAAATAGGCCCGCCGGAGCGGACCTACTCAAAATTATTGGTTCAAGCGCTTTTCAAGCTCAGCTTTTTGCTCTTCGTAACCTGGTTTTCCAAGCAACGCGAACATGTTCGCTTTATACGCTTCAACGCCTGGTTGGTTGAACGGATTCACTCCGAGGATGTATCCGCTCATCGCGCATGCCTTCTCGAAGAAGTAGAACAAGTAACCGAGGTGGTACGGCGTCATCTCTGGCAATTCGACGACGAGGTTCGGGACTTCTCCGTCCGTGTGGGCGAGGAGTGTTCCTTCAGCTGCCTTGTCGTTGACGAATTGAATCGTCTCACCAGCGAGGAAGTTCAAGCCATCGAGGTCTTGTGAATCTTCCGGCACGTTCATCGCGTGACGGACGTTCGTGACACGGATAACCGTCTCGAACAAGTCACGACGACCTTCCTGAATGTATTGTCCCATCGAGTGGAGATCCGTCGAGAAGTCGACTGCCGCCGGGAAAATCCCTTTGTTGTCTTTCCCTTCTGACTCGCCATAAAGCTGTTTCCACCACTCCGATACGTAATGCAAGGCTGGTTCGTAGTTGACGAGCAACTCGATCGACTTGCCTTTCGCATATAAAGCGTTACGGACGACCGCGTACTGATACGCTTCGTTGTCCGCCAAGTTCGGAGACGAGTAAGCCGTTTGGGCATCGCGTGCACCTTCCATGAGGGCGTCGATGTCGATGCCTGCTGCCGCGATCGGAAGGAGTCCGACCGGTGTGAGCACCGAGAAGCGACCTCCTACGTCATCTGGAATCACGAACGTCTCGTAGCCTTCTGCATCCGCGAGCGTCTTCAAGGCGCCACGGGCACGGTCTGTCGTCGCATAAATACGTTCACGTGCGCCATCTTGACCATACTTGTCTTCCATGAACTGTTTGAGGACACGGAACGCGATGGCCGGTTCAGTCGTCGTTCCCGATTTCGAGATGACGTTGACTGAGACGTCCTTGCCTTCGAGCACTTGGAGCAACTCCGTCAAGTATGTCGACGAGATGTTGTGGCCGGCGAAGAAGACTTGTGGTGCGTTGCGTTCTTCCTTAGATAACACGTTGAAGAATGAATGTTGGAGCATCTCGATTGCCGCGCGTGCGCCGAGGTATGATCCACCGATTCCGACGACGACGAGGACGTCCGAATTTTCACGGATTCGTTCCGCAGCCGCTTTGATGCGAGCAAACTCATCCGTATCGTAGTTTGTTGGAAGGTCGACCCACCCAAGGAAATCGCTACCTGCCCCACTGCGGTCATGAATGACCGAATGCATTGCTTTCACGGTTTCTTGCAATTGATCGACTTCATGTTCCCCGACGAAAGACAGGGCGTTTGAATAATCGAAACGTACTGTTGACATGTCATTTCCTCCTTTAAATCGCTCATTGAAGAGCCATACATGACCCATCATAAACGGAAACGTCTGATTCGTTCAATCATTATTGCAAAATAGGCATGAAATCGCCTTATTTGCTCAGTTCAAGAATCGCTGCGACGTCTTCACGTTCGAGCGTACGGAAGCGACCGAATGCGCCTCGTTTCATCGCCGAGTTGAGGATGGCGTCAAATGTCGATTCATCGATGTCATAGTCACGGAGTGAGCTTGGTGCACCGAGCTCATCGAAGAAGGCGCGGACAGCTGCAATCGTCCGTTTCGCCGTCTCAAGATCGTTACCGGCCGGTTCAACGTTGAACACTTCCGTCCCGAGGCGTGCAAATCGAGCGGCGTTGTCTTCTTCAAGCACATGCTCCATCCAGCGCGGGAACAAGATTGCGAGTCCGCCTGCGTGTGGGATGTCATGGACAGCCGAGACCGCATGCTCGATGTTGTGTGACGCCCAGTCGCCCGAGGCGCCCATTTGGAGCACTCCGTTCAAGGCGATCGTTCCGGCGAACAAGATGATGGCGCGCAAGTCGACGTTCTCCAAGTCATTGACGAGTTTCGGTGCCGATTCGACGACCGCTTTCAACACGCCTTCCGTCATACGCTCTTGGACCGGCGCATGGTTCGGGTGGAAGTATTGCTCGAAACAATGACTCATCATATCGACGATGCCGTAAATCGTTTGATCTTTCGGTACCGATACCGTATAACGCGGATCGAGAATCGAGAACGTCGGATAGACAAGCGGGTGGCCCCAACCGTACTTCTCTTGCGTCTCCCAGTTCGTGATGACCGAGCCCGAGTTCATTTCAGAGCCAGTCGCTGCGAGCGTGAGCACCGTACCGAACGGGACCGCTTCTGTCGGGATGTGGTCGCGAAGCACGATATCCCAAGCGTCGCCTTCATACGGGATGGCCGCCGAGATGAGTTTCGTACAATCGATGACCGAACCACCGCCGACCGCGAGCAACGCGTCGATGTTCTCTTCGCGTGCTTGTTTGACCGCGCGACGTACCGTCTCGATGCGCGGGTTCGGCTCGACGCCTGAGAAGTCGACGTAGTCGATCGCAGCATTGTTTAACTCGGCCACGACTTCTTCGTACGTGCCGTTCTTTTTGATGCTCCCGCCTCCATAGACGAGCATCACTTTCTTGGCGTCAAGCGCCTGTAACTCGCTCGCGAGTTTTTCGATTTGATGAGTCCCGAAAATAAGTTTCGTCGGGTTTTTGTATTCAAAGTTGTGCATAATTCATCCTCCTTCGAAAATATGTAACACCTACACTATATACCCTGTTTTTTGTGATTGAAAAGCAATCAGGTCTGAGCGTAGATGCGGTCGATGATTGTATGGAGCGTCACCGCCTGTTCCGCTTGCTGGTACGACGGCTCCTGACGACACGCCTCGAGAAACGTGTGAATCTGTCTCGCATACGGGTCTTCGAGCGCGAGGTGAGCCGGTGTCTTATCGAACAACGCCCCGTGCTCTTCCGTATGGATGACGAGTGGGAACAGCGACGCGCCACCGTTCGTCCCACGCAGTTCGACCCGCATCGTGTCCGCCGCGTCGACGTTGGCCATGAAACTCGCGTCTAAGAACAAGGATGCCCCATTATCGAACGTGACCATCGCCCGCGCCGTGTCTTCGACCGAAAACGCGTCCGCGTCCCAATCGCCCATCAGCCCGACACCAGGTCGTGTTCCGAGATATTGACCGACGTGACCGACCACATCGACCGGCTTCGGATAATCCATCAAATAGAGGGCAAGGTCGAGCATATGCACCCCGATATCGAGCAGTGCGCCGCCTCCCTGCAACTCTTTATTCGTGAACACGCCCCATCCCGGGATGCCACGGCGCCGAAGGGCGAGCGCGGTCGCGGCATAGATGTGTCCGAGTTCACCCGCCTCGATCATCCTCTTCAATAGTTGGGTATCCGACCGATGCCGGTAATGGAAGCCATAATGAAGGGTTCGCTCAGCTCGTCTGGCCGCCTCTAGCATCTCGTTCGCCTCGTAAGCCGAGATGGCCGGCGGTTTCTCGCAGAGGACGTGACAGCCGGCCTCGAGTGCGGCAATGACTTGTTGTTTATGTAAGGCGTTCGGTGTACAGATGCTGACCGCATCGAGTGTCTCTTCGGCGAGCATCTCCTCGACCGTCTCGTACACCCGTTCGATTCCGAACTGCTTCGCCACCGCCTCTCCGCGTTCGCGTGTCCGATTCATAACGGCGACGACGTCTGCGCCTGCTGCGATGTATTGCGGGATATGGGCGGTTTTGGCAATCCCGCCCGTACCGATGATTCCGATTTTCATGGTCCTCACTCCTTTTCTGTACTGTTCGTGAACGAGTGGGACATTTCCTGTACAAAAAAAAGACGACCTGCACAGGGCAGGTCGTCTCAATCACTTACTTTCTGAAGTTCGTGTTTTTGATCCAGTCTTCGAGCTTGTCCTTGAGGACAGTGAAGCCTGGTGCTTCTTCTTGCTTGAAGTTTGAAGCTTCGTTGCGGCGTGGTGCGCCACGACGAGCTGGCTTAACCGACTTCTCGCGTTTTGGAGCTTCTTGTGTCGCTTTCATTGAAAGCTTGATTTTCTTAGATGCTTCATCAACATCAAGAATTTTCACTTCAACTTCTTGACCGACTTGAACGTACTCGTTCACGTCTTTCACGTAGTCATGTGAGATTTCAGAGATGTGGACAAGACCTTGAGTCTCGTCGTCGAGTGCGACGAACGCACCGAAAGGTTGGATTCCTGTTACTTTACCTTTTAAAACTTGATCTTTTTCGTATTTTGCCATTACAAACACTCCTATGCTAAATTCATCAACTTACTATAACATACTTTTTTCGATAAAGTGTACAAATTAGTAAAAAAGATTATTTGGGATTGTTTTTGTGTTTCAAAGTCGACGGGTCGGGTAAATACAAATCAAGCAAGACTTCAAGTATTCCCCCCTGATTCCGCTAGGCTAAGGCCTAGCCCTTTTTTTGTTCAAAAACTTGTAAACGGTTGCTGCGCGGCCACATCAAACACCGTTTCCCCCATCATTTCATTTAACATGATCGCGTTTCGATACACTGCCATCCCCAAGTTCGTCGCCGCCGGACCGTGCGAATGTTCTAAATTCGTATGGGTAAATAAACCTCCCGCCAACGTCGTCTTCGTTGCAATCTGATAGCGACTATTGACGCGCCACTGCTGCTCCGCTTCCCATTCAATCTCGAATCGTTCGACCCACGTCGGGATGCGCGGTCGATAGCCGGTCGCCGCCACGACCGCATCATATTCACCCGTGAACGATTGTCCCGTATATTGTTGCGTCCCTTCGACAGTATAAACGATTTCGTGTGCGATGTGCTCGATTTCAATCTGCGTGTACAGGTTCGTCGCTTGCTCACTTCCGTCCGCAGTCCGATGATACAACAGTCCATAAATCGCTCGAAGCGTCTCAGGATTGACCCCGTTCCGGAACCGCTCGAACGCTTTTCCGAGTTGATCCCGCTCCGCATAGGGCAAACGATTGAAATAGTCGACGTACGGCAAACTGAAAATTTCCTCGCCGAGCTTCCCACTCTCGAGGGATTCGAACACATCCGAGCGCGTCACCCAATCGATTCGTTGGCGCATTTTATCGGACCGGGTCAATAAATCGAGATATACCTCGGCTGCACTTTGACCGCTGCCGATGACGACGATGCGGTCGGTTTCAAGCAAGCGCTCCCGCTCCATCCGATACGAACTCGTATGGACGACGTCTTGGAAGGCGTCTGGGACGAGAGGTTCTGCTCCCGTGCCGATGACGACGTGACGTGACGACAGCACCGTTTCCCCATCAGGTGTCTCGACCGTGACGAGAAACCCATCCGCCGCCGGACGGACATCGGTGACCCGGTGCGAGAACTTGATCGTGTCGAGCGAGGCGGCGACCGATTGTAAATACCGGTTGAACTCCGTCCGCGGAATCGTCGGGCTCTCTTGGACGATGAATGTCTGCAAGCGGCCGTTCTGTTTCAAGTAATTCAAATAACTGTGACGGTTCGTCGGATCGGCAAGCGTCACGAGATCATATAAGTAATGCGTCTGCATCGTCGCCGACTCGAGCAGCATGCCTTCGTGCCACTTGAAGTCCTCCCGTTCCTCAAAACAGACACCCTTCAATGACGTCGCTTCATTGAGCGCCATCAATCCCAGATTGTACGGCCCGCAGCCGATTGCTACAAAATCCACTTGTTCCATTGACTTCACCTCGCTCGTCTTTTCCCACCTATTATACCGCTAAAACGTAAACAGACCCTCATCGCTGAGAGTCTGTTGTTGTCGTCACCTCGAACTGTTTCATAAACCGATCGATGCGACGAATCGCTTCTTGTAACTGTTCGACCGACGTCGCGTAACTGGCACGGACGAAACCTTCGCCACTCGCACCGAACGCGTTGCCCGGTACGACCGCGACCCGTTCCTCGAGCAAGAGACGCTCGGCGAACTCTTCGCTCGTCAAGCCCGTGTGACGGATTGACGGGAAGGCATAGAACGCGCCTCCCGGCACGTGCGTCGGTAATCCGGCGTCATTGAGGGCCTGGATGAAGTAGTTACGGCGCTGTCGATAGCTCTTCACCATCTTCGGTACATGTTGGTCGCGACTACGGAGCGCCTCGAGACCGCCGAATTGGACGAGTGTCGGGGCACACATCATGCCGTACTGATGGACTTTGAGCATCTCTCGCGTCACGACTTCCGGCGCGCATGTGAAACCGAGCCGCCAGCCCGTCATCGCGAACGCCTTCGAGAACCCGTTGACGACGATCGTCCGCTCGCGCATATCGTGGAGCGTCGCGAAACTCGTGAACGGCTCATCGTAAGACAGCTCGGCATAAATCTCATCGCTGACAACCCAGAGATCGTGTTTCGTCGCGAGCTCCGCAATTTCGGTGAGCTCTTCGCCCGTCATCGTGGCCCCAGTCGGATTCGATGGGAAACAGAGGAGCATCGCCTTCGTCCGTTCGGTGATGGCCGCCTCGACATCGTCCCGGTTCAAACGGAACCCGTTCTCCGGACGACAGGCGACAGGAACGACCGTCCCGCCAGCGAGTTCAATGAGCGGTCCGTATGAAACGAAGGCCGGCTCGACGACGATGACCTCGTCACCTGGGTTGAGGAGTGCCCGGAACGCGATATCGAGCGCTTGTGAGGCGCCCGTCGTGACAATCAATTCCGTCGCCGGATCATACGTCGCCCCGAACCGGTCCGTCATGTAACTCGCGATTTCTTGTCGCAACTCGAGGAGTCCTGCGTTGGCGCTATAAGCCGTATACCCTTGCTCGAGCGCTGCATAGCTCGCCTCGCGCACATTCCATGGCGTGATGAAATCTGGCTCCCCCACCCCGAGAGAGACGACGTTTTCCATCGTTTGCGCCAAATCAAAGAAGCGGCGGATGCCGGACGGCTTCATCGAGACGACTTGTTGAGATAGTGACTTCATGGCGTAATGTTCAACCGTTTGTCTTCGACTTGTGGGGTGAACAAGATGCCATCGTGTTTATACGTCTTCAGTTTGAAGTGCGTCGTCGTCGAGACGACCGAATCGAGCGGTGACAGTTTATCCGACACGAACGACGCGACGTCTTGGAGTGAGTTCGCTCGAATGACGACTTGCAAATCGTAAGCCCCTGACATTAAATAGAGCGCCGTCACTTCCGGGAAGCGATAAATCCGCTCGGCGACCTCGTCGAAACCACGGCCGCGCTTCGGTGTGACTTTGACGTCGATGAACGCCGTGACGTCGTGCCGGTTGATTTTTTGCCAGTTGACCATCGCCCGGAAACCGAGCAAAATCCCGTCCGCTTTGAACTTCTCGAGCATCGCCTCAACGGTCGCCTCGTCGGTCGCCAGCAAGTTCGCCAACAATTTCGTCTCGAGGTAGCCTTTCTCTTCGAGCAACTCGAGCAGTTCTAATTCTTTCGATGTGTACATAATTTATTCTCCTTCCGTTCTACCGGGGAACGCCCCTGTGAACGTTCTCTCTGTCTGTCTCACGTAGTCCCGTCGCTCGGCTTGAACGATATGGAAGTTTTTCATCTCCATATCGACGAGGCCGTGCTTGTGACAAAACCGATCAAAGTAAAGACGACGCGTCTCATCTTGTTTGGCCGACAGATTGTCCGTGCCGTTAAACGCGTAGAGCACGGTCGCGCGCGCGGGATGCCGAATCGTCCCGACTTCACTGACACGTAGAATGAAATCCCAGTCCCAGTAGTTATAGACATCCTCGTCGAACGGTCCAATCGTCTCGTGGAGCTGTTTGCGATACAGCGTGCCGGACGGGATGAACGTCGAGTCTTGACGGAGTCGTTCCAAATCGAGGTCGTAGGCGAACGCCTCCCAGTCGGTGACGCGGCGACGTCCATCTTCCCATATGAAGCGGAACAGTTCCGCATCCGTGAAGACGAGGTCGGCCGAGCGGATGTCCGCGAGCGCCAACTCGAGATGTGTCGGCATGAGCAAATCGTCATCGTCGAGCAATAAGATATAGTCGCCGCTCGCCTCTTGCACGCCGAGATTGCGGGCTTTGACGTGATGGTTCTCGCCAAGTTCGATATAACGAATCGACAATCGATTCAAAAAAGGCGCCAAAAGATGCTGTTTTGGCGGCCCGTCATTATTGATTACAAGTACTTCGAACTGTTGAAACGTCTGGACGACCAGGCTTTCCAGCAGCTCCGTCAGTTCCGCCTCCCGGGAATAGACCGGGATGACGATGGAAACGAGCGGGTTCATCCGCGGTAAGCAGTTTCGACGTGTGGCAAGATGGTTTCCCAGCTCACGCCATTCTCTTTTGATACCGTGACGAAATCGCCATAGGCGAATACGCTCTCCACGCCTTCGATGGCGACGAGTTTCGCGAGAAGCGGTTGGTCCGTCTCTTCGCCAGCTTTCACGCTTTGGCTTTTCGCGCCGAAGACGTTCTCAGGAAGTGTGATTTTCATTGCATTTGGATTCGGTGTTGGATCGATACGTAACATCGTGGTTCCCCCTTATAAGTGACAAGATTCTGAAGACGCGAGTAAGTGTGCCGCCATGGCCCGTGTTTCCGATTCGGTCGGACAGTCGCCGAACGCGTCTGTCAAAATCCGGCGAATCGTCTCATCCAACTCATCGATCGTGTCGATGTGGATGAGCGCCAAGGCGATATCATCAAACTCTGGTCCATACGACCCAAGCCCGTAACCGAGTGGGTCCCATGCTAATAATAAGTCTTCTGCTCTCATTTGTTAAACCCTTCTTTTTACCTTGATTTCAAATCGTACTCCCTCAATCTACCTCACTTTTCAATCCGATGCTAGTGAGCGTTCGAATTTCCCTCGTTTTCAAAAACAAGCGACCACTATATATAGTAATGAATCAGTAGTGGGAAGAAGCAGGATTTTCTCAAAAAATAACGAAGGCGACTGCCGAATGAGGTCGTTCGCTTCTCGATTGACCGCTTACATAAAAATGAATGTGCTGTCATTTAACCGTCGCTCAAACTTTTTTCCATCTCAAATCTCATCTCAAATCGTATGACAGCGCCGTTTTTGAGTAAAAGTAATTCAAGCGTTTGCAGTTTGCCGAATGTCAAGATTGCAAAACTAAATATAGGTGATTTATGATTAAAAAGACAAGAAAACGTCAATATATAGTTAACGGATATTTATCACGTTCCGCTCACATTGACGTCGTATCGGACAAGTTCCGCTATACCTTTATAATATCTACATTCGAAGAAGGAGTGATCGTTTTGACATCCCCTATCCACCACGAGACGCTGTTGGCTGCGACGCCAACGCTCGCTGACGTCTCTACAATGATCCAATCCCTTAAACAACGCTACCCACAGCTCAGTGTTGAACGATATGAAGAACGGGCCGTTCGGGCGCTCGAAGGAAAGACACTGACACAAGATGTAGTATATGAACTCTTGACGATGCACGCCCTCGATATGTTGCAGGCAGAAGAGCCGGACTGGACGTTCGTTGCCACTGAGATGTACTTAAACCGCCTCTATTTAGAAGCGGCACGAAACCGTGGCTATGACGCCTCGATGCGTTACGGTGCGCTCTATCCGATGATTGAGACGCTCACGACAAAAGGCATCTTCACCTCGGCTTTACTCGATACGTATTCGAAAGAAGACATCGCCTACTTGGAGACGTTGATTGACCCGTCACGCGACCGCATGTTCACCTACATCGGTCTCCGGACGTTGTCGGACCGTTACCTCGGCCGCGACCATGTCAAGAACCTATATGAGTTGCCGCAAGAGCGGTTCATGGTCATCGCCATGACGCTCATGCAAAAGGAGAACGCCGACCAGCGCGTCAAGCTCGTCGAGGAAGCGTACTGGGCACTCTCGAACCTCTATATGACGGTTGCCACACCGACGCTCTCGAACGCCGGGAAATCGTACGGGCAGCTCAGCTCATGCTTCATTGACACAGTCGATGACTCGCTTCGCGGCATTTACGATTCGAACACGGACGTGGCCACACTCTCGAAAGGCGGCGGCGGCATCGGCGTCTATCTCGGCAAGATCCGCTCACGCGGCAGTGACATCAAAGGGTTCAAAGGCGTCTCAAGCGGTGCGCTCCCTTGGATGAAACAGTTGAACAACACGGCCGTCTCGGTTGACCAGCTCGGCATGCGCCAAGGGTCGATTGCCGTCTACCTCGACATTTGGCATAAGGACATCTTCGAGTTCCTCGATGCGAAATTGAATAACGGGGACGAGCGTCTCCGGACCCACGATTTGTTCACGGGCGTCTGTTTGCCAGACTTGTTCATGCGTACGGTTGAAGCCCGCGGTGACTGGCACTTATTCGACCCGCACGAAATCCGGACGGTCATGGGCTTCAGCCTCGAAGACTTCTATGATGAGACAGAGAACGGCGGTTCATTCACGGAGAAATACATGGCGTGCGTCAATACGCCTGAACTGACTCGCGTCACGGTACCGGCCATCGACCTCGTCAAACGGTATATGCGCTCACAGCTCGAGACAGGAACGCCTTACATGTTCTTCCGCGACGCCGTGAACCGCGCCAACCCGAACAAACACGCCGGCATGATTTACAGCTCGAACCTTTGCTCAGAGATCGCGCAAAACATGTCGCCGACGACAATCGATGAAGAATACACGGAAGACGGAAAAATCGTCATCACGAAGACACCTGGTGACTTCGTCGTCTGTAACTTGAGCTCAATCGCCCTCGCCCGGGCCGTCAAATCGGACGTCCTTGAGCGACTCATCCCGATTCAAATGCGGATGCTCGACAACGTCATCGACTTGAATACGATCGAAGTGCCGCAAGCGATGATCACGAACCAGAAATACCGTGCCGTCGGACTCGGCACGTTCGGTTGGCACCACTTGCTTGCCCTTGAAGGTATCCGTTGGGAATCGGTCGATGCCGTTCAATATGCCGAGAAGCTGTACGAGAAAATCGCCTACTTGACGATTCAAGCCTCGATGGAACTCGCCAAAGAAAAAGGCGCGTTCGGCGTCTTTGAAGGATCGGAATGGCACACAGGTGAGTACTTTAAGCGCCGCAACTACCGTTCACACGATGAACTCGATTGGGACGGTCTCGCCGCAGCGGTCCACCAAAACGGTGTCCGCAACGCCTACATGATGGCGGTCGCACCAAACTCGTCGACGGCCATCATCGCCGGCAGCACCGCGTCAATCGACCCGGTCTACAAAAAAGTGTATTCGGAAGAGAAGAAGAACTATAAGATTCCGGTGACGGTGCCTGACCTCAACCCGGAGACGAACTGGTTCTATAAATCAGCGTTCGAAGTCGATCAGCTCTGGAGCATCCGTCAAAACGCGGCGCGCCAGCGTCATATCGACCAAGCGATCAGCTTCAACCTGTACGTCAAAAACGACGTCAAAGCGACCGAGCTCCTCTCGATGCACCTCGAGGCGTGGTCGCTCGGAATGAAATCAATTTATTACACACGTTCGACGACCGTTGAAGTCGACGAATGTGAATCGTGTGCTTCATAACGTCACGTAACAGAAAGGTGGGAACGACCATGCATATCGCCATCGTCTACAGTTCCATGAGTGGGAATACAGAAGAGGTCGCCGAACTGATTCAAGAAACCCACGTTAATCGGGGCGACCGCGTCGTCTTGCTCGAAGCGGACCGCATCGGCCATCGCGAGGCCCGCTCGCTCACCACGTACGACCTCGTCTATTTCGGGTCGTACACGTGGGCCGACGGCGTCCTGCCGGACGAGATGAAAGACATGTTCCGACTCGTCTTGAAAGAGCTCAACGTGCCGCTTCGCCAAGCCGCCGTGTTCGGGACCGGGGACAAGATGTTCGTCCACTTCTGCCGAGCGGTCGATGAGATGGCGTACCACCTTTCAAAATACGGGATTCCCCTCGCCGGTGAAACGTTGAAAATCGAGCAATCACCGCGCAATCAACCGTACAACGTCCGTCATTGGGCCGAACGGTTGGCTAGAAACGCCGAAGAAGGAGTATATGTCCATGACCATTCAAAAGATCAAATTACTGTCGCCCAAACATCCTAACCGGGCGACAGCCATTATCGGGGGCGAGACGAGTTCCATCGTGAATTGGAACGACATCGCCTATCCACAGTTTTATACCATCTATAAGCAACTGCTCTCGAACTTCTGGATTCCGGATGAGATCTCGATGTCCAAAGACATGCAACAATGGCCGCAGTTGACGGAGCGCGAGCAAGACGCCTTCAAACGCATCATCGGCCTGTTGTCAATCCTTGACTCGGTGCAGACGCGTTACATCCTCGAGTCGTCGATGTTCTCATCGGACTCGTCGGTGCACGCCGTGCTCGCCGTCATCGCCCAGCAGGAAGTCGTGCATAACCAATCGTATAGCTACGTCCTCTCGAGCCTCGTCCCGCTCAGCGAGCAAAATCGCATTTTCGATATCGCCAAGGACGACGAGATGGTCATGAAACGCAACCAATTCATCTTGGACTTATATGAGGACTTCCGCGCCGACCAAACGGCCGAGACGTTCGCCAAATCGCTCGTCGCCTCAATCATCCTCGAAGGGATCAACTTCTATTCTGGTTTCGCCTACTTCTACAACTTGGCGCGCCATCAGAAGATGGTCGGCACGTCGACGATGATCAGTTACATCCAACGTGACGAGATGCAACACTCGTATTTCGTCAGCCAGTTGCTTCGGGCCGTCTTAACGGAAAATCCGGAGATCGACGCGGACGGCAGCTTCAGCCAGTTCGTCTATGACACGATGGCGGAAGCCGTCGACCTTGAAATCGAGTGGTGTGAGTACGTGTTGCGCGACCTCGATGGGCTCGACGTCAGCGAGATGCGCGACTACGTCAAATACCTCGCCAACAAGCGCCTCCGTGTCATCGGTTTGAACGATCTGTATGAAGGGTTCAATGAAGATGTCATGCCTTGGATTCGCGCCTATTCAGACGACTCATTGAATGCTACGAAATCTGACTTCTTCGAACAGAAATCACGCTCATACGCCAAAGTCACCGACGCCAATGGCTTCGATGACCTATAAGTACAAAAAATCCCCCGACTCACGATGAGTTGGGGGATTTTTATACTGTGATGAGGTTTAGTGGTAAGCATGTACGTATTGGGCAATGCCTTCTGCGATTCCTTCTGCCATCCGTTGACGTGAAGCATTACTCCTTAAATGTGTAACGTCTTGAGGCGAGGAGATGAAACCGAGTTCGACGAGCGCTGATGGCATCGTATTATAACGAATAACATAATAGTTCGCAGTCTTGACGCCACGGCTCGTCATCCCGGACATGTTCCCCATCAAATTGGATTGGATATTTGTTGCCAGGACACGGCTTTTGCCACTGTGGGCAGATGATGACGAATAAAACGTCTCAACACCTTTGGCGTACGGTGTCGTCGCTGCGTTCGTATGCAAGCTGACGAACAAGTTGCCGCGAAGTGTCTTAGCAGTTTGAACGCGTTGATCGAGCGTCAAATAGACGTCCGTCGAGCGCGTCAACCGAACTTGATATCCATATTTCGAGCGAAGATACGTCTCGACCCGCTTTGTCACGTCAAGCACGATCGTCTTCTCATAGAGGGATCCATTGACAGCGCCCGGGTCACGACCACCGTGCCCTGCGTCGAGCACAATCACTGTCATTTTCGGTTTTGTCGTTATGGTGTGAGTCGATGCGATATAGCCCTCTTTTCCATTGTACTTAATTTTGTAAAAACCACTTTTTGAACCATAATGTTCAACTAATGTACTATGAGCAAGTTTTCCAAGAATAGTCGCTTTAGGAGATGCACTTGATCTCACATTCAATACGTCTCCCGGCGTGTTTGTGTATACACTTCCATGTGGTTTCATGATTGGAGTAGTCTGTGGTTTCTCAGAAGACAAACCCGTAGTTAATGTGTAGAATGACTCTGACCCGATGTATACAATCGACCAAGACGCGTCGTATTTACTGTATACTATTGCCGTAGATTTCGGTAATACACGAGCAATTGGAGATGCTTGAAGCGCCCGCTCATACAGATTTACACTTTGCTTTGTATAACCTTGTTCTTTTTTTACGACCGGAGGTTTTGATGCCGGTGGTTTCGCTGCCGGCGGTTTCGCTGCCGGCGGTTTCGCTGCCGGTGGTTTCGCTGCCGGCGGTTTCGCTGCCGGCGGTTTCGCTGCCGGCGGTTTCGCTGCCGGCGGTTTCGCTGCCGGCGGTTTCGCTGCCGGCGGTTTTGCTGCCGGCGGTTTTGCTGCCGGCGGTTTCGCTGCCGGCGGTTTCGCTGCCGGCGGTTTCGAAGCAGCGCCCTTTTGTGCGATGTATGTTTTAGCAGCGTAATACGTCTTACCGTTCAAATATACTTTCGCCCAAGATGAATTGTGATTCGTGTATTGAACCGAAGTACCTTTTTTTAAAGTCTTAATGATTTTAGCCTTTGTATTAGCGGATGTACGCACATTCAAGTTGACCTTGGTGACGCCTTGCAATTTTGCCATTGGCTTAACTTTTGGGTTTGCATAGCCTGTCGTTCGTTTGATATAGGCTGAAGAAGCATAATAAACTCGATTTTTAACATATACTTTATGCCATGATTTGTTATGCGTTGCGTATTTTACTGTCGTTCCTTTTTTCAAAGTTTGAATCAATTTCCCACCTGTGCTCGGTGAGGCGCGTAAATTTAAATTAACTGTTGTTTTCCCTTCTAACGGAGCAGCTTCCGCTATCGGAATCTGGATAGAAAACAGCATGACAATAAGAATTATTACTGTTTTAAAAAAATTTATAATCATCCAAAATATTCCTTTCTACATGAGACATCAGAACTGATAACATGTTCATATTAGCATACTGCCCGCATTAAAAAAGTGAAAATTTGCATAATAAATTGAATATTTTAACAATGAGGTAAATGTATTTATTTACATTTTCCGAATCACCACAAACGTGCCCGCTTCATTATCCTCCATCTCCACGGTGAAAGACGACGGGATACCGAAATCACCTTTTATCGAATGTTCAATCAAAAATGACGGGTCAGGCTGTTGAATGACGAACCCGTCGAGACCCTCGACTTGGGCAATTTTTAAAAATCGAGCCAAGTGTTGTTCCCGCTCTCTATATCGGCTTGCCGCCTCAGAAGGTTTAGCCGCTACTCCACCCCAATAGCGTCCTTCTACATACGCCACATAGGCGCGGACCGACGCTTCCGTGATCGGGTCCGGGGTATGGTCGAAACGTCCGAAGTCCCGGGATGACTTGTCTTCGATGAGTGAGCCAATCGCTGCATATAAATCAAAGTCGTTTTGGGACGCAAGGTCGAGGACCGCTCGTTGGACAGCCTCGATATGTCGCTGCAACGAACCCGGCGTCGCGGACGCCTTCAGTTTTTTGTCCCCTTCATAGGCGTTTAAAATCCGTCCGACTTCCCCGGCCTCACGAACGAGCCGATAGTACGTCTTGTCCTGCGCCTCCTGACCATTTCCGGCCTCTTGACGCTGAAGCGTGATGGCGTACTGGTTCGCCAGACACGTCGAAATGACGAATACGTCCATCAGTTCTTCCCGTAGCGCCGATTGGTCGTTCGCATACAATGCTCCGCCGACTTCACCGACTTCTTCTAGCAGTCGGGCCAATCCCGACAGCGGCCGCCAATAGCCACCTAAATGAATAATCATTTGATCGATTCGTCGTTGTAATTCCTTCATATTTAATCACCTATCCATCCTCTATATTTACCGCTTGCGTGGTATACTATGCTCAATCCAATTGTTAGGAAAGGGGCAATGCATCGTGTCGCCAGCCAGACTATGGCAACTACTTCGTTTCCTGCTCGTCATCATCGGGCTCATCTTTGTCATCTGGGGACTGAGCGTCCTCTTCACGTACACGTATCCATTCGTGTTCGCTCTCTTGTTATCCTTGTTGACGGTCCCGCTCGTCAACTGGTTCGAGCGTGAGACCAAGTTGCCACGCGCCCTCGGCACTCTCGTATCTTTATTGATTGTCATGAGCATCGTCAGCGGAGTGATTGCCATCGTCGTGACCCAACTCATTCGCTATTTGACGATTGCCGCCGAAAAATTGCCTGCCCAGATTGAAACGTTTACCGAATACATACAACGTCTATTCAATGAAAAACTCGCCCCATGGGTCAACGATGCATACGACAGCATCCAACGACTCAACCCTGGACAGGCGAATTCGCTCGAAGGTGGCATCACCGAAATCGGTGTCCAGCTCGGCGCCGCGATCGGCGTCTTGTCCCGAGGGGTCGCCGGCTTGTTGCAGGGCATCTTGAGCGCGTTGCCGCTCGTCTTGCTCTTGTTCATCGTCATCGTGCTCGCCTGGTTCTTCATCACAAAAGACTGGCCGGACTATATGAAGTCCATCGCTCGCTTGAATGAACGAAAAGGTTTCAAAGAGTTCGAGCTCGTCATGACGAATTTGCGCTCGGCGCTGTTCGGTTACGTCCGCGCGCAATTGACGCTCATCTCGATCACGTTCGGAATCGTCTTAATCGGCATGTTCATCCTTCGTGTCGACAACCCGTTCTCGTTCGCCCTGCTCGCGGCCATCTTTGACTTGTTGCCGTACCTCGGTGTCGGGACGCTGTTATTGCCGTGGGCCGCCTATGCCGCCGTCACGGGCGAATGGTTCCTCGCGATTGGGCTCGTCGTCCTCTATATCGTCGTTATCGTGCAACGCAATCTGGCCGAACCGAAAATCGTCGGCTCTCACATCGGCCTCGACCCGCTCGCCGCCCTCATCTCGATTTTTGTCGGGCTCCAACTGTTCGGGGTACTCGGCTTCATTTTAGGGCCGGTATTGGCCGTCCTGCTTAAAGCCCTCTATAACGCCCAAGTGTTCCACTACATGTGGAAGTTCGTCATCGGGCCGACGACACCAAAAGAGCGATGACACGTCATCGCTCTTTTGTCTTCGGTACCGCCACGAACGGTGCCCCTTCAGTTTGGTCCGGATGCGTCACCATCCCGGTCGTGCCCGCCTCATAGGCGGCAACGGCCAAAATACAGGCGTCGATGATATCATCGACTTGCACGTTCGACATCTTCCATTTCCATGGCGAGCTGTTCGAATAACGGCGCAACAACTCGATCCGTTCGAGCTCTCCCGCCTCGGTCTTCTTGCTGAAGGCCGCCTCGTTCCCCGTCATGACGGCAAAACACACTTCAGGATGCGACTCGTAGACGTCCGCATCCGTGATCGTTTGAAACTCACGGATGCGCGGCACCAAGTTCCACGCCTGTTTACTGATCCCTTTTCCGACCAGTTCCCGGCTCTTCGCATTCGCCTCGGCATAGGACGCCTCCATGAGCACGTCTTGAATCGGCGGCGTGAAGATGGACGACTTCCGCTGCTTCAGTTGTGACCGCATCCAGGCATCACACGACCGGTCCGGCGCATCGATCGTCGCCAAGTCTTTCGGCATGTCGACAAAGTGGACGGCCCCTTCAATCAATAAATCTTCCAACTTTTCTGAGATGGTCAAACAGAGCGAGATGCTATCGTACGTGATTCGTACCCAGCTCCCGCTCGCGCCATCAATTCCTACTCCGACCACGTCGTCCCTCCTGCATCAAAAACAATATTCCGAGCACCGCGCATAAGACGGTCACTCCCAACAACCATTGACTCGGCCAAGCCGTGTATCCGAGTCCGAAGACGACGGCTAAGCCAATCAATAACAATCCTGACTTCAACGTTTCCACTCTTCGAGCATCAATGCGAGCGTGCGTACCATGACCCCAGTCGGTCCTTTTGGTCCGAGATCGCTTGCCGCCGAACGTTCACTCGTCCCGGCGATATCGAGGTGGAGCCAAGGCGTGTCGCCGACAAACTCACCGACGAACGCGCCACCAAAGATCATATGCCCATAACGGCCCGGCGAGTTGTTCAAATCTGCGACTTCTGATTTCCGGACTTGTTTAATGAAGACGTCGAAGTATGGCATTTGCCAGACGAGTTCATTCGTCTCTCGGCTCGCAGCTTCTAAGGCGCCGTAGAGCGACGCATCGTTCGTCAGGCAACCAGTCACTTCTGTGCCGAGTGCGACGAGTACACCGCCCGTGAGCGTCGCCACATCGATGATGGCTTGTGGTTCATACGTCTTGGCAAACGTGACTGCGTCGGCGAGGACGAGACGACCTTCTGCGTCGGTATTGAGCACTTCAATCGTCTTCCCGCTCATCGCCGTGATGACATCATCCGGTTTGAACGCGTCCCCTGAGATCATGTTGTCCGTCGATGGGATGACGCCGATGACGTTCACGTTCGGTTTCGTCGTCGCAAGCGTCTCGAATAGGCCGAGCACGGTCGCCGCGCCCCCCATGTCGCCTTTCATACCGACGATGCCGTCTTTCGGCTTGATTGAGTAACCACCCGTATCAAACGTGATTCCTTTTCCGACGACGGCGACGGGCGCTGCATCGCCTGCACCGTGGTATTCGAGGACAATCAATTTCGGCGGGATGGTCGACCCTTGATTGACGGCGAGCAGTGCACCCATCCCGAGCGCCTCCATCTCTTCCTTCTCCAAGATGCGATGGCTGAATCCATGACGTTCGGCCAATTCGACCGCATAGTCCGCGAGTGTTTCCGACGTCAAAATATTGGCCGGCATCATCGTGAGCGTCCGTGCGACATTGACACCGCGTCCGTAAGCGGCACCCGTCAACGCCTCTTCCTCTACACCAGCACCGAGCAACGTGATCGTCACGTCTGACTTCGCCGGCTTCGGTTCAGATTTGTATGTAGGGTGCTCATATGTCGCCATCTCATACGCTTCGGCAAACAGTTTCGCCGTGTTCGGTCCGAACGCGTCGAGCGCGACCGCGACGTTTGTGAAGGCGCGTGCTTTAATTTGTTTCGCGACTTTCCCGAACCAATTGCGCACGTTCTCAGGCGTATTCTCGTTGCGTTGTCCAAGACCGACGAATAGGATGCGTTTGACCGTTCCTTCGAACGTCGGGACGATGGACAGTTCCCCTGTTTTCGTCGAGATGTCCGACGCTTGGATGAGCGACTTGACGCGCCCGTTAAACAACATATCGAGGCCTTCGTCAATCGTGTCGGCAGCACCGATTCCGACGACGATCGTGTCATATGAACCGTTCCAATCTAAATCCTTCACTTGATACATGTTTGCCACTTCCCTTCTTTATATATGGTTAGCATAACGAACTTCGGCGAAATAATGAAACAGTATGCGTAAGAGTCATGAATTCTTCGAATTCAGGCGTTAACTCCTCGTTGTGACGATGATTTATTTTATGATAGGATAAGAAAGTACGCAATCAGGCATCCCTCACTGTTGAGGCGAGGCCATTTTGTTCGGTCGAGGCTTCCCCTAGTAGTAGACCGTTGCTACTTTAATCTTCCAGGTTTTCGTTAGTTCCTTTTTCATTTCGGGTAAGAACTAACGAGATAACATTGGAAACCACTATTTCTTTGAAGAGAGGGACTACGCTTATGTCACACATTAAAGGTATTGGCGCATCTGCAGGAATCGCAGTTGCGAAAGCATTCGTCATGGAGACACCTTCATTCGACATCCCGACAAACAAAATCGAGGACGTAGCAGCTGAGAAAGCCCGTTTCCAAGCGGCCATCGCTCAGTCAAAAACAGAACTCGAAGAAATCCGTCAAATCACGCTTCGTGAGCTCGGTGAAGACAAGGCTGAGATTTTCTCGGCTCACTTGCTCATCGTCGAGGATCCTGAGATCGTCTCACAAGTGAACGACAAAATTGAAAGCGAACACATGAACGCTGCGAAGGCGCTCGATGAAGTCGCTCAAATGATGGTCATGATCTTTGAATCGATGGATAATGAGTACATGCGTGAACGCGCTGCCGACGTTCGTGACGTCACAAAACGCGTCATGGCGCATATCCTCGGTGTCACATTCATGACGCCTGCGTCGATTTCTGAAGAAGTCATCATCATCGCTGAAGATTTGACACCGTCTGACACGGCGCAACTCAACCGTAAATACGTCAAAGGTTTCGCGACAAACATTGGTGGACGTACGTCTCACTCAGCGATCATGTCTCGCTCACTCGAGATTCCTGCTGTCGTCGGAACAAAAGTAGCGCTCGAAAAAATCAAGAACGGCGACCTCGTCGTCATCGACGGGACAGAAGGCGACGTCTTCGTCAACCCGTCTGAAGAACTCGTCAATGAATATATTGAAAAACGTGCTTCATTCGAAGCTTACAAAGAAGAGTTGAAACAACTCGTCAACGAAGAGTCAGTCACAGCCGACGGCCATAAAGTCAAACTTGCGGCAAACATCGGTACACCGAACGACCTCGAAGGCGTGTTGAAAAACGGCGCTGACGCCATCGGCCTTTACCGGACCGAGTTCCTCTACATGGACTCAGAAACGTTCCCGACGGAAGAAGAGCAATATACAGCCTATAAAGCAGTACTCGAAGGTATGGACGGCAAACAAGTCGTCATCCGTACGCTCGATATCGGTGGAGATAAAGAATTGTCTTACCTCGACCTTCCAAAAGAAATGAACCCGTTCCTCGGCTATCGCGCGATTCGCCTTTGCCTCGAAGAGACGGACTTGTTCCGCACACAACTTCGCGCCCTTCTCCGTGCCTCAGCGCACGGTGACCTCGCCATCATGTTCCCAATGATCGCGACACTTGAAGAGTTCCGCGCGGCGAAAGCGCTCCTTCTCGAAGAAGAAGCGAAGTTGAAAGCAGAAGGCATCGCTGTCGGTAACTACGAGACAGGGATGATGGTCGAGATTCCATCGACTGCCGTCATGGCGAAGCAATTCGCGAAAGAAGTCGACTTCTTCTCAGTCGGCACGAACGACTTGATTCAATACACGATGGCAGCGGACCGCATGAACGAGAAAGTCTCGTACTTGTACCAACCGTTCAACCCGGCCATCTTGAACCTTCTCCACAACGTCATCACAGAAGCACATAAAGCTGGCAAATGGGTCGGCATGTGTGGCGAGATGGCTGGAGAAGAGCTCGCGATTCCAATCCTTCTCGGACTTGGCCTTGACGAGTTCTCGATGTCAGCTTCAAGCGTCCTTCGCGCACGTAGCCTCGTGAAGCGTTTGACGAAGTCAGAAACAGAAGCGATCGTCAACGACGTCCTCAACATGGATACAGCTGAAGAAGTCGTGAACTTCCTCAGTGAAAAATTCGATATTAAGAAGTAACAAAAAAAAGAAGTTCTCGCAGCTGCGAGAGCTTCTTTTTTGTTTACTCGGCTCCTTTATCATCCGTTCTGAAGTCGAGCGCTTCACCGGCGACGACCGTCTCTCCGAATGGGACGACGACGATTTTACCGTCTCCGTTCGTCCAAATGATCGGCGTGATGAGCGATGGGACTTTGTCACGAATCAAATTGAGGTCAACGTCGAGCAAGACATCCCCCGCTTCGACGCGGTCGCCTTCTTTCACTTTGGCGACGAAACCTTCGCCTTTCAGATTGACCGTATCGAGTCCGACATGGATAAGAATCTCGCGTCCATCGTCCGCAAGTAGACCGATCGCATGTTTCGTCGGGAAGAACGTCGTGATTTGTCCCGTGACCGGCGCAACGACTTGTCCTGAACTCGGTTCGATGGCAAACCCTTCACCCATCATACGGCCCGAGAAGACTTGGTCCGGAACGTCATCGAGTGACAAGATGACACCCGACATCGGGGCGAGGAAGCGATGATCGGCATGTTCGGCCGCTTCTGGTGTGATGACGGCTTTTTCTTTCGGTTTGTATTCGCCGCCCTCGATGATGGCCGCGATTTGCGATTTGAGCGTATCCGATTTCGGTCCGAAGATGGCTTGAATATTATCTCCGACTTCGAGTACTCCGGCCGCTCCCAAATCTTTCAGCAAGTCTTTATCGACTTGTTTCACATCGTTCACGGTGACGCGAAGACGCGTGATACAGGCGTCGAGGTGTTTGACGTTTTCAGGTCCGCCGAGACCCACGAGCACTTCGTACGGTAAATCGTCTCCGACGACGGCACGGGCGCCTTTGCCTTCGGCGACGGTTTCACGTCCCGGCACTTTCAAGTCGAACTTCGTAATGGCGAAGCGGAACCCGAAGTAATAAATGACCGCGAAGACGAGGCCGACTGGAATGACGAGCCACCAGGCTGTCCGGTTCGGCAACACTCCGAACAATAGATAGTCGATGAGTCCGCCTGAGAACGTCATCCCAATCTTAACGTTAAGCAAGTGCATGGTCATAAAGGATAGTCCAGCAAAGACGGCGTGAATACCAAAGAGTAGAGGTGCAACGAAGACGAACGAGAATTCGACCGGCTCGGTGATTCCCGTTAAGAATGAGGTGAGGGCTGCTGAGAAGTAAAGTCCTTCGACGTCTTTGCGACGCTCTTTCGGGACCGTGTGGAACATGGCGAGACAAGCGGCAGGCAATCCGAACATCATGAACGGGAACTTCCCGGTCATATACGTACCGGCCGTAAATTCGACTCCATCACGTAATTGTGCGAAGAAGATCCGTTGGTCCCCTTGGACGAGGTCTCCCGCCTGGTTCGTATATTCCCCGAACTGGAACCAAAACGGAGAGTACCAAATGTGGTGCAGACCGAACGGGATCAAGGAACGCTCGACCAAACCGAAGACAAAGGCTGAAACGGCGACGTTCGCTTCAATGATCGTGCTCGAGAACGTGTTGATCGCTGAACCGATCGGCGGCCAAATGTAGGCGAGCGCAATCCCGATCACCAAGCTGAACGCGGCGGTCGCGATAGGCACGAACCGTTTCCCTGCAAAGAACCCTAAGAAATCCGGCAACTTGATGTTGAAGTACTTGTTGTACGCGAATGCGGCAATGAGACCTGCGATAATACCCCCGAATACCCCCATTTGGAGCGTCGGGATCCCGAGTACCGTGGCATAGGCCGGGTCTCCCTGGGCGATTTCCGCGGTAATACCGTTCCACGTGCTGATAACCTTGTTCATAATCAAATAACCAACGATAGCTGCTAACCCGGCAACACCGTCCCCGTTGGCTAGCCCGATGGCGACACCGACGGCGAACAATAGACCTAGATTGGCAAACACGATATCCCCGGCATCTGTCATAACTTGCCAGACGAGGACGAGTGAATCGTTTGCCAAGAAAGGCAAGAGCGAAACGAGATCAGGATTTTGGAACGCGGTACCAAATGCGAGTAATAGACCGGCTGCCGGTAGAATCGCAACCGGAAGCATGAGTGCCTTCCCGATTCGTTGCAAAACACCAAACACTTTCTTCCACATCATGGTTCCCTCCTTTTGTCAGAATACTTACTTTTCCCCATCTGCCAGTAGGCTGAAACCGTTTCACCCATACAAAAAAAGCCAATCCATAATGGATTGGCTTATAGCTTCATTCAGTTTGCTTTCTTTTCGTTACCTGAAGCGATGACCGCTTGCATTTCTGATTTCAATGCATCCGAACGTGGTCCGAAGATGGCTTGAACGTTGTTACCGACTTCAAGGACACCAGCTGCCCCGAGGCGTTTCAACTCTTCTTTGTTAACTTGGCTCTTATCTTTTACTTCGACGCGGAGACGTGTGATACATGCGTCAAGGTGTTTGATGTTTTGTGAACCACCGAAACCAACGAGGATATCTTGTGCAAGTTCCGAACCTGTAGCAGTTGATTGCTCAACGACTTCATCTTCACGGCCCGGTGTTTTAAGGTTGAACTTACGGATAACGAAGCGGAATCCGAAGTAGTAAACGACTGCGAACACGAGACCGACTGGAATGACGAGCCACCAGTCTGTACGGTTAGGAAGTACACCGAAGAGAAGGTAGTCGATCAAACCGCCCGAGAACGTCATCCCGATTTTGACGTTCAAGATGTGCATGACCATGAATGAAAGGCCCGCGAAGACTGCGTGTACTGCGAACAAGAGTGGAGCAACGAACAAGAATGAGAACTCGATCGGCTCAGTGATACCAGTCAAGAACGATGTAAGTGCTGCCGATGCCAAGAGACCACCGACGACTGCTTTACGTTCAGGACGTGCTTCGTGGTACATTGCGAGTGCTGCTGCTGGAAGACCGAACATCATGAACGGGTACTTACCAGTCATGAACGTACCGGCTGTGAGTTCAGCGCCATCACGAATTTGTGCGAAGAAGATAGCTTGGTCACCACGAACGATGTTACCCGCTGCATCCGTGTACGAACCGAACTCGAACCAGAATGGTGAGTAGAAGATGTGGTGAAGACCGAATGGAATCAATGAACGTTCGATCAAACCGAAGATGAATGCCGCGAACGTGCGGTTTTCAGTCAACATGAAGTTTGAGAACGTGTTCAAGCCGTGCTGAACTGGTGGCCAGATGAGAAGCATGACGAAACCAGCGACAACTGCCAATACCGCAGTAACGATTGGGACGAAACGCTTACCAGCGAAGAAGCCAAGGAATTGCGGCAACTCGATGTTGAAGTACTTATTATATGCCCAGGCGGCGATCAGACCGACGATGATCCCCCCGAATACCCCAGTTTGGAGCGTTGGAATCCCGAGTACTGATGCGTAAGCCGGATCACCTTGTGCGATGATTTCAGGTGTGAGTTCGAGCCAAACACCCATAACTTTGTTCATGATGAGGAATCCGACGATGGCTGCGAGTCCGGCAACGCCGTCCCCTGCTAAACCGATCGCGACACCGACTGCGAATAAGAGTGCTAAGTTCGAGAAGATAATGCCACCCGCTTGCTCCATGAGTTGAGCGAATTTCACAACGCCTGCGTTCGTTAACCAACCAGCGCGTGATGTGAGGGCCGGGTTTTGCATCGCGTTACCGAATGCAAGAAGAAGACCGGCTGCCGGCAAGATCGCTACAGGAAGCATAAGTGCTTTACCGACTTTTTGAAGAACACCAAAGATCTGCTTAAACATGATAAATCCTCCTTTTTGTGATTGTCTCGTGCGGAAAGACGACTGTAGATGTCAGACAACCGACGTATCTAAACGTTTTCATAATAAACGTTTATAAAAACAGAAACAGGCATGAATAAGGTATAGAACGTAGACCTCTCCTAATGGAGACATCGTTGCGTTCCACTCCTTACTCATGCCTGATCGAATCAGTAACACGTAAGATACGTGGTATCAGTTATCTACTTGTTAGGCGCTGGAGATGCATCGTCAAATATGTCGCTTCACCTCGCGGGACAGGACGCTTTAATTCGCGTTCCATGATGCCCATCAGCTCCCAAGCAGTACTATAGCATAGCGGATATTCTTCGCGCAATACCTTTTCAATTTTTTGTGGGGCCTCCACCATCTCACCCGTCGCAACCCGCTCAACGGCGTACCTTAAGTGCCGAAGTAAGCGCTTATAATCGAGTGAACTCCGGTCCATTTTGACGTTCAAACGACTCTCAATCGTCTGAACGATTTGCCCGATGATTTGGTTGTGCCGGTTGACCTCGAGGACGTTTTTAAACGTCGTCGCCGAATGGATATGGAGCGCGATAAATCCGATCTCCGCATCGGGCAACAGCACGTCGAGCCGCTCGTGAATCATATCGACGATACGTTCGGCGAGCGCGTACTCGTTCGGATAGAGCGATTCGGTCTCGAGCAAGAACGGATTTGTCACTTCCATCCCTTGTTCGATTCGCTTCATCGTGAAGAACAAGTGGTCAGTCAAACCGATATGAATATGTTGATCGACTTTTTTGCCCGTATTGTTCTCGATAAACCCGACGATTTCTTGCATGAAGGCAATAAAGTCTTCATCGACGTGTTTGACGAGCTCACGGTATTGTGATTGCTCTTCTTTATCTGTCAGTTGATACACTTTCTCCGGGACACTGGCCGGGTCGACGAGATCGCCCGCTTTCTTGCCGAAGCCAATCCCTTTCCCGAGTAGAATGACTTCCGGTTCCGGATCATGTTGGCAAATGACAACGCTATTATTCAACACTTTCTTGATCGTATACATCGGTAATGTCATTCTCATCGCATCCCTTACTAATTAAATCGTTATCTTATCTAGTATATCGGTTCGCCTTCTAAAAAAGTAGGCAGAAAACAAAAAAGACGAACATTTCTGCCGTCTTTAAAACATTGAGTAACCACTCTTACGCAAGTAGCGGATCGTGACGCCGGCCAAAATCGCACCGAGCAGTCCGAAACCAAGCATGAACACATCCAAAAACTGAAGTCCGAGCACCCGTTCGTAAACGTTGGCGAGCGCGGTCGATGTCTCCGTGATGTAACTCGAGAGCTTGACGTTATCAATCATCATAATGACGAAAATCGGATAGATGAACACGAGCGTCCATGTTTTTTTAAGTAGCATGTTCAAAATGAAGCCGATGCTGAAGAAGATGACCAAATAAAGAATCGCCCCAATGACAGCCTGGATGATATGCATGCGATTGCCCCCTTTTCCCGTTGTCTATTATACCGAATCGTCTGCGCTTAGGTCAAAGGTGAACCGCACCCTACCGACAATAAAAAAGTGACCCGCTCCTAGGAGCGGGCCACTCAGATATATGGCTTAGAATTTACCTTTTTTGAGGACGAGACCGTACTTCTTCAATTCGAGGAAGTGTTTGTTGTCGATCACTTTCTTCATGAATGAAGCGTTGCGACCGAAGATCTTTTTGCCCATGACGATACCGATGCCGTCGTTATGGCCAAGTGATGCGACTGTCCCTTTGCTCTCATACGTGAACTTCGAAGTTGATTTCCCGTTGATGAGTGCTGCGATGTTTTTCGCCACGTTGTGCGCTTGTTGTGTCGCGATTTGGGCAGTCGGCGGGTATGGACGGTTTGAGACCGGATCCATGACAGCCGAGCAGTCACCGATGATGAAGACGTTGTCGTGACCAGGGGCACGGTTGTCCGCCTCGACCATGACACGGTTACGGACCGCTTCAAAACCAGACTTCTCAACGATCGGGCTACCGCTGACGCCACCTGTCCAGAGAATCGTGTTCGCTTCAATCGTCTCTGTCGTGTCGCCTTGGAGTGGACCGAATGTGACGACACCAGGCTCAACGCCTTTGATGCCGTTGCCGAGTTTCATCTCGACGCCGTTTCGTTCGAGCCATTTCTGCGCATACGTCGTGAGTTCTGGGTCGAAACCAGGAAGTACAGTCGGAGCGGCCTCGATGTTCACGATGCGAACCGCTTCACGTGGCACGTCATACTGTTTGCAAAGCTCAGGCACACGGTTGACGAGCTCACCGAGGAACTCGATTCCTGTGAAGCCGGCGCCACCGACAACAATCGTCACGTACGAGCGGTCAGCTGAACCGTTCGTTTTATATTGAGCGAACGAGTACTCGATATGTTCTTTGATTTTACGGACGCTGTTGAGCGAGCTGATTGTCATCGCATGCTCTTTAAGGCCAGGGATACCGAATGTCTCCGGTACGCCGCCAAGCGCGAACACGACATAATCATATTCAACTGCTGAACCGTCTACGAGCAAGACTTGTTTTGCCGTAGTATCGACGCGATCGACGATCCCTTTGACAAATTTCACACGTGACGGGTTCACGACGTCGTTGATGTAAATGCGAGCTTGATCCGGTTTCATCGTTCCGGCCGCTGGCTCATGAAGCCACGTCGTCTGGTAATGGTAATCATGCTTGTTGATGAGCGTGATGTTCGCGTCGCCAGCTGAGAGCGTCTTCTGGAGGTTGACCGCTGTGATGAGTCCACCGAAACCTGCGCCAAGAATAACAATGTTAGGTCGTTTCATGTTCATTTCCACCTTGTTTTGATAGTTTTGTTTTCTTGAACAATCATGTTGTGTGTTTTTTCACATGAGTGTTCACAATAAAGCCTAAACCTTGTTCAACCAATGTTCACAATTGCTTCTCGTTCATTGTACGCTGTTTGTTTTGTTTTCTCAATGGAAAAGCATATCTTCTTGAAATTTTTTTGAATGTGTAGCATGTTTGTACAGAATGGATTTAATTCACGATTGTCACTATAATAGATGTATACGTTTTGAGGAGGAATTCGATGAAATCGACGAAAGATGTGATCATCATCGGTGGCGGCCCGGTCGGACTGTTCACCGCATTTTATGCAGGTATGCGCCAACTTGATACGGCGTTGATTGAAAGTTTGCCACAACTCGGCGGACAATTGTCGACATTGTATCCAGAAAAATATATTTACGACATCGCGGGCTTCCCGAAAGTGAAGGCCCAAGATTTGATTGACCAATTGAAAGCCCAGGCTGATCAGTTCGAACAAGACTACCGTCTCGGGGAGACCGTTGAAACGGTCGAGCGTCTTGAAGACGGCACGTTCCAGATTACGACGAATAAAGATGAGTACCATACGAAAGCCATCATCATCACGGCTGGGAACGGGGCATTCGCCGCACGACCGCTCGGCCTCGATGGTTGCGAAGACTATGCGAACCTTCATTACTTCGTCGACAACATGGAGAAGTTCCGTGACCGTCGCGTCATGATCGCCGGTGGCGGCGACTCTGCCGTCGACTGGGCACTCATGCTCGAAGGCATCGCCAAAGAAGTCCATATCGTCCATCGCCGTGACCGCTTCCGGGCCCACGAGCATACGGTCGAACAGATGAAAGCTTCGACGATTAACGTCTGGACGCCATATAACATCGAATCACTCTCAGGTGAGACGCACATCGAGTCGGTCGAATTGACGGACAAAGACGGCGAATCGAAATTCGTCGAGATCGATGACCTCATCTGTAACTACGGTTTCGTCTCGTCACTCGGCCCAATCAAAAACTGGGGCATGGAGTTCGAGAAGAACACAATCCGCGTCGACTCACGCATGGAGACGACGGTCGCCGGCATCTTCGCTTGCGGTGACATCGCCACGTATGAAGGAAAAGTGAAATTGATTGCGACCGGCTTCGGAGAAGCCCCAATCGCCATCAACCAAGTGAAGCAGCTCGTCGACCCGACAGCGCGTCACCCGCAACACTCAACTTCGGTATTTGCCGGGAAATAAAGATATGGCCCTCATCATCGCGATGAGGGCCATTTTCATTTACGGATGGTTTGGAGGATGACCCGATCGAGCCAGTCATCGAGTTGGGTAAAGACGAAGCCGGCCTTTTTCGCCTCGGCAATCGACATGTAATAGTCGACGTCCGTATCATATGGCGACGACTCGCCGTCTTTGATGATTTGGACCGGTTTATTTAAATGATGGCCAATCCGCTCCATGAGTGCACCGAGTGAGATGATGCCCTCACTCGCCGCATTGAACGGACCGGTCACATTGGCCCGACCGACCCACTCTAAAAACGACGCCGCCTCAAAACTTGAGATAAAGCCCATCTTTGCTTCGGGATGATGCAGGACGATCGGCTCTTCTCGACGGACGGCATCGATATAAAACTTGAGACGATCCGTATAGTCGTCTGGACCTAAGACGATCGGCAGACGGACGGTCGCGACCGGGAACGAGGCGCGGTGAAAGAAGTAGGACTCGGCTTCTCGTTTACCTTGTCCATAGTCGTGATCGGACTCGAGATGATAGTCATGATGAAGCGGATTGAAGTCACTTTCTTTCAAATCGGCGCCAGGTGCATAGACCGACATCGTCGACGTGAGCACATATTTGCCAACTTGATCCATGAACGCGTCCGATGCGATTTTCGCCTGATATGGATTGAAACAAATATTGTCATAGACGAGGTCGTAACGGTCGCGCGATAAATCTTTCATCGTCGCCACCGACTGTCGGTCCCCTTTGATGGAACGAATGCCTTCCGCCTCTGGCACTTGGAGCTGTCCACGCGTCACAATCGTCACATCATCACCGGTCTCCGCCAAGCGAAGCGCCAACCGCTTTCCAAAATAGCGTGACCCACCGAATATCAATACTTTTCTCATCGTCCCTACCCCTCCTACATAAAAATGACATCTCTTTTCATTTTCCCTTGGTTCCTCTCGACTAATCTTCCACATCCTTGAATTTTTTTGTTATTCTTATATATATGATAGAAGAAAGAGGCGAGACCCATGCATCAAATCATGTTAGAAAAAGGATGGACGTGTGAGTTACCGAAACAATACGCCATCTACCAAAGCTTATCCGATTTCAGCCGCTACTCAGTGCTTGACCAAGAGGAAGAGAGCGTCTGTTCGTTCCAAATCACGACCGACACATGCAAAATCACGGCGTTCCGCCCTTGGCAACATCACATCGAATTGAATGCGACATCCAAAGTGATTCGCTTGATTTTGATGGAAGAAACCGACTGAATCGAAAAAGGCCAATCGTCCACACGATTGGCCTTTCGTTTAGCAATCTCCAGGTGTCCCGGCGTTCGACGCCGTCCGGAAACTCGAACCACATCCACACGTGGCGATGGCGTTCGGATTTTTAATCGTGAACCCGCCTCCGAGCATCGACTGCTTATAGTCGATTTCGAGCCCGTCGACGACCCCATGGTCGGCTTCGGCGACGATGACGCGGACGCCGTGATGGTCGAATTGGATATCTCGATCCGTTTTATCTTCATCGAATCCCATTCCGTACGAGAGACCGGTGCAGCCTCCGCCTTGGACCTTGATGCGCAAGTACTGATTCTCGGGGTGTTCTGTCTGTTTCATCATATCGATGACTTGTAATGCAGCTGACTCTGTCAAATGAATCATCTGAACTCCTCCTTCATTATCTTAACTTCAAGTCAACTGACTTGAGATTTTGTGAAATATCTTGTATAACTAAACTGTAACAAAAAAAATTAAATCGTTCCATCTTCGGGGCAGGGTGAAATTCCCGACCGGCGGTATTGAAGACATGATCTTCTCAGCCCGTGAGCGAGCAAGGCGTTGCTTGCTGATTTCGTGAGATTCGAAAGCCGACAGTAAAGTCTGGATGGGAGAAGATGGCGGCATCCGACCGATATCCGGATGTTTTCTTTGACGTGGTCTCTTCCGCGACGGAAAACATCTATTTCGTATGCGCGTAACCTCTCCCGATTGTATGATGCAATCGGGATTTTTTATGCGACGGGTGCCATTCATCAAGGAGCGACAAAAGGAGAGATTTTGATGAAAACAACGCGCAACAAACGATTGACAACACTGGTGACGCTATCGATGCTCGGGGCCATTTCTTTTGTCCTCATGCTCTTTAACTTCCCGCTGCCTTTCCTACCACCATTTCTAAAAGTGGACTTTAGTGACATTCCCGCGCTCGTCGCCGGGATCGTCTTCTCCCCACTCGCAGGCGTCGTGGTCGTCGCTCTAAAAAACGTCCTCTACTATGTCTTTAACGGTGGCGGCGTTCCGGTCGGTGAAGTCGCAAACTTCTTTGCAGGAGTCGCCTTCATGTATCCGGTCGCATGGTTCTACCATAAACGTAAAACGAATAAAGCGCTCGCTTCAGGTCTCGTGGCCGGTACGATCACGATGGCACTCAGCTTGGCGATTTTGAACTATTTACTCATCTTACCAGCCTACGCGTTCTTCTTCGGCATGACCGAGATGGCGCAACCGGCAGTTAAAACGGACCTCGTCCTCTACGGCATCTTGCCGTTCAACCTCATCAAAGCGTTGTTGATTAGCGCCTTGTTCGTCCCCCTCTTCCTCAAATTGAAGCCGTGGATCGAACGCCAGCGGATGCAACTCCAGGCTTAATGCGAAAAGCACCTAGAAATAGGTGCTTTTTTGTATGGTTGCGTTATGCTTGAGGAAGAATAGGAGGGAATCACTTGAAAACGATTGAAGAGGTCACTCACTTTTTAGAGAATGATTCGGAATTGAGGGGTCTCTTGAAAGACGTCGCTTCCCTCGAGCTACCCGACTGGTGGATCTGTGCCGGATACGTGCGGGCGAAGATATGGGATGACGTGCATGGCTATCCAACACCAACGCCGACCGAGGACGTCGATGTCATCTACTTTGACCGGTCTCAAATTGACGAGGCGATTGAAAAAGAATATGAGGCACAATTACACGTCCTGTCCCCGACCGTCCCGTGGTCGGTCAAAAATCAAGCGCGGATGCATCTGGTTAATCAATTGCCGCCCTATCAGTCGGCGATCGACGCCTTGGCCCATTTCCCCGAGACCGTCACCGCCATCGGGGTCAGCCTCGATGCGAACGACCGCTTGATCGTGGCCGCGCCTTACGGTGTTGATGACATCATCGAATTGAGGCTGCGACCGACCCCAGCATTTGCAGACGGATCCCCGCATCACCACATTTATCAAGCGCGGATCCAAAATAAGAATTGGCAAGCCATTTGGCCGAAACTTCAAGAAGTGGACGTGACTCGTCACGGACTGTAGAACCCGACCGCCGATACGGTCGGGTTTTGCTGTGCGTTCATAAACGTCTTCACAAAAAAGAGTGACCACCGAAGTGATCACTCTGGGTATATCGGATTTGATTAGAGAAGCAGACCAGCAAGCGTGGCTGACATCAAGTTGGCAAGCGTACCTGCGAGAATCGCGAGGACACCCATACGTGCGATGTCGTTCCGACGGTTCGGTGCCATTCCACCGAGACCACCGAGAAGGATTGCAAGTGACGAGATGTTGGCGAATCCACAAAGTGCGAAGGCGATCATCGCTTCCGTACGTGCTGAAAGTTCACCAGTACCGATGATTGGTGCGAATTCAGAGAAGGCAACGAATTCGTTCAAGACGAGTTTTTGACCGAGGAAGCTACCGAACTGAACCGCATCAGCCCACGGTACACCGATGATAAACGCGAGTGGTGCAAACACGTAACCAAGAATCAATTCAAGTGAGAGGCTCTCAAATCCGACCAAGCCGCCGATTCCACCAAGAATCAAGTTGACGAGCGCAATCAATGAAACGAAGGCGAGAAGCATCGCACCGACGTTCAAGGCGAGGAAGAGACCGTCAGACGCACCGCGAGCGGCTGCATCGACGAAGTTCGCTGCTTTGTCCTCTTCATCTTCAGCGATTTCGATGTCATCATTGTACTCTTCTGTTTCAGGAACGATGATTTTGGCGAACAAGAGACCAGCAGGTGCAGCCATGAAGCTCGCTGCGAGCAAGTACTCGAGCGGTACACCAAGGGCAGCGTATCCAGCGAGAACCGAACCGGCAACCGACGCGAGTCCCCCGACCATGACGGCGAAGAGCTCCGATTGTGTCATCGTTGGAAGGTAAGGCTTGATGACAAGCGGTGCTTCCGTTTGACCGACGAAGATGTTTGCCGTCGCTGAGAGCGACTCTTTACGTGATGTGCCGAGAGCTTTCGCAAGGGCTGTACCGAGAATTCGGATGACCCATTGCATGACACCGAGGTAGTAAAGCAAAGCGATTAAAGAAGACATAAAAATGATAATCGGCAACACTTGGAATGCGAAGACGAAGTTGTCCCCTCCTACAGCTGTACCGAAAACGAAGGCGATTCCGTCATTTGCTGTGTTCAAGACGTTCTGAACGCCTCCTGAGATCCATTCTAACGCGCTACGTCCTGCTGATGTGAAGAGGACGAGGAAAGCGAACGTAAACTGTACCGCGAAAGCGGCAAGAACGGTACGCCATTTGATGGCTTTACGGTTGGTTGAGAAGATGTAAGCGATTCCAATTAGTGCCAAAATACCAACCACGCTCATGATATTCATTGGTGTTGTGCTCCTTTCATATTGGGGAAACCTGATATTGTGATATACCCGAATCGAGATATGTCCTACCGTTTGAAACGCTTTCTTTTTATGTTGTTAAACGTCAGACAACCTACATTCGAACCTCTTTGAATATAACAGACCCTTTTTAAAAATGCAACGGGTCAAAACAGTCAAAATAAAAAAAGTTTGAAGTTGCTTCAAACTTTTTCACCAAGCCATTTCTTCAATTTTTTCATATACGTTCGTCACGAGTTGCTCTGGCGTATCTCCCGTCACGACCTCGCCATCGACTAGGCAAAACAAGTCGAGCGAACAGACGCCACAGTAGCCTGTACAGCCGTATTCAACGACATCCAGGTCTGGATCGGACTCTAGTTTGGCCCGGGCGATTTGCGAGCCCATCGCCAAATTGGAGGCACAGAACTCAATGATCGGATTCATCATGTCATTCACCCTTCCCCTTTCCCTCAAAACAGGAAAATGGTTCTTCTACGGCGTATTATAACATGATACAGTTGAAGTGTAACAAAGGGGGATTTTTATGCGCAAATTAGTCGTCTTGGGAGGCGGTTACGGGGGTATGCGTGTAATCGAACGCGTCCTCGGCCATCAGCTGAAGGATGTATCGATCACACTCATCGATCGTCTACCTTACCATGGGTTAAAAACAGAGTATTATGCACTTGCGGCGGGGACCGTATCGGATCGCGATATCCGTATCGATTTTCCAGAAGAGATCGATTACATATACGGTCAAGTCACCGATATCGACGCAGGCGACAAGATGGTTCTGCTCGCGAGCGGTGAAAAAGTACCGTATGACGACCTCGTCATCGGACTCGGTTGCGAGGACAAGTATCACAATGTGCCTGGTGCAGCCGAGTTCACGTACAGCATCCAAACGTTAGAAGAATCACGTAAGACCCAACAAGCCATCAACGGTCTGTCACCCGGTTCAATCGTCTCAATCGTCGGCGCTGGATTATCGGGTGTCGAACTCGCCAGCGAGCTACGCGAGAGCCGTCCCGATTTGACGGTCCGTTTGTTCGACCGTGGCCCATCGGTCTTATCGTTCCTATCGAGCCGTGTCTCGATGTATGTCCAGTCTTGGTTCGAAGAGCACGGCGTCGAGGTCATCAACCAGTCGAATATCGTCCGGGTCGACGCCGACGGCCTATGGAATCACGAGCAACACTTCCCGTCTGATTTGACGGTTTGGACGGCTGGGATTCAACCGGTCGCCGTCGTCCGAAATCAAGGATGGGAACTCGATGGCGGCGGGCGCGTCAAATTGACACCGCACCATTACGTCCCGGAACAGCCGGACATCTTCGTCGTCGGAGACAACGCCAGCCTTCCGTATGCACCTTCCGGTCAACTTGCGGAAGCGCAAGCGGAACAGATCGTCCAAGTGTTGCTCTGTAAATGGAAAGGCGTCAGTTATCCGGATTTACCGGATATCAAACTTCGAGGAACGCTCGGCTCGCTCGGGAAGAAGGCCGGCTTCGGCGTCTTCATGGGCAAACAGTCGCTCACCGGCAAAGTCGCTCGGCTACTCAAGTCCGGAATTCTTTGGAAACATAAAGTCATTAAATAACATGAACGGGTCGACCTTTACGGTCACCCGTTTTTTTTGTGTAACGTGTTCGATTTGGCGTTCTGCCGCCATCTCCTTGAGTCAAAAGTCTTGTATCTGAATCCCCTGTATCCTTATCTAAATATTCAGATTTTTAATTCCATTGACATATTCTACCCGATGGGAAAACTTGTTACTCTATGGGCACGGCAGTTCGACATCGCGTCACCTCGCCTACATAACCCGAAGGAGGAAACAAGTTGAAAAAAGTTTGCAGCACTGTCCTCGCCTCACTGCTCGTCTTGTCAACCGTTCCAGGAGGCGCAGAAGCCGCCCCGAACAAAGAGAAAGAACGTGTCATCGTCGTCTTCAAGGAATCGGCGAAGAACATCCCGCTCTCGATTGAAGGCATGGAAGTTCGCCAACAGTACAAAAACCTTCCGGCCGCAGCGCTCGAAGTACCGAAGGCTGCCTTGAATGGCTTGAAGAACAACCCGAACGTCGCCCACGTGGAAGTCGATCAAACGGTACAAATCGAAAATCAGACGCAAGACTGGGGCATTCCGAAGTTGAAAGCTCCATCAGCTTGGCAGAGTGGCTACACCGGGAAAGGCGTGAAAGTATCGGTCGTTGATACCGGAATCTCGCCGCACCCTGATTTGACGATTTCTGGTGGTGCCTCGTTCAGTACAGTCACGAGCTCATACGCGGATGACAACGGTCACGGTACGCACGTCGCCGGGATTATCGGTGCCCGCAACAACAGCATCGGAACGGTCGGGATTGCCCATGAGGCGAGCATCTATGCCGTTAAAGCACTCGAAGCCGACGGTAGTGGTAGCCTCTCGAGTATCATCGCCGGGATTGACTGGTCGATCACGAACGATATGGACGTCATCAACTTGAGTCTCGGGACGACAAGTCCATCGACGACGCTCCAACAGGTCGTCGATCGCGCCAATAACGCGGGTATCCTTGTCGTCGCGGCAGCCGGTAACAACGGACGCTCTGACGGTACAGGCGACCTCGTCAACTACCCGGCCCGTTACAGCTCGGCCATCGCCGTCGCGGCGACGGACATCAACAATAACCGCGCCTCGTTCTCGGCGACAGGTAGTACGGTCGAAGTCGCGGCACCAGGTGTGAGCATCAACTCGACACTCGCGAACGGCGGCTACGGTCAAATGAGCGGGACATCGATGGCGACACCTTACGTCGCCGGTAACCTCGCACTCATGAAGCAAGCGTTCCCGACGTTGTCGAGCTCGCAACTCCGCACGAAACTATCACAAGATTCAATCGACCTCGGAACGGCCGGACGTGACACATGGTTCGGGAACGGACTCGTGCAAGCACCGACGGCTGGCGGCACGACGCAACCGGTCCAAGCGCTCACGACGACAGTATCGACATCGAAATCAACTTACTACGCTGGTGAAGTCGTCTCCATCTCTTCAACAGTCCGGAATTCGAACGGCCAAGCGGTCGCGAACGCCGACGTCCGTGTGACGGTCACACAGCCAAACGGCGCGACGCTCACAGGAACAGGCAAGACAAGTTCAACGGGCGCCATCACGTTCACGCTCTCAACAACCTCTTCGTCACAACGTGGGACGTATCAAGTGAAATCTGATGCGACGCTCACGGGTTACACGTCAGGTTCGGCGACGTCGTCGTTCCGTCTTCTATAACGCAAAAGAGTCGAACGACAATCGTCGCTCGACTCTTTTCATGCTGTCGTCTGTTCGATGGCCGAATAGACTTTCCGAAGTTGGACGACCCCTTCGTCCACCACTTCCCCATCGATGAGCACGAGCGGATAGAACCACTCGTCCTGCTTGATTGCTTCGGCGATGTCATCGTCCGCCGTCTCAAAATCGATATACTCGAATTCGAACGCCTGATTCGGGTACTTCCGTGCCAATGCGCTTTGCAACCATTCATATGTCTCAATCGAGCTCGGCGCCCCGACACAGCTCGCACACTGTACTTCGGCCCCATATACGGTGATTTTCATATCCATTCCCCCTCTTCTTTCCTATTATACAAAAATCAAGAAGGGGCATCGTCACAAAACGCTCAGCGTTAATGATTGAGAAACAATCTCAAACTTGCTAGAATGAAAGAGAACCAGAAAGGGGTAGATACCATGGAAATGTTTGATCAAGTCCAAGAAGTACTCGATAAATTACGCCCGTTCTTGCTTCGCGACGGCGGTGACGTCGAACTCGTTGATGTAGAAGAAGGCATCGTCAAACTTCGTTTGATGGGTGCATGCGGCAGCTGCCCATCTTCAACAATTACATTGAAAGCCGGGATTGAGCGCGCGCTCATCGAAGAAGTACCTGGCATCGTTGAAGTCGAACAAGTATTCTAAACAAAAAGGGAGACAATCATGTCATCCCTTTTTTTCATGCATGCGTCCATTCGTCCAAGCTCTCGACCATATAGGTCGGGAGTTTTTCTTGTTCCTGAATGAAAGCCGGACCATGTACGCCTGAGTTGACGTGGAGCGTCCGAATCCCGCCGTTGATCCCGAACAAGATGTCAGTATGGTAGTTATCCCCGACCATGACGACTTCTTCTTTCGTGAGACCAATCATCTCAAGCGCGATATCGACCATGACCGGTTCCGGTTTGCCAATAAAGAACGGATCTTTTTCCGTCGTCACCGTCAAGACGGACGTGAGCGCACCGTTCCCTGGTAAAAAGCCGCGTTCAGTCGGAATGGCGATATCGCCGTTCGTCGAAATGAAACGAGCGCCGGAGCGGATCGCGAGCGCGCCTTTCGCCAACTTTTCGTATGTGATGTTTCGGTCGAGCCCGACGACGACGTAATCCGCCTTCGCCTCTTCCGTCACATGGAAACCGCGTTCTTCGAGCGCCAGGCGCAGGCCATCTTCCCCAATCATGTAAATCGTCGCCCCTGGCGTCATCTTCTCGATATAACGGGCCGTCGCCATCGCACTTGTCAATACGTGCTCAGGCGTCACATGCACTCCCATCGAGACAAGTTTATCCGCCACTTGCTCCGGCGTCATCGACGCGTTGTTCGTGACGAATAAGTATGGGAAGCCGGTCGCCTCGAGTCGATTCACGAAATCGACCGCTGCTTGAATCGGGGCCGTCCCCGCATACATCGTGCCATCTAAATCAAATAAGTATCCTTTAATCGGATTCATCCAATCACTCGCTTTCTGGTAAAAATGCTGATACAGGACCGAGCTCCACCTCGAGATAGCGTCGGACCTGCTCTGGGAATGCCTCGAACGTTGATTTATCACGGTCGACCCAGGCGTCGAACCGGGCCGAATCTGCCGTGACGAACTCCCTGACATAGTGCGCCCGTAATCCGACGAGCGCTTTCGTCGCTTCGGCCGTCTCGGCGTCGAGCACACGCTCGTCGAGCAAGATGTCGACAATATCCTCATAGCTGCCCGGGTCACGCATGATGAACCCGTCAATCATTGAGTTGCCGACGTCAATCACGCCCTCTATCAAGTGAACGGCCAAACGTTGTTTCGCCAGCTCGATGGTGAACGCGTCCCCCTCTAATTGGTCGAGTCGACTGAGCATCGTCTCCATATGGGTCAACGTCTCATTAATCTTTTCTCTGTTTACAAAATACATCGCAATCCCCCCTGCCTCCTATAGTAATCCTTTTTCTCGTTCGAGAAAAGAATCTCTCCTATTTACATCATTTACGTAATTGTGATACACTAATCCACGGATTAACACAACTATTAGTATGTCACATTAAATAGATATCATGTGGAGGGTACAACACTATGGAACGAGAATTAGCGTTAGAGATCGTACGAGCAACCGAGGCAGCAGCATTGGCCTCATCGAAATGGATCGGTCGTGGTCAGAAGAATGAAGCGGATGACGCAGCGACATCGGCCATGCGTGAAGTACTCGGTACAATCAATATGGATGCAACTGTCGTCATTGGTGAAGGTGAACTCGATGAGGCACCGATGCTATACATCGGGGAACGTCTCGGGACGACGTTCGGACCAGAAGTCGATATCGCCGTTGACCCGCTCGAAGGGACATCGATCGTCGCCAAAGGACTCGGGGACGCCATGGTCGTCATCGCGGTCGCGGATAAAGGCGCCCTCCTCCACGCACCAGATATGTATATGGATAAGCTCGTCGTCGGCCCGAATTTAAAAGGCAAAGTCTCACTCGACGAACCGCTTGAGTCGATTATCGAGAAAGCCGCCCTTTATAACGGCAAGCGCATCGAGGAAGTGACCGTCATCATGCAAGACCGTGATCGTCATGAACATTTCCGTCAAGCGGCGATGAACATGGGCGCACGCGTCAAGCTGTTCGAAGACGGCGACGTCTCGGCGGGAATCGCAGCGGCCGTCAAGTCGAACCCGATCGATATCTTCATCAGTACGGGCGGCGCACCAGAAGGCGTCATCACGGCAGCGGCCGTCAAAGCGCTCGGTGGCGACATGCAGGCACGCCTCCACCCGATGAATGAAGAAGAGACGGCACGTGTCATCTCGATGGGCATCGAGGACCCGCTCCAATTGCTCACGCTTGACGACCTCGTCAAGAGCGACGACTGCATCTTTGCGGCGACAGGCGTCACATCGGGCGAATTGCTGGACGGCGTAAAATTCTTGACGGACGATATTGTCGAGACGACGTCACTCGTCATGCGATCGAAGACGAAGACGATTCGTAAAGTCGTCGCCGAACACACGTTATCGCTCAAGCCCTACCTTCAAAAACAAGAAGTCAACGCCTAATACAAAACCTCCGCTCTCGATGAGCGGAGGTTTTCGTTTAGAATCCTTGTTCAAAATCTGTCCCGACATGGTTCGTCTGCGGTTGTTCTGCTTTCCGAAGTGAATCGTAGAACGTCGCATACGTCGTCGTGAAGTACGGATAGACGTACAAGAAACCGATGCCGAGTGTAATGACCCCGAGAAGGAACCAACCGATAAACGAGAGGACGAGTTTGAACGCGTCCATCTTATGCCCGTCCATCATCCGGCGTGATTCGGTGATCGCCTCGAGAGCCGATAATTCCGGCTGGTCACGTAAGATGTAAAACGTGAGAGAATACGAGAAACTTTTGATGATTCCCGGAATCACGAGGAGCAGCGACCAAAGGAAGATAAACAATCCCATGAAGAACGGGGCGAGCACGTGCTTGACGTATCCCGTTTTGAACGGCTCGAACAACGTAGAGACAGCAGGCTTGTCACCGCGCGATACAGACAGGACGAGCCAAGACCAACCGATTGCGAGCGGCGCAATCAATAATGTGAGGAGGAGCGACAAGAACGTAAGTCCCGTGTCCGCCGCTGTTGGGACCGCTTCAGGGTCTACAGGAGGCGCGAACGATTGTGGAATCCCGTTCAAGACGACGAACAAAATTAATAGCCCGGCGAGTAGCCAACGCTTACCAGTTAACATTTGTTGTGCATGTTGCTTAAGTTGTGCAGTCATTTTCATCATCCTTTTTTTGAGTTCTCTCTTCAGTGTACGTCATCATTTCACGAAAAGTTTCAAAAAAACACGAAAAAAGGGAAAAGGTTTTTCCTTTCCCTTCAATACATGATGTTGCCCATGAAAAACTGTGACATCGATACGATAAATAAGAGCACACCTGTGGCCACTGCCGCCAACGAAATAATTTTAAAGAGGCGGCTTCTCAAAAACGCCTGACGATATTCAAAGCGGCGGATTAGCAAGACGTGGACAACCTCATAAATCAGGACTGCGGCGGTGAAGTAAAACGTCATGATACTCTCGAACCCGAAGAACAACATCGCCAGTACGCCCAAGCCGAAATTATGAATTCGATTATGGACGTCATCGCGGTCACCGACGGTCGCCGTTTGTACGTGTTGCATACTTCCACCTCACTTCCAAAACCCACAAAAACCCGAACAGAAACAATAACCTTAAATATAAGTTATCACAATTTTCCTATCCCTAAACCTGTCACACCGTCTTTTCACCTAAAAGAAACATTTGGAAAATAAATGTAACAAAAAAGCGCTGATGTCATCAGCGCGTCATGTACCGGTCGAAGGCTCGACTTCTTCCGATTTATTGAATTTGCGTTTCAGTTTGAGCGGTTGTTTCGTGCCACCGAAGACTGGACCGTCTTCCGCCTCATCGATTTCCGTCTCTTTTTTGAGTACAAAGAACGGGCACCCAAAGTTACAGTATTCATACACGTAATCCATCACGTGATCGATTCGATTATCATACGTCGCGAACTTGGACTTCGTCTCATAGAACCCTTTCAACCGAAGTTGTCCGTGGCCCCAATCCCCGACGATATAATCGTATTTATCAAGCACGTCGCTATAGCGTGCGATGAACGCTTCCTCGTCAAAACCGTCACGTTTCTCTTCAATGACGGTATAGCCATGGCGATTCACTCTAATCATGTTTCACACCTCCACTGTTCTATCATAGCATGCCAACCGGTCCCGTCCCTATCCTTTTCGGATGGCATTATGACGGGTCACGATCGTCTCGCGTAACACGTCACGCAGCAGTTCCGGCATAAAGTAACGCTTCGGCTGATCGGCCAAATACGGAAGGAGCGGTCCGAACGTGAACATGTCGACCGTGGCGACATGATACGTCCCGTCTAGCTTGATTTCCTCACCATTAATCGAATAGCGACCGTGTCGGCTGTCGATTCCATGGAGGATCGGGCTACCGAGCACCGTCCCGCGAAAACCGAGGCCACGGACATGCATTGTCGTGAACGCATCTTCTTGGACGTCGTTCAAAAATCGGACGAGGGTAGCCCCGTCAAGCGTCAAGAGACAAGGGTTGATCGGATGCGGACAAATCCGGTGCAACATATTTAGCGTGACGTGGCCCGGGCGCAAACCTTCCAACAAGACACCGGATGGGATGATACTCAACTCGGCGTCACACCAGTCCGCGAGTCCGCTCGCCAATAGGTCTCCGATGGCTGACGGACCGAACCAGTCACTTTCATAACCTGGTGTCTCAGCAATCGTCACATCGAGCAGACGCTCGGCTTGACCATACTCTGCGGCTAGGACCGCGACCGTCGCTTCATCAGGTTCGCGCTCCGATACATCGTGGAGACAAGCCCGTTTCTCGATGACCCGCTTTCCTTCGATGGTCAACTCGATTTGCCCGACGTACTGCCCGTACTTGCCGGCCTGCGCGATCAGGACGCCGTTCGTGACGACACCTTCATCGAGTACGTGGTGGGTATGGGCTCCGAGGATGACATCGATTTCTGGGAACGCCTCGGCGAGCCGCTCGTCGGCATAAAAGCCGAGATGGCTGAGCGCGATGATGACGTCGCAGTCTCGAAGTGTCTCGAGGGCACGCGCCGTTGCCCCGTGTGGTGCTTCGATGGCCCAACCGAGTTCAGGATAAAGCTCTTCATACGGCGCGGTCACCCCGAACAGCCCGATCTGAATTCCCTCTCGTTCGACGATGAGCGTCTCCGACGCCCATTCTGGCCGTTCACCAGCTGCTTGATAGACGTTCCCTAATAGGACTGGGAACGCGGCCTCGTCATACAGATGGGCGAGCCAGTCGTGCGGGAACGTGATGCCTTCATTATTGCCGATCGTGACCGCCGTCGGTCGAATCCGGTTGAGCAGTCGGACGTTCACTTGTCCGCGCGTCACTTCTGTCGCCGGATGGGTGCGGTCGGCATGGTCGCCGAGATCGAAGACGAGCGTCTCGTCCGTCCGATGCTCATTCAAAAACGAGACGAACCGCGGCCAGTTATGGAATTTCGAATGTAAGTCATTATAATGAAACATCGTAATCGTTCTCAAGACGATCCCCCTTCCTAGAACAGACTGATTTGGCTCGGGGCGAGTTCATATTCGGCACCGAGAATCTCAATCAACCGTTTGGCGTTTGGTACCGCGTCGCCGGCCGAGTTGTTGTTGAAGTAGACGTACACCGACTTCGCTGTTTCGTCGACTTGTTTGAGGGCCGCGGCGAGCTCCTGCAGTTCATCCTCACTATAGCGATACAGGCAGCGTACGTGACGCCATTCCTGGCTCGTCATGCCCGGTTTTCGAAGCCAGCCGGCGGTGTTGCGGCCGTGCAAACGTACGACGGCCACATCCGGATTGGTCACGACCGGGACGAACGGGATGCTGCTCTCTTTCGTTTGCGGCTCATCACAAATCGTATTGATGAAACGTTGTTCCGCCAAGAACGCGAGCGTCCGCTCCCGGAACGCCTCCGAGAACCACGTCGGGTTCCGGAACTCGATGGCGATGTCATAGTCGCGCAACTCGTCACGGATCGTCCGTAAATAATCGAGATGTGGCTTCGAGACATCAAACCAGGGCGGGAGTTGGACGAGCACGGCTCGTAGCTTCCCAGCTTGTTTCAGCGGTTCGACAGACGTTCGATACCTCTCGAACAGCTCGGCGAGAGGTAGCTTCGGCTCCCGGTCATGGCCGCTCATTTCCCTGGAAACTTTGACGATGAATTGGAACGTCTCCGGTGTTTCCAAGTTCCACTTCTCGTAATTCTTCACCGGTTGAATCGCATAAAACGAGGAATCGATTTCAACGGTCGGGAAATGCCCCGCATAGGTCGACAGTTTATGTTTTCGTTCTTCTGGGGTCGTATACAGTAAATCATGGTCTCCCCACCCCGTCACACCGACATAAATCATCACATTCCCTCCTCAACTTATTGTTTGAACGTGGCCGCCGTGTTCCGTTTCGACCAATTCAACGTTCCCGCGAACGTCACGAGCAACAGGACGAGCCCCATCACAAACGGATAGCGCATATCGATATCGAAGGCGATTCCGGCAAGCGTCGGTCCGACGATATTCCCGATGCTCATATAAGCATTGTTCATCCCCATCGCAAACCCTTGCTCTTTATCTGCCATTTTCGATACGAGCGTATTCAATACCGGTCGTAAAATTGACGTCGACAAGAAGATAATCAACGTGACCGCGAAGAAAATCGTGTAAGACCCGGCAAACAGTGAGAACAAGAAGCTGAGCGCAGCGAGCATGATAAAGATGAGCACGACTTTAATCTCACCGAACAGCGAGACAAGACGGTCGACCGCGAACAGCTGGACGATGACGCTGACGATTCCCGTCCCGGTGATCATGACCGCAATCTGTTGCGGCGTTGCGCTGAACGTCTCACTGACGAACAGACCGAGGACCGACTCGTATGCCATCAAACCGAACGCCATGACCAAGTTGATGACGAGCACGAAGAAATACGGTTTCCGTGTCGACGACACGAGTTGACGCGGTAACGATTCACTCTCACTCGTTTGGACATACGGTTCACGGTCCGGTTCTTTCAATAGAATGATTGACGAGATGACGGCAACGAATGATACGATCGCCGATAACAAGAGCGGTGCCTTCAACCCGAATTCGGCGAAGAATCCACCGATTCCTGGGCCGATGACAATCCCGAGCGACATTGCCGCGGAAATATAACTGTTCCCTTTCGCCCGTTGTTTGAGCGTCGTGATATCGGCCACGTAAGCAAAGATGGCTGGAATCAAGAGAGCGGCCCCGACGCCGCCGATTGCCCGTGAAATCAACAGGACGGTCAAGTTGTCTGATAAGTAAAAGACGCCCATCGAGATGGTAAAGCCGATGAGCCCGAGGATGATCATGAGCCTGCGCCCGTAAACATCCGCCCATTTCCCGGCAATCGGCGACATGAGCAGCTGGGCCCCGGCAAAGACAGAAATCATGAGTCCGGCAGCGGTGCCGCCTTCTCCAATCATCTTCAAATAATCAGGAATAATCGGTATGATAATCCCGAATCCTGCTACAGCGATGAACATGTTCAACATGAGAATCGCCAATTGTTTCTTTTGTTTAGTCGTCAATGTATGTCACTTCCTTTTCATCCTTTCATTTTACTTGTTGATGAATGAAATGAGCAAACGATAAGACAGCAAAACACCCATCCTTGACCAGAGGATGGGTGTTCAAACACTTGCTTATGAGATGCGTGATTGAGCGAGTGCTTGGTTGGAACGATTTTTCGGTAATAACAGTGTGATCACATACACGATCAATGTTGGAACTGCCCAAGCAAGTCCGATCTCAGCCATCGGCAAGTTCGTGATCCAAGCTGTTGCTGCTGACGGCGCCAATCCGTGTGTCGTCTCGAAGAGCGAGAGAACGAGGGCCGTATATACAGTCGCCTTCATGGCGACATGCGGGTTGCGTTGAATCCGCTCCGTAATCGAGACGAGTACGAGTGCGATCATGACCGGATACAAGAGCGTGAGGAGCGGTACTGCGATTTCAATCAACATACCAAGTCCGACGAGTGAAATCATGAAGCCGAACAATGTCGTCGCGATGACGACTTGGTAATACTTGAGTGATTCGAACGTGTTGCTGATGAAGCGTGAGAACTCAGTGATGAGTCCGACCGCTGTCGTCAAACAAGCGAGGAAGACCGCAGCCCCGAGTACGAGCATTCCGACTTGTCCGAAAGATGAACCTGCAAACGCTTGAAGCAAGCTTGCTCCGTCTGTCGTTCCTGTTTGGCCTGTCATGTTCGCTCCAATCGACCCGAGCGAGATATAGACGAGCATCAAACACGTGACAGCGAGCATTCCAGACGTCCGAAGAAGTGAAGATGCTTCTTTCTGGTCCGTCATCCCGTTCGCTTTAAGCGTGACGAGCACGATGGCACCGAAGACGAGAGCGCCGAAGACGTCCATCGTCAAGTAGCCTTGTTTGAAGCCCTCCCCGAGAGCGCCAATCCACGTCTCATATCCTTCTGCTGGTGCGACCGGCTTCCCGAGTGGCGCCACGAGGTTCGTGATTCCGATTGCCGCAAGCAAGAGCAAGAGAATCGGTGTAATGATGCGTCCGATGACTTCAATCAATTTCTGAGCGCGTAACGTCAAGAAGAACGTCAAACCGAAGAAGACAGTTGAACTGATTGCGAGCGTGAGTGTAGATGGCGCACCGAGGAACGGTACGACTCCCATCTCATACGTGACTGCTGCCGTCCGTGGAATCCCGAAGAACGGTCCAATCGCCACGTACATTAATCCCGTCAAGACGAGTGCAAGTCGCTTCGGAATATACCGAGCGATTTGGTCAGATCCACCGCCTACCCGCGCGACTGCGAAGAGCGCGAGTAATGGTAGCCCGACGCCGGTAATGACGAAGCCGACTAGGGCTGGGACGAGGTTCTGTCCTGCCATCGCACCTAGCATCGGTGGGAACAGCAAGTTCCCGGCCCCGAAGAATAATGCGAAAATCGTGAATGCTAACGGGAATAATGTCGATTTTTTCATACAACTACCTCCACATACATGTAATACCTTCCGTGTTACCAATGAATCAAATGACTAAATTTTCTGACAATAAACCGCTTAGTCTATTCCATTATACACACTTTCATTTTTTTGACCACCCTATCCATAAAAATGATGTTTATTTTTTTAAAATGTGGATTTATTGTATGGAACCGTTCCCTTAATTTACAAATTGTCGGTTGGTTGCACTCACTGACTAGCTGTAAATGAGAAAAATGGTCAATAACGGATATCAAACTTCCGGAATGATTCGACCGTCGTGTCTTCCGCTTCAATCCGTTCGACCCCGACAAAACGATTCCCGTTATAGAGGGCGCGTTTATAGGATTCGAGTCTCTCCGCGTCTCCTTCGATTTGAAGTTCAACCGTCCCATCATTCAAATTCCGGACCCAACCTGTGATGCCGTATTCAAGGGCAGTCGCTTGCGCGAAGTAACGGAAGCCGACCCCTTGGACCCGGCCTGATACGATAAGATGCTGTGCCTGTTTCATATAAGTCTCCTCCTCAAATTTGAAAGAATGGGTTTAGCCTCTGTCTCGTTAGGCAACAATATATAAGTAAAATACTGGATAGGAGTGGTGATGTGGAACAACTTGTGACTGTGGTGACGACAATTTCAGATTGGCTATGGGGTGTGCCAATCATCTCGTTACTCGTTTTGTCTGGACTCTATTTGACGATTCGTTTAGGATTCTTCCAATTCCGATACCCCATCTACATAATGCAACAAACGTTAGGCAGTGTCTTTAAAAAACCAAAAGGTGAAGGTGACATCAGTCCCCGCCAGGCGTTGACGTCAGCCTTATCTTCGACGATCGGTGCCGCCAATATAATCGGGGTACCGGCCGCCATCATGTTCGGCGGGCCGGGCGCCATCTTTTGGATGTGGGTCATCGCCGTCGTCGGCATGGCCATCAAGTTCTCGGAGAGCGTCCTCGCCGTCCGTTACCGCGAGAAGAACGAGGCCGGTGAATTTGTCGGCGGTCCCGTCTACTATATGGCGAAAGGCTTGAAGCTGAAATGGCTCGCCTCATGGTTCGCCTTCGCTCTCATGATCGAACTCATCCCGAGTATCATGGTTCAAGGAAACGCCGTCAGTTCGGCCGTCCGAGAGACGTTCAACGGCAATACCCTTGTGACCGGGATTATCGTCGCCGGGCTCGTCGCCCTCGTTGTCTTCGGCGGTATGAAACGCATCGCGAAAGTGACGGAAGTCATCGTCCCGGCGATGGCCCTCGTCTATGTCGGTGCCGGCTTCGTCATCGTCTTGATGAATTTCTCACAAATCCCGGAAGTACTCGGGCTCATCTTCTCATACGCATTCCAACCGATGGCCGCGCTCGGTGGTTTCGCTGGTGCCGCCATCGCCGAGACGATTCGTTGGGGCTTCGCCCGTGGTCTTTATTCGAACGAAGCAGGACTCGGGACGGCACCGATTGCCCACGCCGCTGCGCAAACGGATCATCCGGTCCGGCAAGGCTTCTGGGCCGTAATCGGGATCGTCATCGATACGCTCATCATCTGTAGCACGACGGCGTTCGTTGTCTTGTCGTCCGGGGTATGGACACGGGCCGATGCGATGAACGATCCAGCAGCCCTGACGACGATTGCGTTCCAACAGTACTTCGGCTACACGGGTAGTCTTCTCGTCACCATCTCGCTCATCTTCTTCGTCTTGTCGACAATCATCGTCGTCATCTTCTACGGATCGCGTCAAGCCGAGTACTTGTTCGGTTTGAAGGCCGGCTTCATGATGAAAGTCGTCTACATCGTCTCGATTGTCATCGGTGCGATCGGTGGGGCCCAAATGATTTGGAACTTCCTTGATTTGATGCTCGCGATGATTCTCATCCCGAACATGATTGCCGTCTTATTGCTCAGCGGTGAAGTGAAGCGCTTGACGACCGAGTTCTTCACGTCCGAGAAATATTATAAGAAAGACGTCGCCGAGAAGAAGGCGTCGTAATGACAAACCCGGCTGCGATTGCAGCCGGGCCTTTTTATGAACTCGATTCAATCTTGTCGATCGCTTGGCGAATCCGTCCGACCGAGGCATCGAACTGTCTTTGTTCCTCGTCCGTCAGTTCAATTTCGACGATTTGGCGGATGCCGGTCCGGTCAATCAAGGCCGGTACGCCGATATGGAGGCCAGATGCCCCGTATTCGCCGTCGAGATGGGCCCCGATCGTCACGACCGAGTTCTCGTTCCGGACGATGGCGCGGACGATACGAAGCAAGCCGAGCCCGATCGCATAGTACGCGGCACTCTTATATTCGATGATTTGATTGGCCGCATCACGGACGCGTTGATAAATCGCATCCAAGTCTTCTTGCCGATACGACTCATTCTCGGCGAGCAGTTGCTGGACCGATTTCCCGTAAATGCGGGCGTTATCCCAAGCGACGAAACCTCCGGCACCGTGCTCACCCATATAATAGACGTGGCAGTTCCGTACCGACAAGTCGAAATACTCACCGACCTTATAACGGAGACGAGCCGTATCGAGCACGGTCCCCGAACCGATAACGCGATGCTTCGGTAACCCGGACGCTTTCCAGACGACGTGCGCCATGACGTTGACCGGGTTCGTCGCGACGACGAGGATGCCGTCGAATCCGCTCGCCATAATTTGCTCCGTGACATGTTGCATGACCTTCGCATTTTGTTCAGCGAGGTCCATCTGGGTCTGACCGAGCTTTTGTGCGGCACCGGCCGTGATGACGACGATATCGGCGTCGCGGCAGTCCGAATAGTCGCCTGCCCAAATTCGGACTGGGCTCGGAGCGAACGAGATGCCGTGATTGAGGTCCATCGCCTCCCCTTCAGCCTTGGCGTGGTTCGAATCAATCAAGACGAGCTCTTCACAGAGCGCGGCCATCGACAGTTGATAGGCGAAACTGACGCCGACCCATCCGGCACCGACGACGGCGATGCGGGTGATGTCTTCTGGGTCAATCGTGTTCAAATGATCCATATGCTTCATCCCTTTCTAAACGTGTTCTCTTTCTTAGCATACCCGACTCTCCTTCGTTTCACGACAAAAAAAGCGAACTCGCTTGTGAGGAATTCGCTTCTAAACAAAACAATGTTTATCACACATATCATTCTCGCTCCCGATAATAGTGCACCGGCCGAATCTCGAGCCTCCATCCTAACGATTCCGCTTCGGGCACTTGGGTCGTTGGATGGATGGAAGCGATTCTGACCGCATCCTCCATATCCAACGCTTCAATCAGGAACGCACTTCCCATGACTTCTTTCGATTCTGTAACAGGCTCATCCGTAATCGAAATCTGATGTGACTCCCGCTTGAGTTGTTTCATGCTTGCTTCAAGCCCCATATCCATCAGCACCTGATCACTTGCATACAGCTCCTGTAAGTGTGGTTCACACGTCGCCATGATTTGATCGATTTCTAGGTCGGTCTTTTCGTTCACTTTGTCAGCGTTGAAATATCCCGTTACTAAGAACATCATGTGATTTTCTCCTCTCGAATCTACAGGCACGCATCAGCTATCCATGCCCTATTCCCTGTTTACAGGCATAGCCTACACAAAAAGACGGTCGACATGAAATCATGTCAACCGTCTTTCAGTATCTATGCAGGATTATCCGATCGATCCTTCCATCTCAAACTTGATGAGACGGTTCATTTCGACGGCATATTCCATTGGCAATTCTTTCGTGAACGGCTCGATGAAGCCCATGACGATCATTTCCGTCGCTTCTTCTTCCGAGATTCCGCGGCTCATGAGGTAGAAGAGTTGCTCTTCTGACACTTTTGAGACTTTCGCTTCGTGCTCGAGTGAGACTTGGTCGTTCAAGATCTCGTTGTACGGGATCGTGTCCGACGTCGACTGATTATCCATGATGAGCGTGTCACATTCGATGTTCGAACGTGCGCCTTTCGCTTTACGACCGAAGTGGACGATTCCGCGATACGAGACTTTTCCGCCTTGTTTCGAGATCGACTTCGAGACGATTGACGACGACGTGTTCGGTGCGAGGTGAATCATTTTCGCGCCCGCGTCTTGGTGCTGCCCTTTACCGCCGAGAGCGATTGAGAGCGTCATACCGCGTGAGCCTTCACCTTTCAAGATGACGGCCGGGTATTTCATCGTGAGTTTCGAACCGATGTTGCCATCGATCCATTCCATCGATCCACCCGCTTCACAGACAGCACGCTTCGTGACCAAGTTGTAGACGTTGTTCGCCCAGTTCTGGATCGTCGTATAGCGGCAATATGCGTCTTTGTTGACGAAAATCTCAACGACCGCTGAGTGAAGTGAGTTCGTCGTGTAGACCGGTGCTGTACATCCTTCGACGTAATGGACAGAAGCGCCCTCGTCGACGATGATGAGCGTCCGCTCGAACTGACCCATGTTCTCCGAGTTGATGCGGAAGTAAGCTTGGAGCGGTTGCTCGAGCTTCACGCCTTTTGGTACGTAGATGAACGAGCCACCTGACCAAACAGCCGAGTTGAGTGCCGAGAACTTGTTATCCGTCGGCGGAATCAATTTTCCGAAGTACTCACGGAAGAGGTCTTCATCTTCTTTGAGCGCCGTGTCTGTATCTTTAAAGATGACACCTTTCGCTTCAAAGTCTTCTTGCATGCTGTGATAGACGACTTCTGACTCGTACTGAGCCGAAACGCCTGCCAAGTATTTTTGCTCCGCTTCCGGGATTCCGAGCTTGTCAAACGTACGTTTGATTTCTTCAGGAACCTCGTCCCACGAGTGCTCTGTCTTTTCAGACGGTTTGACATAGTAAGTGATCTCATCGAAATCGAGTGCCGTGAGATCGCCGCCCCATGTCGGCATCGGCATTTTGCGGAACTGTTCGAGTGATTTCAAGCGGAACTCGAGCATCCATGCCGGTTCTTCTTTCATGCGCGAGATCGTCTCTACGATTTCATTCGTCAAGCCGCGGCCTGAACGGAAAATCGAGATGTCTCGGTCATGGAAGCCATATTTATAATCGCCAATGTCAGGCATGTTTTTCGCCATATCGGTCTCCTCCTTCTACTTACGCTTCCTCGTCGACTCCCTTTTCAAGCGCTTTCCACGCGAGCGTGGCGCACTTGATGCGAGCCGGAAACTTTGAGACGCCAGACAACGCTTCGATGTCGCCTAGGTCGAACGTGTCTGTATCGTAATCTTTCCCTTGGACCATCTCCGAGAAGATGGTGGCCAATTGGAGTGCCTCGTCAACAGACTTGCCCTTCACGATTTGAGTCATCATCGATGCCGACGCGAGACTGATTGAACAGCCTTCACCTTCGAACTTGGCATCTTTCACGATTCCGTCCTCGACTTGGAGTTGGAGTCGGAGTGAATCCCCGCATGTCGGGTTGTTCAAGTCGACCGTCACGCCATCTTCGATGACGCCACGGTTTCTTGGGTTTTTATAATGATCCATAATGACCTGTCGGTACAACATGTCGAGATTGTTAAAACTCATAATTGAAATACTCCTTCGTTTGACGTAGCCCTTCGATGAAGCGGTCGACTTCTTCTTTCGTATTGTACAAGTAGAAGCTCGCGCGGGCTGTCGATGATTGCTTCAGGAGACGCATGAGCGGCTGAGCACAGTGGTGGCCGGCCCGGACCGCGATGCCTTGCATATCCAATACGGTCGCAAGGTCGTGGGCGTGCACGTCACCTAAGTTGAACGTGACGAGTCCGACACGTTCCTCTGGCCCGTAAATCTCAATGCCTTCAATCGTCCGCATCTGTTCGATGGCGTACGTCGCGAGCGCCCGTTCGTGGGCTTCGACGTTCTCGAGACCGAGGTCTTCTAAAAAGTCGATGGCCGCTGCCAAACCGACGGCGCCGGCGATAATCGGCGTCCCCGCTTCGAACCGGTACGGGATGTCTTTCCACGTCGACTCATACAAGTCGACATAGTCGATCATCTCACCACCGAATTCGACCGGTTCCATGTGTTTGAGCAACTGCTTCTTCCCATATAAGACGCCGATCCCGGTCGGACCGAGCATCTTATGGCCAGAGAAGGCGAGGAAGTCGCAATCGAGTGCTTGCACGTCAAGTTTCCGGTGTGGTGCGCTTTGCGCCGCATCGACGACCATGACCGCCCCTTTTTCATGGGCGAGCTTCGCCACGTCGGCGATTGGGTTGATCGTGCCGAGCACGTTCGAGACGTGACTCATGGCGACGATTTTCGTCCGGTCCGACAAGACGGCACGGACCGCGTCGAGCGTGACCCGACCGTCCGGCGTCAATTCGACGTAACGGAGTGTGGCCCCTTTACGCTTGGCGAGCTGTTGCCACGGAATCAAGTTCGCGTGGTGCTCCATCGGCGTGAGGACGATCTCGTCCCCCGCTCCGACGTTGGCATCCCCGTAGCTTGACGCGACGAGGTTAATCGCCGTCGTCGTCCCGCGTGTGAAGATAATCTCTTCTGGGACGGCGGCGTTGATGAATGAACGGACGCGCTCCCGCGCCCCTTCATACGCATCCGTCGCGTGCGTCCCGAGCGTATGGACGCCCCGGTGCACGTTCGAGTGGATGCGGCGATAGTAATCCTCGATCGCCTCGATGACAGCAAGCGGCTTTTGGGAGCTCGCCGCACTGTCGAGATAGACGAGCGGATGACCGTTGATTTCCTGATCTAAAATCGGGAACTGTTTACGAATCGAGGCATCGATCATCTTAACGTACTTTCCCTTCGATGACTTCACGGAGACGGTCTTTGACCGACTCGATCGCGAGCTGCTCGACGACCGGGTTCAAGAATCCGTGAATGATTAACCGTTCGGCTTCTTTACGTGACAAACCACGGCTCATCAAGTAGTAGAGCTGCACGTCGTCGACGCGTCCGACCGAAGCGGCGTGACCTGCCATGACGTCGTCCTCATCGATGAGGAGGATCGGGTTCGCATCCCCACGTGCCTTTTCAGACAACATGAGTACACGTTCCGTTTGAACGCCGTTCGATTTCGAAGCGCCATGGTGAATCATCGATGTTCCGCTGAAGATGGCCGTGGCCGAATCTTTTTGGACACCGTGAATCAAGATGAACCCTTCTGAAGACTTCCCGAAATGGTCCGTCCGGATGTTGAAGTTTTGCTTCTGTGCGCCACGACCGATCGTGACGGCTTTCGTGTCTGAGAACGTGTTGTCCCCGACGAGGTGCGTTTTCGTTTCGACAACCGAGTTGCCGTCGTTCATGTGTCCGAGCGCCCATTCGAGGCGTGCGTTCTCATAGACGACACCGCGGCGGTTCATGAACGAGAGGGCCGACTCAGCAAGCTGATCGACACCACCGAAGACGACTTTCGCGTTCGCGGCAGCGAACACTTCTGTCACGGCGTTGACCGTGTGCGGCTCGTTCGTGTTCGAGAGGAAGCTCTCGACGTACGTCAATTCACTGCCTTCGTCTGCGACGATGATCGTGTGGTGATAGAGCGCACCGTTCGCTTGTTCCATCGTGAAGATGGCTTGAAGCGGATCTTTTAATTGTACGTTCTTCGGTACGTATAAGAACGCACCGCCGTTCATGAGGGCAGCGTTCAACGCAGACAAACGTTCTTCGTCCACGCGGACACCTTCCGTCATGAAGTACTTCTCGACGAGCTCTGGATGTTGTTCCATTGCTTCGTTGATGCCCATGAAGAGGACACCTTCTGGCGTCGCAAGTTCGTTGTAGACGACATGACCGTTGCGTTCAACGAGCACGTTTGTACGGTGGTCTCCAAGAAGTGCTTCGATTTCAGGCGTCAAGCCGTCGTGCTTCGTGAGCTCGACGTCTCCAGAGACGAAGTCCCATTTATCAATCTTGATCTTTTCAACTTTTGGCAAGGCGAGGGTCGGCGCAAGTTCTGCTGCTTCTTTGCGACGGTTGACCATCCATGAAGGTCCACCGAGCGCCTCTGCACGTGCCGCTACTGCTTGTGCATCCAATTCAAATTGTACGGTCATCGTACAGCCTCCTTACGCTTCTGTGTCTACTGTCATTCCAAGATCTTGCTTCACCCAGTCGTAACCTTCTGCTTCGAGTCGTTGTGCAAGTTCTTTGCCACCTGACATGACGATTTTCCCGTCCATCATGATGTGAACAAAGTCTGGCTCGATATAGTTGAGGAGACGCTGATAGTGCGTGATGATCAAGCAGCCGAACTCTTCTGAACGCATTTCGTTGACGCCTTTGGCGACGACTTTGAGCGCATCGATGTCAAGACCCGAGTCGATCTCATCGAGGATGGCGATGTTCGGTTTGATCATCATCATCTGAAGAATCTCGTTACGTTTTTTCTCTCCACCTGAGAAACCTTCGTTCAAATAGCGGTGTGCCATTTCTGAAGGGATTTCAAGGACGTCCATCTTCGCATCGAGTTCACGGATGAACTTCATGAGTGAGATTTCTTGGCCTTCTTCACGGCGCGAGTTGATTGCTGAACGTAAGAAATCGGCATTTGTGACACCACTGATTTCAGCAGGATACTGCATTGCGAGGAACATTCCGGCTTGCGCGCGCTCGTCGACTTCCATGTCGAGTACGTCTTCGCCGTTCAAATCAACGCTTCCGCCTGTGACTTCATACAATGGATGACCCATAAGTGCCGATGCGAGTGTAGATTTACCCGTTCCGTTAGGACCCATGATGGCGTGAATTTCGCCACCTTTAATTTCAAGATTAAGACCTTTGACGATCTCTTTTCCTTCGATTGAGACGCGGAGGTCATCAATTTTCATGTGTGGTACGTTAGACATTCGGATACCCCTTCCGTTTTCTCGCCATTTTTGGCGTAGATTAGATATATTCTAATCTTAATCTAGGCAATTTTTTATTTCAAGCGACTCACCTTATTATTCATTCTCAATAAAACATAAATGTTGAGAATGAGAATATCGGGAAATCAAGACTTTATCCAACTTTTTCCTCGATTAAGGCTAAACTTGCTTTTCGTTCTTTCAAGGCGCCGGCGAAGAAGAAGGCGCCGCATGCCGTCAATACGGCCAAACTTCCAAACACTGGCAACGCTGCATTGTCGAATCCATCAAGCAACACTCCCCCGATGACGGGACCAATCGTCTGACCGAGCGCCGTCAAACCCATCGCCCCGAAATACGTCCCACGCAGGTGAGCCGGTGCCAATTCGTCCGTCAACACGTCCGTCATCGTGAACATGAGCACTTCGCCAACCGTGAAGATGACCATCGCGATGAACAATACCCACGTCTCGGTCGCGAAGCCGATTAGGAGGAGTCCCGACGACAGCGTGGCGACACCAAAGAAGAGCGACTTGATCGGTGACACCCGCATCCCGAACCGCATAATTGGATACTGGACGACAAGGACGGTGATCGCATTGACCGTCAACAGATAGGCGAACAAGCGCGAGCCGTCACTGAAGCCGTCATGGAAAGCGATGAACTGCGGCAACGTCGCATTGAACTGACTATAGCCGATGATGGCAAAAATCATCCCGATGATGACGAAGCGGAACGTCTTATCTTGTTGTAACACACGGAACGTCTCCGTCAAGCGCGGCCGGACTTTGACGCCGTCCCCTTCCTCGAACGGATACTTTCGGAACAGCGTCGAGATGACGAGTCCGTACATCACGTAAACGCCCGTCACGACTAAGAAGGCGCTCTTTGCGCCGGTGAGCGACAAGACGACTGCGAGCAATGGTCCGATTGCCGCCGCAATGTTGATTAAAAAGTAACGGACGTTATAGACGATGACGCGCTGGTCCGGCTGCGTCGTATCACTGATGAGGGCGCGGGACGCCGGTTCGAGGAACGACCGTGACACGCCCATAAGTACCGAGAACATATAAAACCAAAATAACTCTGTCACGAGTGCGAAACCGCTGAACGTCAAGGCGTTCAAGACGATGCCGATCAGCATCAACTGTTTGCGCCCATAGCGATCGGACAGCGTCCCCCCGAAAAAGCTCATGAACAACCCCGATAGCGCCGAGATGGCGAACACCGTCCCGATCACGCTCGCCGAGAAGCCGAGCGTCGCGAGATAAATCGCAAAAAACGGCATAACAAAAAATGTCGACAGCCGGGCAAAAAATGTGCCAAACAAGACACCCAGCGTCAGCGGATGAATGTGTCGTATGTTCATCCGGATCCCCCCTTTTCCTACATATATGTAGTGTACTTCTATTGGTGAACCAAAACTACTGCAAATAAAAAAGGCCCGGGATAGCCCGGGCCTTGACGAAATTATTGTTTGACCGGTACGACTGCACCTTTGTACTCATCCAAAATCCACTGTTGTGTCTCTTCTGACGTGAGGACTTCAAGGAGTGCTTTGACGCGCTCATCATCTTCGTCGCCTTCACGTGTGACGATCAAGTTGACGTAAGGTGAATCTTCGCCTTCGAGAGCGATTGCGTCTTCGAGTGGGTTGAGGCCGGCATCAATCGCGTAGTTCGTGTTGATGAGGACCGCGTCCCCTTCACCGTTGTTGAACGCTTGCGGGAGAAGTGCCGCTTCGACGTCCGTCTTGAACTCCAAGTTTTTCGGGTTGTCGACGATGTCTGAAACCGTCGCGTCCGTTGTCTTGCCTTCCGCGAGTGTGAGCAAGCCTTCAGATTGAAGCATCGTGAGGATACGTCCGTGGTCAGCGACCGACGAGCTCATGATGATTTCAGCGCCTTCTGGAAGCTCATCGAGTGACGCGTAATCTTTCGAGTACACACCGATCGGCTCAATGTGAACGCCGCCAGCTGAAGCGAATTTGTAGTCTTTGTTTTCAGCCATTTGTGACTCGAGGTACGGTTCGTGTTGGAAGTAGTTCGCGTCCAATTCACCGTCTGCGAGCGTCTTGTTCGGGAGGACGTAGTCTTGGAACTTCTTGATTTCGAGCGTATAGCCCTTCTCTTCGTATTCGTCTTGGACGTGCTCTAAAATCTCAGCGTGTGGGACGTTTGATGCGCCGACGACAAGTGTCTTGTCATCGCCTGAACCTGATTCTGAATCCCCGCCGCCACAAGCCGCGAGAATCGTAAGTGCTGAAGCTGCCGTTAAACCGAGTACTGTTTTCCATGATTTCATTATAAAACCCCTCCAAATTTTCTATTTAGATTAAGCGGAACGCTTATCGATTACAGATACGAGTCGATCGCCGATGAATTGAATGACGAAGACGATGACCAAGATTAATACGGTCGCGACGAACGTGACGTCACTTTGTGAACGCTGGAATCCTTCGAGGAACGCCAAGTTCCCGAGTCCTCCACCGCCGACGACCCCTGCCATCGCCGTGTAACCGACGATCGCGACGATCGTGACCGTGATGCCTGACACGATGGCCGGCAATGCTTCTGGGAACAACACTTTATAGACAATCTGCCATTTTGTCGCACCCATCGACTCAGCCGCCTCGATGACGCCGCGGTCGACTTCGCGAAGCGCGAGCTCGACCATCCGCGCATAGAACGGGGCCGCACCGATGATAAGTGCCGGCAGTGCTGCCGTTGACCCGAGCATCGTCCCGACGACGAGTAACGTGAACGGGATGAGCAAGATAATCAAAATGATGAACGGGATTGACCGGAAGATGTTGACGACCGCGCTGATTACCGTGTAAATCGGACGGTTCTTCATCATGAGCGGCTCGTTCGTGACATATAACAGCATCCCGAGGGCGAGACCGATGACGAACGTCGCGGCTCCGGCGACGAGCGTCATATAGAGCGTCTCCCACGTCTGTTCTAACATGACTTGCCAATCTACATTAGGAAACATCGCTTTCTACCTCCACTTCCACTGCCTGTGATCGGATTGAGGCGATGGCCCGCTCGACTTCAGCCGGCTCTCCGATCAATTGGATGAATAATGTCCCGAGGGCACCGACTTGTGACTGCGTCACGTTTCCGCCGATGATGTTGAAGCCGATGTCATGCTGCTTCAACACTTCCGACAGGATCGGTTGTTCGGCCGTCTCGTTCAAGAATTTGAGCTTGACGATTTGACCGCTCGGATAACGAGCTTTCAAATGTTCGAACGTGAGCGACATGTCTTCGACCGCGCCGATCTGTTTGACGAACTCTTTCGTGATCGGCTGTTCCGGGTGTTGGAACACGTCGGCGACTTGCCCGGTCTCGACGACCTTTCCGGCCTCCATGACGGCGACACGGTGACAAATCTTTTGGATGACGTGCATCTCATGGGTGATGAGGACGATTGTCAAACCGAGTTTCTTGTTGATGCTGACGAGCAGTTCGAGAATCGAATCCGTCGTCTTCGGGTCGAGTGCGCTCGTCGCTTCATCGCAGAGGAGCACTTCTGGATTCGTAGCGAGCGCACGGGCTATCCCGACTCGCTGCTTTTGGCCGCCTGATAGTTGTGACGGATAGCTGTCTTCTCGTCCGGCGAGGCCAACGAGTTCGACGAGTTCTTGGACGCGGCGTTTGCGCTCGCTCGCCGGTACCCCGATGAGCTCGAGCGGGAAGCTGATGTTCTCAGCGACCGTGCGCGACCATAATAAGTTGAAGTGTTGGAACACCATCGAGACGTTTTTACGTACCCCGCGCAGTTCCTTCGGCGTGAGCTTCGTCAGCTCGCTGCCGGCGACCACGATTTCACCGCTTGACGGTGCCTCGAGTCGGTTGAGCAAACGGATGAGCGTCGACTTCCCCGCCCCTGAATATCCGATTATTCCAAAAATTTCGCCGCTTTCGATCGTAAGCGACACATCATCGACCGCCTGGACCCGACCGTTTTTCGTGTCGAACCATTTGGCCACATTGCGTAATTGAATCAATCCATTTCCCTCCTGACAACAAAAAAAGTACGCACGTTTGAGCAAACGTGCGTACTTTATCGTACGGACAACGATTGCTCTCATCTTCCAAGGTATACACCTTGCTGGAATTAGCACCATTTCGGATTGCTCCGCGGTTGCTGGGCGTCATAGGGCCAGTCCCTCAGCCTCTCTTGATAAGAGTGGTTGCGTATTTGATTAGCTTTATCATAGCGACACATTATTTTCATGTCAAACTATTTTTTTCAGCAAAATAAAAAAAGGTGCCATCCGAGGATGACACAGAACGTAGCACCTTGAGTCACTGAAGGACAACCCATAGATGAACCTCTTTTGCCCGATCAGAGCATTCATCCTTATATGGGGGATTTTTACCCAACCATCACTCGGTCTTCGAACGGACCATGCAATTACGCGACCGGTGCCCCGACGCTTGATTTTTTTGGGGGACAATCGAAGGGAAGGTCCACCTGAAATCGCGTAAGCTCATGCAGCGGTTGTTCGAAAACGTCTTGATGACGGGAAAATCTCGTCCTATGTTGTGTTCAAGTAAGATGTTGTAATGAATATATCATTCGTGAACTTTCTGTGTCAACTGATTATTTAAAATTTTCAGATTATTCTAATCATCCTATCTCACTTAACGAAAGATAGGACGTGCTGGACGTTTTGAAATGCGTACAAACGATCGCGAACTTGGCCATTCTCCAGCTTCAATAGCGCCGGAACGCTCATGACCTGATACGCCTCGAGTTCGTTCGGGATAAAGTTGGCATCGCGTTTTTCAATCTTCAATTCTGGGTCGACCGCCTCGACGACCGAGAGCATCCGCTCGGCCACGGCGCATGTACCGCACATTGGGGCGTATATATATAAGAATCCGTCTGTCATCATTTTGCTCACCTCTCTTCTAAGTATATGAATCCGGGCCAATCGGTTCAAAAGTTGTGCTCAAATGGAAAATTCTGAACATTTCAACATTTCTTGTTGACGCTCGGCAGAAAGAGGCATAGTATGGTCATTAACTTTATCGCTTTTGTACATAACAGCAAACCAGTAGAAAAGGACAGGTGAATCCCCAATGACGGAAGAGAAGCTTACCGGAAAACAATTTTTAATGAACGTCTTGAACGGCCTCAGTCTTGCCATTCTCATCGCCCTCATCCCGAGCGCTTTGCTCGGTGAATTAACGAAAGCCATCTTGCCGTATTTTCCGTCCTTGCAGTTCATCTTAGATGCGACGACGATTGCGATGCGCCTCTTACCGGTCATCATCGGTGTCGCTGTCGCCATGCAGTTCGGACGATCGGCGCTCGAGGCCGGGACGATCGGCATCGCGACTCAGGTCGGAAGTGGCGCCATCCGCATCGAGGAAGGCGCGTTCCTCATGGCCGGAATCGGTGACGTCATCACGGCCGGTGTGACGGCCGCTCTCGCGACGTTCCTCGTCATGCAGTTGTCGCCACGCCTGAAGACATACACGGTACTCGTCTTGCCGATGACGGTCATCGTCGTCGCGGGAGGCATCGGCGCGTTCCTACTCACTTACATCTCACAGATTACGACGTACGTCGGAACGATCATCATGACGATGACTGAACTGCAACCGATCGTGATGGGCATGTTAATCGCGATGGCGTTCTCGCTCATCATCGTATCGCCAATCTCGACGGTCGGAATTGCCACAGCCATCAGCCTGTCTGGTGTCGCTGCCGGGGCCGCCAACCTTGGCGTCGTCGCTGCCGGCTTCGGTCTCGCCATCGCTGGCTGGCAGATGAACGCGACCGGAACGTCGATCGCCCACTTCCTCGGCTCACCGAAGATTCAAATGGCGAACTTCGTCCGTCGTCCGATTATGATGTTGCCGGTACTCGCCAATGCGGCCATCCTTGGAGCGCTCGCAGGTATCCTTCGGATTGAAGGCACACCAATCAGTGCCGGATTCGGCGTCTCGGGTCTAATCGGTCCGGTCAACGCCTTGCATTTGATGCCGGGAGGATTCGCGCTCTGGAACGTCATGCTCGTCGTCGTCTTATTCGGGCTCATCCCAATCACACTCGGGATTCTGTTCTATCGTTTGTTCAACCGGACGTCGCTCATCGAGCCTGATCATTACCGTCTCGACTTCGATTAATCAAAAAAACCCGGCTTCTCGTAAAGAGAAACCGGGTTTTGTTTAGCCTTGAATCATCGCTTCGTATTCTTCGGCTGACATGAGCTTGTCGACGTCTGACGCGTCGTTCAACTCGACTTCGATCATCCAAGCGCCTTCGAACGGTGCTTCGTTGACGAGTTCTGGTGAATCGGCGAGTGATTCGTTCACCGCTGTGATTTTCCCAGAGATCGGTGCATAAAGCTCCGAAACCGTCTTGACCGATTCAACCGAACCGAACGGCTCGTCGAGTAAGATTGTGCCACCGACTTCAGGAAGTTCGACAAAGACGATATCCCCTAGTTCGCTTTGTGCGAAATCCGTGATCCCGATGCGGGCGACGCTTCCATTCACTTCAACCCATTCGTGCTCTTTTGAATAACGTAGATTGGCAGGTACTTTGCTCATCTTAACTTCCCCCTCAAATGAATTAGACTCACACGAGTATTATAGCACTTCGCCCCAAACGTCTGTAAACGACTTTTCTGAAAATCCGACAGTTGATTTTTGACCATCTGTCACGATTGGGCGCTTTAAAAGCATACCATTGCTCGCAAGAAGCTCGAGTTGTTCGTCTTCTGACAGATTTGGTAGCTTGTCCTTGATGCCTTCGTTCCGATACACTTGTCCGCTCGTATTGAAGAACTTCTTGAGCGGCAGGCCCGACTGTTTCCATAGCTCAGCCAACTCGTCTTGCGACGGCGTCGCCTCGACGATATGGACATATGTATAGTCGATGCCGTTCTCTTTCAACCACTTCTCTGCTTTTTTACACGTACTGCATGGCGGATAGCCATATAGTGTCACCATGTTCATCACCTCTCCTGTTACTGTAGCATATTCCGCTTCAACCCTTCACGCTTCAAGCAAGCGCACAATCTCTCGCTTCAGCGTCGGATTGACCGGATGGTGCGCCTCGATGTGGCCGAGGATGGCCGCGGCCGCCTCGACCGATTTTCCGTATCCGGGGAGCCACTCCTCAAGACGTGCGACGAGCTCCGGATGCGTCACTTCGACCCGACGTGTCGGGTTGAACGGGTCACTCGTCTCGCCATACGCGATTAACACGTTGTTGACAGCCGCGATTTGAATCAGTTCGAAGCCGGCGAGCTGTTCGCCGCGCCGTTCCCTGAGCAGTCCGACGTATAGGTTCGTCAGTGCCTCCTCGTAGCGATGTGCGGCGTCTGAAGGGCGTGTGACAAGCTTCGGCGTCGCGAACGTGTCGAGCGCCTCATCACGCTGCCAGACGACACGTCCCGGCGTATAGGCGATGCCAGGCATCTCCACGATCTCGAACACGGCAAACTCGGCGTAAATGCCGTCCTCATACATGACCTTGTGCCCGTCTTTCGTGTTTTGGAACTGGTACGCCAACGGCTCGACCGCGAGCCAGTCCAAGTTGTCGATGAAGCGGGCCTTATGCCCGTCCTCGACGATCAAAAAGAAATCGAGGTCCGAATAGTCGTCGAGCCGATCCATCTCAAGTCCGATTGAACCGAGTGCGAGCAGCATGAGCGTGCCCTCATGCTTGGCGACCGAGCGGCCGATCGCATCCATCCGTTCTAATAAGTCATCTCGTTTCATGCGTATCCCCTCCTTCGTCCATTGTATCGTCCGCAGACAGCAAAAAGAAAGGGTCGACCGCGTCCGGCCACCCTTTCTCTCGCTTGCTTAGACGATGAACTTGTTCGCTTTGATGAGGCTCGCTGCGACTTCGCGCTTCGTGCCGATGACGTTGATCGGCTGATAGCGGCTGAACTTCTTCATCGCCGACAAGAGCATGCGCTGCTCGTCGCCCGATGCGGCCGCATACAAGACTTCTTTCGCCATGAGTTCGACTTGTTTGAACACTTGCTCGGCGAAGATTTCTGTATAGCGAACTTTCTGCTGGTTCTTCTCAGCGCCTGTGCGGGCGATGGCTTTCTCCGTCCGCGCGATGGCCGCTTCAAGCGCATAGATGGCGCTGATGATGTCGGCAATCTTCGCAAGGATTTCTTGCTCGTTCTGGAGGGCCTGCTGATATTTCTGGACGGCCGTTCCGGCAATCATCAAGTTGATTTTCTTCATGTTCGACAGAAGCATCTTCTCACGTGCGAGCGGCGACCCGTCAAGTTCTTGTGGCATGTAGCTCATGAGCTCTTTTTGGAGCTTCTGTGCTTCGGCGAGGAGCGGCAAGTCGCCTTTCATCGCTTTCTTAAGGAGCGTGCTCGGTACGATTAAGCGGTTGATTTCGTTCGTTCCTTCGAAGATGCGGTTGATGCGTGAGTCACGGTACAAGTTCTCGACTTCATATTCAGTCATGAAGCCGTAGCCGCCGTGGATTTGGACCGCTTCGTCGACGACGTAGTCGAACGTCTCCGAGGCGAACACTTTGTTGAGTGAACATTCAATCGCGTATTCGGCGATGGCTTGGGCAACTTTCGAACCGTCACGCATGTTGTCATCGCCTAGCGCGTCGAGGCTGTCTTGGAACAGACCGCCCGTCCGGTAAACCGAGCTCTCCATCGCATAAATGTTCGCGGCCATCGTCGCAAGTTTCTCTTGGATGAGCGGGAACTGACTGATCGGCGTCTTGAACTGTTTGCGCTCGTTCGCGTACTGGACCGAAAGATCGAACGCACGTTTCGACGAACCGACCGCACCGACCGCAAGTTTGTAACGACCGACGTTCAAGATGTTGAAGGCGATGACGTGGCCTTTGCCGATTTCTCCAAGGAGGTTGTCGACTGGGACTTCGACGTCTTCTAAGATGAGCGTCCGTGTCGATGAGCCTTTGATGCCCATCTTCTGTTCTTCGGCGCCTGTCGAGACACCGTTGAAGTCACGCTCGACGATGAAGGCGCTGAACTTGTCGCCGTCGATTTTCGCGTAGACGACGAACACGTTCGCGAAACCGGCGTTCGTGATCCATTGTTTTTCCCCGTTCAAGACGTAGTGCGTGCCGGCCTCGTTCAAGACGGCCGTCGCTTTCGCACCGAGCGCGTCCGACCCTGAGCCTGGCTCTGTGAGCGCGTACGCGGCAATCCATTCACCGGTAGCGAGCTTCGGCAAGTACTTATGCTTTTGCTCTTCTGTCCCGAAGAAGACGATCGGGAGCGTCCCGATGCCGACGTGGGCGCCGTAGCTGAGGGCGAATGAACGCGCTTTGGCGAACCGCTCTGTGATGATCGATGACGAGATTTTATCGAGCTGATAACCGCCGTACTCTTCTGGCACGTCCGCGCCGAGGAGGCCGAGCTCGCCCGCTTCTTTCAACAGTTCGACCGAGAGATCGAACTCGTGTTTCTCGATACGTCCAAGGACAGGCATGACACGGTCGTCGACGAAGCTCGCCGTCGTGTCGCCAATCATCTTGTGCTCATCTGAGAAGTCTTCCGGTGTGAACAAACGATCTGCGTCGAGTGCGTCGATGACGAAGCTACCGCCTTTAATCAATTCGTGTTCTGTACGTTCCATTGTCAATTCCCCCTTATAGTAATTCGAAGACGCCAGCAGCACCCATACCGCCACCGATGCACATCGTCACAACCCCATACTTTTCATTGCGTCGTTTCATCTCATGCAAGATCGAGACCGCGAGTTTCGCGCCCGTGCAACCGAGCGGATGCCCGAGAGCGATCGCGCCGCCGTTGACGTTCACTTTCGACGGGTCAATCCCGAGTTCACGGATGACGCCGAGCGATTGGCTCGCAAACGCCTCGTTCAATTCAAACAATCCGACTTCTTCCAACTTCACGCCGGCCATCTCGAGCGCTTTCGGAATGGCGACGACTGGTCCGATGCCCATCACTTCCGGACGGACACCGCCGACCGCGAACGAGAGGAATTTCGCCATCGGTTTCAAACCTTGACGTTCGGCTTCTTCGCGCTCCATGACGAGCACGGCCGCTGCGCCGTCTGACACTTGTGACGCGTTCCCCGCCGTCACTGAGCCCTTGATTTTAAACGCCGGACGCAGTTTACCGAGCGCCTCGAGCGTCGAGTCGGCACGGACGCCTTCGTCATGTTTGACGACGAATTCACGTTCCGCGACTTTCCCGTCTTCGCCGAGCACTTGCTCGACGACCGTGACCGGGACGATTTCTTCTTCAAACTTGCCGCCCGCAATCGCTGCCGCCGCTTTTTGGTGGCTGTCGATCGCGAACAAGTCTTGGTCTTCACGCGAGATGTTATATTCAGCCGCGACACGTTCTGCCGTGTGCCCCATGCTCATATAGTATTCCGGAGCCGTCTCCATGATTGTCGGGTTCGGACGGATGACGTGTCCGCCCATTGGGACGAGACTCATCGATTCCATACCACCAGCGATGACCGCCGTCGCTTGACCAATCATGATTTTCGCTGCCGCGTCGGCGATGGCTTGCAAGCCTGACGAGCAATAACGGTTGATCGTGATGGCCGGTACTTCGTGCGACAAGCCACCCCGGACGGCCGCGTAGCGGGCGATATTCATGCCTTGCTCCGCTTCCGGCATGGCGCATCCCATAATGACGTCGTCGATTGGTCCCGTGTAGCCAGACCGCTCGAGCGTCGCTTTAATCGCATGACCCGCGAGTTCGTCCGAGCGAACGTTTCGGAACGAACCGCGTTTTGCTTTTCCGACCGGCGTCCGTGCGCCGGCCACGATGACTGCTTCTCTCATCTGTTAAGTCCCCCTTTTGTCAGTTCCGAAGTGGCTTGCCTTTGACGAGCATATGTTGCATCCGTTGCTGCGATTTCGGTTCCCCGATGAGGCTTAGGAACGCCTCGCGCTCGATGTCGAGGAAGTACTGCTCGTCGACCATCGTGCCGTATGCCAAATCGCCGCCGCTGATGACGTGGGCAAGTTTTTTCGCAATCTTCAAATCGTGTTCAGAGATATAGCCACCGTAGAACATCTCGTACGCCGCGAGTTCGAGCGTCGCTTTCCCCGTTTGACCAACGACCGGCAACTTCTCACGAACCGGTGCGGTATAGCCGTCAGCGAGACCGAGTACCGTCTGTTTCGCATCGAACGTCAAGTGGTCGCGGTTCATCGAGATTCCGTCGACCGGACGGTGATAGCCGAGCGCTTTCGCGTCATAGGCCGACTTCGATACTTTCGCCATGGCAATGTTTTCGAACGTCTGTTGCGCCGCTTTCTCGATGTTTTGCATCGACTTCGGCGTCTGCTCGAGGAGTCGACGGTACGTGTTGACGTTTCCGCCCCCACCTGGGATGAGGCCAACACCGACTTCAACGAGACCCATGTATGTCTCGAGCGCCGCCTGCATGCGTGCGGCCGGCAAGCTGATTTCTGTCCCACCTCCGAGTGTCATGCCGTAAGGCGCGACGACGACCGGGCGACCCGCGTAGCGAATCTTCTGGACGACTTGTTGGAACTTGTTGATGATCCAGTCGAGCTCGTACCAGTTCTCGTCTTCCGCTTCCATGAGCATCATCGCGAGGTTGGCGCCGACACAGAAGTTCTTGCCGTCGTTGGCAAGGACAAGTCCTTTGAAGTCGGTCTCGACGAGGTCGATCGACTGTTCAATCATCTGCATGATGTCGACACCGATCGCATTGTTCGGTGACGTGAACTCGAGGGCGACGACGTCGTCGCCGATATCGATGAGGCGGGCCCCACCGTTCTCAAGGACGATGCCGTTCGACTTGGCGAGCGGCGTGAGTTTCACTTCTTTCGGGTTGACGGTCTTCTCAACGTACGTCTGTGACGCTTGGTCGTAATACTGGTCTCCCTTATAGAATGTCGTGTGTCCGGCAGCGAGCATCTCGTCGATCCACGCCGGGACGTCATACCCTTCCGCTTTCATGCGGGCGACCGACTTCTCGACGCCGAGTGCGTCCCACGTCTCGAACGGTCCGAACTTCCAGCCGAAGCCCCACTTCATCGCGTCATCGATGGCGACGATCGAGTCACTGATCTCGCCTGTGAGACGCGCCGAGTAGACGAGCGTCTTCGCCGTGACCGGCCAGAGCAGTTGTCCAATGCGTCCTTTGTTCAAGATGGCGCCTTTCAACTTCGCCTTCGAGCCCGGGAGCGATTTGATTTGGTCGAGCTCCGGACCTGTAATCGCTTTCAATTGTTCGTACTCGAACGTGTGAAGGTTGAGCTCCTGGATGACTCTGCCGTCTTTCTTATAGAAGCCTTGTCCGGCCTTTTGACCGATCCAGCCCTTCTCGACGAGCGTCTTCATTTCAGTTGGGACGTCGAACGTGTCCTTCTCTTCACCTGCGTCGAGCGTCTCATAGACATTGCCGGCGACGTGGACGAACGTGTCGATGCCGACGACGTCGAGCGTGCGGAATGTCGCCGATTTTGGCCGCCCGATGAGCGGTCCGGTGATCGAGTCCATCTCGCCGATCGAGGCGTTCTGTTTGAGCATCTCTTCGAACGTGACGAGGAGTCCGTACGTACCGATGCGGTTACCGATGAAGTTCGGTGTGTCTTTCGCTTCGACGACGCCTTTCCCGAGACGGTCCTCCGCGAAGCGGGCCATGAAGTCGATGACCGGGCGTGCCGTCTGCTCCGTCGGGATGAGTTCGAGCAGTTTCAAATAACGTGGCGGGTTGAAGAAGTGTGTCCCGAGGAAACGTGTCTTCAAGCCTTCCGGCAATACGCTCGCCATCGCCTCGATCGAGATGCCTGACGTGTTCGAGCTGAGAATCGCGTCTTCACGGATGTAAGGAGCGATCTTTTCGAACAGCTGTTGTTTCACGTCGAGCCGTTCGACGACGACCTCGATGACCCAGTCCGCTTCCTTCAAGCGCTCGAGATCATCTTCTAAGTTCCCCACGTCGATGAAGTTCAAATGATCCGCTGTCGCGAGCGGTGCCGGGTTCTGTTTCAATAGCTTCTGACGGTTCTCGGAAGCGATGCGGTTCCGCACTTCTGGTGACTCGAGCGTGAGCCCTTTCGCTTCTTCTTTCGACGTCAATTCACGTGGTACGATGTCGAGCATTAGCGAACGAATCCCCGCGTTCGCCAAGTGAGCCGCAATCCCCGCCCCCATTACTCCTGAACCGATGACGACCGCAAAACGGATGTTACTCGTCAAACGGAGGTCGGCTGATTGTTCGATGTGACTCGTCATATTGTTCCCCCCTCAATGAGAATGAATAGTGATTCATTTCAAGCGTAAAAAAAATCGCAATCACCATCGTGTTTACTCTTCTATCATAAATGAATGACAATTCATTCGCAAGCGTTCATTTTTCAAATTCGTTCCAATTTCGCTCAGGACGATTACATTTTGATGAGTGTGGTATAGACAGAAAGAGTCAATTTGAGAAAGGGGAATGTATACATGAGTGAGAATCGTTTAAACACAGTGGGGAACCGACACGATTTTGAGTCGTTCAAAAAGGACGGCCAAGAGCAGGCCCATCAACCGGGAATCGACTCGAAGATGGAGCCGTTCCCGATCTATGAGCGTGAAGGATATAAAGGAAGCGACAAACTGAAAGACAAAGTGGCCATCATCACAGGCGGCGACTCGGGAATCGGGAAATCGGTCGCCATCTTCTTCGCCCACGAAGGCGCGAACACGGTCATCGTCTATAAAGATCAAAACGAGCTCGAGGACGCCGAGGCGACGAAAGAGCGCATCGAGGAACTCGGGCAGGCCTGCCTCTTGTTGCAAGGAGACATCGGCGATTCGGACTTCTGCCAAGATGTCGTCAAACAGACGCTCGAGACGTTCGGCCACTTGGATATCCTCGTCAATAATGCCGCCGAGCAACATCCACAAGAGTCGCTCCTTGACATCTCGGATGAGCAACTCGAGCAGACGTTCCGGACGAACATCTTCAGCATGTTCTATTTGACGAAAGCCGCCCTTCCATATTTGAACGAAGGCGCGAGCATCATCAATACGACGTCCATCACAGCGTATCAAGGAAACGACCAGTTGATCGATTACTCGTCGACGAAAGGTGCAATCACATCGTTCACGCGTGCGCTCGCGAGCAACCTTGCCGAGAAGAAGATTCGCGTCAACGGTGTCGCACCAGGCCCGATTTGGACACCGCTCATTCCTTCGACGTTCCCGGCAGACAAAGTCGCCTCGTTCGGTGACTCAGCCGAGATGAAACGTCCGGGCCAGCCGGCGGAACTCGCCCCGGCCTATGTCTATCTCGCAAGTGACGATTCGACATACGTCAGCGGGCAAGTCATTCACGTTAACGGTGGAACGGTCGTTAACGGCTAAGAATGTTTGGAGTCTCAGTAATTTACTGAGGCTTCTTTTTGTGCCATGCATCCCGTCGGTGCCCATGCTTTCAGGACGTTGACTGACGCATTTCCCTGACATTGAAAACGAGCAACACCCTCTGTCATTACACATGTACACTAATGCTAACAAGTAAAAATGGAGGCCAATCGATGACAAATCAGCATGACGATGAAGAAGAGTACGACGAAGACATTTTAGAGTTCGACCCGCGTTTTTCCCATGAAGCCAAACTGGAAGTCAATCTGAACGATTCCGGTGTCAATTTCGTCGGCAACGCCGAAGGCTATCTCGCCCTTGCAAGAATGTTCACGTTTTTAGCTGAAACGCATATGTCTATTCGCATGGAAGAAAATCCTTCGCCTGACATAAATACTTCCTATTGGGTATGGTCCATATCATATGACCGATTACATCCGAGATGCGTTCATTCAAAATAAACAGTACCTGTTTACACCAGGCGCCTTGCAAGATGTGAACCCTGAATACGAGAAAGAACTTTTCTTTTGGCTATCCGATCAAATCGGTCCCGATTTTTGGGTGAATGACGACGAGACCAAGAAACAATGACAGGGTACAGTAACGGAATCGTTGTTGTCTTAAGATGTATCCATGCGTTATATGAATTCGACTTAGAAGAATACTCACTTCCAGACGTCGCGCAAAAGAGGAGAATTCATTCATGCGTAATGACACGACCTTCTTTAAAGGACGAATCAGCTTGTTCCTTGTAGCCCCACTCTGTTTCGGTTTAATCGCAGGCTGTTCTTCTACCCAAGACACAGATTATAGTGGGGTTGATCTTCAAGGGCACATTGTAGAGGTGAGTGCTGATAAGTCGATGATGTTAGTTGAAGATCAAAAGCAAGGTCAAATCTGGGTGGATGTGTCTGGCCTGAATGATGAGTTGGAACAGCTGCACAGCCCGGTCGAGATCAACGTCTGGTTAGGCGGTCCCGTCGCGGAAGACCATCTTACTGTAAGGAAGGCCGAACGGATCGACGTCATCAAATAATAGAGAACGCATCAAAAAAGCACGAACGCCCTCGACGGACGTTCGTGCTTTTCTCATTTCTTGACCATTCCTTTTAACACGAACGCGACGTTCGCCGGACGTTCTGCGAGGCGGCGCATGAAGTAGCCGTACCAGTCACGGCCGTATGGCACGTAGACACGGACTTTGTAGCCTTGACGGACGAGCTCGAGTTGACGCTCGACCCGGATGCCATACAGCATTTGGAACTCGAACTGGTCGAGTGGGATATTGTTCAGTTTCACATGCTCGATGATTGCATCGATCATATGGTCGTCATGTGTCGCGATAGAGGCGTAGTTCCCGTTCGCAAGATGGAGTTTGACGAGCTTCAAGTAGTTGTGGTCGACGTCTTCCTTTTCGGGGAATGCGACCGTCGCCGGCTCTTTATATGCCCCTTTGACGATGCGAAGGTTCGGCTTGAGCGGTGCGAGATGGTTGATGTCATCTTCCGAGCGGTACAAGTACGACTGGATGACCGTCCCGAGGCCGTCGAAGTCCGCTTTCAACTTCTTGAACAAGTCGAGCGTCTTCTCGCAGCGCGTCTCGTCTTCCATGTCGATGGCGACGAATACGCCGACTGCTTTCGCCGTCGTCAAGATTTGACGCATGTTGTCTTCAATCAACTCGTCCGAGATGTCGAAGCCGAGTGACGTCAACTTGAGTGACATATAGGCATCAAGCTTCTCTTCTGCCATGATTTCAATCGCCCGGATGATTTCATCGCGGTTCTCGTTCGCTTCCGCGACCGTCGTGATGAACTCTCCTAGATGGTCGACCGTGACCGATAAGCCTTTCGCGTTCAACTCGCGAATCGTCGGCACCGACGTCTTAAAGTCTTCCCCCGCCACAAAGCGCGAAGCCCCGAACCGAAGCCCGTATTTTTTAGCCAAACTGTTGAGTGTTTTGTTTTGAGACATGTAGATAAATCCATCGCGCAACACTTTTTCCATCTGATTTTCCCCCTTACGTTTACACCCATCTATCTCTATGACGATGTCTGAAATTATTATGACATACAAACGTCAATTCGTCTGTAATTTTGTAATCGTTTTCAGGATTTCATTTCCCTCTATTTAGAAAAAACAGACTCCCCGCGGGACGTCCGTTTCAAAGGCCCGTATTCGGTGCCACGTAAAACAAGATGCTGAGGAAAACGAACACGCTTCCCGCCAGCACGAACAGGTGCCAAATCGCATGGTTGAACGGAAGCTTCTGCCATACGTAGAAGATAATCCCGACCGAATAGGCGATCCCGCCGGTCAGGAGCAACATGAAGCCGTTATGACCGAGCGACTCGTACAGTGGACGGATGGCGATGAGACAAATCCAGCCGAGGCCGAGATAGGTCACGTTCGACACCCACATGTATTTGCCCGTCGAGAACAACTTCCAGACGATTCCGAGCACGGCGACACCCCACACGATGCCGAACAACGTCCAACCGAGCGTCCCTTTGAGCGAGACGAGCGCGAACGGCGTATAACTACCGGCAATGAGTAAGTAAATCCCGGCGTGGTCGAACACTTGGAGCACGCGTTTCGCCCGTGGATGCGGAATCGCATGCATGAGTGTCGAGAATAGGTACAGTAAAATCATCGATGCCCCGAACACGCTCACCGCGATGACGTTGCCGGTACTGCCCGTCTCCGTCGCCGTCATGATGAGCAAGACGAGCGCGACGATACTGAAGATGATGCCGAGCCCGTGGGTGATGGCGCTCGCAATCTCTTCCCCAAGCGTATCCGCATGGAGCATCTCTTTTAGTTTCTCTTGTTCCATTCGCGTCCCACCTTCCCATTTATCCCTCTAGTATGGTCATTTCCCGGTTTCAACGCAAATAAAAACATGGGCCGAAGCGACCCATGTTTCGTGATTATGCGACTTCCTTCACCGGAACGTCACATTCCATATTTTGTGCCCGCATCGCTTTCGCGCGCATGTGGAACAAGACGAGCAACGTGATTGTCCCGATTGTAGCGATGACGTACGGGATGACCCCATCCATCTTGAAGCCAATCGGTGCCGTCAAAATGTAGAACCAGACGGCATACAACATGAACGTCCCTGGGATGAGCGCGATATAGTGGTTGCGCCCTTTGATGTACAAGTACATCGCCCCGACGAATAAGGCGATGACCGCCGTCGTCTGGTTGGCCCAGTTGAAGTATTGCCAGAGCATCTGGAAGTCCATGTTCGTGAGCACGTATGAGATCGCGAAGAGCGGAAGTGCGATCCAGAGGCGTGACGAGAATTTCTTCTGCGCGATGCTCATGTAGTCGGCGATAATCATCCGCGCGCTACGGAACGCCGTATCACCTGACGTGATTGGCAAGACGATGACACCGAGGATGGCGAGCGTACCGCCGATGCTGCCGAGCATGAGTGTCGCCACTTCTTGAACGACAAGTGCCGGTGTACCCGTTTGAATCAACCCGAGCAATTCGCCTGGCTCAAAGATGGCCATGGCTGCCGCGGCCCAAATCATGGCGATGACCGCTTCGACGATCATCATGCCGTAGAAGATTTCACGACCATTGCTTTCTTTCATCGTCGTCCGCGAGATAATCGGCGACTGCGTAGCATGGAACCCAGACAACGCTCCACATGAGATTGTGAAGAAGAGGAGCGGCCAGATAGGCAAACCGTCCGGATGCATGTTCGTGAGTGTCATCTCTGGAATCTGATAACCTTGTGTGAACAGGCTGACCGCAATCCCGACGGCACTGATCATGAGGAGCGCCCCGAAGAACGGATAGATGCGTCCGATGATTTTATCGACCGGAAGGAGCGTCGCCAAGATGTAGTAGGCGAACACGGCGAAGATGACGATCGTGAGCGTCGTCGCATTGCCGTCGAACAAGTTGTTGATCATGTTACTCGGTGACGTGACGAATACCGTCCCGACCAAGAGTAAGAGTAAGAGTGCGAAACCGTTGACGACGTGGCGGAGCGAGCGGCCGAGGAACTTCTCAGCGAGCTGCGGCAAGTGCGCCCCGTTGTTACGGAGCGAGATCATGCCCGTCAAATAGTCGTGCACCGCTCCCGCGAAAATCGATCCGAAGACGATCCAGAGGAAAGCGACCGGTCCGTAGAGCGCCCCCATGATCGGTCCGAAAATCGGTCCGACACCAGCGATGTTCAACAGTTGAATCATCGAGTTCCGTTTTTTCCCCATCGGCACGTAATCGATGCCGTCTTGTGACGCATAGGCAGGCGTCGTCCGCTCTTCTTTAATGCCGAACGTCTTCTCGACGTAGCTGCCGTACACTTTGTACCCGACGAATAAAATCGCCAAGGCAATAAAAAATGTAATCATGTGTGCTGTCCCCTTTTGTACATATGTAGCCAATCCCCGTCGGCCCCGAAAAAATGAATCCCGTTGTTTTACACGTATAATGTAAACGCTTACGTGACTGATTATACAGCAGTACCCACTATTTTGTAAGGGGTTTCGTTCACTTTTTTGACACAAAATAAAGCCCTCAAAACTGAGGGCTCGTTCATTGATTAACGAAGGGCCGGGACACCGACATGACCGGCTCCAACCACTTTCGTCTCTTCTTTTATTTGACCGAAGAGTTCACTGACGATCGTCACCGTTTGGCGAAGCTTGAGCGGTTTCGTCACGAGCGTGTACTTGCCGTCTTTGTCCGCTTTCGCTGTCGCGAGCACTTTGTCGCCATCTTTCAGCGTGACCGTCGCGTTCGGCGTCGTCGTGCCCGTCACCGCTTTCGCACCTGGCTTGATCGTGTTCACCGTGAGGGCGAGGTCGACCGCCGCTGTATCAAGGTCGATTGTATACGTGCGGAACAGGCGGTTTGCGTCATCTGCACGTGTCGTCTCGGTCGCTTCGATGCCTTCGTACAAGTCGACGTATTGCTTACCGGCGTCAGCCGTCTCAAACTTGGCTGTCCGTTTCGCGTCGGCGACAATCTTCCAGTTGTCGTCCGCTTTGTATTCGAGCTTGCCAGAGACGATATAGTCCGAGATGACGTTCCGTGTCTCATACGCCGAACGATAAACGATGTTCTTCCCACCACCGAGACCTGGGAACGATGTCGAGCCGGCGCGATAGTTGTTCGTCGCGACGAGGAACTCTTGGTCGAGTGTGATCGGCTTGCCATTGTACTTCACGTTTTTGACGCGGTTCGCATCTTTGTTTTCCTCAATCAGTTTCCCGCCTGCATCGAACTTGGCAGGACCCGTCACGTCGATTTCATACGTGAGACCGTCGAGGATATCGAAGTTGTAGCTGCGGAAATCCAAGTTGAGCAACTCATCGTTCGTATCCGAGACTTGTTTGTACGCCCCGGCTGACATCTCGAGCCAATCCATCACGTCCGCGCCCGTCACTTTGACGACTTCGAGCGTGTTCGGGAAGACGTATAGGTCGGCCACGTTTTTCAATGCGATCGAGCCTTTCGGGATGTTCGTGTAATAGCTCGCGTCCGTCAACTGACGGTTACCCGCCTTGAATGGTGCCCCGGCTGAAAGGATCGGGAGCTCTTTATACGCCGCGAGCTCCGGGTTCGTCGCAAGTTCTCTCTCGACGTACCATTTCTGCGCGTTCGTTACGAACTGGACCGACGCATCGTCACGGACGAGCGCGAAATAGCTTTGGATATCGTCTTGAATCTCACCGACCGGGCGGTTGATGTATTCAATCGTCGCCTTATGGTCCGCATCGATGGGCGAGGCGATCATCGGGTCGACCGGCGTGTCCGCCTTGACCGTGTCGAGTTTCGCGTTCGCATCGAGCACGTTCCATTTGCCGTCGACGAGCTCGAGGTCGAGGTCGATGACCCCGAGGTCTTTCCCTTGGTTGTTCGCCATGACGACCGGCTTGCCGTTGATTGTCCCTTTGTTCATATCCACGTTCGGGAATGAAGTGAACATCCCTTTTGCGTCAGGGAAACGACCGTGCTGGTGACCGGTCATGACCATGTCGAGCCCTTCGATTTTTGTGAGCGTATAGCCGACGTTTTCTTCCCCGTCCGATTGCTCATCCGCGAGTGTCGCACTTTCCCCGATCCCTGAGTGCGCGAGCGCGACGACGACGTCTGCGCCTTGCTCTTTCAATTTGGCGACGGCCGCTTTTGCTGCCGGTACCATATCATCTGCCGTCACCTTGCCTTGGAGGTTCCCTGAATCCCACGACATGATTTTCGGCGGCACGACTCCGAACACACCGACTTTGATCGTATGCGTCTCGCCGTCCCCGTCGACGACTTGGCGTTCGATGATTTGGACTTCTTGTCCGTTCTCGTTGTATTTCGAGACGATCGGCTCGCCCGACAAGTCCTTCACGTTCGAGTTGACAAAGCGAAGCTTGCCTTTCGATCCTTGCATCGCGTCATACAAGAACTGGAGCCCGAAGTTGAACTCGTGGTTCCCGAGTGTGACCGCATCGAACTCGAGTGCCGACATCGCTTGATACATCGGATGTTCGAACGCGCCTGGTGCTTTCTGATGCTGTTCGCGGACGTAATCCCCGAATGGCGTCCCTTGAAGCGTATCCCCGTTGTCGAACAAGAACGTGTTGTCAGTTCCTGCTTCCTCGCGATGTTGTTTGATGAGCGTCGCGACTTTCGTCAACCCGATTGTGTTGTCGACTTTGTCCTGAAAATAGTCGTAGTTCGTGATGTTCGTATGTAAGTCTGTAGTCTCCAAGAAGCGGAGCTTTACAACGTCTTCTGACGCGAGCACGTTCGGTGCGTGGAGCGGTAACGTCGCCGGTAATACGAGCGCTGTCGCAATCGTCCATTTTAAAGCTGTTCTCATATCCATTTCCCCTTTTTCTAAAAATGTCCCAACATCTTTTACTATATCATCAGCTTGTAAACGCAACCATCTGTTTTTTGTAAATTAATCCTCAAATTTCAAATCTAACAAATTCTTTTTCAATTTCTATTTGAGACGGCGTGAGACCGTGATACGATGAGAAAAACAGAACGCTTGTTCGTAAAAAAAGGAGAGGTGGCTATGCGACGTCGGATTTTTTGTATCGACAGCGTCTCATTCTATGCCAGTTGCGAGTGCGCCGCCCGCAAGTTGAACCCGTACAAGACGAAGCTCGTCGTCTTATCAAACCTCCAAGATCACGGCGCCCTCGTCCTCGCCGCGACACCGCCGATGAAACAACTCGGGATCAAGACCGGCTCCCGGCGCTTCCACATCGACCGGTTGCCGTGGCACGAGCGGCGGCACATCATCTACGCCGAGGCCCGGATGAGCCACTATTTGAACGTATCCGTGCAAATCGTCCACATCTTGCATCAGTTCGCACCCCCGGAGGCAATCCGCGTCTACTCGGTCGACGAGACGCTCGTCGACTTGACGGGGACGGAGCGGCTGTTCGGGAACGATGCGCACGTCGCCCGCCTCATCCGCTCGACCGTCTTCCGCTATACCGGCATCCCGGTCACGATCGGCATCGGTCCGAACAACGTCCTCGCCAAGCTCGTCCTAGACTTGCATGGGAAGAAGACGGGTGTCGCCAGCTGTTTCCTCCACGACGTCGAACGATTAATTCACCCGGCCCCGATCGGCAAGATGTGGGGCGTCGGCGCGAAGATGGAAGTCCATCTCCGGCGGCTCGGTATCGACACGATCGGCGACCTCGCCCGCTATCCGCTCGAGACGCTCCATGAGAAGTTTGGCGTCATCGGCGCCGAGCTGTGGCACCACGCCTGGGGCATCGATGAGTCGCCGACAATCCTCCCACCGAGCTCTTTGTTCGGGGCGAAACGGCAGCGGCCCCGGACGATCGGCCACGGCATCACGCTCATGAAAGACTATGCGACGTACGCGGCCATCCGGCTCGTCTTACAGGCCATCGCCGTGGAGGTCGGGATGCGGACGCGGCAGGCCGGACTCGTCGGCGGCAGCGTCCATCTCGGCGTCCGCTACACCCGGACGAGCGAGCGGCGCGGCTTCAGCAAACAAAAAAAGCTCGCCCGCTTCACAGCGGACGAGCGCGAGTTCTTGCCGGTGTTGTTGACGCTCTTCCTCGACGCCTGGGACGAGACGGAGGCGGTTCGTTACGTCTCGGTCGCCCTCGGCAAACTCGAGCCAAGGAGCGACCACGTCCAGCTGTCATTCTTCGAGGACGAGTGGGCCCGGGCACGCCGGTTCGACTTCCTCGACCTCGTCGATAGCTTGAACGTCCGCTTCGGGCGCGGCACGATCCGCCCGGCGTCGAGTTTACTGAAAGACAGTCCGCTCCGTACCCGCCAGCGGTTAATCGGCGGACATAAACAAGGAGGTGAATCGTCATGAGCCAGACCCGATACAAAGACCGCGGTGAATTGAAATGGATCCCTTTCCTCATGCCCGAGCACGTGGCGCTCCTGAAGAAATATTACGCCCACGTCCAAAAGATCGAGCTACCCGATTTGGATGAGCAGTTGCTCTATTTATGGCAGACCGAGCTCGAACGCGCCATCCGTGAAGGGGACGCCGTCGAGCTAACGCTGTTCGATAACGGCATGACCCATACGGTGCGCGGTTACGTCCACGCCATCTATTACGCCGAGCGTGAAGTCGAGCTGTTCGACACCGAGGTGCTTCGCATCCCGTTCGGTCAGATTCTGTCCGTCCGTTAAGACGCGTCAATCGCTGCCTGCGTCGTCTCGAACGTGTCGACGTGGTCAAGGACGCCATAATGCGTGAGCGTCTGGCGCACCGGTGCCGACAAGTGCGCGAAGACGACACGGCGGTCGGCCGCCTTTAACTCGCGGACGACGCGGCGAATCTCTTCGACGGCCGTCACATCGATGACGGGACAGCGGTGGAAGTTGAAGATGAAGACGTCGGGCTCGTCATGGATATGATGCAACACGTGCTCGAACATCTCGATCGCGCCGAAGAAGAGCGGCCCCTCGACGCTGAAGACGACCTGTCCGTCGCGCGTCACGTACCGTTCCGTCTGTTCGCGGACGTCAATCGTATCGGCCATCCGTTTCGCGAACAAGGCGAGCGCACAGATGACCCCTACCTCGACGGCGACGACGAGGTCGACGAACACGGTCAACCCGAGCGTGACGAGCAAAACGAGCGACTCGGCCGACCGATGCTTGAGCATCTCGAAGACGTGGTGCCGCTCCGACATGTTCCAGGCCACGCGCATCAAGATCGGGGCGAGGGCGGCCAATGGGACATAGCTCGCGAGCGGTGCCAACACGAGCACGGCGAGGAGCACCGTCAACCCGTGGATGACGCCGGAGCGGCGGCTGACGGCCCCGGCTTGAATGTTCGTCGCCGTCCGGGCGATGGCGCCGGTCGCCGGAATCCCGCCGAAGAACGGGACGACGACGTTGGCGAGCCCTTGCCCGAACAGTTCCTTGTCCGGGTTCATCTTCGTGCCGGCCATGCCGTCCGCGACCGCACCCGACAATAGCGACTCGAGCGCCCCGAGGAAGGCGATGGCGAACGCCGACGGCATGAGCGTCGCAATCATATCGAGGTCAATCGCGAGCCAGTTGAACTCAGGCAGTCCGCTCGGGATGCCGCCATAGGCACTACCAATCGTCGCGACTTCCCCTGGGATGACAAGACTGACGAAAGTCGGCACGAGCATCGCCATCAAGAGAAGCGGCAATTTGACAGGCAGTTTCGGTACGAGCCAGAGCGTCATGAAACCGACGGCGGCAATGAAGACAGGCCATAGGCTCGCTTCATGTAACGACGTCACGAGCTTCAGTAAATTCTCGTGGAAGTGCGGCGCCTTCTGAAACGAGATGCCGAACAGTTCATCGAGCTGGTCGACGAAGATGACGACGGCGATTCCGGCCGTGAACCCGATGGTGACAGCGCGCGGCATGAAGCGGATGAGTCGTCCGACGCGGAGTACGCTCATGAGGAACAACAGGATCCCCGCGAGGAACGTCGTCACGAGCAGCCCTTCATAGCCGTGCGCGAGCATGACGCCCGAGATAATCGGGATGAAGGCGCCGGTCGGTCCGGCGATTTGGAACGTCGAGCCCCCGAACAGGCTGACGAGGATCCCAGCGATGATGGCCGTGTACAGGCCGTACACCGGTCCGACGCCTGAGGCGATCGCGAACGCCATCGCGAGCGGCACGGCGACGACCCCGACGGTGATCCCGGCCGAGATGTCTTTTTGCCATCCTTGGCGTGATGTCATGAAGTTGTCCATTCTTGCATTCCTTCTTTCCATTATGTCGAAAACGAGTTCAGTGTACGCCTGTCCCCGTCCTTTGTAAACGACTCGGGCGAAACGTTAACATAATCGACAAAACAAAGACGCATCGCGATGGATGCGTCTTCGTTAATTCGTCGGTGCCTCGACGACTTGATCGCCCTCATCCGCATCTTCCCCAAGCAGACGGACGTGACGGCCGAACAACCACATGACGACGAGGTGGGCTTTCGCCTGCGTCTTCGTATAGAACCACCACGGCAGCGCCGGTACGAACTCATGGATGGCGACGAGCCCTTCGTCCGACTCGGGGAGCCGTCTGAACTCGAGTCGGCCTGTCTTGTCATCCTCACTCAACTTCGCGAACAAGCCGCCATCGATTTCATAAGAGGCCATATCGTCCGTCGCCTCGTCTTCGAGCGACAGATGAAGCGCGACGAGTGACGGTCGCAGGAGCGCAATCTCCCAATCATCGTCTTCTTTCGTCGTCTGGATGAGCGGATAGGCGAGACGGCCGAGCCACTCGAAGTAAGTGTCGGCCATCCATAGCGCCGATTTGTTATCCGGCAGACCGAACCGTTGAATCGAGCGGACGGTATACTGTTGCGGCGCTTTTTTCTTCTTGCTGCCGCCCGACTTCTGTTTCTCTTCTTCCTCGAGCGCGTGCTCGACCGCTTCCTTGAACGGGATTTCCCCTTGTTTGACGCCGGTCGTGTCTTTCGCGACCATGGCGTGACCCATGCTCTCGACGAGCGGATAGACGGTGTCTTTCGGTTCACCCGTCACGGCCATGACCCACAATCGCGACAGTTTGATCGTCGGGAACGGGAAGTCGATCATGACGCGACGTTTGCCCATGACGTCAGCCGTATCTTCAATCATCTTGCGATACGTCATCACTTCCGGTCCACCGATATCGATATGATGGTCGTACAGCGCCTCGGCCCCGACGACCGAGATGAGCGCCTGGACGGCTTCACGCAAATCGATTGGATGCGTCTCCGTCTTCGTCCAGTTCGGAAGAATCATGACCGGCAAGCGTTTGACGAGCTTCGCGAGAATCGGGAACGACGAGCCCTCCGGACCGATGATGAGCCCGGCCCGAATCGTCGTCACCGGCACGCCTTGCCCACCGAGAATCCGTTCGACCTCGAGCCGGCTCTTCAAGTGACGGGACAACGTCTTCGACTCTTTCGGAATGATTCCGCTCAAATAGACAATCTGTTCGATGTCATTCGCTTTCGTCGCCCGGGCGAAGTTGTCAGCGATGAGCGCATCCATGTCTTCGAACCTTGCCTGCGTCAGCCCGCCGTCCGGAATCATCGAGTGGACGAGGAACATGGCGTAATCTGCCCCTTCGCACGCCTCGCGTGTCTGTTCATACGAGAACAAATCGCACGACCGCCACGTGATATGTTCCTCATCTTCCTTGTTTTTCGTCGAGCGGGACAAGGCGATGATGTCATATTCTTCTTTTAAGTGGTCCATCACGTTAGAGCCGATATAGCCGCTCGCGCCCGCGATGACGATGGTTTTCCGCATAGTGGTCACTCTCCCCTTTGTTTACACATAGAGGTACTGTACCCGTCTTGGGCTGAGGTTAAATCAGTCCCGCGCCCTACAGTATGTACTGGAAAATTTATGTAAACTAGACTCAACTACAGGCGGAGGAGGAATGGCTATGGGATTTTGGTATTTCTTGATGCTATTGATCGGTGGATGGCTCGTGATTCGGGGCCTATTCAAAAAGAACACGAACGGACTGATCCGGTTCGGTACTCTCATCATTGGAGGTCTGTTGATCGCACTCGGCTTGTTCATGTTCCAAGACGGAAGTGATGCGATTGTCGCGGATTTGTTTAACTTATAGTGAGATACAAAATCTACAAATTGAGTTCATGGTGGATTAGCATGATAATGAGTCGAACCTTCTCAACCTAGTTCGACTCGTTTCATGCCTTCAGTCTCCAGTTGATTTCAATTTTTTTGATTCTTACTTTAGCACATAACTAAATTAGTGTGGCAATATTGTTAAATCTAGATTAAGAGAACAATAGATATTTTATAGTTGTTGGATCTTGTCAATCTCATATTGTAAAACCGAAGGAATCCGTTCCCGAGGAATAGTTTTAACGAAACGAACTAAATCCTCATCCTCTAAGTCACTAGGGATTATTTTTTTTATCTTGTTAATAGTTGAAGCAGGTAACCCTAAATCGATTAATAACGAGAGTTCTTCTTCTACCCCATCATTTTCTAAAATTGAAGCGAACGATAAATAGTCGCCACCGTAACTAAGCCCAATTTTCATACAAACCAATTTTTGTAATGAATCCATTACATTTAACCACTTCGGTACTTTATAAGAAATCCAATGTCTTTTTTCACGAAAAACATTTTCAATAGCTGCATCTGTAACTTTTTGTGAACTCCAATTTACGTGCTTTTTTTCTAAATAATCTATTTCTTCTTTAATCAATTCACTTACACTCTTATTTAGATGTTTGTAAATTGAAACAGGCAATTTTTTTAATGTCATGGGAAATGTGGTTTCAGTTGGTTTTAAGAGGTTGTTCCATGCCAAATCTAACAAAAAACTTAATTGTTTATATGTGGGTAAACCACTCCAAATAATATTATTTGGATGAACTCTAATTTCTGTTTCTAATTGCCTAATTACTTCTTTTTGGCCTTCTACTGAAACTGAATTTTTTTTGATTATTTTTAAATAATCTTCATCAAAATCGTTTAGTTCGTCGTATCTTTCAATATGTTGAGCGTGAACTTGTTCTCTTTCAAAATTAATAAGTATTTCATCATTTATTATCTTTTGATCGTGAAACGGAATGTCTAGCTCAATTAGTTCTGTAGTAGGTGGATTATCAAAAACATATACTCTCCCCGTATAATGCTGAAGTAACCTTCCAGCTCTACCTTTTATATTAGAAAAATCAAAGAAATCTAATTCATTAGGTCCTTTATAATTATCAAAAATAAAGACATTTTTAGCAGAGGTGTTTACCCCTTCAATTATAGTTGACGTACAAAATAATACATTTAGTTTCCCTTCATTAAAATATTCAATCATCGTATGGACTAAATGTTTAGGAATTATACCTGAGTGTACGCCAATTTTATTTTTTATCAGGCCATTAAATCCCCAATTAGGACTTAAATTTTCTTCAATCCATTCATTTAATGGTAAATATTGCTCTATCTTTAATAAATCGTTGTGTACTAAATAATCAAAGTATCCCTTGGCTAAATTATAGGCACGACCTGGTGAAGAAACATAAATTATTGATTGTTCTGTACTTGCATTCAGTAACTCGAAAAGTTTCTCTTCCTTTTCTTTTTGCTGTTTTCTTACTCCTGTGGCTTGATAACTTATATTTATGTGTTCAATTTGAGAATTCACAAGTGAATATTGAGTTTTATAAAATAATGCGTTGTATCGTTCTTTAAATCCTTCTGGAATATAATCGATGTTAGGACCTATAAAATAGAATGTAGGATTAAAATCTAATACTTTCTTTAAAGCAATGTTTAGTACATCCGACCTTTCATCATCTCTTAATGAACTCAATTTATAAAACTCGTCTAAAACGAAATAATCAATTTTTGGTAAACCATCATATTCTAAAACTCTTTCGGCAGTCAGTATAAATATATTTTTATCACCTAATATCTGTGAGGTATTAACGATTATCTTATAACTATTATTAAATATTTTTAACTTTATTCTGGTTTCATTAATTAACGCCAAAGTGGGCTGTATTATTAGAATGTTTTCATATTTATTTGAAGCTATTATCTCTTGAATTAATAAGCTTTTTCCAAAGCTAGTAGGGGCACTCACAATCAAATTTCTACCCTGTGCAATTAGATTTAATAAGTATTTTTGCTCTTTATGTAAAGTAATACCTTGCAGTTTCTTTGAGGAATGAAACGCACTTCTAATTTCAGAGGTAATGTCCATCTCACTATTTTTCTCAACAATTTTTAACAAGTACGGATAAAAACCAGCACTTTCAATTAAATCAATCCATATTTGTTTGGTAGATTCTTCGACCTTGTCCCAAATTTCTAATATATTGATAATTATCTCGTTAGCCTGAATTTGTTGCTCTTCTTTAATCTGTGAAACGTATTTTGCTAATGAAAAACTATCTTCAAAATCTAAGTGTTCTATATCTAGTAGATCCTGGGGATTCCAATTCATTTCGCTCAACCTCCTAATGATTGAAGTTGTTTTAACTTGTGGTGCAACATTCTAATTAATTTCTTTTTGCTTTCTAGAGGAACTAAAATAACAATAATGTTTAAATGATCGTTCCATGGATGATTGATTTTTTTTGTGAGAAATCTCTGATTTAACCTTGTAATCTCGTCTGTGTAAACTTGCTCAAATTCACTATCATTACTGTATTTAGAAAAAACATTAGATTCAAATGCACAGAACATAGGTATTACAATATTATCTAACTTATCACCTAACTTTGTGTATGTATTTAACAAACTAATCCAGTGGTTAGGTGAAAGCCCTGCTTCTTCTAGATTAACTTCTGTGTCTTTAATTCTTTTTGAAATAATGTTAAATTCACTTTCAAGATAATTCCCATTAAAATGTTCATGGAGATCTTCTATTAATGCGTCTATTCCTCTTCTTCCATCTGTATATATCTTAGATTCACCAAGCCATAAAGTATTTTCCTCAGAATTTATATGTACTGAATCAAAACCATGAACCGCATGTCCATACGAATCTTTAAAATAAATCTTTGCGACTAGGGGAGTAGTATGAAAAACATACTTTAGAATAAAATGAAGTATTAATTCACCAAATTCGCCCCTTTTTAAATACTTGTCAGGTATATCATCATCAAAGTGATCATCGTTTAAATACGTTTCAGCTGCTTTTTCATATGCATCAATTTTGTAGATAGAATTTGCTGCATCAATCAATATCCTCAAAATATTTTCTTGGGGGATAGTCACACCTTGATGATAACCTAATGCAAAGCTTGGTATTTCCTCTGTTAACAACTGAACAAACTTCTCAAGTAATTGATTTATATCGCCATTTTCGTCAATATCGAAATCAATAAAATAAGAGTGCAAATTAGCTTCATTAACTTTACATGACAAAATATTAGTTACTTCTATCACCCTGCTCACAAAATTACCCTCTTTTTAAATTTATTTTTATTAAAAATAGCATTCTAAATGAACGAAAAATCGCTCAGGAACAAGTAAAGAAAAAGAAAAAAATAAAAATTTTAATTCGTAAATTAAATTTCCATATTTTTAAGACCGACTTTACCATAACAAATTTTCCCACATATAAAAGTAGTAATCAATAGATGATGAATAGTACATAACAGTATTGATGCATTATTAAAATTTAAACATATTGTTTAATATCAAATAAAATTAATAAAAAACAAATAAATAGATGCCAAGACCTTTAATATGTTCAGGTCTTAGTATCTATTTAAATTCATGACATAGAAGGGAGACGGCGAGAGTCGAACCGCGTCCGAAGGGCATTCAAATGTTTCTACATGTATAGTTTATCGATCAAGTCTCAATGTGACACTACCTATAAACAGGTGTTATCACATCCAGGTGGAGGGCTAGTGATTCGCAGCCTATTAAAAAACATGAGCGAACTTATGCGGTTGGTTCGCCACACTTATGATCGGTGGTTTGTTAATCGCACTTGGACTGTTCATATTCCAAGATGGAAGTGATGCGATTCTTGCAGATATGTTCAACTTATGGTGAGAATCAAATTGCACCTGATCAGCAATAGGAGAAACAAGAAAAGAGGGCCACCTATGCATAAAACACGCACGGATGACCCTCTTCATTTAGCTAAAGTGTATGGTCACTTACCAGATTGTTTCTTCTCATTTTTCTTCTGTAAATATGCTTCTCGAAGCTGATTGATTTTATCTTTTTTATTCGAAACAGCTGGTTTTTTCCCATCTTGATACTTGGCGGCAGCCACTTTACTTTTCGTATCTAATTGATATTTCCCCATTCGGTTCACCTGCTTTCATTTCATTGTGATTGAGTTGCACCATAAAAATCAAAAAACCTTCTAATCTCAATGAAATTAGAAGGTCTTCATTAAAAATCATTGATTGCAGTCGTTGCAGACTGCTTAAAAATGGAGACGGCGGGAGTCGAACCCGCGTCCGAAGGCATCGTAACGTATGCTTCTACGTGTGTAGTTTATCTATTGAATCTCAATGTGACACTGCCGATAAACAGGCGTTGTCGCATCCAGTCTGATTCATCTCTTCTTCGCGCCCTCAGACGGCGAGGTTGAAGCGTAGCTTGCTTAGTTTGAGACCCTGATAATCATCCACACAAGCGATGGATGTCAGGATCCGCAGGGCACTTAGGCTGCTGCGAGTTGTGTGTTAGTTTTGCCAGTTATAGGCGTTTGCGTTTTAACGAGGCCGACCCCTCGACACGCCACATACGACCGACCTACCCCCGTCGAATCCATAACGTCCCCGAGGTGGTAATTGGTACTACAACGACTATACCACAATCAGGTCTCGCTGTCAGTATTTTTGCCGGTCCCGGAGTGCCCGGTCGACATCGCGCTTCGCATCTTTCTTCTTCAAGTCGTCGCGCTTGTCATACTTCTTCTTCCCGCGCCCGATGCCGAGTAGACATTTGGCGAAGCCGTTCTTAAGATACACTTTGAGCGGGATGATCGTATACCCGTCACGGCCTTGCGCGCCGATGAGCTGATTGATTTGCTTCTTATGCAACAATAGCTTTCGGACACGGAGCGGCTCATGGTTGAACCGGTTCCCTTGCTCGAACGGGCTGATATGACAGTTGTGAAGCGTCGCCTCGCCACCGTCAAAGCGGACATACGCGTCGGCGATGTTGATTTTCGACTGGCGCACCGATTTAATTTCGGTCCCCGTCAACACCATGCCGGCTTCAATCGTATCTTCGATCGCATAATCGAAGGACGCTTTTCGGTTTTGTGCGAGCGCGTTCGAATCTTTCTTCTTGGCCATAGACATTCAGTCCTTTACTTCAATATAGAGGAGGGGTCGCCCCCTCCCGTCAGCGACGCTTTTTCGCTCCGCGTTTGGCGTCGCCTGTTCGTTTTTGACCGTCTTTCTTCTTCAAGTCGAGTGCCGAACGTCCTTGCGACGACTTCGGCTTCTCACCTGGTTTAGACGGTTTCCCGGCCTGACCAGGTTTCCCTGGTTTGCCCGGCTTGCCGCGCTTCGGACGTTTGTCATCGCGACCGCGTCCCCCGCGCTTGTCGTCTTTCTTCGGACGACCTTCCGTCGCTTTAATCGTCGTCGGTTGGCGACGGCGCGACTGTTCCCGCTTCGGCATGCCGACGACGGTGAAGTCGATCGTGCGCTCGTCCAAGTTGACGGCGTCGACCTTGACGCGCACCGCGTCACCGATGCGGAACTGACGTTTCGTCCGCTCGCCGAGCAACATGAGCTGCGACTCGTCGAAGTGGTAGTAGTCATCCATCGACTGGAGACGAACGAGTCCTTCGATCGTGTTCGGAAGCTCGATGAACATCCCAAAGTTCGTGACACCGCTGACGACGCCGTCGAACTCTTCACCGAGACGTGATTCCATGTACTCGGCTTTCTTCAAGGCTTGCGTCTCACGTTCGGCATCGACCGAACGACGCTCGCGTTTCGATGCCTGTTCGGCGATCGAACCGAGACGGTCCTCGTACTTGGCGATCGTCTTCTCTGACACGTCGCCGTTGAAAGCATACGTGCGCATGAGACGGTGGACAATCAAGTCCGGATAGCGGCGGATCGGTGACGTGAAGTGCGTATAGAAGTCGGTCGCGAGGCCGAAGTGGCCGAGCGAGACGTCATCGTACTTCGCCTGTTGCATCGAACGGAGCATGATCGTGCTGATGACCGGCTCTTCCGGTTCACCCGAGATTGCCTTCAAAATCTTCTGAAGCGTCTTCGGTTCGACCTTCTGTCCTTTGAAGCGCTCGATGTGCACACCGAAGTTCGCGACGAAGTCGAAGAAGAAATCGAGCTTGTCCGGTTTCGGGTTATCATGGACACGATAGATGAACGGCACGTCCATCTTATGGAAGTGTTCGGCGACCGTCTCGTTGGCCGCGAGCATGAACTCTTCGATCAACTTCTCGGCGACCGAGCGCGGACGCAAGACGATGTCGGCCGGTTTGCCTTCTTCGTCGACGACGACTTTCGCCTCGGCAAAATCGAAATTGATGGCACCGCGCGAGTTACGGCGCGTACGGAGCACTTCCGCGAGTTCGGCCATGAGGTCGAACAACGGGATGTACGGCTCGTACCGTTCGAGCGTCGCTTCGTCATCGCGTTCGATGATTTCACGGACGTTCGTATACGTCATCCGCTCCGTCGTCTTGATGACACTCGGGAACAGCTCATGATTGACGACCTTCCCGTTTTGCGGGGAGATCTCCATGACGCAGCTGAGCGTCAACCGGTTGACGTGCGGGTTGAGCGAACAGATTCCGTTCGAGAGACGGTGCGGCAGCATCGGGATGACGCGGTCGACGAGATACACACTCGTCCCCCGTTCGAACGCCTCGACGTCGAGCGGTGACCCTTCCGTCACGTAGTGTGACACGTCGGCGATATGGACGCCGAGCTCATAGTTACCGTTGTCGAGTTTTTTGACGTGGACGGCATCGTCCAAGTCTTTCGCGTCTTCGCCGTCAATCGTGAAGATCGTCTCGTTACGAAGGTCGACACGGCCCATGAAGTCTTTCTCGTCGGCCTCGTCCGGTACGGCATTCGCCTGGTCGATGACATCTTCCGGGAACTCCGTCGGGATGCCATGCTTATAGACGATTGATAAGATGTCGACGCCTGGGTCGTTCTTGTGTCCGATGATGCGGACGACGTCACACGCTCCGGCGAAACGTCCGTCCGGATATTTCGTGATGCGGACGACGACTTTATGGCCATCGACGGCACCGAGCGATTTGTCCGGGTTGACGACCGGCCAGAAGTTGATGCGCTTGTCGTCCGGCTCGATGAAGGCGAACTGGTCGAGGCGTCCGCTCGGGAGCGTATACGTCCCGACGAACTCCGACAAGCCGCGCTTCAAGACTTTGAGGAGCACGCCCTCGGTCTTGCCTCGGTTGTCCTCGCGTTTTTTGACGAGGATCGTGTCCCCGTGGTAGACGTCTTTCAATTGGTCGGGCGGAAGGAACACGTCCTCCGTCTCCCCTTCGACCGATAAGAAGCCGAAGCCGCGTTGGTGAATCGAGATGATTCCCGCTGCTTGGCCGAGCACGGCGAGCGTCCCGTAACGGTTCGTCCGTGTGCGGCCGATTAAGCCCTCTTCTTCGAGGGTGTTCAAGGTGCGGATGAGCTCTTTAAAGGCATCCGTCGACTCGAGCGCAAGACGCTCGGTCAATTGGTCCACTGTCAGTGCTTTATCACTGGCTTGGATGATTTCTAGTAGTTGGTCACGTAAATTCAACGTGACACCTCCTTTTTAGACTGACCAGTCTAACGTTTCGAGAAAATCGAGCACGTCCTGGTGCAGTTTCTCTTTTTCTTTATCGAGCGTGATCACGTGTCCCGACTCCTCGTAAATGAGCAGTTCTTTTTGGAACGCGTTAATCGCCTCGTAAATTTCGTGTGCAGATTCAGGATCGACCATTTGATCTTTCGCCCCTTGGACGACGAGCGCCGGGACGAAAATATCTTCCAGTTTTGTCGTCGTGTCACGGACGAAGGCACGGAGGTCTTTGAGCGTCGGCATCGGTTTGAAGTCCGCCATCTCCTGTTCGATCTGTTCAGGTGATTTTTCTTCTCGAGATTTATATTCTCGAGCGTAGGCTTTGACTCCTTTGTATAACCGGTCCTCGGCATCGATTCCGGTCGGGGCGCACATCGGGATGACGCCTTTGACGTTCTCCTGGGAAGCGAGGCGTAGCGACATGACGCCGCCGAGCGAGAGGCCACAGACGGCAATCTCCTCATAGCCTTTCTCTTTCAACGACTGGTAGGCGTTCAAGACGTCCTCCCACCAGTCCGCCGGTCCGTACTGAAGCAATTCTTCCGGCGGGACGGCATGGCCCCGGTACTGGGGACCCATACACGTATAGCCTTCTTTTTGCAGGAAACGACCGAGCATGCGGACATCCGCGCTCGATCCGGTAAAGCCATGTAACATCAACACGGCACGTGGTCCGCTTTCAAAGAAGAACGGTTTCGGTGCTGTAATCTTCATTGCTAACGTCATCTCCTCATACAATCCATTATTCCCAAAAAATAATTGAAAAAAACAAAAGCCGACCGCCTCACGTGAAAATCGAGAACGATCAGCCTTTCATCATAGTGATGCGACTAGTAATCCTAAAATGAAAAACAATGTGCCTAGTACAGCTGCAGTTCGGTTCAAAACAGCGTCGAAGCCGCGCGCTTTCTGGCGGCCGAACAACTGCTCCGCGCCACCTGCAATCGCCCCAAGACCTTGCGACCGACCTGACATGAGCAGTACGACGACAATCAATAAAACAGCCACGACGAGTAGGCTGATTGTAGCGATCGTTTGCATAGTAGTCAGTTCCTCCTTCTTTTTACACGCTTCTTATTATATAGAAGTTGGCGTCAAAACACCAGCTTTCAAATTATCGGGACGGGTAGCTAAACCCTTCCCCGATGACCTCTTTCACTTGGTGGATGACGACGAAGGCACGTGGGTCTGTCACTTCGACGATTTTCTTGAGTGGACCGACCTGGCGCTTGTCGACGATCATATACAGCATGTTCTTATCCTGCTTCGTATAGTAGCCGTGACCGTGGATAATCGTCGCCGAGCGGCCAAGCGTCTCCGTCAATACGACAGCAAGCTCTTCTTGCTTGTCGCTGATGATCGTGACAGCCTTACGGATATTGAGCCCTTCGGCGACGAGGTCGATGACCCACGAGCCGATGATGATGGCGATCAACGTATAGAGCACGATCTGTTCCCCGAGGATGAAGCCCGACGCCCCGACGACGATGGCATCGATGATGAACATCGACACGGCGACGCTCATATGCAAATACCGCTCCATGAGGCGGGCGATGATGACCCCGCCCCCGGTCGTCCCGCCGACACGGAGCACCATGCCGATGCCGACACCGATCATGATTCCGGCGTAGACGGCCGCGAGCAGTTTGTCCTCGGCCGGGCTGCCCCAGTCATGGGTCAAGCTGAGGAAGAATGACGTCGCGATGACGGCGACGACCGAATAGACCATCGTCCGGCGGTCGAGCAGCTTATAGCCGACGATGAATAAAATCCCGTTCCCGATAATCGACGTGACCCCGAGGTCCCAGCCGAACATGTAGTACAGGATGATGGTGACCCCGAGCAGGCCGCCTTCCGAGAAATCGTTCGGCACGGTGAAGTAGTTCACCCCGAACGCGAGAATGAATGAGCCGGCGACGATCCAGGCGATATCCTTCAAGGAAATCGATTGGAGCTTCTTCCAGACTTGTTGACGCAATAGATGTTGTTGTTGACGTTTCATTGGTTGTCCCCCTTCCATATAAAAAAGACCGCGGCACAAAGCCGCAGTCTAAGTCTTACTGTTGAACTGGCTTTGGCGCACCGTCTTTCATAATCGGCAACTTGCGGTCCACGACGTTCGTGTAGACGTTCAAGAGTGCCTCTTTTTCCAAATCCCAGTTATATTGCTCACGCGCCGTCTTCGTGTTCTCTTTGACACGGGCGTAGAGTGCTTGATCGTCGAGCAGGCGGTTGACGCCTTCGGCGATCGATTGTGGGTCGTGCGAATCGACGACGACACCGACGTCGTTGCCGGCGACGACACGTTCGATTTCCGGGAAGTCACATGAGACGACCGGTACTTCGGCCATCAAATATTCGAACAGCTTGTTCGATGACGCCGAGTAGTGGTTGAAGCAGACGTTGTTCAACACTTGGAAACCGAGATACGCGTTCATCGTATAGTACGGTAACGCCTCGACCGGTACTTTGTCAATCATCTTGACGCGGTCGCTGACGCCTTCGTCCTCGATCATCTGTTTAATCACCGGCTTCAGTTTCCCGTCCCCGATCATGACGAGCGTGCCTTCCTTGAAGTCCTTGACGGCGAGGATGAGTTGCTCGAGTCCGCGGCCGGCTTGAATGCCGCCTTGGTACAAGAGTATCTTTTCATCTTTCGGCAAGTCGAGGAGCGCATGCAAGTCTTTGCGGAGCGTGAAGTCGAGCGGACGATAGAACGGATAGTTGTGGAGCACGTACGGATAGAAGCCGTAGAGCTCCTCGTTGTGCGCCGCGCGCGTGTGGTTCTCGACCATCATCGAGTCGACGTATGGCAACAGCCAGCCTTCGAGGTTACTTTGGATATAACCGTAACCGGTCCGGTCCGTCTGGACTTCGTGCGAATCGTAGACGATTTTACCTTTGTTGACGAGTTTCCCGGCGATCAATGCCTGCGGGAGCGTGTTCAAGTCGTTGGCGTGATAGAAATCGTACGACTTCTTCGTCGAAGTGAACACCATCTCGAGCATCGCGCTCGCGTTGACGATGTTTTTACGCACCGGTGGGAACAAAATCGCACCCGCTGCCGCACCGAGTCCGAGCATCGTCAGTGGTGCGAGGACGAGCAGTCCCGCGCCGACGAGTCCGGCACCGAGTTGACGCGTTTTCTTCGCGCTGACCCATGTGCGGACCGATTTGAGCGCCTTCATCCCGTTGGCGAGAATCGACGGCTGCCGTTTGACGCGGATGACGCGGAATCCTTCCGGACGCATCTCCTCTTTCGGGAGCGACGGATTTTTCGGGTCTTGGAGCGCGATCAAATCGACTTCATAGCCCGCCTCGGCGAGCGCCGAGCATTCGCGCAAGACGCGCGCATCATTCGTAAAATGGTTCCATACAAACATACATACTGACTTCATCGTGTTTCCTCCATCGTTACTTTTTCTATCACGTCTTCGAGGACGTGTATGTTGTTTTCCCAACACAGATTGTCTTTCACATAACGGATCCCGTTCACGCCGTACTTCTCACGCAACTCGGGACGTTCGAGCAGTTTCCGGAGCATGAGCTCGATTTCGTTGATGTCACGCTTCCGTGACACGTAACCGACCTCGGCCGCTTCGATGACATTCGCCGCATGGCCTGACACCGCCGCGACGATCGGTTTGCCGACCGCCATATAATCGATCAGTTTGCCCGGGATGACCGTATCGAACACTTCTTGCTCGATCAGGCTGACGAACGCGACATCCGCGTTCTTGATGGCTTGGAACGCCTCCGTCCGAGGCATCGCCTCGAGGAAGAGGAAGTTCTTGAAACCGCGGGCTTTAATCATGTCTTTCAACTCGTTCTTCCGGTATCCGTAGCCAATCAATTTGAAATGGACGCGCGGCTCGTCACGGAACCGCTCCGCAAGTTCGAGCAAGAGCGATACGTCTTGGGCGAGACCCATGTTCCCGGCGTACAGAATCTCCATCCGGTCGTCCTCGGGGACGGTCCGCTCGAGGTTGCGCTCGCTCTCTCGAATCGAGTTCGGCATATAGTGAATCATGTCGTTGTCGACGCCACGTTGGCGCAGATAGCTGCGGAACCCTTCCGAGTTGATGATGATTTCATCGGCCGCCTTATATAGCCGCTTCTCAAACCAAAACGCCGGGGCGAGCATCCAATCGTGTTTGAACACGCCGACGCCTTTCACCGACTCCGGCCAGAGGTCACGGACGTCCAAGATGAACGGGACGCCGTATTTGCGTTTCGCATACACACCGACGAACGCCATAAAAAAAGACGGGGTCGTCGCAAAGACGACATCCGGTTTCGAGTCGAGCTTTTGGACGGCGGCGACGCCTTTAATCATCTGTTCCAAAAACAAGGCGAGCCGACTCACCATGTTCGACGTATGCTTGCGCTTCTTCGTGATGAGACGCTTGATGAACGGTTGCTTGTTCAGCTCCTTGTCGTTCCAGAAGCGGTCGTCTTTATACAAGTTGAAGTTCGGATACGACGGGGCGGCCGTGATGACCTCCACCTCGTAGCCACGTTCTTTCATGAGATGCGTAATATTTTGCATCCGGTTCCCGGCACTGCCGATCTCCGGATAATAGTTTTGACAGACCATTAACATTGTTTTCAAAAGTAACACACCTTACTGTTGTTCGAGTTCGTCCACGAAGCGCTTCAACAGCGTGTGGACGTTGGCTTTTAAATCTGGGTCGCAGAGTGCGTGGGCGATCGTCGCTTCGATGAAGCCGATCGGTTCCCCGACGTCATAGCGGCGCCCGTCAAATTCATAGGCGAAGACGGTCTCCCCCTCGTTCAAGCGGGCGATGGCGTCCGTCAGTTGAATCTCGCCTCCCGTCCCGATTTCTTGCGCCGACAACGTCTCGAAGACGTCCGGCGTCAAAATGTAACGGCCGAGGATGGCAAGGTTCGATGGGGCCTCTCCGACGGCCGGCTTCTCAACGAACGTCCGGACCGGAATCAGCTTCCCTTCGACGGCAAGCGGGTCAATTATACCATATCGATTCGTCATTTCATACGGGACGCGCTGCACCCCGATAATCGAACGCTCATACTGCTCGTATTGGTCGATCAACTGCTTCGTCGCCGGCACGTCCGCCTCGATGATGTCGTCCCCGAGTAGGACGGCGAACGGTTCGTCGCCAATGAACTTGCGGGCACACCAAATCGCGTGGCCGAGCCCTTTCGGCTCCTGTTGCCGTATGTAATGGATGTTGGCGAGGTTCGACGAGTGCCGCACCGACTCGAGGAGCTCGGTCTTGCCTTTTGACTCGAGATTCTGTTCGAGCTCGATGGCCCGGTCGAAATGGTCCTCGATGGCGCGCTTGTTCTTCCCGGTCACGATGATGATGTCCTCGATGCCGGAAGCGACGGCTTCTTCCACGATGAATTGAATCGTCGGTTTGTTGACGATGGGGAGCATCTCTTTTGGCATCGCCTTCGTCGCCGGCAAGAAGCGGGTGCCGAGCCCGGCGGCCGGGATGATGGCTTTCCGTACGCGTGTCATGGACGTCTCTCCTTTTTTATGCTGTATCTGATGATTATACCCAATTTCCTAGCGTTCACGCACACAAAAAAACGGCCGTGACGCACGTCACGACCATTTCCGGTCGTCCATATACTTATACAGGAACCAACCACCGACACCGAGCGCGATGAGAAGAAGGAGAAAACCGCTGATCATCATGACGAACGCCTCCTTTCACCTACACTAATTTATTCCCGGAATGAATGGTCGGCAAGCGCTCGACTTCCATCCTTTCTCAAAACCACTTCTTGCCGTTCGCCTCGATGAAACGATATTCTGCTTGATAGTGCGTGTGGTGTCCTTCATCCAGCATCGTTTGGAAAGCGATGTCCCCTTCTGCCGCTTTCCGTTCGATTAATCGATAGAGCGCCTCAATCCGCAACAGCAGTATGTCCAACAACCCCGCTGTCGCCCCTTCCCAGCCGTAAGCTTTTAAGAAGAACGCGACTCGTCGTTTGTATCTCACATCATCGCGCTCCGCCTCATAGTGGACGACGTCTCCCGACTCGGCTTGATGACGCCGGCTGAGCGGGACGAACGTATAGAGCGCATAGACGATATCCCAGGCACGTGGTCCGGGCGCCGCCAAATCAAAGTCGATGATCCCTGCCACTTTCCTGTCATGGAAAATCGTATTGTAGACGGCGAAGTCGTTGTGGCAAATCACGTCAAACGGTTGTGGCGTATGGTCGAGCGGTTGCCAATCCGATGGCCACGCGACACCCGCTGTCGCGTCATGCAGCCGGCGCATCAATCGAGCGGCGTCTTGAATCGCCTCATCTGACCACATGTAGGCTTTCAACGGATAATCGGCCGTCTCGCCTTCGAGATACGTCAACACCTCTCGGCCCTGTTCATCCACTCCGACAAATCGCGGCACGCCCGATATCCCCTTCGCCTCTAAGTGCGTTAACAATCGATGGATGTGTTCACTGCCGTCTTTCAATGTACGATAGACATGATTCCCTTTTTTATAGACGGTCGACACGTTCCCGCCATGCAATCTCTCCTCTTGCTCATTTGATCGGTCCATCTAATCCCCCCTACTCTTCATCAGTCACGTTCAGTATACCGCAACAAGGGGTACCGATGACCATGAGCCTCGACACGGAGCGTTCGCGCCCCGTCCAAGCGGCACTGTAGATTCCCTGCAGAAAGCATCGCTGCCGCGCGGACAGGCGAATCTCGGAATATACATACACCCATTGTCGAATCCTGCAAGACGATAGATTGGCGCGCGACTGAATCAGACGGTGGGCGACTCCTTGGGGAGAGTGATGCAAGGATGACCCCGTAAAGCGCGCATGCGCTGCGGAGGCATCCGCATCACCCCAGGAAAGCGTCCCACCGTCTGATGAACGTCTGATCCACCAACAAAAAAAACAGGCCCGCACGAGGCGGACCTGAAACAATCAATTATTTTTTGAGGTTGTAGAACGACTTGATCCCGTCGTATTTCGCTACATCGCCGAGCATGTCTTCGATGCGGAGAAGTTGGTTGTACTTCGCGATACGGTCTGTACGCGAAAGCGAACCAGTTTTGATTTGACCAGCGTTTGTCGCAACAGCGATGTCCGCGATCGTCGCATCTTCTGTTTCACCAGAACGGTGTGAGATAACAGCTGTGTAACCAGCTTTTTTAGCCATTTCGATTGCGTCGAATGTTTCTGTGAGCGTACCGATTTGGTTAACTTTGATGAGGATCGAGTTCGAGATTCCTTTTTCGATACCTTCAGCCAATTTCTCAGTGTTCGTTACGAAGAGGTCATCCCCAACGAGCTGAACTTTGTCACCGATTTTGTCAGTGAGCAATTTGAAGCCGTCCCAGTCGTTTTCGTCGCAACCGTCTTCGATTGAGATGATTGGGTACTTGCTTACGAGCTCAGCGTAGAAGTCTACGAGCTCAGCAGTTGTCATTGACTTGCCTTCGCCAGCGAGTTCGTACTTGCCAGTCGACTTGTCGTAGAACTCAGAAGACGCAACGTCCATTGCGAGGTAGATGTCTTCGCCAGCTTTGTAACCAGCTTTTTCGATCGCTTCAAGGATAACTGTGATCGCTTCTTCGTTAGACTTAAGGTTTGGTGCGAAACCACCTTCGTCACCGACAGCTGTGTTAAGACCCATACCAGAAAGAACTGATTTGAGGGCGTGGAATACTTCTGCACCCATGCGGAGCGCTTCGCGGAACGTTGGCGCGCCAACAGGCATGATCATGAACTCTTGGAAGTCAACGTTGTTGTCAGCGTGCGAACCACCGTTGATGATGTTCATCATTGGAGTTGGAAGCGTCTTCGCGTTGAATCCACCGAGGTACGTGTAAAGTGGAAGGCCGAGCTCGTCTGCTGCTGCGTGTGCTGCTGCCATAGAGACACCAAGGATCGCGTTTGCGCCGAGTTTACCTTTGTTTTTCGTACCGTCGAGCTCGATCATTTTCTTGTCGAGTGCGTTTTGGTCGAATACATCGTAGCCGATGAGTTCTGGTGCGATTGTGTCGTTTACGTTAGCAACGGCTTTGAGTACGCCTTTACCAAGGTAACGTGACTTGTCGCCATCACGGAGTTCAACTGCTTCGTGCTCACCAGTAGATGCGCCTGAAGGGACGAGGGCACGGCCGAAACCGCCGTCTTCTGTGAAGACTTCTACTTCGATTGTTGGGTTACCGCGTGAATCCAAAATCTCGCGTGCGTAAATTTCTGTAATCATTGACATGAAAATTCGCTCCTTTTTGTTTGGAAAGTTTTTTTTGAGTTACTTCGTGACGATTGATGTGCCGGTCATTTCAGCCGGTTGCTCTCCACCGAGAAGGTGAAGGAGCGTCGGGGCGAGGTCGCACAAAGCGCCTTCTAGAACTGGTTTCAGTTCCACCCCTTCTTTCGTGACGATACATGGTACTGGTTCCGTCGTGTGGGCCGTCATCGGTGAGCCGTCCGGGTTCGTGACAAGGTCAGCGTTCCCGTGGTCCGCCGTGATGATCGCCGCGCCGCCTTTGGCAATGAGTGCGTCCACTACTTTACCGAGGCATTCGTCGACGACTTCGACAGCTTTCTTCGTCGGTTCGAGCATACCGGAATGGCCGACCATGTCCGGGTTCGCGTAGTTGATGATATACGTGTCATACGTGTCCGATTCGATGCGTTCGAGAAGACCTTCCGTGAGTTCGTATGCGCTCATTTCCGGCTTCAAGTCGTACGTCGCCACTTTTGGTGACGGTACGAGGAAACGATCTTCACCTTCGAACGGTGTTTCTTGTTGTCCGTTCAAGAAGAACGTGACGTGCGGGTATTTCTCAGTTTCCGCAGCGCGGAGCTGTTTGTACCCTTGCGCGGCGAGAGTCTCACCGAGCGTGTTTTTCAAATCTTCTGGTGGGAAGACGATGTCCGAGTCGATTGCATCCGAGAATTTCGTCATCGAGACGAGCAAGATGTTCTCTGGATGTGCGCTCGAAAGTTCGAAGCCTTTGAAGCCGGTCTTCTCTTTGAACACTTTCGCAAGTTCGATCGCCCGGTCCGGACGGAAGTTGAAGAACATGATTGCGTCGTTGTCTTTGATCGTCGCAATCGGCTGACCGTCTTTTTCGATGACCGTCGGTAAGACGAATTCATCCGTCAAGCCGTCTGCATACGACTGTTTAAGAACGTCGACTGCATTCGTGCCGACTTCGCCTTTCGCGTTGACGAGCACGTCGTATACTTTCTCGACGCGTTCCCAACGGTTGTCGCGGTCCATGGCATAGTAACGTCCAGACACGCTAGCGACTTGACCGAGTCCGAGTTCAGCGAGCTTCGCTTCCGTCTGTTCGAGGAAGCCAGCGCCTGATTTCGGATCACAGTCACGGCCGTCCGTGAAAGCGTGAATGTAAACTTTTTCAATGCCGTGGAGTTTTGCGAACTCGACGATGGCGTACATGTGGTTGATGTGAGAGTGAATCCCACCGTCTGAGACGAGGCCCATGATGTGGAGGCTCGAATCATACTTTTTCACATGTCCGGCCAAGTGATTCATCGCTTGGCGGTCGAAGAGTGAACGGTCTTTGATGGCGTTGTTGACGCGTGAAAGTGACTGATAGACGACCCGGCCGGCACCGATGTTCAAGTGACCGACTTCCGAGTTCCCCATCTGACCTTCCGGAAGGCCGACGTACTCGCCTTTCGCGTTCAAGAGCGTATGTGGATACTGCTCCCAGAAGCGGTCGAAGTTCGGTTTGTTCGCCGCAGCGACCGCATTACCGAACGTCTCGTTCCGCATTCCAAAACCATCCAAGATGATGAGGGCGACTGGTCTTGCCATTTAAATCGCCTCCAACAACTTGAGGAACGAAGCAGCTTCAAGTGAAGCACCGCCGACGAGTGCGCCGTCGATGTCTTCTTGTGCCATATACTCCTTGATGTTCTCAGGTTTTACAGAACCGCCGTATTGGATGCGAACCGCAGCCGCCACGTCTTCACCGTAAAGACCTTTTACCACGTCACGAACATATTTGCATGAGCTTTGCGCATCTGCTTCGTCCGCTGATTTACCAGTGCCGATTGCCCAAACTGGCTCATACGCGATGACGAGTTGTTTGACTTGGTCAGCTGAGAGGTCCGCGAGGCCACCTTCGACTTGCGTCTTGATGACGTCTTCGAACTTGCCGCCTTCGCGCTCTTCCAATGTCTCACCGACACAAACGATTGGCGTAAGACCGTGTTCGAACGCTTTTTTCGTTTTGCTGTTGATGAATGCATCTGATTCGCCGAAGTATTCGCGACGCTCTGAGTGTCCAAGGATGACATATGTCACGCCGAGGTCAGCGACCATGGCCGGGCTGATTTCGCCTGTGTATGCCCCGCTGTCTTTGTCGTACATGTTTTGTGCACTGAGTTTCAAGTTCGATCCTTTAGCCGCTTCTACCATTGGGGCCAAGAATACTGCTGGTGCACCAATCGCCGCGTCAACTTTGTCCGTTGACGGGATATTGTTTTTAACTTCCTCTACGAAAGCGACGGCTTCCGAGAGTGTTTTGTTCATTTTCCAGTTACCTGCAATAATCGGTTTACGCATCGATAACCCTCCTCTGTTTTACTTGTCGTTCAACGCTTCGACGCCTGGAAGTTTCTTGCCTTCCATGAATTCGAGTGAAGCGCCGCCACCAGTCGAGATGTGGCTCATTTGGTCAGCAAGGCCGAACTTGGCTGCTGCCGCGGCTGAGTCACCACCACCGATGATTGAGTATGCGTCGCTGTCTGCGAGTGCTTGAGCGACACCTTTCGTTCCGTTGGCGTACTTATCGAGTTCGAATACGCCCATCGGTCCGTTCCAAACGACAAGTTTCGATTCGCGAATCGCTTCTGCGTAAATTTCGACTGTCTTCGGTCCGATATCAAGACCCATGTGATCCGCAGGGATCGAGTCGATATCGACTGGTCCGACGTATGTCTCTTCGCCGAATTCTTTCGCAATGACACAGTCGACCGGCATCAAGAACTTCACGCCTTTGTCTTCTGCTTTTTTCATGAACTGACGAGCGAGGTCGAGCTTGTCTTCTTCAAGGAGTGACGTTCCGACTTCGTGCCCGAGTGCTTTCGAGAACGTGTACGAGAGACCGCCACCGATGATGAGTGTGTCAACGATGTCAAGAAGGTGGTCGATGACCCCAATCTTGTCAGCAACTTTCGATCCGCCGATAATCGCCGTGAACGGACGGTCTGGATTCGAGAGTGCCTTGCCGAGGACTTCAAGTTCTTTCTCCATCAAGAGACCAGCCACCGCGTGGTCCACGTTTTGCGCGATGCCTTCTGTCGAAGCGTGGGCACGGTGAGCCGCACCGAACGCGTCGTTGACGAAGATATCAGCGAGTGCCGCGAAACCTTTCGCGAGTTCTGGATCGTTTTTCGTTTCACCAGGGTAGAAACGGACGTTCTCGAGAACGACGACGTCACCTTCACCAAGTTTTGAAACGGCTTCTTCTGCGACTGGACCGTACGCCTCTTCGACGAGGGGTACTTCTTTGCCGAGAAGTTCAGCGAGACGTGTAGCGACCGGTGCGAGTGAGAACTCGAGGTTCTTCTCGCCTTTTGGACGGCCGAGGTGGCTCGCCAAAATGACTTTCGCGCCGCCGTCGATCAAGTGCTTGATCGTTGGAAGTGCCGCTTGAATCCGCGTTTCATCTTGAATGACGCCATCTTTGAGTGGAACGTTGAAGTCAACGCGGCAAAAGACGCGTTTCCCTTTTACATCGATGTCACGAATAGACTGTTTGTTCATAACCTTCGCCTCCATATGTCGTGCGTGTCAATTTCATAAATAGAGCGGAGAACAATCTCTTGTTTCCGCTCCTATTTGATTCTATTTAGTTCACGAACTTACTTCGCGATTTCAGCGAAGTGCTTGAGTGTGCGAACCAATTGTGCAGTGTAAGACATTTCGTTGTCGTACCAAGAAACTGTCTTAACGAGTTGCTTGTCGCCAACTGTCATTACTTTAGTTTGTGTTGCATCGAAGAGTGAACCGTAAGTGATTCCGACGATGTCAGAAGATACGATTTCGTCTTCAGTGTAACCGTAAGACTCGTTCGCTGCTGCTTTCATTGCTGCGTTGATTTCGTCAACAGATACAGTTTTCTCAAGAACTGTTACGAGCTCTGTGAGTGAACCTGTAGCAACTGGTACACGTTGTGCCGCACCGTCAAGTTTACCTTGAAGTTCTGGGATAACGAGGCCGATTGCTTTAGCCGCACCAGTTGTGTTCGGTACGATGTTAGCTGCTGCCGCACGCGCACGACGGAAGTCGCCTTTCGGGTGTGGAGCGTCAAGCGTGTTTTGGTCGCCTGTGTAAGCGTGGATTGTTGTCATAAGACCTTCGATGATTCCGAACTGGTCTTGGAGAACTTTAGCCATTGGCGCCAAGCAGTTTGTCGTACATGAAGCACCAGAGATTACTGTCTCTGTACCATCGAGGATGTCGTGGTTTGTGTTATAAACGACAGTCTTCATATCACCTGTAGCTGGAGCCGAGATGACAACTTTTTTCGCGCCAGCTTTCAAGTGAAGCTCCGCTTTTTCTTTGTCTGTGAAGAATCCAGTACATTCGAGTACGATGTCAACACCGAGCTCGCCCCATGGAAGTTCTTCTGGGTTACGGTTAGCAAGTGTGATGACTTTCTCGCCGTTTACGAGGAAGTGATCGTCGTGTACTTCAACGTCTCCGTCGAAACGACCTTGAGTCGTGTCGTACTTGAGAAGGTGAGCAAGCATCTTCGTGTCAGTCAAGTCGTTGATTGCAACAACTTCGATTCCTTCGTTTTTGATGATCTCGCGGAATGCCAAACGACCAATACGTCCAAATCCGTTAATACCAACTTTTACTGCCATAGTTAATTTCCTCCTTAGGGTAGAAGCTATTTATTGAAGAGCCAACGGGGGTCAACTCTTTAATAACGAGTTAATAATTCTGTTGCCGCACCTTCGTCTGTGACGAGGATGATGTTCGGCGTGTGTTTCGCATATGCGGCGATCGCCTGTGCTTTCGACTTTCCTCCGGCGACAGCGATGACGGTGTCCATGTCGTCGAGCTCCTCCAATTGGATCCCGACCGTCTTGACCCGGTGCACGATTTCACCTTCCGCGTTGAAATAATATCCGAACGCTTCGGCGACGGCATCGTGCCGTTCGATCATCCGCAAATGCTCTGGTGACGCGTGACGGCGTTTCGCCATCGTTTCCGCCTCACCAATTCCATGTACCACAATTCGCGCCGCTCTAATCATTTCCAGTACATTTTTAATGCTAGGTTCCTCCACCATCCGCTCGAATGTCTCTTGCGAAACCTCGTCCGGAATGTGGAGTAAATGATAGTCGGCATGGGCGCGGTCGGCCATCCGAGAACAGACGGTGTTCGCCTGTAACTCGAGCGTCTCTCCGAGTCCACCGCGTGCCGGCACGAAATGCATCGGCCGTTCTTTTTTATCGGGCGACATCATGGCCGCAACCGATGCCATCGTCGTCCCGCCTGTGACCGCGATGATATTGTCGTCCGGTGCCAGTCTCGCTTTCAGTTGCGTGACGGCGGCCCGACCGATATCTCGCTGGACCCAGAACGTCTCGTCGGAATCACCCGGTACGATGACGACTTGGCGAACGCCTAGTTTGCGCTCGAGTTCTCGTGCAACTTCCGAGATGCCTAGGATCTCTCCCATGACCTCGTGCAAGTCCCGGAGAACGTTTCGGCCCGATTCCGTAAGGGAAATACCTTGAGTAGCGACCATCAATAGACCTTGGTCTTTCAAGAAGTCGACTTCTCGTCTTAGGATTCGTTCCGTCAGCCCGAGGCTTGTGGCCAATGTCCTGCGGCCGATCGGCTGCATCAAACGGACATAATGTAAGATATCGTAACGATGTCGGAGCGTATCGAGCATGTCGGGAACGATTTGCTTCTGAACTTGAATCAGCTGCTGGATCATACTCATTCCCCCTCGACTTAAAGCATGGACAATTTTTGTCCCACTTTTATATTTGCGTCCCACCGCTACGACTTCATCTTATCAATCACCTTTCCGTCTTGCAACCCCTTCAAACGTTTTTTTTCGATGTAAGCGTATACTTAACAAAATCTTCAACTTTACTGTCATCGTATCGACCTTGACTAATGACACGCCCCTCGTGTAAGACGACAGGGATCTCAAACAAGTACTTCGCTTCAAGTTCTTCGTTGCCGGTGATGTCGATCTGCTCGAGCTCGAACGGATAGTCTTCCATGAGCCATTCGAGCATGACGAGCGCCTCCTCGCAGAGCGAACAGTTAGCACGGCGGTATAACGTCAGGACCATGTCAGTCCCCTCCTTTCCATAGTTGTCGTTCCCGCTCTCGCGAGTTTCCAAAACCGAGCGCCTCCCGATAGTTCGCCACGGTCCGTCGTGTCACCGTATAGCCGAGCCTTGCCAGCTCGCGCATGAGTGCGGCATCGCTCAGCGGCGACGTCTCTTGTTGAATCAGTTTGGCGAGTGCCTTCTTCACCATGAACGGCGATTGCCCATGCGTCGCCCGGACGAAAAAGTGACGCCACGCCATCACGCCGCCTTCGGTCGTCACGTACTTGCCTTGAATCGCCCGGCCGACGGTCGACTCGTGCTTGCCGATTTGTTCGGCGACTTCTTTTCGCGTCAACGGGTGCAAGATGAGCTTCCCGTCCAACCAATCGCGTTGGCGTTCGGCGATGACGGCCCATACCAATCGAAGCGTCGCGTTCCGCATCTCGAGCGTCTCATGCCACCATTTTGCCTCGCGATCGTCCCCGACCCGAGCCGCATCGAGCGTCGGGCTGAACCATGTCGTCACGAGCTCACCGTCACGACGGACGACTTCAAGTTCCGGAACGACGTGTTCGGTTCCTTCATATAATAATGGCGTCTTCGGGAGTGTCGCTACGATACGCGTCACCCGTTCGTACTCGGCATCCGAGATGTCGAGTCGTCCCGGGATGTCGTCAAGGTGCGCGTCGAGCGCCTCGAACACGTCCAAGACGAGTGGATCGTCATGTTCAATCGCATGCCGATATTGGCAGTCGTGCTCATTCTTTGCCCCGATCCCTGTCGGTTCTAGAAACAAGAGCGCCTGGCGCGCCGCCTCAATGTCCGCCACATCGACCTCGAAACGATGGGCGAGCACGAAGTCGCTCTCCGGTAGTAGACCGCGATGGTCGAGCGCGAGGACGAGCCGTTTCTGGAGCGAACGCTGGGACTCGGTCCCGCTCCCTTCCTCGATTTGCTCGAACAATCGCTCCTCGAACCCACTAGCCGTATCGGCCACCCATTCGACCGCACCGCTCCCCGTGGCGATGCATGGATTGCGTCGAGCCAATCGGCCGAGCTGAAAGGCGATCGCGGTCCGGTCCGCCTCGAGAATCGGCAGCCGCCGAACCATGTCCTGGGTCAGCTGTTGTGTTTGAAGTTGTTGTTGTTCTTGCCGTTGCATCGGTCACACCCCTCTCGCTTCCTATTGTATCGAACAGCGGGAAATCGCGCTCAAAAAAAAGTGAGCCGAACAGGATTGCTTTTTTAAAAAAACAAATGTATAATAAATCGTGTCAGAGAACATGCACCCGTAGCTCAGGGGATAGAGCACTGGTTTCCGGTGCCAGGTGTCGGGAGTTCGAATCTCTCCGGGTGTATCACAGCAAGAGGTCAGGCATATGCCTGGCCTCTTTTGTCGTTTTAGAATCGTCAAACCGTGGAATAGGTCAAAAACGATGACTATCGTTTGACCAACATTGACTATAGCGGTATGATATGTTTACAACCTACATAAAGGAGGCAGATTCAATGTTAATTCCAACAGTTATCGAACAAACAGGTCGCGGGGAACGCGCGTACGATATTTACTCACGCTTGCTCAAGGACCGCATCATCTTGCTCGGAAGTGCAATCGACGACAACGTCGCCAACTCGATTGTCGCCCAGCTTCTCTTCCTTGCAGCCGAGGACCCAGATAAGGACATCTCACTTTACATCAACAGCCCGGGTGGTTCGATCACTTCCGGAATGGCGATTTATGACACGATGAACTTCATCAAGCCGAACGTGTCGACGATTTGTATCGGAATGGCCGCATCGATGGGTGCCTTCTTGCTCCAAGCCGGTGAACAAGGCAAACGCTTCGCGCTTCCAAACGCGGAGATCATGATTCACCAACCGCTCGGCGGTACGCAAGGTCAAGCATCGGATATCAAAATCCATGCCGAGCGCATCATCAAGATGCGTGAGAAATTGAACCAAATCATGGCTGATAACACAGGCCAGCCGCTTGAAGTCATCGAGCGCGACACAGAGCGCGACTACTTCATGTCAGCTGAACAAGCGAAAGACTACGGTCTCATCGACAAAGTCATGACGCGTTAATCCAAAAGTGCCTTTCCCGACTTCGGGAAAGGCACTTCTTTGTTATTGGACGGGCAACCAAATTTCAATCAAGTCGTCGGCTCCGTCTTGTCCATGAATATAGCGCTCAAAATCGAGTGCATCTCGCAACGTTACATCCGGCAATGCTAGAAGTTGATTATATGTCGTAGGGATAGCTGGAATTCCCCCTTCGACCGTGGCGACAAGATACCGTCCTGCCGACAGTTCAACCTGTCTTCCGTCTTTACCTGTCACAGGATTAGTCATCCCTGCTAAATAGGCTTCTTCTTTCGCTAAACAGATGCCATATGATTCGTCTGTTGTCAGCTCTGGTTGCAGTTTTTCCCAAACGAATGGGATTTTGGTGAGTTCGGATACATAGCCGTTTACGATTTTCGGTTGGTCCCACTTCTCATAACGTACTTTCATTGAATCTCCCCCTGTTTGCATCCATTTAATTTGTTGCTCGACTTGTCGCAACGCCTCGATCTCACGTTGAACCTCATCAAGTCTGCTGTCGAGTAACCCGCTCACACTTTCTGCCGCTTGAATTTGTTCGAGCGAGATGCCCATTTGACGTAGTAACTTGATTTCGTTCAGGCGCCTTATTTCTTCCATCCCGTATAACCGATACTGATTCTCTAAACGAGTCGGTTGGACAAGTCCTTTTGCTTCATACCATTTGATTGCTTTAGTGGACAACCCCGTTAGATGGACCACTTTTCCGATTTGAATCATTGGCGTTCCCCCCTTCTCGTTTATCATAAAGCCGGCCGTAGCGGACAGGTCAACATCTTTATTCTTTGACCTCGACCCCGAATACATAGCGGCTATCGCCTTGCGGCCAATCCCCGCCCGTCTCGAATACATAAACGCCCGGCTCGTCTGGCACGACCGGTTCAGCCGGGACAAGTTCCCCATCGACGAGTTGATGGAACGAGGCGTTCGACGGCTCGGCGTGGAACTCGACATCAATCTCGGCACCCGCTTCGACCGGCACGAGCTGCAGGTCATCCGCCTCCGGCAAACCGTGGTCCTCGCATACCGCCTCGCCCCCATCCGACCAACAGTACGTCGACTGTTTCACTTCCGCGGTCACGGTTCCGACCCGGACCGTCGGGAGCGGTGGTTTGACCGACGTCCCCGACTTCCAAAACGAGGTGGCGTATAAAATCCCGCCGACCACGAGCAACCCAATCACGACAATCCATAATACTTTTCGTCTCAACCCGCTCATCCCCTTTGTACGTCTATTCCCCGTTCCACGAAAAAAACGACCCACTTCCGCGAGTCGTCCCGTTCATTTCGGGCGTCGGAGCCCTTTCATCATATAGCCGCCTTTGAAGTCGATTGGATCGAAAGCAACGAGAAACGCTTTCGGTTCATACTCCTCGACCATTTGGCGCAAATCTTTCATCCGTGTCCGCGCTGCCAAGACATCGAGACGATAGCGGATGCCGTCACGTCCCTGACCTTGGTAGTGCGTCACCCCGTAGCCGCTGTCACGCATCTTCTGGATGAGCTCGGCCGGGAACTCTTGCGTATGCACTTGAATCATGTTGTAGCCGATCGCAAGCTTCCGCTCGACGTAACCGCCGACGAGAATCCCAAGCCCGAAGCCGACCGCATAGACGATCATCCCGAGCGTCGTCAAATCTTGGAACACGATGCCGAGCGCGAAGATATAGATAAGCGTCTCAAGCGTACCGAACAGCCCCGCAATCATCGTTTTTCCTTTGACGAGCATGATGGTACGAAGCGTCAGCACCGGTACATAGACGAGTTGTAATACTAGGATGAGCAAGATTTGCCCCATTGGAACGACCTCCATTCGAATTCAATATAACCACTATTCCAAATTTCAGGGCGGGATGCAACCAAAAAAGGCTGACCGGAGTCAGCCTTTCGCGATTATTTGTCTAAGTTATCAACGCTCGTGAGCAGTTCATAGTCTTTACGGATGACCTGATAGATGGCATTCGTGTCGCCTGACAATACTTCTTCGGCCCGCAATTGGTTGAGGAAGAGGCTTGTCGCGAATGTGACGAGGGCGCTTTTCGGGATTCCGATTTGTTTCGCACGCTCCGTGATGACCTGGTCTAAGTCAGCGTCAATCGTGAGCGAGATTCTTTTCTTTGCATTCGACATAATCATGAAGCTCCTTTAAGTTACATTTCTAAAGTCCTATACACAATTGCTAATTATATAGGAAGAATGGTTTTGGCGCAACCAACGTCACGATGAGCTGATTTCTTCACCGTTGCGCACCTTGTCCGCGATCTGGTCGATTTTACGGAGCCGGTGGTTGATTCCTGACTTCGAAATCGGTCCCGTTTCAAGCATCTCGCCGAGTTCTTGGAGCGAGACGTCTTGATGAGTGACTCGGAGTTCGGCGATTTCCCGGAGTTTGACCGGTAAGATTTCGAGTCCGACCGTGCGCTCGAGGAACTTGATGTTCTCGACTTGGCGGAGTGCCGCCCCGACCGTCTTATTCAAGTTCGCCGTCTCACAGTTGACGAGCCGGTTGACCGAGTTGCGCATGTCCTTGATGATGCGTGCATCCTCGAAGTCGAGCATGCCGCGCGTTGCGCCGACGAGTTTCAGGAAGTCCGAGATTTTCTCGCTCTCTTTGATGTAGAGGATATGTCCTTTCTTCCGCTCGAGCGTCTTCGCGTTCAAGCCGAAGCGGTTGGCGAGGTCGCGGAGCGCCTGGTTATGGTTCTCGTACAGGCTGTACACCTCGAGGTGATACGATGACGTCTTCGGATGGTTAATCGACCCGCCGGCGAGGAACGCCCCGCGCAAATACGCCCGGGCCAGATTCTCGTCGCGCGTCATATCCGAGTTGAGCGTCCGAATCATCTCGTAGTTCTCCCCGAGAATCTCGAGGTCCTTCAACATCGTCTCGGCGCGCTGGGCGACCCGGACGATATAGACGTTGTTCTTCTTCAACCGCATTTTCTTCCGTACGAACAAATCGAGATGATGGTCGTACAGCCGTTTCATGAGGGAATAGATTCGGCGTGCGATGGCGGCGTTCTCGGTCGAGACGTCGAGCGTCATCCCCCGCCCTAAGGCGAGCGAGATGACCCCGTTCATCCGGACGAGCGCGGACAGTTCCGCTTTCGCCTCGGCATCGGTCACAACGAGTTGCGTCAGTTCTTTTTTGACGTCAGAGGCAAAGCTCATGTCAGTCCCCTCCTTTCTGTTCAATCACAACTTATTTCAGCTCGAGCTCTTGGAACGAGCGTGGTTTCTTGATGCGCAACACGCGCTGCATGACGAGGCCGGCGATGGCGTCCGAGTCGTGGCGGATGTAATCGCGGTTATAGTCGACGATGTCACCGGCGAGCACGTTCGTGCCATAGTTCCGAAGCTTCTTGCGATCGAAACGGACCTCTTCCGAGCCGTCCTCGAGGTAACGCTCCAAGTAGATGTCCTCGATTGGCTCGTTATTGACGACAATCGTGTCGACCGTCGACTTGCCGAGATACGCCTCAATCGATTTCAAATGCTTCATCGCGTCGTACCCTTTCGTCTCGCCCGGCTGCGTCATGACGTTGCAAATATAGACGACCGGCTTCCCGGAGCGGACGATGGCGTCGCGCACTTCCGGAATCAACAGGTTCGGGATGATACTCGTATATAAGCTCCCTGGTCCGAGCACGATCAAATCCGCGTCCTCAATCGCCTCGACGACACCTGCCGCCGGCTTGATGCCCTCTTCGAGCAAGAATAGGCGTTTAATCGGTTTTTCGACGAGCGGGATTTTCGATTCGCCTTTGACGATCGTCCCGTCCTCGAACTCGGCCGCGAGCGTCATGAGCGTCTCCGTCACCGGGAGCACCTTGCCCTGGGCGTTCAACAGCTGCGACAAGACGTCGACCGCCTTGACGAACGAGCCTTCACAGATGTGCGTCGCCGCCGTCAGCATGAGGTTGCCGAGCGAGTGGCCTTCGAGCCCAAAGCCGCTGTCGAACCGATATTGCAGAATCTTGTCCATGAGCGGTTCGACCTCGGACAAGGCGAGGATGACGTTCCGGATATCGCCCGGCGGTAACATGTGGAACTCATCCCGGAGGCGTCCCGAGCTGCCCCCGTCGTCCCCGACCGTGACGATGGCCGTAATATCGAGCGGATAGTGTTTCAAGCCTCGTACGAGCGTTGAGAGGCCCGTACCGCCACCGATGGCCGTAACTTTTCTGTCGCGTCTCATCTTATTTCTCCTTCGTCGCATGCGCGAGGTCGCGATGGACGGTCTTGACGTTATAGCGCTCCGCGAAATGGGCCGACACTTTCTCGGCGAACGTGATCGAACGGTGCTTACCGCCTGTACAGCCGAAGGCGACGACGACTTGTGTCTTCCCTTCGCGCTTATACTGCGGCAACAGGAATTCGAGCATGTCGATCAGTTTCTTATAGAACGCCCGCGCCTCGGGGTGCGACATGACGTAATTCTGGACTTCTTCCGTCTGCCCGGTGAGCGGACGGAGCTCCGGGATATAGAACGGGTTCGTGATGAAACGGACGTCGAACAACAAATCGATATCGAGCGGGACGCCGTGCTTGAACCCGAACGACATGAAGTTGACCGTGAACGGGATCCGTTCCTCGTTGAATTGGAGCAAGATGCGGTCTTTGAGCATCTGCGGCTTCAAGTCGGTCGTATCATAGAGCGTATGGGCGCGGTCCCGGAATCCTTCGAGCAACGAGCGCTCGAGACCGATGCCGACGAGCGGCGCGTCTTCCGGGGCGAGCGGATGCGACCGGCGCGTCTCTTTATAGCGACGTACGAGCACTTCGTCCCGTGTGTCGAGGTAGAGCAAGTGCGGATGCACGTTCTTCTGTTCCAAATCGTCGATGACGATGAACAGGCTGTCGATGAAGTCACGCGTGCGCGTATCGATGGCGACGGCGATTTTCGGTCGGACCGAGCTGATGACGTCAATCAATTGCGGCAATAGCACCGGCGGCAAGTTATCGACACAAAAATAGCCGAGGTCCTCAAAGCTGTTCATCGCGACCGATTTCCCGGCCCCGCTCATCCCGCTGATGATAATCAATTCTTCTAATCCTTTAAAGTCTTCCATGTCACTGACGCCCCCTTAAAATTGACAACCGAGCCGTGTGTGTAGCTCTCTTCTGTCTTTAGTATAACGAACGCCTGAAAAAAAGAGAAGGGATTGCGGTCGCCCGCAATCCCTTCTGTCTCTAGTCACGCGTTTTGTTCGTGCAACGCCTCGAGGAGTCCCTCGATATAATGTTGCGCGTTTTGAGCAGCGATCGATCCGTCGTTCGTCGCGGTGACGACTTGACGGAGCGTCTTGTCGCGAACGTCTCCGGCTGCGAAAATCCCAGGGATTGTCGTCTCCATCGCTTCGTTCGTGACGATATAGCCTTGCTCGTTCGTGATGCCGAGGTCTTTGACGAAACCAGTGATCGGGTTCATGCCGATATAGATGAACACGCCGTCGATCTCATGGTCCGACTCGGTCCCGTCGACCGTGCTGACGAGACGCGCCCCACCGACTTTTCCATCTGCTTCCACGATCTCTTTGAGCGTGTGGTTCCAGATGAAGTCGATTTTCGGGTTGTCGAACGCCCGTTTTTGAAGAATCTTTTGCGCGCGAAGCTCGTCGCGACGGTGGACGATCGTGACTTTGTCAGCGAAGCGCGTCAAGAACACGCCTTCTTCGACTGCCGAGTCACCGCCACCGATGACGAACAAGTTCTTGCCTTTGAAGAACGCTCCGTCACAGACCGCACAGTACGAGACACCGCGGCCGCCGAGCTCTTCTTCGCCCGGGACACCGATTTTCTTGTATTGCGCGCCTGAGGCGAGAATGATCGCCCGCGCTTTATAGTCGCGGTTGTGGGCGTGGACGACTTTATACTCTGTCTCGTCCGAGATGCTTTGGACGTCGCCATAGGCGTACTCCGCACCGAACGCTTTCGAGTGGTCGAACATTTTTTGAGACAAGTCTGGGCCAAGGATGCTGTCATAGCCCGGATAGTTTTCGATATCTTCCGTGTTCGCCATCTGTCCACCTGGGATGCCGCGTTCGATCATAAGTGTCGATAAGTTGGCACGCGACGCGTAGAGTGCCGCCGTCATTCCGGCTGGGCCGGCCCCGATGATAATGACGTCATAGATTTTTTCTTCTGTCATAATGATTCCACCTCTGCATGAAATTGATTGACTTCAGTATAAGAAACCTAGGGAGGTATCGTCTATCTTTATGCTTGTTCGAGTGTCTGTTTGAACGAACGGATCGTCTCCGTGAGCGTCGCGACATCGATACCGAACGCGTCGGCACAGTCGTCGAGGACGAGAGCGTCCCGTTTCGCATAGAACATCCAGACGAGGGCAGCGGCCGATGCCGTTGTGTCCTCGAATGATGCACCGGCGAGCAGCAAGAGCGCGAACCGTTCATAAAAGTCGCCGTCGAGGCTCATCTGTTCTGCTTCCGACACTTCCGTCTCGGCGAGCAGGAGCGCGTCATACGCCCGAGCGATGCGGACGTCGCCTGTGAACGGGGCCTGGCAAATCTCGGCGCGGCACTTCTCGGCGAACGCGATTACCGTCTCGTTGTCGGTGATGCCGCTCGTCAATGCGAGCGCTTCGAACGCCTCGTCATCGGCGAGCTTCGAGATGATTCGGATAATCTCGATTCGAGCCGCGTCTTCTTCTTGGCGCAATCCTTGAACGAGCGCCGAACGGAACTCGAGATTGTCGCGGATGTCGTACGGGCTCTTCTCTTCGAATCGTTTCAACTCGTCACTGTTCAAATAGGTAGCCGCTTCTTCAAGACGCCCGGTCTTGTAGGCGGATACGCTGAGCCAATGCCCGAACAGTGAATCCCCACGGAATCCGCGTTCCTTCAACAGGCGGAGTTCTTCGTACGCGCGGTCATATTGACCGACGAGCGCGAGCGTCGTGGCGAGTTTGTAGCGTAAATCGAACTGGAGCGGACGGACACGTGTCAGCGGGACCGACAGTTGGAGCGCCGCGTCCGATTGTCCGGCTTCATGCAGCAACAGAATCGTGTTCAAGAGCGCATGCAAGTTGCCCGGGTTCTCATCGAGCACGTACTCGAGCGTCTCGAACGCCGCTTCATCGTTGCCGAGATAAAAATTGACGACGGCCAAGTTGTTGAACGCCGGCCAAAAGCGCGGATAGCGATCGATTAACCGTTCGAGCGTCGACTTGGCTGCGAACAGGCGGCCTTTGTCGATATGCTGTTGGGCCTCGGTGTGCCACGTGATCAGCTCGTCTTCCTCGTCATCCTCGAGTTCTTGTTCGAGTTCAATCAGTTCTAACAGGGATTGGACCGAGTCCGCGTAGCGTCCGTGTGCCTCGACTTCGAGGTAGCGGTTTGCATACATCGCTGCTTCTTCATATAAAGAGATATAGGCGCAGTTGCTCGCAAGGTGATATAAGGCCTCTGTTGACGTTTCATCGAGTTCAAGCACCCGTTTCCACACGTCATTGGCGTGGTAGATCTCCCCTACTTCAAATAACAGTTCAGCGTACTGTTTGTGATAGTCGACGCGGTGGGCTGCAGCGGCAGTGGCTTCAGCCATGAAAAAAGTCGCTTCATCTAGGCGACCTTCACGTAACGCACGACGACCTCTATAGTAGTGGAGCTCCGCGGCGAGCGGAGATTCTGGTTCGGGTAGCGTCATTACTGCTTCATAGTTCGCTTCCATATTCTAAATCCTCCACATCATCTCTAAATCTTTTTTTAGTTGCAGGGTTAAGAATACCGCACTCATTCAGTGAGGGCAACTGAAAAACTTAAAAAAAATCGGGACTATATTCCTTCTATAATGAATATATTTTGCTAGGTCCACTAAATGCTTTTTGACAAAAATATGAGGGTTTTGTGTCAGCGCCCACAGACACAAAAAAGCGGCATCCCCTTTAAAAAAAGTGATACCGCTCTAGTAATTTTATGAGGACGGACATGTCTTGATCTCAAAATGATTTCGCGCTAAATTGTGTCTATTTTGTGTCGACGGTTTGGAGCTTTGCGCCAACGACGCGCTCTCCGGGCAGGACGTCGCGATGCACGACGGCACCGGCACCGATGACGGCCCGGTCGCCAATCGTGACGCCAGGAAGGATCGTCACGTTCGCCCCGATCAACACCTCGTCCCCAATGCGGACATCCCCGATCCGGTACTCGTCCACGAGGTACTCGTGACAGAGAATCGTCGAATTGAACCCGATGACCGTATTACGGCCGATCGAGATTCGCTCCGGGAACATGACGTCCGGTGTCACCATGAGGGCGAGCGCGCTATACTCGCCGATTTCCATGCCGAGGAACGTCCGGTACAACCAGCGTTTCGCTTTGACGGATGGGGAGTAGCGGCCGATCAAGACGACGGTCGTGTTCTTGAAGACGCGCAGGAAGCGGATCGTCCGATACATCTGCCAGAGCGGGTTCGGCCCGTCGAGACGAAACCGTTCCGTCTTACGCATGGATCGTGACCTCGTCGAGCCACGCCTCGAAATGTTCCATCGAGTCGATGATGACGTCCGGCTCGAGCGCTTCTAAGAACGCACGGCCTTTGAGCGCCCATCCGACGGCGACTGTCTTCGTGCCGGCGTTTTTGCCGCTGAAGATGTCCGTGTCGTTGTCTCCGACCATGACGGCGCGGTCCGCCGTCGACCCGAGCGCGTGGAGCGCCCGCTCGACCGGTTCGGCGTGCGGTTTCTCATGAATGACATCGTCGGCCGTGATGACGACGTCGAACAAGTGGTCGATGTTGAACAAGCGCAATCCTTGCTCGACGACGGGACGGCCTTTCGACGTGACGACGCCCATCTTGAAGCCTTTGGCGTGAAGGCGGTACAGCCCTTCGATCACACCCGGATATTCGGCGACGAGCTGGTCGTGCATCGCGATGTTGAAGCTGCGATAGAACGCCTGCATCTCTTTCCATTCCGGCTCATTGAGCGCTTTGAACGACTTCTCGAGCGTCGGTCCGATGAACGGGAAGATGTCCTCGTCGCGATACGTCTCGTCCGGGAAGTAATACCCGAGCGTGTGACGGAAGCTCGCGATGATGAGCGGGTTCGTATCGAGCAACGTACCATCCAAATCGAATAGAAGTGTATCCATCAATCAAACAGTCCTTTCTCTGAAGGGTCGTCGTATCGTTTCGCTTTGCGGCGGACGACCATCATGACGACACCGAACACGATCATCGCGATCGAGACGAGTTGTGCCGTCCGCAGGTCGCCGGCCATCAAGCTATCGGTCCGCAGTCCTTCGATATAGAAGCGACCGATCGAGTACCAGACGAGATACGACAAGAAGATATAGCCGCGCGGCGGGTTACCGACCATACGCCATACGACGAGCAAGATGACGCCGATGATGTTCCAGACGCTCTCGAACAGGAACGTCGGTAAATAGTAGGCTCCGTCGATATACATCTGGTTGACGATCCAGTCCGGGAGGAACAGCGTCTCTTTCAAGACACGGCTCGTCGTCTCGGCCCCGTGCGCCTCTTGGTTCATGAAGTTGCCCCAGCGTCCGACCGCCTGTCCGAGGAGAAGCGACGGTGCGAGGATGTCCGTGATTTTCCAGAACGACATCGACTTGCGCATGCAATAGATGACGACGACGAGCAGCGCCCCGAAGATGGCCCCGTGAATGGCGATGCCGCCTTGACGGATGTCGATGATTTGACCGAGGTTCTGACTATAGTAGTCCCATTGGAAGGTGACATAGTAAATCCGGGCAAAGACGATACTGATCGGAATCGACCAGATGATGACGTCGACGACCCGTTCTGAATCGTAATTGAGTCGTTTCGCTTCGAACAAGGCGAGAACGAGGCCGAGCATCGCCCCGAAGGCGATAATCATGCCGTACCAATAAATCGGGAGCGACCCGATTTCAAACGCGACGCGGTCAAATGTTGGCTCTACCATTATTCCACGTCCCCTTCGTTGTCATGGATAGCGTTCGCGAGCCGTTCCGCGAACTCTTCGGCCGTGTTGATGCCCATGTTCTGCAGGCGGTAGTTCATCGCCGCGACTTCGACGATGACGGCCAAGTTACGTCCCGGACGGACCGGAATCGTCAAAATCGGCACTTCACTGTCGATGATTTTCATCGTGTTGTGATCGAGCCCGACGCGGTCATACACTTTGCCCGCATCCCAGTTCTCGAGGTTGATGATCAAGCTGATTTTCTTGTGGGAACGGACGGCGCCGGCGCCGAACAACGTCATGACGTCGATGATACCGATTCCGCGAATCTCGAGCAAATGGCGAATCAGCTTCGGCGCTGAACCGACGAGCAATTGGTCCCCAGTCTGGCGAATCTCGACCGAGTCGTCGGCGACGAGGCGGTGGCCTCGCTTGACGAGTTCGAGGGCTGTCTCGGATTTCCCGACGCCGCTCTTCCCTTTGATAAGGACACCGACACCGTAGATATCGACGAGCACGCCGTGCATCGCCGTCATCGGTGCAAGTTCCATCTCGAGGAAGTTCGTGATTTGCGACTCGATCGACGTCGTCATCGCGTTCGTGCGCATGAGCGGTACGTTCGCCGCCTCGGCTTCCTGTTCAATCTCTTTCGGGATGTCGAAGCCGCGCGTGATGAGGATGCCCGGTGTCAATTCCGTGCATAAAATCTTCGCCCGCTCGCGGCGGCTCTCTTCCGACAAGCTCGCATAAAACGTGAGCTCCGTCTTCCCGAGCACTTGAAGCCGATTTTTCGCATAGTGGGTATAGTAGCCGGCAAGGACGAGTCCCGGTCGACTGAGGTCCGGTGTGGCGACGGGACGGTGAAGTCCCTCTTCCCCGGCGATGACTTGAAGTTTGAAGCGCTCAACGAGTTGAGCCGTGCGTACGATATTTTGCATGAGTAATCTGCCCCTTTCACGCTCATTATTGTATCATAGCTCTTCTTCAGAAGCGTCAACGAAAGTGAGCCGAAGCGTGTCGAAAAAATGGGGTGAAACTAAATTGTGGCAAATCCGTAGAACGGGTATAGACGAATAGGGAGGTGAAATGAAATGAATTCACTATTTTGGATTGCCATTGTCTTTATTTTTATCGTCGGGATCGCGGCGCTCGTCTACTTGGTCAAGTCACTGTTTGACATGTGGCGCGAGTATGCCGCGACAAAGAACGAGACGGTGCTGCTCTTGTTCATCTTGAACATCGTCGGCTTGTTCTTGTCCGGGTCGCTCCTATCGATGATCGTCGCCATCATCTTCTATTGGAACCGGTCGAAGTCGATGCGGAACCTCGGGATTTTCTTGCTCATCGCCGGACCGGTCCTTTTTATCTTGTTCATCATCGGCTCATTCACGCTGTATGACGGTCAAATGATGGATTGGGAACAGATGGAGTATCAAATGAATCTATGACATGACAAAAACCCGGAGGCAATCGCCTTCGGGTTTTCGATTGGATTTATCATTCGCCCGGCAAATAGCCGATCACGGTATCCGACTCCGGTGCGACTAAAATTGTCGGGACACCGACGCTGCTGTTCGGGTCCGCTTCGAACGAGACGGCGAGCGCTTCGGTGCCCGCATACACATCGTCCAACAATTCATAGCCGTCATCGACCGTGACACGGTCCACCTCGGCACTTGCTCCCGCATCGAGTGCAGGTTCTTGCCAGTTGCGCGCGGTAACATATGCCCAGGCGACGACGATTGCCTCATCGTCAACCGGCTCATTCCCATTGACGATGCGCTGTTCGTCGTCACATCCGCTGAGCAACAGTACCGCAATCATCATCCATCCGTACGAGGACACGAATCGCCTCATCCCGTCCCTCCTCATCTATCAAGTTGAAACAAACCCGAAGGCGAGAGGCCTTCGGGTAGTTGGTCATTGCTGATGGAACGGGTTGTTCAAGTCGGCCGGATTGACCGGGGCGACCGGGTCGATCGGTTCCACCGGTTCATGCTTGTCCTCTTCGAGGAACGTCGACGGCGTGTGGAGCGAGCCGTGCTCGAGGTCAATCGTACCGGTACGTGTTCCGGCCTCGACTTCGATGCGCGGGGTCTGACCGCGTCCCGACAAGAATTCAAGACGACGCTGGGCGACGTCTTTCCGGTCACGGATCAACTCGAGCTCGTCCAAGTTACAGTGGAGACCACCGAAGTTCGTCTCGAGTTCCCCTTCCACCTCGACGCCGTGCGGCAAGACGAGGCGGATGTTGCCGGCGAGCGAGACGAGCTCGAACTTGGCCGGGCGGGCCGTCGCGAGTTCGGCCCGGATATTCCCGTTGCCGGTCTTGAGCGATGCCTTGTCATATTTCCCGTTCACGATGACGGCACCGTTGCCGGTCCGGACGTGGACGAGTTCTGACTCGACCGCTTCGACCTCGACCGTGCCGTTCCCCGTATTAAGGAGCAGCTCTGAGGCGTGCACATCATGGAGCACGACCCGGCCGTTCGCCGTCTGGATGCGAACGCTCTCGACGTCGAGGCCGTCCGCGCGGACTTCCCCGTTGAGCGTCTGCACGTGCAGGTGATCGAAATGATGATGCGGGACGTACAGTTCGACGTGGGCCCGGACGAGCTTATCACGGAGCGACACGACGAGACGGTCGCCGATGACCGAGTGTTTGACCGCCGATTGGAGCTGTTCGAGTGCCTTGTCCGCGTCTTGTTGACGGAGCGGACGGCCGGTGACGATCAGTTCGCACTCGTCGTTGTCGGACGAGACGATTGTCGCCGAGGCATTGAACAAGTCGAGCGAGATGTCTTTCCCGGTAAACGGGAACGATTTCGAATATGTCACTTCCGGTCCGAAGTTCGAGCTGAACGTGAAGTCGCTGTCACGAAGTTTCGTCACGAGTCCTTCGACGGCCGACGTCAGTTTCGTCGTGAGCGACTCGACCGAATACGCATCGACTTTCTCCGTCTCTTGACGTTCCTCGAGCGCTTGGACGCGCTCAGGTTCGAGCCGTTCCAGTCGTTCGAGTTGGGTCATGCCCTCTTCAATCGTCAGCTTTCCATCTTTCACTTGCTGGAGAATCAGTTCACGCATTTCTTGTTTCACTGTTCGTTTCCCCCTTCGATTTGGTTACACGTCAATCATGTTCCCGTTTCTCATCATTTCTATACCTTACTTCCGTTTTCCTGCTTTTGGTTTCGCTCGGGCCGAATCCCGTTCTAACACCGGCTTCAAATACTTGCCCGTATACGAGGCTGCCACTTCAGCGACTTCTTCCGGAGTCCCGGTCGCGACGATTGTACCGCCACCGTCGCCGCCCTCAGGTCCGAGGTCAATCAAGTAGTCGGCCGATTTGATGACGTCGAGGTTATGCTCGATGACGAGCACCGTGTCCCCGTTCTCGACGAGGCGTTGCAGCACTTTCAACAGACGAGCGATGTCGTCGACGTGAAGACCCGTCGTCGGCTCGTCCAAGATGTAAATCGTCTTCCCGGTCGAACGTTTATGGAGCTCGGAGGCGAGCTTGACGCGCTGCGCTTCCCCACCGGACAGTTCCGTCGCCGGTTGTCCGAGTTTCATATAACCGAGACCGACGTCAAAGATCGTCTGGATCTTGCGCTTGATTTTCGGAATCTTGTCAAAGAAGTCGAGCCCTTCCTCAATCGTCATATCGAGCACGTCGGCGATCGTCTTACCTTTGTACTTCACTTCGAGCGTCTCACGGTTATAGCGTTTCCCGTGACACACTTCACACGGGACGTAGACGTCCGGCAAGAAGTGCATCTCGATCTTGATGATCCCGTCCCCGCGGCACGCCTCACAGCGTCCGCCCTTGACGTTGAAACTGAAGCGCCCTTTCTTATAGCCGCGCATCTTCGCCTCGTTCGTCGACGCGAACACGTCACGGATATCATCGAATACACCGGTATATGTCGCCGGGTTCGACCGCGGCGTCCGTCCGATCGGTGACTGGTCGATATCGATGACTTTGTCGATATGGTCGAGTCCTTCAATCTTCTTATGCTTCCCTGGTTTCGCCTTGGCCCGGTTGATGTGATGAGCGAGCGATTTATACAGAATCTCGTTGATGAGCGTCGATTTCCCGGAACCGGAGACGCCGGTGACGGCGATGAACATACCGAGCGGAATCGAGACGTCGACCCCTTTCAAGTTGTTCTCTTCCGCCTTCAAAATCTTCAAGAAACGCTCGTCCGGCACTTTCCGTTCGGCCGGGAGCGGGATGAACTTCTTACCAGACAAGTATTGGCCTGTTAGCGATTTTCTGTTCTTCATGAGCTGTTTCGGCGTCCCGGCGGCGATGACTTCTCCGCCGTGTTCGCCGGCACCCGGTCCGATGTCGATCAAATAATCGGCTGCCATCATCGTGTCCTCGTCGTGCTCGACGACGATGAGCGTGTTACCGATGTCACGCATCTGTTTGAGCGTCGCGATCAAGCGGTCGTTGTCACGCTGATGCAATCCAATCGACGGTTCATCGAGGACGTATAGGACGCCCGTGAGCCGTGAGCCGATTTGCGTCGCGAGACGAATCCGCTGCGCTTCTCCACCCGAGAGCGTCCCGGCGGCGCGTGACAACGTCAAATAGTCGAGACCGACGTTGTTGAGGAAGCTGAGCCGTTCGCAAATCTCTTGCAAGATGAGACGGGCGATGGCGATATCTTTCTCGCTCAACTCTGTCATGATTGAGTCGAACAACTTGATGGCGTTGACGACGGACAGTGAGGTCACTTGCCCGATATGGTGGCCCGTGATTTTGACGGCGAGCGTCTCTTCTTTCAACCGATAACCGCTACATGTCGGACAAGCGTGTGTCGCCATGTACGTCTCCATCTGTTCACGGATATAATCGGACGTCGTCTCTTTATAGCGGCGCTCGATGTTGCGGAGCACCCCTTCGAAGAAGATCGTGTTCGTCCGGACTTGTCCGAAATCGTTCTCGTAACGGAACAAGAACGACTCTTCGTCCGTCCCGTGCAAGACGAGGTCTTGGTCACGCTTCGACAGACGTTCGAACGGCACGTCCATGTCGATGTCAAAGTGTTTGCACATCGAGGCGAGCAGTTGCGGATAATATTGCGAGCTTGTCGGCTGCCAGGCGACGACGGCGCCTTCCTTCAGCGTCTTCGACGGGTCCGGGATAACGAGTTCCGGGTCGACATCAAGCTTCGTACCGAGCCCGTCACACGTCGGACAGGCACCGAACGGCGAGTTGAACGAGAACATACGCGGCTCGAGTTCGCCAATGGAGAAGCCACAAATCGGACAAGCGTGATGTTCGCTGAACAGGAGCTCGGTGCCGTCCATCTTGTCGATGATGGCTCGGCCGTCGGCGAGGCGAAGCGCCGTCTCAAGTGAATCAGCAAGACGGCCTTCGACGTCAGGGCGGACGACGAGGCGATCGACGACGACCTCGATGGAATGTTTCTTGTTCTTATCGAGCTCGATCTCATCGGTCAGTTCGATTGTCTCGCCATTGACACGAACGCGGACGAACCCTTCCTTTTTGAGCGAGTCGAACACTTTGACGTGCGTCCCTTTGCGGCCCGAGACGATTGGCGCCAGGATTTGCAGGCGCGTCTTCTCCGGCAGTTCCATCACTTGGTCGACCATCTGTGAGATGGTCTGGCTCGAGATTTCGATACCGTGACGCGGACAGACCGGTTTCCCGATGCGAGCGAACAAAAGACGTAAGTAGTCATAGATTTCCGTCACCGTTCCGACGGTCGAGCGCGGGTTACGGCTCGTCGTCTTCTGGTCGATCGAGATGGCCGGGCTCAGCCCTTCAATCGTATCGACGTCCGGTTTGTCCATCTGTCCGAGGAATTGACGGGCGTAGGCCGATAGACTCTCGACGTAACGGCGCTGCCCCTCGGCGTAGATGGTGTCGAACGCGAGTGACGATTTACCGGAACCGGACAAGCCCGTCAAGACGACGAGCTGGTCCCGTGGAATATCGATATCAATGTTTTTCAAGTTGTTGACGCGCGCCCCTTTGATGACGATCGCATTTTTCTTTTCAGCCATTTAATTCCCTACCTTCAACTCCAAGATTAAGTCACGCAATTCGGCCGCCCGTTCGAACTGGAGGTCGCGGGCCGCTTGTTTCATTTCTTCTTCTAGCTTGGCGATGGCTTCCTCACGTTCAGCCGGCTTCATCGAGCTGAGTGATTCGAGCACATCCTCCTCGGCGTCGACCGTCGCGCGGATGACGCCGCGTACTTCTTTACGGATCGTCTGCGGCGTGATGCCGTGTTCTTCATTATAGGCTTGTTGAATCGAGCGACGACGATCGGTCTCTTCAATCGCGCGCGTCATCGAGTCGGTCATCTTATCAGCGAACAAGATGACGTGCCCGTTCGAGTTCCGCGCCGCCCGCCCAATCGTCTGAATGAGCGATCGGTCCGAACGGAGGAACCCTTCCTTGTCGGCGTCTAGAATCGTGACGAGACTCACTTCCGGGATGTCTAGTCCTTCCCGCAGTAAGTTAATTCCGACGAGGACGTCGTATTTTCCGAGACGCAGGTCACGGATGATCTCAATCCGCTCGAGCGTCTTGATTTCAGAGTGCATATAGTTGACCTTGATGCCCGCTTCACGCAGATAGTCCGATAAATCCTCGGCCATCTTTTTCGTGAGCGTCGTCACGAGGACGCGTTCGTCCTGTTTGATGCGGTCGCGAATTTGGTCCATCAAGTAGTCGATTTGTCCTTTGATCGGATGAATCTCGATCGTCGGGTCGAGCAGCCCTGTCGGCCGGATGATCTGTTCGATCATGTGCGGGGTATGCTCGAGCTCGAACGGACCTGGTGTCGCCGAGATAAAGATCGCTTGCGACAACTTCTTCTCGAACTCGTCGAACTTGAGCGGACGGTTATCTTTAGCTGAAGGCAGGCGGAACCCGTGGTCGACGAGCACTTGCTTCCGGGCCTGGTCACCGTTATACATGCCGCGTACTTGCGGGAGCGTCACGTGCGACTCATCGGCGACGAGTAGGAAGTCTTTCGGGAAGTAGTCGATGAGCGTGTACGGCGTCGCCCCTGCCTCGGTCAAGTTCAAATGACGCGAATAGTTTTCGATGCCTGAACAGTAGCCCATCTCACGCATCATCTCGAGGTCATAGTTCGTTCGCTGTTCGAGACGCTGGGCTTCAAGCAGTTTGCCTTCCTCGCGGAACTTCGCGAGCTGTTGTTCGAGCTCGGCCTCGATGTTGACGATCGCTTTTTGCAGCTTCTCGTCGCGGGTGACGAAGTGGGACGCCGGGAAGATTGAGACGTGCTCGCGGTCGGCGATAATCTCGCCGGTGAGCGGGTCCATCTCGCGGATGCGATCGATTTCGTCTCCGAAGAACTCGACGCGCAAGCATTGTTCGTCGCGTGACGCCGGGAAAATCTCGACGACGTCACCTCGGACACGGAAACGGCCGCGCTGGAAATCGATATCGTTCCGTTCATATTGGATGTCGATCAGTTTGCGAAGCATCTGGTCGCGCCCCATCTCTTTCCCGACACGGAGACTTATGACGAGACTGTTATATTCTTCCGGGTTACCGAGACCGTAAATACAGGAGACGGAAGCGACGATGATGACGTCGTCGCGCTCGAACAAGGCCGATGTCGCCGAGTGGCGGAGTTTATCGATTTCATCGTTAATCGAGGCGTCTTTCTCGATGAACGTGTCGGTCGACGGCACGTACGCCTCCGGCTGATAGTAGTCATAATAACTGACGAAGTATTCGACGGCATTGTTCGGGAAGAACTCTTTGAACTCGGAGTAGAGCTGTCCGGCGAGCGTCTTGTTGTGGGCCAAGACGAGCGTCGGCTTCTTCACTTCTTGGATGACGTTTGATACGGTGAACGTCTTCCCTGTACCGGTCGCCCCGAGCAACGTCTGATATCGGTCGCCGCGATTGATTCCTTCGACGAGCTGACGAATCGCTTCCGGTTGGTCGCCGGCCGGCTTATATTCTGATTGTAAGTCAAACGGAACGCTAATCTTATCCATGTATATTCCTCGCTTTCTGTACCTTGCATAGTACCTTGATTATATCACATACACGAACAAATATTCGCTTCTGACATGCTTCCCAAATCGTTCCGCTTTTCGTTATCATGGAGAGTGAATCTAAACAGAAACGAGTTGGTCGTCATGTGGTCGCTTCTCTTTATCCCGCTCGGTGCCATTGTCGGCGCCTTGTCCGGATTTTTCGGCATCGGCGGCGGTGTCATCATCGTCCCGGTGCTGCTCTTTAGTGGATACTCGGCGGCCGAGGCCGTCGCTACGTCGCTCTTGTTCGTCGTCGGGACGAGCCTGTCCGGCGCCAAGAAACATACATCGCTCGGCAACGTGTCCTGGTCGACAGGCATCACGGTCGGTTTGGCCGGTGCCGTCACGGCGCAACTGTCGAGCCGGCTTGTCCTCTCGATCTCGGGGACATACGACTGATTGCTTAACCTATTTTATCTGGCTATCCTATCTTATTTTGCCGTTACGCTATTAAAGAAAACATCGAAACCGCAGAAGCCGAAAAAATCATCGCTGCTTGCCGCCCTCGTCATCGGGATGATGGCCGGACTGTTGTCGGCTCTGCTCGGCATCGGTGGCGGCTTCATCATCGTCCCGCTCCTCGTCAGTTGGCTCGACTTCTCGACGCATCGCGGGGTCGGGACGAGCCTGGCCGCCGTCCTGTTCATCTCGCTTGGCGGACTCGTCGGCTATCTCCCGTCGCTGTCGCTCGACTATATGACACCGCTCGCGTTGGTCGTCGGGGCGTTCATCGGGGCCCCACTCGGCGCTTCGCTCACGAATCGTTATCACGATAAAGAGATTTCCACCCGGCTCGCCTGGTTGTATGTGGCCGTCATCGTCTCGATCGCGCTCGACCTCGGTGCCGCCCTCTACGCGCCGCTTGCATACGTCAGTTTGGCGATCCTGCTCGCTTTTCTTGTCGGGATTGGACTCGACTTCAGACGGCGTATTGTCAATCAAAACCACTTTTCATAAGAAAAGTGGCTTTTTTTGCATATTCGGTTTTGAAACGCTTACATTTGGGGCATATAATGAAGTGGTAAGCCAAATTTAATATGGAAGGAAGGGAGTATCACATGTCAGCATTCGTCAGCGAAATTATTGGTACAATGCTACTCATCTTGCTCGGTAACGGTGTCGTCGCCGGCGTCGTCCTCCGTCATTCGAAAGCGGAGAACGCAGGTTGGGTCGTCATCACGTTCGGTTGGGGCTTCGCCGTTATGATCGGGGTATACGCAGCCGGAATTTATGGAGGGGCGCACTTGAACCCTGCCGTCACGGTCGGGCTCGCGACAGCAGGCTCATTCCCTTGGGCTGATGTGCCAGCCTACATCTTGGCACAGTTTATCGGGGCGTTCATCGGGGCCGTCCTCGTGTTCGTGCACTACAAACCGCACTATGATGTGACCGACGATCCGGGTGCCAAACTGGCCACCTTCTCGACCGCACCAGGGATTCGTAGCACGCCGTTCAACTTGATCGGGGAAATCATTGGTACGTTCGTTCTCGTCTTCGGAATTTTGTCATTCGGGGCCAACACGTTCACGGACGGCTTGAATCCGCTCATCGTCGGTTTCCTCGTCGTCTCAATCGGTCTCTCACTTGGTGGTACAACGGGATATGCCATCAACCCGGCACGTGACCTCGGGCCGCGGATTGCGCATGCGATTCTTCCAATCAAAGGCAAAGGGACGTCGGACTGGGGCTATTCATGGATTCCGGTCGTCGGACCAATCATCGGGGCGGTCATCGCCGCATTGGTTTACGGCATTCTTGTCCCATAATCTTTCTAATTTCTAAGGAGGCACTCTCATATGGAGAAAGAAAAACGTTATATCTTAGCACTTGACCAAGGAACGACAAGCTCACGGGCCATCATCTTCGACCATGACGGGAAAATCGTCACAGTCGCGCAACGTGAGTTCAAACAATACTTCCCGAAACCGGGCTGGGTCGAGCATAACGCCAACGAGATTTGGGGTTCTGTCCTCGCCGTCATGGCCGAGGCGTTCGGGTCGGCTGATATCGATCCAAAAGAGATCGCGGCCATCGGAATCACTAACCAACGGGAAACGGCCGTCGTCTGGGAGAAGTCGACAGGACGCCCAGTCTATAACGCGGTCGTCTGGCAATCGCGGCAAACGGCTGGCATCTGTGACGAGCTGAACGCGGCCGGACACGGTGACTTATTCCGCGACAAGACAGGCCTCTTGATTGACGCCTACTTCTCAGGAACGAAAGTCAAATGGATTCTCGACAACGTCGAAGGTGCGCGCGAGAAAGCGGAAGCCGGCGACCTCCTCTTCGGGACAATCGACACATGGCTCATCTGGAAACTGTCAGGCGGTCACGCCCACGTCACGGATTACTCGAACGCCTCACGGACGCTCATGTACAACATCTATGAACAGAAGTGGGACGATGAGCTCCTCGAGATTTTGACAGTACCAAAATCGATGCTCCCAGAAGTCAAACCGTCGAGTGAAGTATATGCCAACACAATCCCGTACCACTTCTTCGGATTCGAAGTACCAATTGCCGGTGCGGCCGGTGACCAACAGGCTGCCCTCTTCGGTCAAGCTTGCTTCGAGTCTGGCGAAGGGAAAAATACGTACGGGACAGGTTGCTTCATGCTCATGAACACGGGCGAAGAAGCCGTTAAATCGGACCACGGGTTGCTCACGACAATCGCTTGGGGTTACGGCGGCAAAGTCGAATACGCGCTCGAAGGATCAATCTTCGTCGCTGGTTCAGCCATCCAATGGCTTCGTGACGGACTCCGCATGCTCAAGTCGGCGAAAGATACGGAACAGTACGCTAACCGTGTCGAAACGACTGACGGCGTCTACGTCGTCCCTGCCTTCGTCGGTCTCGGTGCGCCGTATTGGAACTCGGACGTCCGCGGTGCCATCTTCGGCCTCACACGCGGTACGGAGAAAGAACACTTCGTCCGGGCGACGCTCGAGTCACTCGCTTATCAGACGCGCGACGTCTTGACGGCGATGGAACAAGATTCTGGCATCGAGTTGAAGACACTCCGCGTCGATGGTGGTGCGGTCAACAACAACTTCCTCATGCAGTTCCAAGCGGACATCTTGAACGTGCCGGTCGAACGTCCGGAAGTGAGCGAGACGACGGCCCTCGGTGCCGCCTACCTCGCTGGACTCGCCGTCGGGTTCTGGAAAGACCAAGCTGAGATTAAACAGCAGTGGAAACTCGACCACCAGTTCGAATCGAACATGGACGAGGCACACCGCGAAAATCTGTATAAAGGCTGGCAACACGCCGTCGAAGCGACGATGGGCTTTAAACCGTCGAAACTTGAACTTTAATCGAACGCACGAAAGGGAGCATCCGCCAAGGATGCTCCCTTTTATAATTTCCTTAACCGCAGACGCGGACTCGCCGGCTCCGCGACGAACAAGATGCCGAGCTCGTGCGGGTCGGTCTCATACATCGCCCGTTGCACGAATCGGATGTCTCCGTTCAAATTGAGCACTTCGAGCTTGATGTATGGCTTATGGAGCTGGAGCGCCTCATAGAAGCTGCTCCCGCCCGTGATGACCGTCCCGTTCACTTTATAAATCGACTCGCCCGGGATGAGTTGCATCGATTCACCCGGCGAGCCTGGGAGCGTGTCGATGATGACCGCGCCCCGGTTGCCGTTGATGAACACCGGTGTCGTCCCGCGGTTCTCCCGCTTGATCATTTGAAGCGCTAGCTCATACAAGACGAACACGACGAGCAATCCATAGGCCGCATACGGCACGTCGGTGACGTACGACGCCCCGAACAAACCGAGGGCGACAAGCGCGAGCAAGCCGCGATACAGGCTCAGGCGACCGAGGAGCGTCCCTGGCAAGGCTCCGGTCGATAACAGGCTGACCCCGATTGGAATCGGCAAGATGACCGGCACCGGCATGTCGAGACCGAACGACGGTGGCAAAAAGACGACGAGCGGGAAAAACCAAAGCCGTTTGACGACGTGTCCGCCGATGAACTGACCTCGTTTGGACAAGATGAGCGTCGGTGATGTCTCAATCGACCCTTTCCAACGCAAGAGAATCGCTTCCGCCAATGTGACGACTCCGAACACGAGCGCATAGACCGGCCACTCGACCTCGGATAGCCGGTCCATCCAGCCCGAGACGGCGCCGTAGTCAACGACGTCACGCAACGTGACCGCCGTCAGCATGAGGAGGAATGGGAACGCCGGGCTGCTGAAGCGTGGGTGCATCGTCAAGACGATGAGCGCATACAGCACGCTGAACGTCACGAGCCATTCCCAGTTGACGGTCGTCTCGAGCAAAATCAATGCGGCTGAACCGATGACGGCGAGCAACAGGCTCGGCCATACAAAATGGCGCCAGTCCGACTTCGGCGAACGTCGCCGTGAGCGGAACATGCCCCGTTCCCGTTTGATGCGCGTCATTGATATGTAAGCGAGGGCGACGAGCGTCGCCCAGAGTAGCGGACTACCAATCAAGGTCAACAAAGCAGTAAAACTCATTCGTAGAACGTCCACACTTGTCCAATCCTTTCCCTAATCCTTATTTTGCAGCTTCTTCGAGCGCACGGTTCAATTGGGCATCGTTCGCCTCATCTTGAATCACCTCGAGCAAGCGTGACTCGAGCGCCGACGCCGTCGCCTCATTGACGACCCCGTCTTCCGGCAAATTGTTGTCGGCTTGGAAGTCGCTGACGGCGCGGGCCATCGTGTCGCCGTAATATCCTGGCTGTCCGCCCGGCTCATAGCCGATGCCCGACAAGACCGTGTGCAGGTTCGACACCGCCTCGCCGTAGTCGCCGACTTTGAGCGAGTCCGTGTCGGCGAGGATGCGGTTCACCCCGAAGTAATCCGGTTGATTGACCTCGACGTCCGGCTCGATGCCTTTCTCGTTAATCCAATTGCCGTCCGGCGTGAGCCATTTGCTCGTCGTCAGCTTCAAGTTGCTGCCGTCCTCTAAATCGAACGCCGTCTGGACGACCCCTTTTCCGAACGTCTTGTTGCCGATAATCGTGGCACCGGCCCCTTCTTTTAGCGCACCGGCCAAAATCTCAGATGCCGACGCCGATCCTTCGTCCGTCAAGACGAACAAGTCGTACGGCTTCACTTCTCGGGCGCGGCCTCTCTGCGACTCGCGTTCCCCGTCCGCGTTCTCAATTTGGACGACCGGTTTATTCGTCGGCACGAACCCTTCGGTCATCTCGATGACGGCCGGAAGCAAGCCACCCGGGTTCCCGCGCACGTCGATGATAAGGCTATCGATGTCTTCTGACTCGAGCGTCTCAAGCTGCTCCAAAAACTCATCGGCCGTCGGCTCAGAGAACTGGGTCACCTCGATATAGCCGATTTTCTTGCCGTCCTGTTCTTTCACTTCTGAATAGACGGTCTCGATCGGAATCGTATCGCGTGTAATCTCATAGTCGGCCTCTTGGCCGCCGCGACGGATGGTGAGCGTGACGACGGTCCCTTTCTCGCCACGGATGAGTTGGACCGCCTCTTCGACGGCCATCCCTTCAATCGATTCCCCGTCGACCGACGTGATGACGTCTCCGGCCCGAAGACCCGCCTCTTCGGCTGGTGCGCCTTTGATTGGAGCGACAATTAAGATGTCTTCTCCTTTCTTCTCCAAAGTCGCGCCGATTCCTTCAAAGCTCGACTCGATCGAGTCAGTGAACTGTGACGTCTCTTCGGCGTCGAGGAAGTCCGAGTACGGGTCGTCGAGCGCTCCCGTCATCCCGTCGAGGGCACCGGTCAACAAGTCTTCTTCCGAGATATCCTTTAACGAATGCGTCTCAATCAATTGTCGGACTTGGTCGACTTTGTCCCAGCCTTCCGCTTTCGGTTGAAGCGGTAACGCTGTATCGGTGAACGCCATCGTCGCGAGCCCAGCACCGGCACCGGCGACGAACGTGGCACCGGCTAGTAATCCTGCGGTTGTATTTTTCACGGGTAGTCCCTCATTTCTCTTTGTCAGTCTTTCATCCAGTATAGCAAAAAGTTCAGAAAAACGGACGTGTTCCAGAAATTTGGAACACGTCCGTCTCATCAGTAACCGATGTATGGACCCGGGTCGACCGCATTCGGTTGCCCTGGCGCCCATTGTCCGCGATGTAATTCGAAGTGGAGATGCGGGCCTGTCGACCAGCCCGTGCTGCCGAGCGTACCGACGGTCTGTCCGGCTCCGACCGTTTGCCCTGACGTGACCGTAATCGCGTCGAGATGGGCATAGACGGTCGTCCATACTTCCCCGCCGACGATATGGGACACGAAGACGACGTTGCCGTAACCGGTCGCCGGGGCCGCCTTGATGACGATGCCTGGTGCCGACGCGACAATCGGTGTCCCGGTCGCATTGACGAGATCGATGCCACGGTGCGACTCCGCCACGCCCGTGAGCGGGTTTTGACGAGGGCCGAACGGGCTCGACACGTAGCCGGAGACCGGCCGCACGAACGAGGTCGTCGGTCCCGTCACGTTCGTCGGGGTTTCCGCAGGTGGTGGTGTTGTTGGAGCAGGCGCTGGGGCAGCTGGCGCTTTGTCGTCTGCCCGCTTGTCCGCTTCCGCTTTGGCATCAGCCCGTGCTCTCGCCTCTGCCTCGGCTTTTGCCTGCGCTTCTGCTTGTGCCTTGGCCTTCGCTTCGGCCTCGGCGCGGGCGGCGGCTTCCCGCTCCGCTTGGGCGATCGCATCGAGTTGACCGGCGATGATGCGGCTCTGCTCACTCATGAGCGCCTGTTCTTCTTCACGGCTCATCTTCTCGAGCTCGAGCAGTTCGACTTGTTCGTTCAGTTCTGACAACAAATCCCGCTTTTGTTCGGCGGCGACGTCGAGCGCTTGTTTCGTCACGACTAGTTCCCGCTCTTTCTGTTTAAGGAACGAAAGCTGGGTCCGCTGCCGTGCTTCGAGCGCTTCGAGCCGCTCGACTTCACTCATGTAGCTATGTATGAGGTCCCGATCCTGATCGGCGATCGTCTGCGCGGTCAATAACCGTGTCACGAAGTCTCCGAATGAACGGGACTCGAAGACGACTTGAAAATAGGACTGGTCCTCATGTACTTGAAGCACACGAAGACGCTCACTAAGGAGCGCCTTCTGGCTTTCGAGGTACTGCCCTTGGGCAGTGAGTTGATCACGGGTTTCCTCGAGCTCGGTGCGCGCCGCGTCCGCTTCTTCCTGTTGGACGGCGATCTGTTCACTTAAGCCTTCGAGACGTTCATTGACGGCGCGGATTTCTGTCGTTACCGCGTCACGTTCCGCCTCGGTGACTTCGAGCTCGGCGTCCGTCTCGTCTTGCGCTTTCTTGGATTCCTCCAATTGATTGGATAAACGATCTTGTCGTGCTTTCAGCGTGTCTTTCTCCGTCGCCCATACAGGCGAGGCAAGTAGCGTCAAACTTAATCCAAGCGCAAGCGAACGTTTCATCCGCCAACTCCTCCTCATATTTAAATTAAATCAGACTTTCAAGAATCGACCGAGCGATGTCGTCGAACCCCAGATCCCGATGAAGGCACCGAGCGCTAAAAGGACGAGTGACACTTGCGTCGTCAAAATCGATGGATCAATCAATTTAAATATATCACTATTCAGTTGATCTAGCGATGGTTGTAAAGCACTATATGCGACGTCATAACCGAAGTAGATGACGGCAATCGGGATGAGCGCACCGAATACACCGAGGAGAAGCCCTTCGATGAAGAACGGCCAGCGAATGAAGCTGTTTTTCGCTCCGACGAGACGCATGATCTCGATTTCGCGACGGCGTGAGAAGATCGTCATCTTGATCGTGTTCGAGATGAGGAACATCGCCATGAGCGTGAGACCGACGATCAACGCAAGTCCGCCGATGCGAATCCCGTTGAAGAAGGCGAACATCTTGTCGATATAGTCCTGTCCATATGTGACCTTATCGACGTTATCAAGTGACTGCACCGAATTAGCGACCTTCTCCGTATTGAGCGGGTCTGACGCCTTGACGATATAGCGGTCGTGGAGCGGGTTGTCCTTCTCGACCGTTCCGTAGGCGTTCGCATCTTCACCAAGCTGGTTACGGAAATTCTCTAATTCATCCTCTTTCGAGCTGAACGTGACCGATTCGACGCCTGGAATCTGTTCTAAGTTCTCGCCGAGCTTCTCGACGTTCGCTTCCTCCGCGGTCCGGGTGACGAATACTTGAATCTCGACGTCGTTCTCGACGTTCTCTGAAATCTCATTGACGTTGAACATGACGAGGGCAAATACCCCGACGAGTAACAAGGTGATGGTAACAGCACTGATGGCCGCGAACGTCATCCAACCGTTGCGAAGTGTTCCCTTGAACCCTTCGCGCAGATGACGGAATCCACTTTTAAATATCATAGCCATAAGCTCCTTTCTCTTCATCGCGTACGACTTTCCCGTTCTCGATCGCGATGACGCGATGGCGGATCTTGTCTACGATATCACGGTTGTGGGTCGCCATGACGATGGTCGCCCCCCGGCGGTGAATCTCTTGGAACACTTCCATGATGCCCCAAGCCGTGTCCGGGTCTAAGTTACCCGTCGGCTCATCGGCGATGATGAGCTTTGGCTTATTGACGATGGCCCGAGCGATTGACACACGCTGTTGCTCCCCACCCGAAAGTTCATCCGGATAGTTGCGCGCCTTGTGCTTCAGTCCGACAAGGTTCAACACGTCCATGACCTGCTTGCGCATCGTGTTCGTGTCGGCCTGGACGACCTCAAGAGCGAACGCGACGTTCTCGTAGACCGTGAGTGACGGCAACAACTTATAATCTTGGAAGATGACGCCGAGTTGACGGCGTAATTTCGGGACGTGGCGGTTTTTCAATTTGCCGACGTCAATCCCATCAATCATGAGAAGACCGCTCGACGGTTTCTCCTCTCGATAAATCATTTTCATAAACGTCGATTTCCCGGCGCCGGATGGTCCGACGACGTATAAGAACTCGCCGTCTTGAATCTCTAACTCGAGGTCATCGACGGCGACGACGCCGTTTGGATATACTTTACTGACTTTTTGCATCGAGATCATAACGTATTCCCTACCCTTTTTATATATTTTTCATGCATCTATCACGTTTCATGCATCTATGACGAAGACTTGATTAGTTAGTTAAGTGAATATTTTCGTCTAGCCTCTGTTCTACACGATAAGCACTGGTCCTGTCAAGGGACCTTGTTCGTGTCCACCTGTCCGAAAAATGCGGCAGGCGATATAGTTCAAGCGCCTACAATTATAGCAATTGAACTTTTAAATAACCATTACAGGAATGTTTCAGTTGGATTGAGTTCGGTGTGAAATTGTCGCTTTGAAGATAGATTTCACGACCTAGACACAGATGATGAAACGTACATTCAAAAGGCATCCGCGTCTACGATGACCCGAATTCGGTTGAGAATGAAACAAAAAAACCACGAGTCGTCTCGTGGTTCCCCATGATTATTTTTTCTCGGCGAGCCAAGCGGCGACAGCCGTGATTTCTTCTTCGTCTTCAATCACATTCGCAGGCATAGCGCCTTTCCCGTTTTTGATGACTTCTTCAATTTCACTGGCAGATAGACGTGAACCGACATCCGAGAGTTTCGGACCGCTCATCCCTTCTAAGTTCGCGCCATGACATGCCGCACAGTTTTGCGCGTAGACCGCTTCTGCGTCGACCGACGCCGTGTTGGCGCCGTCCCCGTTGCTCGTCGACTCTTCTTCATTGCCACCGCCGCACGCACCGAGCGTGAGCATGGCGCCAAGTCCAATCGCCATCATCCATTTCTTCATAATAGGGTTCCCCTCCTAAGTTGTAGAAATAACCTACTTTTACCATTATAGCCGTTATGAACCGCTTTCTAACCTAACTCACGAAAAATACACAAAGATTCCACAACTTAGGGAACGTTGATATAGCGTTTGTCTGACGTGAACCCTTGCCCCATCACCTCGTGCGCCTCGCTGAAGATGAGGAACGCATCAGGATCGATGCGGCGAATGATTTCTTTCAGCCGGCTCACTTCGTTCTGGCGGACGACGACGAGCAACATCGGACGCTCGATGCGCGAGTATGCCCCAATCGCTTGAATCTCTGTCGCGCCCCGATCGAGCTCATCGAAGACGGCGCGCGTGATGACGTCCCGTTTCTCCGAGATGACGTACGCCATCTTGTCCTGTGTGAAGCCGAGCTGGACAAAGTCGATCATCTTGATCGTGATGAACAAGGCGATAAGTGCATACAGCCCCGTCGTGAACGAGAACGTGACAGCAGCGACGAGGACGACCGCCCCGTCGAGAATGGCGATACAGAGATAGAGCGGGATGTGGGTGAACTTATGTAAAATCTGCGCGAGCAAATCCATTCCCCCGGTCGAGGCCCGTCCCCGGAAGATGAGCCCGAGACCGATGCCGACGCCTGCCCCGCCGAAGATGGCCGCGAGCAGTGTGTCATTGACGGCCGCACCCGCGTCAATCGCTTCATAAAATAAGATCACGCCCGGTAAAAAAATCGACCCGACGAGTGACTTCACGCCGAAGCCTAGCCCGAGAATCATCCAGCCGACGAGGAGGAGCAACACGTTCGACACGAGCTGGAACGCCCCTGGCGAGATGTTGAACAGCTCGTACGTGATGATCGAGATCCCGCTGACGCCGCCCGAGGCGAGGTTGTTCGGCAATAGGAACAAGCTGAACGCCGAAGCGACGAAGACGGACCCGGTCAGTAAATAGATATAGTCTTTGACGATTTGCTTCATTAAAGGTTTTCTCCTCTACATACAACGTGGCCCAAAGACGTCAGTCCTTGAGCCACTTGCATCACATATTTGTCTTGCGGAGGTAAGCATCGATGAAGCCCATGATGTCACCATCCATGACGCCACTCGTGTTCCCGACTTCATAACTCGTGCGGTGGTCCTTGACCATCGCGTACGGGTGGAAGACGTACGAACGGATTTGGCTGCCCCAACCGATGTCTGTCTTCTCGCCGCGGATCTCATCGAGCTTGCGTTGCTGCTCATCGAGTTCGCGTTGATACAGTTTCGCCTTGAGCATTTTCATCGCTGCTTCACGGTTCTTGATTTGCGAACGCTCGGCTTGACACGAGACGACGACGCCCGTCGGCACGTGCGTGATCCGGACGGCCGAGTCGGTCGTGTTGATGTGCTGACCGCCGGCGCCTGACGCGCGGTACGTATCGATCCGGAGGTCTTCGGTCTTCACTTCGATTTCGATGTCGTCATTGAATTCCGGCATGACGTCGCACGAAACGAATGACGTATGGCGGCGGCCCGACGAATCGAACGGCGAGATGCGGACGAGACGGTGAATCCCTTTCTCCGCCTTCAAGTAGCCGTAGGCGTTATGCCCAACGATACGGAGCGTGACCGACTTGACGCCAGCTTCTTCGCCCGGCAGATAGTCGACCGTCTCGACTTTCCAGCCTTGCTTGTCCGCGAAGCGTTGGTACATCCGGAGCAGAAGCGAGGCCCAGTCTTGTGATTCGGTACCGCCCGCTCCTGGGTGAAGCTCGAGGATGGCGTTGTTGGCGTCGTAAGGTCCGTTCAAGAGGATTTCGAGTTCGAACGCGTCGAAATCGGCCTTGAGCGCCGTGACCATCTCTCCCAACTCACCTTGCATCTCGGCGTCCGGCTCTTCTTTGATCAGTTCGAGCGTGACTTCGCCGTCTTCATGCCCATCGGCGAGCTCTTGGTATTTGTCGACCATCGCTTTGAGCGCGTTCGACTCGTCGATGACTTTCTGCGCCTTCTCTTGGCTGTCCCAGAAGTCTGGGTACGTCATCTCGTTCTCGAGCTCGGCGATGCGGGCCTGCTTCTCTGTCAGGTTGAGCGATTGACGATAATTTTCGAGGCGTTTCGCCATCGCCTCGAGTTCATTGCGAATATCTGAAATTTCCATAGTGTAGGTCACCTTTCCGTAGGAAAGAGGCGAGCGGACTCGCCTCTTTCAAAATTAAGCCTGTTGTTTGCCGTGGCAGTTTTTGAACTTCTTGCCTGAACCACACCAGCACGGGTCGTTGCGCCCGAGCCGTTGGTCTTCCGTGCGACGGACCGGCTTTTTCTTGAGCGGGGTGTCGTCCTTGCCAGACACCGCCACTTCCTCCTCGACGACTTTCTCGCGTCGGAGATTGTCGCCGACTTCGGCACGAAGCACGAAGCCGGTCACTTCTTCGGAGATGGCCACGTTCATCGCGTCGAACATGTTGACGCCTTCCGCCTGATACTCGCGGAGCGGGTCGTTCTGTCCGTAGGCACGCAAGTGAATCCCTTGACGGAGTTGGTCCATGTGGTCGATGTGTGCCATCCAGTGTGAGTCAACGGCACGGAGCACGATGATCTTCTCGAACTCGTTGAAGCGTTCCGGCGGCGCGAGTTGCCGTTTCGCCTCATACTGCGCGGTCGTGCGTTCGCTCAAGAGCTCGATGATCTCTTCGCGCTCTTTGCCGTAGAAGTCCTTACCTTCGACCGGCTGCTCGAGGGCGAGCGTCTGGTTGGCCCAGTGCGCGAGCTCGTCGATGTTCCACTCTTCCGGCACGAGCTCGAGCGGCGTATATTGCGCCACGCCCGTCTCGACCGTCTCTTGAATCATCGAACGGACGATGTCCGTGACCGACTCGTTCTCGAGGATGCTAGCCCGGTCTTTGTACATGACTTTCCGTTGGTCGGCCATGACGTTATCGTAACCGAGGAGCTGTTTCCGAGCGTCGTAGTTGTTCCCTTCGACACGCTTCTGGGCCGACTCGACCGCTTTCGAGACCATGCGGCTCTCGATCGGTTGCGTGTCGTCCATGCCGAGGCGCTCCATCATGTTCTGGAGGCTGTCCGTCCCGAAGCGACGCATGAGCTCATCTTCGAGTGACAAGTAGAACTGGGATTTACCCGGGTCTCCTTGACGGCCGGCCCGTCCACGGAGCTGGTTGTCGATCCGGCGCGACTCGTGGCGCTCGGTCCCGACGATGTATAATCCGCCGAGCTCGATGACGCCTTCGCCGAGCTTGATGTCGGTTCCGCGTCCGGCCATGTTCGTCGCGATCGTGACCGCGCCTTTTTGACCGGCGTTCTCGACGATCTCGGCCTCACGGGCGTGGTTCTTCGCGTTCAAAACTTCGTGTTTGATCTTCTTCTTCGAGAGAAGCTTACTCAAATGCTCCGACGTCTCGACGGCGACCGTCCCGACGAGGACCGGTTGTCCCGTCGCGTGGGCTGCCATAATTTCTTCGACTACGGCTTTGAACTTGCCATCCATCGATTTGAAGATGAGATCCGAACGGTCTTCCCGAAGGATCGGTTTGTTCGTCGGGATCGTCACGACCTGCATGTTGTAAATGTTACGGAATTCTTCTTCCTCTGTCTTCGCCGTTCCGGTCATCCCGGCCAGCTTCTCATACATACGGAAGTAGTTCTGGTACGTGATCGTCGCGAGCGTCATCGATTCACGCTGAATCTCGACGCCTTCTTTCGCTTCGATCGCCTGGTGCAACCCTTCCGAGTAGCGGCGTCCGTCCATGACCCGACCGGTGAACTGGTCGATGATCATGACTTGGCCGTCGCGGACCATGTAGTCGACGTCATGATGCATGACGGCGTTGGCACGAAGGGCGAGCCCGACGTGGTGGTTGACCGAGACGTGCTCGATCGCGAACAAGTTGTCGATACCGAAGAACTTCTCGGCGAGGTCGACCCCTTTGTCCGTGAGGAGAACCGACTTCGTCTTCACGTCGACCGTGTAGTCGTCCTCGATTTTGAGCGTGCGGACGAAGGCATCGGCCCGTGTGTAAAGCTCTGTCGATTTTTGGGCCGAACCCGAGATGATGAGCGGGGTCCGCGCCTCATCGACGAGAATCGAGTCGACTTCATCGACGATTGTGAAGTAGAGCTCGCGTTGGACACGGTCTTCTTTATAAAGGACCATGTTGTCACGCAAGTAGTCGAAACCGAGCTCGTTGTTCGTCGAGTAGGTGATGTCACAGTTATACGCCGCCTGCTTCTCGACACGGTCCATGTTCGACACGTTGAGGCCGACCGAAAGACCGAGTGCGAAGTAGAGCGGTTCCATGAGTTCTTTGTCACGGCGAGCCAAATATTCGTTAACCGTCACGACGTGGACGCCGCGGCCCGTGAGCGCGTTCAAATATACCGGAAGGGTCGCGACAAGCGTCTTCCCTTCCCCGGTCTTCATCTCAGCGATGTCACCGTTATGGAGCACGTAGCCCCCGATGAGCTGGACACGGTAGTGGCGCATGCCGAGCACACGCTCAGACGCCTCGCGACAGACCGCGAACGCTTCTGGCAAGATATCATCAAGCGTCTCGCCCTTGTCCAAACGCTCCCGGAACTCAATCGACTTCGCCTGAAGTGCTTCGTCAGACAATGCCTTAATCGGTTCGGCGAACGACTCGACGAGGTCGGCCGCTTTTTCTGCTTTTTTCAATACTCGTTTCTGTGGAGCAAATAAATCTTTCAAAAAGTTCGCCATACGCTTTATCTCCTCTGCATTCACTGAAAAATGCATGTTTTTTCCCTAATGTACAGTTTAACCGAAGTGACCCTCGCTTTCAAGGAAAGGCCAAACGAAACGGCCCTCCGAGTTGGAGGGCCGTGTGGTTTCAAGGTTAAATTATTCTGGTTCGATCAAGCCGTATTTCCCGTCTTTACGACGATAGACGACGTTCGTGTTGCCCGTTTCTGCGTCTGAGAAGACGAAGAAGCTGTGGCCGAGCATGTCCATCTGAAGAATCGCTTCTTCCGTATCCATCGGTTTGAGCGTGAAACGCTTCGTCCGCACGAGTTCGAGTTCTGCCTCGTCCTCGTCGTAGACGACCACGTCCTCAGGACCTTCGAGTGACTTGAAGTACTCGCCGATACCGCCATCTTTGGCACGTGATTTACGGTTGAGTTTCGTTTTGTGCTTACGGATTTGACGTTCCAATTTATCGACGACGAGGTCGATTGCCGCGTACATGTCGAGGTTTGTTTCCTCAGCACGGAGCAACAAGTTCGGCATCGGGATCGTCACTTCCACCTTTTGCTTCTCATTGTACACTTTCAAGTTGACGTAAGCCGTCTGTGCATCCGTAGGAGTTGTGAAATACCGAGTCAATTTGTCCAACTTTTTCTCGACATAGTCTTGAATAGCTGGTGTGACTTCAATGTTTTCGCCGCGAATGTTATAAATCATCTGAACTCCTCCTTAAAATAACCGCTTGACCCAATGATTCGTCGATTTGGACCGAATCTCCTGCTTCATTTCTGAAAAGAAAGTGGAACCAGGTGGCTCATTTATAGTATACCCCGAATTCAAATCTTTTGAAAACGTTATCATCAGAAAATAATGACAATTTTGTTCCGATTGCGTCGTCTTCAAGTTGAATCGGCGGTATAAAAAGAAACTACCCGTTCTGCCCGTTCTTAAACGCGATTTTGATTCGAAGGACGCTATGTAAGAAAAATAAAAAGCCGGCTCCACGAGGGAACCGGCTTACGGCTTGAAATTATAATTTTGTAACGTTAGCCGCTTGTGGGCCACGCTCGCCATCAACGATTTCAAATTCTACCTCTTGACCTTCGTCAAGTGATTTGTAGCCGTCAGTTTGGATTGCAGAGAAGTGTACGAATACGTCTTTGCCGCCTTCTACTTCGATGAATCCAAAACCTTTTTCTGAGTTAAACCATTTTACTTTACCTACCATGTGTAAATCCATTCCTTTCACCATTGAAGAATACAGAGGCTTTCCCTCTATCGGTAATCTTACCACCTTCTTGGAAGCGTGACAAACACTTTCTCGTTTTTTTGTAAATGAATCGTCTTTTGGCTTACATTGGAATTATATTTCCCTACTTTTCATATCGACATATTGAATTTACATATTTTGTGATATATCATAGTGTGGATGATTTAGGTTTGTACGCCATGTGGGCGACCCGAGCCTGAAAATCCAATACGAAAAGGACGGTGCAGCCATATGCGCCCCTACCACTCCGAAGAAAAGTACCGTATTACGAAGCGAACGGTCGCCATTATGCCTTGCTACGAGACAGCCTGGGAATCACGAGTCATTCTCGAGGACGGCTCCGAGATCAAGACCCCGCTCCGGCCCTACCAGCTCTTGCAGCTCTCCTGCCGCCAATACAGCAGTTCGATTGAGGAGCGCATCTTCGTCGCCAAGCGCGTCGCCGGAATCAAAGGCAAAGTGCCTGTCGTCATCGAACCGACGTCCGGGCTCGTCTTCTTCCCGACGATGTCCCCGAAGCGTCCTGAATGTGAATGGTACGCCTGGTCGCACGTCCGTGACATCACGAGTGACCCGATCGAGTCGAAAGGCTTGGTCGTCACCCAGAACGGTCACCGAATCGCCACGAATGCGACCTCATACGTCCTCCGCAATCAATTGAAAGCGACGGGCGAACTCGTCGCCCGGTTCCAACAATTAAACCAAAGCACAACGCTCCACTCTTGATCCTTCCGTCGATTCGACGGGAGGTTTTTTTCTGTCGGTTTCGCTTCACTTTTTGAAAAAGAGGTCGATATATTGATCGAGGTGACAACTATGCAAATCCAAGCTCCCATGACCGCGGCCGTCGCGGTCACAGCCGGCATCCAGACGAATCGCATCTATAAAGCCGAGCTCGTCAAACAGACCGGACCCGACTCCGGGATCGTCAAAATCAACGGCGAGCACGTCGAGGTCACGTTCGAGGGCGGGCTCCCGAAGACGAACCCGTTCCAACTGACGCTCGCCGAACAAGATGGCCAGCTCATCGCGACAATCGTCGTCAAGCCCGAACCGGAGACGCCGGATATACCGAGCGGCCAACCGGTGAAACTCGATACGAAGATTCAGGCGTTGCTCGCATCGCTCCCGCCCGAGGTCCGGAGCGCCGTCAGCCGTTTGCTCCAATCGGGACGGTTGCCGATGAACGAGGACACGGTGCGTCTGCTCGAGACCGTCTTCAAAGGCGACTTGCGCGATGCCGTCCTCTGGCTGAAGACGGTCGAGGCGCCGACGCTACCGCGTGATGTCGCGCGCGACCTCGCCGTCGCGTCATTAGATGAAGCGAGACAACAAATGAAACCACCGCCACCTGACGCGCCGTACCCGCAGAAAGAACGGTTCATCGAGCACGTCAATCTGTCACGCCCCGTCAGCGAGCGCATGACGCCGACACCGGAGACGGTCGATCGGCTCATCAACGAGTTGCCGGAGCCGCACCCGACACGAATCGAACCACGTGAGGCGTTACCGCCCGTCCTCGGACGTCCGGTGCTCGTCAAGGAAGTGACGACGCATCTCGCGACCGTAACGAACACGTTCCGAAGCGAACAAGTGACAGTGACGAAACAGCTCGGCCAAGTCGCCGCCCTCGTCGAGACGAACCCGCATCAGGCACGTCCCGCACTCGAGACGGTATCGACCCGCTTGACGCAGCTCATTCAAAAGACGGACGCCTTGTTACATACGAGTGCGACCCATGAGAAGGCGCTCGTCGCAATGACGGCGAAGCTCGACGTCGCCCTCGGCCTGCTTTCGACGAAACCGGCCGAGAGCGCCGCGCTCATCAAAGAAGTACGCGCCAGCCTGAACGAGTTCCGTTACGTGCCGAATCACGTTCGTCTCGAATATATTCCGCAACAGGCGACCCGCGCAGGTGAATTGCCACGCGTCACGCCGTTCAAAGTCGACCCGAACCTATCGGGCCGCGTCATCCAAGAGACGGCGCAGCGCGTCCAGGCATCGACGTTGTCATTGAAAGCCGACGCGGCGACACCCGAGGCGCAACGGCTCGCCTCGTTCTTCCAAGTCCAGCAGACATTGAACCGGCTCGACGGCGGGCAGCTCCAGCAGCTCATCCTCGCCTTGCCGGCGAAAGTCCAAGAGATCGACACCGGCATTCACGTCCATATCCAAAACCGTGAGACCGGGGATGTCGTCGACTGGGAGAACAGCGTGCTCTATATCCGACTCGAGACACCGCGACTCGGAGAGATTGGCGTCAAGCTCGAAGCGATCGACCGGAATCTCCGGCTCACGCTTGAACACGATGACCCGACCGTCGAAGCACTCGCGCGTCCCCTACTCGGCAAGATCGAGACAACGCTCGAGGCGATCGGTTATCGCAGTGTCACAACCCAGTTCCGCCCATTGACGAAGGCGGACCGACCGGAGACCGAGCGTCCTACGCTCGAGACGACCGGCTATGATTTCCGCATCTAGGAGGCTGTTATGTATCAACGCATGGATTTGACGAAACGCAAGACGGCCGCCGTCGTCCGCTATGATGAGACGATTGACCGCGCTCCGGTCGTTGTCGCCCGCGGAACGGGCGCCGTCGCCGATAAAATCTTAGATGAGGCGAGATCACGCGGCGTCGCCATCGAGCATGACCATTCGCTCCTTGGCCACCTGCTCGACCTCGACCTCGGGGACGCGATTCCGCCCCAACTGTATGACGTCATGGCCGAAGTGCTATTACTGATTGAAGAACTCGACACCATCAAAGGAGACCCATCATGAATTCGAACCGACTATACGAAATGAGCCCGGAAGAGCTGACCCAAGCGATGCTCCACGCGCTCGTCTACCACTATGAACAAGCCAGGACGGCGACGATCGCCGAACGCAACCGCCACTTGCGCCAAGCGCGTGAACTGCTCGCGAAGCTCCATCAAGGACTCCATGACGGTGGCGGCATCATCTCGGCCCAACTCGATGAGCTTTACCTCTATATGGCGAAATCGAGCCTTGAGGCGTTGATTGAACAAGACATGGACAAAATCGAGGAGCTTCATGGTCTCGCGACCGAGCTCGACCAGACATGGGGCGAGGCGATTGAGAATGCCCGACTTCAACCCGTACCTTCAGGAGGAAACCGTTATGAAAATTACCAATAACGTGCAAGCACTCAAAGCGTACTCGTCGCTCACGGTCAACCAGGCGACGATGAAGAAGACGATGGACCGCCTCTCGAGCGGTGTCCGCATCAACAAGGCGTCCGACGACGCGGCCGGGCTCGCCATATCAGAGAAGATGCGTATCCGCCTCGACTCGCTGTCGATGGCCGAACGCAACACGCTCGACGGCATCTCGCTCACACAGACGCTCGAAGGCGGGATGAGCGAGACGCACGCCCTCCTGCAACGGATGCGCGAGCTGTCGGTCCAAGCGTCGAACGGGACGCTGAGCGGTGATGACGCCAAAGCGATCCAAGACGAGATCACGGCCCTCACGGCTGAAGTGACCCGGATCGCCGAGACGACCGAGTTCAACTCGAAGAAAATCATGAACGGTGACTTTATCGCCGGCAATGAGACCCTCTTCTTCCAACTCGGGGCCGGCAGCGGCGAAGGTGTCGTCTTGAACGTCGACGACATGCGCGCCGGCGCACTCGGAATCGACGGACTGGATGTGACGACGCAAGGTGGCGCCAATGACGCCATCGCCAAGTTCGACGCCGCGATTCAAAAGGTCTCGCTCGAACGCTCGAAGCTCGGTGCCATCCAAAACCGACTCGAGGCGAACGTGAGCGTCGTCACGATCGGATCTGAGAACTTGACGGCATCCGAGTCCCGCATCCGCGACGCCGACATGGCACGCGAGATGATGGACTTCGCCCGCCTCAACATCTTGAACCAGTCCGGCATGGCGATGATCGCCCAATCGAACGCATTGCCGCAAGGCGTGCTACAATTGTTGAACTAACTTAAGGAAGGACGGATCCTATGGACATTCGTCGCATCATGGAGACACAGTCGCTTCACGGCACCGGAAAAGCGAAACGCCCTGACACCGAGCCCAGCGTCTCGTTCCAGAACGTCATCGGCCAGAAACGGGAGGACCGCGAGCATGAGCGCTTCCAACGCCAAATCGCGGCCATCCACGAGAAAGGCGAGCTCCTCGCCGAGAGCCAGACGGTCGAGTCGCTCGCCGAATATAAGCAACTCATCAAAGACTTTATGAAGGACGCCGTCGACGCGGCGCTCCGCCTCGAGGACAAACGCGGCTTCAATCGCCGCGGCCGCGCCAAGATTTATAAGATTGTCGAACAGGTCGACCAGAAGCTGCTTGCCTTGACCGACCAAGTCATCTCGGGCGAGGCGTCCCGTCTGTCGCTCCTCGACCAAGTCGGTGAGATTCGCGGCCTGCTCGTCAACGTATACGTGTGAGGTGAGACGATGGCAGAACATATCTTTTCGAAAAAAGTGAAATGTCCGTATTGTTTGAAACAGAGCGAGACGCCGCGCGTCCTGTCGCGCCATATCCGGCCGCAGGAAGTCGCGAAAGACGGCTATACGACGTATGATGGCGCCAACCCATACTTCTATGAGCCGACCGTCTGTAGTCACTGTCACCTCGTCTTTCACGATTCGTTCGACAAGGTACGGAAAAATAATCGTGATGCGCTCGAGACGGGCTACTTCGACCGCGTCAACGCCGAGGCGCTCAACGGTGACCGTTCGGCAGAGCACGTCATCCGGCTGTACAAGTTCGCCGTCGTGACGGCCCAATTGAGCGGCCAGAAACCCTCCGTCGTCGCCATGCTCGGCATGCGGCTCGTCTGGATGTATCGCCTGACAGGCGACGAGGCGTCCGAGAAGGAATGGATGAAACGGACGCTCGATAAGTACAACGAGGTACAGGAGGCATACACGGACCAAGTCCGGACCGGCCTACCGTACGACCAGCTCATGTTGCGGATCGCCGACTTGTCGGCCGCACTCGGTCTATATGAGGACGCGAGGCGTTGGTACGGCATCTTGCTAGGAAGTAAAGAAGTGTCGGAGCGGATCCGTACCCAGGCCCGGGCACACTGGGAAGACTTTAGAATCGAACATGCCTAAAAGGGAGAGCCGCGGCTCTCCCTTTTCGCATACAAAAAAACGCGCTCTTCCACTCACGGACAAACGCGGTCGGATCTCTTCATGGGTGAATCCTTAAACCGAAAAGAGATAGACGCGACATGACTCACGTCAAAACCTAAACAGGGCATCCAAGAACCGATTGCGCGGTGGCGTCTTGCACGGTTCAGTCTCAATGATTTTTATCACGGTCAGATTGGGGTATGGTTAGTAGGAATCCAAAGGAGGTCATTCCATGTTTGAAACCCGCTATTTCGAAACGGTACGCTCGATTTTTCAGGAACAGAAACAGCTCGCCGAGGACGCGTTGAAGCAAGTGAACGACGAGGACATGCATCGCGTGCTCGCGAAAGACACGCTCTCGCTCGCGGTCATCGTCCAGCACATCTCGAACAATATGAAGTCCCGCTGGACCGACTTTTTGACGACGGACGGCGAGAAGCCGGACCGGAACCGCGACGCCGAGTTCGAGGACCAGCACCAGTCACGCGCAGAACTGATGGCGACGTGGGATGAACGTTGGCAACTGTTGGACGACGTGCTCTCGGGTCTCACGCCGGAAGACCTCGGCAAGACCGTCTTCATCCGCGGTGAAGAGAAGACCGTCATCTTGGCAATCGAGAAGCAAGTGTCGCACTACAGTTATCACGTCGGACAGATTGTCTATCTCGCGAAGCTGTTCGCCGGTGAGAACTGGAACGTGTTGACGATCCCGTTGCCACATCAACGTAAATAAGAGAACGCGCATCGCGAAGATGCACGTTCTCTTATTTGGTGACGTCAATCGTGTATTCATAGCGCTCTTCGGCAATTTTACGGAACTGATCATCATATGGTCCTTCCACAACAAAGCGGACTTCGGTCAGTTCTTCAGGCATCGACTCGACATGGAACAGCACGCCTCCCTCTTTCTTCACTTTTCCTAAAAATTCTCCGCCTACATCCTCTGAAATGACGAGGTCAGCATCAACCTGTTCGCCTGTGTTCGTAACGAGCCTGGCTTGGTTTGGATGAAAGCTGACCGTCTCATCACTCGTATTTTCGACGATGACATTGAACGAAACGATGGTCACTTCTTTTTGATCATCGAAGAAGAAACGATAATCAGAAGCGACTTCTAGACGCAGCGTTTGCACCTTATCGATTTGAAAGATGATTGGCCCAATCGTTTCTTCAATGCCTAAATCACGATTCTTCATGTAAATTTGACTGCGCCCAATCTCATCTTCCTGTACTTCAAACTTTTCACGTTGTACGGTTTCTGTTTCTGTCGTCTCTTTTTGGCTGTCTGTCGACGGAACGCTTTCACTTTGGTTGGTAGGTTCGGTAGTAGTCGATGATGGCTCCGTGTCTCCACATCCGACTAACACAAGCAAGGGAATGGCTAAGATGAATCCGTACGACTTCAATCCAATCCTCTCCTTTACCTCAAGACTTTTCCAACTTATATAAATCTTATTCCCCATTTTTAAAAGGGCATTCGAGGTAAACGTTAAATTTTTTGGGTATTACTCTGGACATAAAACGGCCGCACCAGTTCCCTGGAGCGGCCATTGTTTATTTCTCGACGTTGATTGTATATTCGTAGCGCGATTCCCCGATCGACTCATAGTTCGCGTCCGACGGTCCATCGATGACGACTTTCACGTCCGCTAACTCTTCCGGCATCGCTTTGACGAAGAAGAGGACGTTCCCTTCCTTCTTCACTTTCCCGAGGAACTCGCCGCCGACATCATCTGAGAACCACAAGTCGGCTGACACCTGTTCCCCTGTGTTCGTCACGAGCGTCGCTTGGTTCGGGTGGAAACTGACAGTGTCGTCAATCTTATTTTCGACGATGACATTCATCGCGACGACCGTCACTTCTTCTTGCCCGTTAAACGAGTCGCGGTAAGCCTCGTTGACCGTGAGTCGGGACGTCTGTACTTTATTGATGGCGAAGTTGACAGAACCGATCGTCTCTTTAATGTCGAGCACCTTGTTCTTCATGAAGATTTGGTTCGAACCAAGTTCACTCTCCTGCACTTCTGCTTCTTCTGTTGTGTCTGCCGCTGGTGCCTCCTTCTTCTCTGCCTCTACGACTTCCTCCGTTTCGGTCGCTGTCGTCTTCAGTTCATCGGCTTCTCCGCAGCCTGCAAGCAATGCAAGGGGTAAAGCGAGGATCAATCCGTATCGTTTCATGTTCATCTTAACTCTCTCCTTTTTTCGTGTGAGTGGTGGTTGATAAGATGAGCATACTGGATTGTTTAGCCTGACCGGTGTAAGAAAACGTATAGGGTCGTCACCCTGAATAAATAAAAGCCAAGGTCCACAATTGGACCTTGACTTCGCATGTTTTATCCTCGTGATTTGAGGTCTTCTTCTTCATACGGATCGGGTCCGTCCTCGATTGGCGCATCGTCTTCGATGTACGCTTCAAGTTTCGGGTCACGTTCCACATACTCATCGTACGCCCCTTCTGGACCGTAGACGAAGTAACGACGATCTTTCGATGACTTGGGCTTTACCTTTTTATCACTCATCTCGTTTCCCTCCCCTTTCCAGAACAGAAGCAACAGTTACAGTGGTATTTACCCGATTTTATACGAAAACAGGCGTCTTTGCATCCTTACATCCCTATTGAAACTTTTTCCAAATCAAATCGTATACAAAGACAACACATGAATGAGAGGACGAGATAGATGAGTTTATTGAAAACAGGACTGGTTCGTGGCGTGAAGTGGTTCATGCTATTTGGGTTGCTTGCGATGTATCAATGGTGGAATGAAAATGTGGAAGGTGTACATAGGATGCTCGTCTATAGCGGGATGGCGTTCTTCCTCGGTCTGACGAGTGTTATCTATGAAGTGAGACGGTGGTCATTCCCGAAACAGATTCTGATTCATTGGGCCACGATGCATGTGACAATTCTACCGCTCGTCATATTCAGTGGGTTTCTGCCGGTGTCGTCGCTTCGAGATGTCCTGATGGTTTACTTGAAGTTTAATGTGAGCGGGCTGGTTTTGTTCACGCTATCCAGAATGCTTTTGAAAGTGCGACAACAAATCAAAACCTCATAAATAAAAGCAGCTCGAGGGCGCACCTTCGAGCTGCTTCATGTCTGTTGATCGAACAATCCTGAGAAGTTCGAATCGACGTCCTCGTATGGATCGACGTATGACTTGACGGTTTTCCGTTCTTGCCGTGCCGTCCCGAGCGTCATCCCGAGTCGTTGGTGCTCGGCTTCGATTAAACGGGCAATCTGTTGACTGTCATCGACGAGTTGACGGATTACCGTCTGGTCAGCATCCTTCAGGTCCGGTCCGTGCGCTGCGAGCAATTGCTCGCGGTCGTCGAGCAGTTCATGGATTTGGTCCATCCATGTGTCATAAGTCGGTTCCTCAGGCACTTTCGCCAGTAAATCTTTTAACCGCTGTGTTTTGAAGATGATTTCATCGATGGGTCTCATGCTTGCTTCGCGAGTTTCATCGCTTCCTTCCACGTATCGCGGAGCTCGGTCGTGAAATCGAGCACTTCGTCGAGGATGGTTGTGTCGTTTTGGATGTTCGCATCGACGAGACGACGCCACATGTACTCATACAACGAGTCCAAGTTCGCCGAGATGGCAACATCTTTATTTAACGTCAAGCGCATCTCTTGAAAGATGGCTTGCGTCTTTTGGATGTTCTTATTCTTCAAATCTGGATTCCCTTGCTCGATGGCGAGTTTGGCGAGGCGCATAAACTTGAGCGCCCCGTCGTACAGCATGAGCGTCAGTTCTTGTGGGTTCGCGGTCGTGACCGCGTTGTTTTGATATGCTGCATATGGGTTGGCTACCATTTAAATTCCTCCTCTTACATGCCTCCGCCTAAGAACTGTTGCAGTGAGGCGGCTTGCGAGTTCGCCTGGTTCATCGCCGTCTCCATCGCTGCGAAGCGACGGTAATAGGCGTTTTCTTTATCAACAAGTAGTGCATTTAAACGTTGGATCCGGGTGTCGATTTGAGCCATCTCTCGGCCCATGGAATACGTTGGAGCTCCGGATCCATCGGTTCCTGCAATTCGGGTAATAGATGTACGCGAGCTTGTTGCAGCATCACGAATTTGCAACAGTAACCCGCTCTCAGTATTTGTGAAGAGTTGATACACTTGTTCTGGGTCTTTCTCTATGGCAGCTTTAAGCTTTTCTTCATTCAGCTCAATTTTCCCGCCATTTGTAAAGTCTGCTCCTGTCGAGAGTCCAATTTGAAACAATTGCTTCATTTCTGCGTCATTTGTAGCAGAGGACGTACTTGACCACTTTCCTCTTAATGCGTCCATAGCCCCACGAACGATTGTGTCATTCTTGAGCAAACCGCTCATTGCTTTATCTTCCCACTTTTTGATTTCATCTTCAGAAAGTTCATCTTTCTGAGCGTTCGTCAAAGGATTAAAAGATCTATATCTTTCTTCTTTTACTTTTTTGTTCATTAAATCTATTGTTTCATTATATTGATCTACAAATTTTTTGATGTTATCAAAAACTTTTTGTGTGTCTGTAGCAGCCGACAAAGTAACAGGATTCCCTGCCGCAAAGGATGATTTTAAAGTAACCGTCATATTGTCTATCGTAACTGTATTTGAACTTTGCGACATAGTTATGCCATTCACTGTAAAATTAGCATTAGTACCATTTACAGGTATAGCTAAAGGATCTATTCCAAAAGCAGTCTTAGTTGTTGCATCTAATTCTATAATCGCATTATTTCCTGTCTGTTTTTGTGTAAGTGAGAGCTTTCCAGAAATCGGTTCGAAGAAAGCAGAGATCCCAGAATCTTTTCCATTCAACGCCGTGACTAGATTTTCCATAGTCGCATCTTCCGCCACTTTAATTGTTTTGAACTCTTCGCCTTCTACAGAACGGATTTGAATTTGATAACCAGATGTGTAAGTAGCCGTTGTACCTGTTGGAACGTCTGATCCATCATTCATCGTTACTTTACCTGTTGCCTCATCATAAGACGCATCAATTGGATTGTTCGACGCATCTTTGAGAGCGACTATTTCACCTGCACGTGGTTTAGGTGACAAAGTCCATTCCTTTGTTAAAGTTGATAAAGTAACCACTTGAGTAGCTGACTGTAAGTTCATGTCAGCAACTTTTGTCACTTTTGTTACTGCATTTCCGTCTTTATCTTTTGGTTCAACAATTTGTGTAGCAGCAGTTGCTAGGTTGTTAACTGAGTCGATACGAATCGCCGTATTTCCACTAGACGGTCCCGCCACAACAGAAACGCGAGACTCATCAGATGAGCTAGCAGTTTTCGCATAAAAATTACGGCTAAACATAAGATCCACCGCACTATTTCGAAGCGTCATAAGTGAACGATTAATTTCACGATATGCGTCACGTTTCCATTCAGTCGACTGCTTTTTTTGTTCAAGCTTATCAACTGGCGCTCGTTCAACTTGCATTAACTGCTTAATAATAGTGTCTGTATCAATACCACTAGCTAGTCCACCAAAACGAATAGGTGTTGTCAAACAATCTCCCCCTTATACACGTTCATCAAATAATCGATTAAATTCCATAAAAGCAGCAAAAAAATCGAGCGATTTCTTACTAGGAATTTCTCTGATCACTTCGTTATTTGTATCTACAATTTGAATGTAGTAATCGTTTAATTTTTCGTGCTTAATAAATTTCAGGCCAGTCCTTTGCAACTCTAATGACTGATTAGCTTTTTCGATTGCCACCTCAAGTTTAGTAACGTGCTGAGGAGTTGGAAGAACAACTAGACCTTCTTCGGATAATGACTTTTGATTAACGTCTAAGAAAATATTTTTTGTTGGTTCATATGGTAAGACCGAAGAAGGAAAATATACCCTAACTTCTTTAATATCGTTTACCATTTGTAAGTTCCTCTTCTTTCTCAGTTATTTAAATGCTATAGTTCTCTACTCTATTCATCGGCTAATGTTTTTATTTTTATATATTGGAATGAAGTAATTCTATATTTTGTTTCATTAACAATTTTAAATAATTCATTCTCGATTTCTAATTCTCCCCAATTCAATATTCAAATCGAAAATATCGATATAATGATTTTGAAAAACTTGTTTAATTTCTAGAACTATTTCATCTAAATGAAAACTGTCTTTTATAAATAAGATCCTTAGATATACTAGAGTTAAAAAACCGTCAATCAACACTTTCCTCACTAAAAACTCTCAATCAAAGGTCGATTAACAAAATCGAAATTAAGATTCGTTTCCGATGAAAATGTTTTCTTATTTTAGTTACTCTTTCTTAAAGTAACAAGAAATAAATTATAACCGCCCTTATACCTTATATAAGTCTTCTAGCAAAGTGATAATGCTAGTTTCTGCTCCTCCACATTTCAAATGATCATAAACATGTATTATATTTATTTAAGTCCTCCTTTACGAAATTGATGTATACGTCTCTTTAAATTTTATGTCCCCATAAATTTTTAAATTTTCTTCAGTTGGATTAGATACGTATAAATATTCAGCTAGATATAACGCTTCTTCGAATATTTCAGCAAATTCGTAATATTCAATCAGAATTTTTATTGCATACGATGCTACGGAAGACAGACCATGTAAGTTAATAAGTTGTATTAATTCACCAAGTTCACAATACATAGCAAATTGAATGCTTGATATGTAAATAGATGATTGTATTGATACCTCTTTATTTAATATAACTTTTACAAAGTGAATGTAGTCATCAGTGTTACTTAATGAAATCAGATGGTCTATCTGATGTAATTTTAAATAATCGTTAACTAACTGAACCAGAGTGTGGAAGTCATTTATCTCTATAGATGAAAAAGCAAATAATAAAATTTCATGACCAAAATCCTTTAAATTATAATCTTCTTTTTCAGTTAGACTTAGATAGTAGTCATATAAGCTTTTGGCTTCATTTGCAATAAAAAGACTTTCAGGAAGAATATATTTCTCCACCATTTTATACTCTTTAAAATTATTCCAATTTATATTCGGTAACCTTTTAGTATTCGAAGCTTTATTTGCAACTATTCTTTCAACATCTTTAAAAATGTAATTCCAATTAGTCCAAGTAAAATCTTCATTGTCAATGCTTTCAAGTTGATTTTGTATATTATGAGAATATAAAAACATTGCGGCATCTTGGGAGGTTTTATAAAAATAAGTTCTTGATGGTTCACGATATAGTAAATCTGGAAATCCTGTCGAAATAACAAAAACGTTTCTGTCGGCAATATACTCGTAATACTTTAATGGTGTGACTGAGGATGATAAAGATGTATCTTGAAAAGGAATAATTGCATATTTACTAACTTTTAGATATTTACTGAGTTCATAATAATCAATGATTCCAAGTTCTTTAATATTAGAATTTTTAAAACTATATTTAATATCCTTGGGTCCGATGATATTAAAATTTAAATTAGGATTCATACTAGCCATTTTTTCAATACTTTCTACATCAATCCACGAGGAAACAGATCCGAAAAACACTACCTGATTTGATTTTATAACCGTTTCGTCAGTTGCATAATCAAGTTCAAAACTTCCATTCGGCAAATACATTATGTTTTTGTTGTATCGTTGTGCAATGTAACCTAGTTTGATTGCACTAACAGATACAAATTTACATTTTTTCATTAATCTTCTTTCGGCATTAAGTAAAATTTCAGGAAAATTGATTTCTGAAATAGTTCTTCTAAATTCATTCCATAAATCTATAGAATCATATATTACATTATAATTTTCTAATTCTTCGTCCGAGAGCAACAAGCCAAAATACGGATGCATCACCCAAATAAATTCATAAATTGATAAATCTATTTCATGGAATAGTTGCTGAATATTTTTTTTCGTATTCCATACTTTGTAATTTTCAGACTGTATTTCAGTTTTTTCATTTAACCCTATATAGTCTATAAAGTATCCTTTACTTTCAAAAATATTTACTAAATGTTGTGGCCTTTGCCTTGTTTTATTTTGATATGGAACTCCACTACATATTAGTATTTTCTTCATAGTTAATTACTCCTTTAAATAAAGGTCATGGAGAAGTTTCTCCATGACCTTTATAAGATAGAAAATATTAATGAAAAGATAGAAAAGATTAACGCAAAAGTTGAAGAACTGCTTGAGGCTGCTGATTAGATTGGCTCATCATTGCTTGAGCAGCTTGATTTAAGATGTTGTTCTTTGTGAAGTTCATCATTTCTTTAGCCATATCAACATCACGAATACGTGATTCTGCAGCTTGAAGGTTTTCAGCAGAAGTGCTCAAGTTATTGATAGTATGCTCGAGACGGTTTTGTGTTGCACCTAAAAGGGAACGTCCTTTTGAGACTGTCTCAATTTGTGTCGAGATTGTGTTAACTAACGCTGTAGAAAGAGCTGATGTTGCAACACTCGTTGATGATAGAGAACCTACTGCTGTGTTAACAGTATCGAGGTTAACTCCTGCTGTAGTAAAATCAACTGCCATTGTTTGAGCATTGTTTGCCCCGACTTGGAAAGTGACACTTCCAGATACACCAGCAGTTCCGTTAAGCAATTTCTGTTCGTTAAACTCCGTATTATCTTTAATTCGTGTAATTTCTTTTCCAAGCTGAGCTAATTCATCTCCGATTGCTCCACGATCAACAGCTACGTTTGTATCGTTAGCTGCCTGCACAGCGAGTTCACGCATACGTTGAAGGATTGAGTGAGTTTCATTCAACCCGCCCTCTGCAGTTTGAATCATCGAGATACCATCTTGTGCGTTTTTCGAAGCCATATCAAGACCACGAATCTGTCCGCGCATTTTTTCAGAGATTGCAAGACCAGCAGCATCGTCGCCAGCACGGTTGATGCGAAGACCTGAAGACAATTTCTCCATCGCTTTACCAGTTTGTGCTGTGTTGAATGACATGTTACGGTGTGCGTTCATCGAGTTAAGGTTGTGGTTAATAATCATTGTAATTTCCCTCCATAGGTTTAAGTTTTTTCCGCTCTTCCAAATCCATTTGTCCGAGCATACAAGGTTTAGGCCGGCCCCTCACCTTGTATTAGTTGGTAACGTTTTTGCGTTTCCATACTCTATATCGGAAGTTCAGAGATTCTGTTTAGTGTTTTTTGAAAAAACTTTTTGTGGGATGCATTTTGATCGACTTGATTTTTCCCCCCTTGAATTCGTAAAAAAATCGTGAGTGCTTAACTATCACTTCAACTCTGCCTCTCAAGAACTTTTCACTTCTTATTTAATTCATCTACATTTAACCACTAACCTCCGGTGCATTTTTTACTCTACTAAATCGCTTCATCATGCGATTTGTTCTTTAATTATCTCTCTCAAAAAAATATATTTGAAACACCATAAAAATCCCAATTATCATACAATCGTTTACCTATTTTAGAAATTGTTCCTTTCAATCCTTTCCCGATTTTCTCTATACTTGGTTCGAACATTCATTATTTATCGTTTTCAAATCAAGGAGGGAAACCATTGAACAAACGAAGTAAACGCTTGAGTACAGCCATCTTTTTATCCGGTGTGCTGTTTGCCACGATGTATACTCAAGACGTAAATGCCGCATCGAAAACAGCTACTGTCGATACATCTATCTTAAATGTTCGACAATCTTCCTCTACATCATCTCCAATCGTTGGAAAGTTGACAAAAGGAAACAAAGTCTCTGTATTGAACGTCAAAGGGTCTTGGGCTGAGATTAACTATAAAGGGGCGAAACGCTACGTTTCTTCCGCCTATTTAAAAATGACAACAGCAACACCGGTATCGGCAAGTAAAGTCAAGCAGACGTACACCGTCACCGATAACTTGAATTTGCGCCAATCGGCCAACTTGAAAGCGCGAGTCCTTGTCACCATCCCTAAGAATAAAGAGGTGCAATACCTTTCAAAAACAGGAACTTGGTATCGCGTAAAATATGGATCAAAAACTGGATATGTTGCGGCCAAGTACGTTAAGGTACAAAACACTGTCGTCAAAAATGCTACCACGGCTGCACCGAAGCCTACTACAGTCACAAAAAACAACGCTTCATCTAGCACGACGAAACAAGTATATGCAACGACTGCGAACTTGAATTTACGTAGCACGGCCTCGACGAAAGCAAAAGTTCTCGTCACCATCCCGAAAAACAAAGAAGTCCAATACATCGCGAAGTCTGGCAATTGGTTTAAGGTGAAATACGGCTCCAAAACCGGTTTTGTGTCTGCTAGCTATATCAAAGTGACGAACAAAACCGTCAGTCCAGCTCCTATCAAGCCTGCTGCGCCAAAACCGCCTGCACCGAAACCTCCTGCTGCTACATCGGCGCAGACAAAAGTGTATAAGACCAAAGAAAATTTGAACTTACGTAGCACGGCCTCAACGAAAGGCAAAGTGCTCGTCACCATTCCAAAAAACAAAGAAGTTCAATACATTTCGAAGTCTGGAAATTGGTACAAAGTCAAGTACGGATCGAAAACCGGTTTCGTGTCTGCCACGTACATTTCAGTGACTACGAAAACGGTGACCCCTGCGAAACCAGCGCCTAAGCCACCAGTTGCCGCTCCTTCGAATAAGGTCACTTATAATACAAAAGAAAACCTCAACTTGCGCAGTGCGGCATCATGGTCTGGTAAAATCCTTCTCACGATTCCAAAAAACAAAGAAGTGACTTATGTCTCGAAGTCTGGTGATTGGATGCGTGTCACTTACAACGGAAAAACCGGCTATGTTGCAAGCAGCTATTTGACAGCAGTCAAACCAGCTCCGGCAAAGCCGGTCACGCCAGCTGCGAAAAAGTATTATTACACGACTGCGAACTTGAATTTGCGTGCCTCGAACTCATTAAGCGGAAAAGTCATTGTGACTTTATTGCCCAATAAAAAAGTCGAGTTCGTATCGGCACACGGTGATTGGTACAAAATCAAGTACGAGAATAAAGTCGGTTTCGTCTCAAAGAAATATTTGACCGAGAAAGCTCCTGTCGCACCGAGCAAACCGGTTGAAACCGAGCAAGACTATACGATTGCGTATGAGGCTGTCGTCACTGCAATGCCAAGCTTGAACGTTCGGACTGCGCCAGATGCAAGTTCAACTCAAATTGGTACGGTACTTCACAATCAAATCATCGGAGTAATCAAGAAAATCAACGATTCGTGGGTTCAAATCGAATTTGAACTGAATGGGAAATTGGTACCAGCATACGTGCATAGTTCGTATATCAAACCATATACTGGTCCGACTGTACCAGAGACCGTACCTGGTACAAAAAACGTTGTTTTGAACTACAGCGACTATGATTTGAAGTTGACCGACATGGTTCAAATCCAAAAGAACGTCAATGCTCAAACCGATAAATACCGCGGGACTGCCGCTTTTGTATCAAAAGAGTTTATCCAATTGATTGAAGGAACTCAAACTGGCAAAGTCTCGACAAACGCCTTGAATGTCCGGGCGGATGCGACGACGAACTCGCACGTATATGGCATCCTTAACATGAACAGTGTCGTCAACGTCCTCGGTGAGAAAGACAACTTCTATTTGATCTCGTACAAGCGGAAAACCGGCGAATCGGAACGTGTCTTCGATAACACATGGCGGTTAGCGACGGAGTCTGATATTTTGAACCAAGTCGATCCACGTCTCGTGAAGTTCGAAGCTGCCCTTGATTCACCACGTGAATCGTTCCAATACTTGGACCTCTCGAAGTCTGCCAACGTTTCAGCTACGATTTTAAACAAAACGCTTCAAGGAAAAGGAATTTTGTCTGGTCAGGCGCAAGCCTTTATCGATGCGGGCAAGTCATATAACATCAACGAGATTTATCTCATGTCACATGCTTTCCTTGAGACGGGGAACGGAACTTCTACCCTCGCTTCAGGAGTTTGGGTAGATCAGACCGGGAAGTTAAGCACATCGACGAGCACACGTTACAAACGTGTCTATAACATGTATGGAATCGGCGCAACAGATGCCAACCCGACAGCAGGGGGTGCAAAATACGCCTTCGACAACGGGTGGTTCACACCTGCCGAAGCCATCAAAGGTGGCGGTCAATGGATCAGCAACCGTTACGTCAACAACACACGTAAACAAAACACGTTGTACAAAATGCGCTTCAATCCAGATAAACCTGGAACGTATCAATATGCGACCGATATCGAGTGGGCATACAAGCAAACGTTCAAAATCCATGAGATTTACAAGTTGCTTGAAGAATACACTGTCGAATTCGATATTCCACGCTTTATTTATTAATTTCATTCAGACGCTAGAAGGAGCCATAACGGTCTCCTTCTTTTTTGTTCTAACTCTAACCCGACAAATAAAAAATAAGGAGAATTATCTCGAATCAGATAATCCTCCTCATTTCACGTTATACGTTCGACACCTTCACTTGCTCCGTCTCATTCTGCAAACTCTCCGCGACACGGACAAGCTCCGTCATCGCGCCGTTCACTTCACCGAGACTGGCCGCCTGTTGGCTCGCTGCTGACGTGACTTCCGTCGCGTAGCGTGACGCCTCTTCGACCATGCCGACGATGCCGGCCGAGTTCGTGACGACCGAGTCGATTTGACCGCGCGACTCATCTAAGAGCGCATCGACCGAATGGACGTGGCTGTACACTTCGTTCGCCGAGTTGTGGATCGACGCGAAGGCGCCTCCCGCCTTCTCGACGAGACCGACGCCCGTCTCGACTTCTGCTTTCACGTTCGCCATCGAAGACGACGTGTCGCCAACTAAACGTTTCACGTCAACGATTAAATCCGTGATTTCTTGCGTCGAGTTCGCCGTCTGTTCAGCGAGCTTCTTAACCTCGGCCGCAACGACCGCGAAGCCGCGTCCATGTTCCCCGGCGCGTGCCGCTTCAATAGACGCGTTCAAGGCGAGCAAGTTCGTCTGAGCCGAGATGTCGCTGATGACGTCCGTGATGCGCGAGATTTCGCCTGTCATCTCTGTCAACTTGCTGTTGAGCGTCGATGACTGTTCGACTTTGCCCGCAATCGCATGCATCGCATCGACCGACGACGAGGCAAGGCCTTTGCCGCTCTCGGCCTCTTGTTGCATCTCACTTGCTGAATTTAGAGCCGAGCCCATCTCGTTACGGATATTCTCCATCGTCCGGGCGACGGCCCCGAGTAGGTCCATCGAGCTATACGTCGCGCTGACGTTGTCCTCGAGCATCTTGTTCAAGGCGTCCATCGCTTGACGGATGTTCTCGCCGGCGACATTGCCTTCTTGGACCGCTGCCGCAATCTCTTGCGCCGAACCGGTGAGCTGGTCCGCCGTGTAACGCATATTCGTCCCTTGCTCCCGTAAGTGCCCGACCATGTTGTCCATCGAGAGGAGCAGACGTCCCATCTCCGAACGGTCTGTCGTCGTCTCGTCCGCGAACACGACCGTCAAATCGCCGTTGCCGACCTCGACCGCCTTGTCGGACGCCAATTCGATGGCCTTGAGCGGACGACGGGCGATCAAGTAGATGACGGCGCCGCCAATCCCTGAAATGAGCAACGCCACGGCCGTCCCGACGAGCATGACCTGACCTTTCGCCATCTCAAGCTCTGTGAGCAGCAAGAGCGTGATCCAGCCGACCGCTCCGCCCGTGATAAAGGATGTGACCAAAATCCATGCGAGCAGTTGGGTCGTAAAGTTTTTGAATAGCTTCACTATGAGTTCCTCCTCTGTGTAATTCATCACCTACTATATCGTCCGAATTCCAGCTTTTGTATAGCGTTTTCAGTTGAAGTTTTGGTCAATGAAAAAACGCCCTCGTCACCGAGAGCGTCTTGATTAAAAACGGTCATCTTCTTTTGTCATGTGCACCTGTTCGCGTGGGGTCATCAACGCGTCGATTGCGAGTGCAATCGCGGCTGCCCAATGTAGCATCATGCCAAGGAACGGGATGAACCCGAGCACCGATGCTGTGATCCCTACGAGTGCCCCGACCGAAATCCGTTTCAGCCGCGACAGCGACACGACGAGCAAGACGATGTGGAACACGAGCATGAACCCGAGCGGTGTGTAGCCCATGCTGATGATGAACAGCCCACCGAGTGCTGGGATGCCGAGAAACGCCTCAAAGGCGGCCCCGAGCCATTTCAAATTCCGAACCATTTATCTCACCTCACAGTTCTAATAGATAGAACTCATAGCCGCCGTTCTCTGCGAACCCGGCCCGCTTGTAAATCTCGAGCGCGGCCTTGTTCTCCGTCTCGACGTCAAGCTCAAGCTTCGTCCGGCCCATGCGGAACAGCTGCTGTACCATCTGCTTCAACATCTTCGTGCCGTAGCCCTTGCCTTGCTCGTCCGCCTTGACGCCGAACGCGTGGATGCTGCCGGCATCTTCGCCCGAAAGGAGCGCGCGAATGACCCCCACCGGACGACCATCGACCTCACCGATGTACGTCACTCGGTCCGGCGTGTCAATCTGTTGATAGATGTTCTCCGTCACGTCGAGCGGGTCGCCGAACGCCTCACTGAGCGTCTCGATGATGAGCGGGCGGTCCGCTTCCGTCGCCTCCCGGAGCGATACTTCGTTCGGCTTCAAGAATAGCTCGGCTTTTTTGAGCACCAAGTTGTATTCTGAGAATTGGTACGCCGCGCCGAGATGGTCGATGACCGCCTTGCCGTCCTTCGATTTGCGATCGATGACGAACGTGAACGCTTCACAGCCATTCTGTTTCGCGTCCTGCTTCGCCGTTTCAAAGAGCGCCTTGAAAACGCCTTGTTTCCGATAGTCCGGATGCACGAGCGCATTCACTTCATACTCGTTCGGAAGATACGGGAAGAGCACCATATAGCCGACGAGCGTTTCGTCATCATAGACGGCGTAGTCGTTCTGACCGACTGCCACGTGTCCGAGTTTCACGTCAATCTTGTCATATGCGTTGACCGCTACCTCGAGCGCCGCCACCAGTTCTGCCTGTCTCACTTCTTCTACTGTCCAATTCATGAAATCACCTCACGTCATATTGTAGCATAATCGAAAAAGCCCGCCGTAGCGGGCGGACTCATAACGTCCGGAATTCAAGCTCCGGTAATGTCTCGAGCAGTTCGGCAATCTCATCCGTGTGCGCCTCGGCACCCGGGACGGCCTCGGTCGGTTCGACCCAGAAGAACGTCTTGTCGCTCGCACCGAGGTAGTTGCCGTAGCCGACTTCCTGGGCGAACGCCTCTTCCGATAGTTCACGGTCAATCAAGTCCAAATGGAACAACAACTGGTCGTCGCCGTCCTCGACGTTATAGTAGAGGTCGAACGTGCCATAGCTGTTCTTGTCGCCGACATCGACGACGTCCTGCGCCTTCTCGATATAGACGTCCCCACGCTCAATCGCCTCGACGATTTTCGATGGGAGAATGATCTCGTAACCGAGCTCACGGTCACGGATCGTCTGCGTCGTATCATCCGTCCGTCCCCGGGACGAAACGACACCGACCGTTGCGACAAGGGCACCCGTCACGCCGAGCGCGACCGCCCACTTCATTGTTTTGTTCATATGGATTCACTCCTCTTTGGTCTAGCCATGAGACGATTATCGCACAAAATGACCGTAAATCATTAAATATTCTGAAAAAATGTTTTAGGATGCGTTGACGCACGTCCGTCAATCCCATACGATGAAGATATCGTATTATAGAAAAGAGGAACTGATATGTCAAACGAACAACAATTGTCACGCGCACAGCTCGACGCGCTCTTAAAAAACGTCTTCGCCCTTCAAATCCCGGTCATCGAGAAGTTCATGACCGACTTGTTCAGAAAGTACGTCTCGACAGCGTCCACGTTCAAACAGGACATGGATACGATGAAAGCGACAGAATGGCATAAGCAGTTCTTCGGTCAGAAAGTGATGCCGCACTTGTTCATCGAGAACCTTGGCTTCGGCGCGTCGTTCCGTCATCAGGAGCAAGACAAAGTCGTCAAAATTCCGGACAATATGACGGTCGTGAAACCGGACTCGGACGACCAGATTGAAGAGATTCTCCAAAACCTCGACAAGACGATGGCGTCGATGGACAACATCAAAAACAAGGGACTCGTCAAAAAGTTCTATAAAGAGACGCTCGAACTCATCTGCCAGCTCGGTAGCCGGACTGGGATGATGGACGAGTTTTATGAGCAAGTCAAAGGCAGCTTGACGAAAGCATGACCTTTCATCCACGTTCACGGACGTGGATTTTTTTAATGACCGTCCCGCGGCTCGAACACCGCCAAGCGCTCGATATTGGCCAGAATCGGCCGTGCCTTCCCAATCAACGTCTGCGTCGTCTCGAGCGACAGCGACTGCTGATGCGCCTCGATACTTGCCCATACCTCATAGACGACGATCGACTCATCGTCGAGCGAGACGTTCACCCGGTATGTTTCGCACGTCGGCTCTCGTTCCATCGCCGTCGCCGCCTCGAGCAAAATCGCGAGCAGCGTCTCGCGCTCACCTGATACGGCGGTCAGTTTTCCGATCAATCCATAGGACATGTTCATCCCTCCTTGTCATATCGATTCGTCACTGGTACGACAGTCTCCTTTACGTTGAATTGGCTACGACTATGCAGCACGACCCCGACCATGACGAGCGAGATGCCGACGAGCGACAGTCCGGACGGCAGATGAGCCTGCAGGAAAATCAACTCGCCGATGAGCGCGAACAGCACCTCGAGCGCCTGGGTCGCCTCGACCGTGGCCAGTCTCCCCATATCGTGCTTGACGAGGTCGGTCGCCTTGAAGAAGAGCACCGTCGCGACGACGCCCGATAACAGGGCGACGAGAAGCGTCTGCGTCAGTTGAGAGTTCGTAGGTGCCCCCGTCGTCAGCCCGTAGCCGAACAAAAGGAGCCAGACCGGGAGTGAGCCGATGCACATGCCGAGGATGCGTTCGAACACGTCATGGTCGGTGTGGGCCATCATCTTCCGGTTGCCGAGCGGATAGGCGAACGCGGCAATCAATACCGGCACCACCCCGATCCACAGGAAGCGCGGCTCGAAGTCGGCGAGGAACTCGACTTGCATCAAGACGACGCCGAACAGAATGAGTCCTGAGAAGCGGAGCGCCGTCCACGGAATCCGCTCCCGCGTCCCGTCGCTCCGGCGGAACAGTGGTGACAACAAAGCCCCGGCGATGATCGTCACTTGCCACGTGCCGGCGATGAGCCAAGGCGGGGCAACCTCGGCGGCGAGACAGATCGGGACGTAAAACAGACCGAAGCCGACCGTCCCCCAGACGAGCCACGGGAGCGGGGTCTCGGTAAGGGCAAGACGCACCCGATGCATGCCACCCCGGACGGCCACGACGAGCATGAGCAACGGAATCATGAACAGGAAGCGGAGCGAGGCGCTATACGCCCAACTCCCCCCGCCGACCTGCATCGATTCATTCAAGACGAACGTGCTCGCGAAAAACAAGGCGGCGAGTACACCTAATAACAGCGGACGCATACGGTCTCTCCTTTCTGAATCCCCACTTGTTCCCTATCCGTCCCGCATTTCCCTGCCTCCACAAAAAAATCAAGCAGCGTCCGCTGCTTGATTCGTCTCAATGGATATCGCGTTTGCGGAAATTCCCGCCTTTGACCTCGGACACCTCGTACACGACGACGAACGCCTCGGGGTCGACCTGGTTGATGATTTCTTTCATCTTCCGCTCCTCAAGCCGGTTGATGACGCACGTGATCTCGTAATAGCACTCTTTTGAGTACGCACCTTGAATCTGGTTGAGCGTCGCGCTCCGACCGAGCCGGTCGCGAATCGTCTCGACCATGACCTCAGGCGCGCCCGTGATGATCTTGAACGTCTTCGCACCGCTCAGTCCCTCCTCAACGATATGAATCACTTTCGAGGCGATGAAGTAGGCGATGGCCGACAGGACCGCTCCTTGCAGGCCGAACACCGTCGAGACGACGATGAAGACGAACACGTTCAAGAAGAGAATCAAGTCGCTCGTCCCGAACGGCAACTTCCGTGATAACAGGACGGCCAGCATGTCGATGCCGTCGAGGGCGCCCCCGTTCCGGAGCGATAGCCCCATCCCGAGCCCGAGGATGATCCCCCCGACGACGGTGACGAGCAGCGTGTCCCCATCGATAATCGTCGGGACGTGGTGCATGATGAGCGTCCCGACCGATAGCGAGGCTATGCCGGTGACCGACAGGATGGCGAAGCTCTTCCCGATCTGCTTATAGCCGAGATAGACGAACGGGATATTGAGAATCCCGAGGAACACGCCGAGCGGGAGACCCGTGAGTTGGGAGACGACGATGCTGATCCCGGTGATGCCCCCGTCCGATACGCTGTTCGGGATCAAGACCGACTCGAGGCCGTACGCCGCGATCATCCCGCCGATGATGTTCATGATGATTTGAAAGCCCATGAGCCAGGCTCGATTGTCACGTTTCATGAGTAACGTCCTCCTTTTTGTTTTAACTTTCCTAGTCTAACATAAAAAAATAGTAGAATAACATCTTCGGTGTCGATGAAAAACTTGTGTCAGATTCTCTGCCGCTTCTGCTTCATCCCGTGTGAGGTTTGCTATACTAAAAAGAAAAAGGGAGTGACCCCCGATGCAGCGTCCACCGATGCCTTCCCCGACTCCGGAGGAAGTGCTCCGCTTGAAACGTGTCCATAACCCGATCAAACCGACCGAGCTTCTCGCCAAGGGGCTGCTCCTGTTGCTCGGCGCCTTCATCTTCGCGGTCGGGCTCGAGGCATTCCTCGTCCCGAACCAGATCATCGACGGCGGCATCGTCGGCGTCTCGATCATCACGTCATATTTGACCGACACGAAGCTCGCCATCTGGCTCGTCTTGTTCAACATCCCGTTCATCTTCTTCGGCTATCGCCAAATCGGGAAGACGTTCGCCGTCGTCACGTTGTTGGCGATTACGCTCATGTCCGGCTTCACGATCTTGCTCCATTCGGTCGAGCCGTTCACTGACGATTTGCTGTTGTCGACCGTGTTCGGCGGCTTCTTGCTCGGCGCCGGGGTCGGGCTCGTCATCCGGGCCGGTGGGTCGCTCGACGGGACCGAGATTTTGGCCGTATCGTTCACGGACCGGTTGCCGTTCTCCGTCGGTGAGATCGTCATGTTCTTCAACATCTTCATCCTCGGAATGGCCGGGTTCATCTTCAGCTGGGACCGGGCCATGTACTCGCTCCTCACGTATTTCATCGCCTTCAAGACGATCGATATCGTGCTCGAAGGAATCGATCAGTCGAAGGCCGCGTGGATCATCACCACCTCACCCGATGACGTCGGTCAAGCCATCATGGACCGACTCGGCCGGGGTGTGACGTATTTGCACGGGGAAGGCGCCTACACCGGCGACGGCAAGAAGGTCGTCTTCACCGTCATCAGCCGACTTGAAGAGACGAAACTGAAAGACATCCTCGACGACTATGACGAGAAGGCGTTCCTCGCCATCGGCAATATCCATGACGTCCGGGGCGGCCAGTTCAAAAAGAAAAATATCCACTAAAAAAATCGGCCCCGCGGGACCGATTTTTTGTTTATCCGATTTTCGCTTGATTGCGCCCGCTCGTCTTCGCCGCGTAAAGGGCGGCGTCGGCCCTTTCGAACACGACAGTGCCCGGCTCGGCCCCGGCGAGCGATGCCCCGAGCGAAACCGTCATCGGGATGTGCATCCCTTCGAACGAGAATGGGGTGTCGCGGATGACCTTGACGATATCGTCCGCAATCAACCGGACGTCACCGGCATCCTCGAGCACCATCAGAAACTCTTCCCCGCCATAGCGCCCAACGAAGCCGTCCGGCGGACAGTTCGCCTGTAACGTTTGACCGATGTGGTGAAGCGCTGCGTCACCGGCCCGATGACCATATGTATCGTTCAACTGCTTGAACCGGTCGACATCGATGACGAACAGCGCCCAAGGGAGACCCGACATCTCGACCTCGTTCAAACGTTCGAGCGTCATATAGCGGTTCGGGAGACCCGTCAGCTCGTCAATCGTCGCCCGCTGCGCGTGCAGCCGGAACATGCGCAGGTGCGTCTCAATCTGTTTCGCGACCCAGTAACACATCCAGCCACCGAGGAACGTCATGACGAAATACGGCAAGAACACGGTCGTGAACGCCTGAATCGGGACGTTGCCAGCAATTCGAAACAAGACGAGCACGGCCCCGAACACGAGATAGGCCGAATACAAGTGACCGCGTCGCATCACCAGTCGATTTAACACGAGCGACAACACGAAGAACAAGCCGAGCGTGCCGAACGAGCGGATGAATTGGTCGGTCATGCCGTCGAGACCGAAGCGACTGAGAAGAGTCAACCCCATCGTGACTGCGACTCCGACCGGTCCGGCATAGGCGCCTGAGAGCGCGAGCGGGATAATCCGGAGGTCGACTCTTGCCTCTCCGACTTGAAACGAGTTGACCGTCAACAGTACGGCCGCGAGCCCCATGGCGAGACCAAACCAGATACGGACCGCATAAGGAGAACCTGCCTGAATCGGCAACAGCTGGCGCATGAGATACAGGGCCAGTGATAAAACGAGATAGATGATACTGACATTGATGAAAAAGATGTTGATGACTTGACCCAAGCCTTGTCCTCTCCCGCCATTTCTTTCCTCCTATCCTATCGTACAAAAGTGACGCATGTCACCCTATCCAAATTTTAGGACAGCTAAAAAGCCGGAAGCTCACGCTTCCGACTTGTTTTGCATCATCTGTTTCATCAAGTTGGCGCTGTCGCGGGCCGATTCGTTCTCGGCCTGCATCTGGACGTACACCTCATGACGATGGATGTCGATATGGCGCGGGGCGTCGATGCCGAGCTTGACCTGGTCGCCTTCGATGGCGAGCACGGTGAGCGTCACATCGTCCCCGATATGGATGGCCTCGCCTTGTTTTCGTTTCAATACGAGCATCAGCGCACCTCTTCTTTCTGACCGCCGAGCGGGAACCGGGCCGGGTAGACGTCATCCAAGATGACTTGCTTCCCGCGGCGCTCTTTCGTCTCGATGACGATTGGGGCCTTCAAGTTGAGCGTCGAGGCGTCGAACGGTTCGCGGAGCGTCACGATGGCATACACCGAGACGTGTTCCGCCTCATCGATGCCGAGCTGCTCTTTCGCGCCGTCGGTCAACTCGAACGCATAGTCCGACTTGTGCCAGAACGGGTTCGTCACGACGAAGGCGCAGGCCGGGTCCTCGAGCGACTGGAGCGACCAGAACGGGAGCTCGTCGCCGTACGGGATGAGGGCGAACGTCTTCGACTCCGGGAACCCGGGAATCTCGCTGACGAACGAGATCGTCTCGTCTTCATTTACTTCGATCTTGCCAAAATAGTCTGTCTCAATGAACATGGGTCATCCTCACTTTCAACGCGTCTCATCATACATGCCACCGACCGGCCACATTTCGAGCGATGCCTGTTGACGGAGCGAGATGTCCGTCGTCCATGGCGTGAACGAGATATCGGCCGGGGTGAGTGATACATCAATCTGTGCCGGCGTCAGGTTCCACTCGATTTTGACATCCGCCGGCGTATACGTCAACTTCACACGGTCGAGCGACTTCGGCATGAAGTCCATGTCGACGACCGGGTACGGGGTGCTCGTCTTCTCGGCGGCCATCGCGGCAATCGGGTTGCCGTTCTCGATGCGCATGAGCCGGTCCCCGTCCCGGGCCGTGCTCGATGTCGCTTCTCGGGCTGCCTGCTCCCCGAGCTGACCGAAGTGGCGGCCGAGCTCGAGTGCTGCCTTCAAGTTGCTTTCACTGCGCGCGACCGACGAGTCGATCTCGAGCGTGCCACCTGTCGTCTGTTGGGTCATCTCGACCTTGCCTTGCGTCATCGACACATCGGCCCTCCCTTGCCGCATCTCGAGGTGGGGCCGGTTCGACGTGATTTGGATGGCAGCCTGCGTCTGCCGCATCTCAAGCCGGGCGATATCCATCGCTTACCGGAGGAAGTCGAGGAGCGTCGGTTGGATGATCCGGGCTCCGGCCGATAGCGCGGCCCGGTGCACCGTCTCGTGAGACTTGAGCTCCATGATGACTTTTTCGATGTCGATGTCCTCGTTATCGGACATGATCGTCTTGGCGATAATCTCATGTTCTTGCAGACGGTTATCGACGAGTTCTAACCGGTTGGCACGCGCCCCGAGCTCAGCCCGCTCCGTAATCAAGTTTTGGGCAATGACATCGAGGTCAGCGAGCTCGTTCGAGAGCACTTCCCCAGATGTGTTCGGGTCGGCCAATTTCGAGACGAGGTCGTGGAGTCCAGCGAACACATCGCTCCCGAACACCGTCTCCGGCTGCATGTTCACTTGAACGGTGATGCCTTTCGATACTTCGAAGGCGACTTTCCCGCTCGCGGCCGGTGCCCCGCCCGGGTAGATGCTGTTGACGTCCCCGTTCGGGTCGGCAAGGAACGCCTTCAAGGCGTCCATATCGACGAGCGGCTGGTCCGTCTTCGTGCCGTTGTAAATATATTTCTCGCCCGACTTCGCGTTCGCGAGCGAGCCGAGATGTTCGATCAACTGATTGACCTCGCTCTGGATGATTTGACGCTGCGACGACTCGTACGTGTCGTTGGCCGCCTGCGTCGTCAATTCGCGGATTCGTTTGACGGCTTCCGTCACTTCGTTCAACGTCGAATCGGTCAAGTCCATCCAGCTCGTCGCCTCGCTGACGTTGCGGCGGAACTGGTCGACCTCGCGCACCTCGGTCCGATAGCGCATGCCCTGCATAGCGACGACCGGGTCCTCGGACGCCTTCTGAATCCGTTTCCCGCTGATGAGCTGTTCCTGGACTTGAGCGAGCTTGTTATAACTGCTCGATAAATGTTTCAAGTTCGTCTGTGTGAGCATCGTCTGTGTGACTCGCATCAAGCATTACCTCCCTACGACACCCATGCCGTTGATGATTTTGTCGAGCATCTCGTCGACGGCCGTGATGTTGCGGGCCGCCGCGTTATAGGCGTGTTGATATTGAATCATCATCGTCATCTCCTCGTCGAGCGACACGGCGCTCACCGCTTGGCGGCGCTGGTCCGAGCTCGCCATGAGCGCGAACGTGCTCTTGGCGAGGCGTCCGCTCTGGTCGGCGGCGACGGCCATGTTGCCGATGACGTTCTGATAGTATTTGCCGATCGACGTGTCCGTCTGGACCGACCCGTCGAAGCTGAGCGTGGCCGACTTCAAGTTCGCCAAGGCGAGGGCCCCGCTGCCGTCCCCGATATTGCCGTCTTGAGACGCGGCGATCAAGTCGAGGTTGTTCATGACGGCGTCGCTCACTTTGATCGTCGCGGCGCTCGCCGTCCCTTCGAAGAAGTTCGCCGTCCCGGCGTTACCTTTGGCGTCCCTATTGTTGCTGTGGGCCGTGTTGAACGCCGAGGCGAACTTGCCGGCCATCTCGTCCAAGTCTTTCAGCATCGTCGCGTAGACGCCGTTCACGCTACCTGACTCTGGCGTATCCGTGCCGTACATCTCGACGAGCGCTTTCCATTTGCCGTTCGGCATCGTGGCGTGCGTGAGGGCCACGTCGGTCCCGCTCGCATCGGTCATGTCGAGACCGTCGAACGAGCCGACCGTACCGTTGATGCCGTCGACGAGCTTATGGTCGACACCATTGATTGAGACGACGATGTCGATGCGGCCCTCGGCGACCTTCTGGGAGTTCCCGCGCGACTCGCCGTTCGTGTAGTCGACCGGGACACGTGTGAAGTCCATGTACTGGGCGAGCTCGTCCATATAGCGGTCACGCTCGTCATACAGTTCGTTCGGGAGTACGCCGAGCGGCTCCGCGTCCCCAATTTGACGGTTGACCTGACTGATTTTCGTCATCAAGTCGTTCACTTTCTTGACGACGACGTCGCCTTCTGAGGCGAGGTCGGCCTGCACTTTTTGGAGTGAGGACGACATGTAGTTGAACGTCTCCGCGAGCGTAATCGCCCGTTGGCGGACGACGCTGCGCGCGCCGGCGTCATCCGGGTTGACCGACAAATCTTGGAGCGAGGCCCAGAACAAGTCGAGCGATTTGGCGAGGCCGGTCTCGGACGGCTCGTTGACGATGTCCTCCATCCGACCGAACGCCGCCTCTTTCGTCGCGTAATAGGCGTTCTTCACCGACTCGTCGCGGTACTGCTGGTCGATCATCAAATCGCGGATTCGGGCGAGCGTCTCACCGCGGACACCCGTCCCGAACTGCCCGGCCTTCGTGCCCCCGAAGTTGACGCTGAGTTGTTCGGTCATGCCGAGCGACAAGCGTTGGCGCGAGTAGCCCGGGTTCGAGGCGTTAGCGACGTTGTTCCCTGTCGCCTGGAGCGCCCATTGGTGCGTCGTTAAACTGCGGCGCGCCGTTTCTAATCCCATAAATGTTGAGCCCATCAAACTTCCTCCTTATACATCCCGGCTGAACGAGCGCGTCTCGAGCGCCTGTTGACCGTACGTGAAATCATCTGCCTCTGGCATGAGCATGTCCAAATGCCATTCGATATACCGGAGCGACTGTTCGAGCAGGACGGCGTTCAATTCATTCTGCCGTTTCAGCTCGAAGAGAACCGGTCGTAACGCTTCCTTCTCTTCATCGTCCAAAACGAGCGTTCCTTGAAGTCGTTCCGCTTCTTTTTGTTTGATTTGTCGGACGAGCGTCGCCTCTTCCTTGACGAGCGCGCTGAAAGCAGGCATGTCGCCGTTGACGAGCAGCCGTTCTTTGTCATAAGCCAGTTCGAGCAAGCGTGTATGTAATGTGAGCATAAGTCTCTCCTTTGTCCAAAAAAAGAGCCGACTAAAGAAAGGGTGTCCCTTGTTTAGTCAGCTTCCGTGCCATCTTATTTATGCGAAGGTCTCCCTCGGACCCCGCTTTCATTCATCCTTGTAGAAAGCGTTTGGCGATGTCGCGCGCGTCCCGTGAATACGTCCCGGCGTTAATCTCTGCCTTCAAGGCGTTGATTTTCTCCAGGCGCTCCGGGTGTTTCACCGGTTCTTCAAACCGGGCGCGGGCTTCGGCCGATATCGATAGCTGGTCCGTTTGGCGTGTCAGCTCGGGCTTCGTCTCAGGTTGCGTTTTCTTCTCATAAGTGTTCGGTAAGTGTACCCACTTTGCAGAATCGATGCGCATGCGTGTCCCCCCTCTTCTCAGTTGTTAATCCAAACGATAAGCGCGAACGCTCTGTTTCGTGACGCTGGTTTGTAGCCCTTTCAGTTCTTGCTGCATGTCGCTCTGACAGCCCGCGCATACCTTTCCTTGGTTCGTCGGATTGCCGCAACGCACGCAGGCGATGTTCAGTGACGGGTTGTCCTTGATGATCAGGCGTCCTTCATGGATATATCGCGTGATATCAAGTTCGGAGACGCCTGTCGCTTCGACGAGGGCTCCAATTGTCGTCTGTTTGTTGGCGGGTTCGCGGATGAAGTCCCGGACTTTCAAGAAGTTTTGGAAATCGACTTCCGCGCAGGATGGGCAGTATGGCGAGCGGCTTTGTTTCATGAACAGCCGTCCGCACGTTTGACAAGTTGTTGCTTCCACAGTCATTCACCTCTGCCCTTTATATCGGACGCATTTTTGATTTGTTTAGCGTCCGGAACAGGCAAACGGCAGAAACTTGTTCCGCCCCGGCCCGGCGCAAGGTGAGCGCCGCCTGATGGAGCGTCGTCCCCGTCGTATAGACGTCGTCGACGAGGACAATTTTGCCACGGCGCGGCAACTGCTGTACAGCGAACGGATTCGTACGGTGCCGCCTTTCTTCTTTCCCAAGTTCACGCTGACTCGAAACCTCGGATTTGACGAGCACCTGCTCCGTCGGTCCGATCATCCTTGCGAGCAGCTCCGCCTGATTGAAACGCCGCGTCCGTAACCGCTCCTCACTGAGCGGGATCGGGACGTAGACGACACCCGGTTCCCGCACCGCGCGTAATACGTCGCGCAGTTGGTGCGCCAAGACGACGTCGCCGCCGAACTTATAACGATGGAGCCAATTCGCGCCCGCCTCGTCATAGGCGTAGAGCGAACGGACGGTCAAGTCGAGGTCAAGGGCGAGCCAACGGACGCAATCGCCGCACGTCGCTCCGTCCTCGGTCGGATGCCCGCAGCGCGGACAACCCGCGACGAGCGGTGTCAACATCTTCTCACAGTCTGGACAGGCCCAATCCCGCTTCAACAGCGTCGCCGGGCTCCACGGGACGGTGAACGGTTTTCGGCAGACGAGGCAGTTCATCGCCGGTTCGCCTCCTCAATCTCACGGATGGCTTTGTCTTGGCGAAACGTGCGCTCGTCGTAAAAAAAGACGACGTCGCCGGTCGGTGCGGTCGGTTTGCGCCCGGCCCGGCCAGCCATCTGAATGAGGGCGCGCGACGAGAACAAGGCGTGACTGCTGTCGAGGACGGCGACGTGAACCCCGGTGACGGTCATGCCCCGCTCCCAAATCGATGTCGCGAGCACGATTCCGTTCGTCGATTCGAGCCACTCGAGCACGTCGGTCCGCTCATCCGTATCGGCCGAGACGGCCTGGTAGGCGAACCCGTTCGCCGCGAGCAGTTCCCCGTAACGGACGAGGTCCGGTTTCGTCGGGACGAACAACAGACGCGGTGCCGCCTCGTACCGGCGACAGAAGTCGAGGATGGCGGATTCCTTCTCACGGATGAGCCGGGGCACGGGCAAGTCATGGCCGTGATAGCGCCGGGACAGATGCACCGTCGGGAACTGACGCTGCCAGACGGTCGGCGTCGCCGTCACGAATAAAAACAATCCTTTCCCGGCCCGGCGGAGCGTCCACCAGAGCGCGAGGTCGAAGGCGAACGGGAAGGCGTCGGACTCGTCGACGAGCACAAAATCGAACACATGTCGGAGGTTCACGAGCAGCGGCGCCGTCGCGACGGTGATCATGCCGATTGTGTCCTTGTCCCCACCGCCGTAGCGCCGGGTGATCGGGACGGTGAAGGCGGCCTCAAGCCGATCGGCCCACTCGATGGCGACGTCACGGCGCGGTGAGACGATGAGGACGCGCTTCCCGTCATTGACGGCACGCGCGATGACAGGGAACGTCATCTCTGTCTTCCCCGCCCCGCAGACGGCATGGACGAGCCCGCTCGTCTTCGTCTCCCACCAAGTGAGAAGCTGTGCGCTCACGCGCTGTTGGTCCGCACCCAATTGGAACGGCATGACGAGGTCAGTCGGCTCGACCGACGTCGTCACCTCCGCTTCGGCAAGACGATCGCACTGACAGACGCGACCGAGGTGGAGGCAGTTGCGGCAATAGCGGCACGGTCCGTGATGGCACATATAAGCACGCGTGTCCGTGCTCAGACAGCGCTGGCAGACGCCGAAGCGGATGGCGGGAGTTCCTTCGGGTGTCACGATGAGTTGACCCATAACATCAATCCTTTTTCTATACACGCTAGCAGACGAACATCACGTCCACACGTCACGTTCGTCGATGGAACGTGGACGGTTAACGGCAAGACACCCTCTCATTTCAGGCTGTAGACGGAGGTGAACGAGCAGACAATCGACTATACTCCAAGTAGACCAATTACTGGAAATGAGGAAACAGTCATGTTCAAACGACCCATCCACAATATCTTGACCGGTTTAGGCATGCTCGGCGTCCTGCTGGCTGGTCTCTGGCTTTCCTACGAGGTGCTCGGGAGCGACAAAGCGAAACAGCGGGCCATCACCGCGGCGGAGGCTTACGTCGCGACGACGTATCCCGCGCTCACGCTCGACGTGTCGGACACGCAATACATGTTCCCGTACGGTTCGAGCTATGCCGTCACGTTCACATCGCCCACGAGCGTCGACACGACGTTTGCGGTCCTCGTCACGAAATCCGGCGACGTCATCCATGATGAGTATGAGGACGTCATCAGTGGCGAACAGACGTATCAACGATTGAACGACGCCTACTTCGAACTGACGGACCGTCTGTTCACGTCGGGGCGTTTCCCGTTCGCGGTCACATATGGGCATGGCCACATCCCTCAGGAAGACGATCAGACGAGCCCCCCAGGTGTCCGGCTCGCAGACCTTCAGCTCGATGAGACGCTCGACGTGTCCCGCTATGCGGCCGAGTATGGCCACATCCACCTCGATTTGCCGGACGGGCCGTTCTCGCCTGAGGCGATGGCCGACTCGTTGACGGCGACGAAGCGCTTCTTCGACACCGAAGACGTCCCGTTTCATTCCATCAGCCTCAGCCTCCTCGACTACGAGACGGTCTACTTCGTCCGCAGCATCCTGTACGAGGAGATCTCGTCACCGCGTCTTGCAGAGATTATCCGGGACCGCACATCCACTGACTGACAAAAGGTTCAACCGACGGCCATCGGTTGAACCTTTTCGTCGTCCATCATGAGCAGACAAAAAAACAGGCACGCCATTTCTGGCGCACCTGTGTTTATGATTCGTCCGTGTCTTCCGACGCCGTCTCACGCAAGGCGAGTCGCACCCGCTCCACGTGATTCTCCGTCATCTCGATGACGGTCAAGACGTAACGGTCGAACTCGAGCGTGTCACCGACCTCGTGCGTCTCGCGGTGGACCTGGAGCCAACCGCCGAGCGTATCGATGCCTTCTGAACGTTCGAACGTGATGCCGAACCGTTCCTCGAGTTCTTCAAGCAAGACGCGCGTATCGATTTCATACGTCGTGTCGTCAACCGTATGAATCGGGTCGACCTCGTCCTCGTCGAACTCGTCACGGATTTCTCCGACGATTTCTTCAAGCAAGTCTTCGAGCGTGATGAGACCGGCCGTCCCGCCGTATTCGTCCAAGACGATGGCGATGTGGGTCCGAGCCTCACGCATCTGTTTCAATGTATCTTCCAAAGGCGTCATTTCATGCACGACCGGAAGCTCTTTCACATAAGTGGAGAGATTGATGGACGGGCTGACCGCGAGTCCCATCAATACCTCTTTGACGTTGATGTAGCCGATCAAGTTATCCTTGTCGCCGTCCTCAGTGATCGGATAACGGGTATATTGACTGTCCGCGAACGTCTCGAGCACTTCGGCCCGCGTCGCTTCAATATCAATCGCCTCGACTTTCGTCCGGGGCACCATCACGTCTTTCGTGACGTGCTGGTCGAACGAGAAGATGTTTTGCATCATCGCGAGTTCCGTCTGGTTGATTTCACCGCTTTGGAAACTTTGCGCCATGATGATCTTCAACTCTTCTTCCGAGTGCGCTTGCTCATGTCCGGCCGGTTTGACGCCGAACAATCCGAGCAACATCCGTGCCGATCCGTTCAATAACCAGATGAACGGGAACATGATCCGTCCGAACCAGAACAACGGTCGGGCGAAGATGAGCGTCATCCGTTCCGCATATTGAATCGCGAGCGTCTTCGGTGCGAGTTCCCCGATGACGACGTGCAAGAACGTCACGATCGCGAACGCGACGGCGAACGAGATAATCGATGCGAGCGACGCCGGGATGTCGAACTCGTTAAAGAGCGGGGTAAGCAATCGCACGACCGACGGTTCCCCGAGGAAACCGAGTCCGAGCGCCGTCACCGTGATACCGAGCTGACACGCCGACAAGTAATAGTCGAGGTCAGATGCGACCTTTTTCGCGAGAATCGCCGACTTGTTCCCTTCCGCCACCAATTGATCGAGTCGTGACATCCGCACTTTGACGACCGCGAACTCCGATCCGACAAAAAATGCAGTGAGCGCGATCAATAACGCCACCAACAACAACAATACCCAAATCGGGCCTTCCACTTCTCCGCCACCGCCACCGGCAGCCATTACGTGTGTAGAGTAGATCCTGTCCACATGTTCCTCGAGAGACTCGAGGGTCACCTCCATATAAATAATTTACAAGGTCACACGACTGTGTCCTTGCCTAATGAATAACCTACCATGAGAGCCCGCCTCTCGGCAACTAAAAGGAGGCGCTCACATGGAACGCCTCCGAACACTCAGTTTTGTTTATAGAACATGATCGCCTCATACGCCCGGAGCGACAGCGTCGTCCCGTCGAGTTGCGGCACATCATAGTTATGACTGACGACGTCGGCATGCGTGAAACCGGCCGGAATCTCATATGTCGTCTCCGGTCCATAGAAGTTCGCGACGACGAGCACTTCCTCGTGTTCCGTCTTGCGCGTGTATGCCCAGACGTCGAGCGCGTCCGGCGTCAGAATCGTATAGTCCCCGTCCGTCAAGACATCGAGCTCTTTGCGGAGCGAGATCAAGTTCTTGTAGTGGTAGAACACCGAGTTCGGGTCATCGAGTGCCGTCTCGACGTTCACATCCGCATAGTTCGGCGCCACGTTAATCCACGGTGTCCCGCTCGTGAATCCGGCGTGCGGCGTCGCGTCCCACTGCATCGGCGTCCGCGAGTTGTCACGCGACTTTTGTTTGATGGCGGCCATCATGTCCTCGTGCGACACGCCCTGTTCGCGCTTCAACTTATACACGTTGAGCGTCTCGATGTCGCGATACTCGTCGAGCGAGTCGAAGCCCGGGTTCGTCATCCCGATCTCCTCGCCTTGATAGATGTACGGCGTCCCTTGCAGGCCGTGGAGCACCGTCGCGAGCATCTTCGCGCTCTCGACGCGGTGGTCGGTGTCGTTGCCAAAGCGGCTGACGACGCGCGGCTGGTCGTGGTTGCACCAGAAGATGGCGTTCCAGCCCTTGCCGTGCATTCCTTCCTGCCACGTCGACATGATGTCTTTCAGTTGCACGAAGTCGAACGGTGCGGCGACGAACTTCTCGCCGTTCGGATAATCGACTTTCAAATGATGGAAGCTGAACGTCATACTGAGCTCGCGCTCGTCCGGACTCGAGTAACGGACGCAATGCTCGAGCGTCGTCGACGACATCTCGCCGACCGTGATGACGTCGTGCCCGTCGAATACTTCGCGGTTCATCTCTTTCAAATATTCGTGGATGCGCGGCCCGTCCGTATAGAACTTGCGGCCGTCCGAATCGTCTTCTGGGAAGTCCTGCTGCTTCGAGATCAAGTTGATGACGTCGAGGCGGAACCCTTTGATGCCTTTGTCGCGCCAGAAGCGCATCATCTCATAGACGTCCTCACGCATCTGCTCGTTCTCCCAGTTCAAATCGGCTTGGGTCACATCGAACAAGTGGAGGTAATACTGGCCGCTCGCCTCGTCATATTTCCAGGCGTTGCCGCCGAACTTCGACTCCCAGTTCGTCGGTTCGTCGCGCCAGATGTAGTAGTCGCGATACCGTTCGTCACCGGCGAGCGACTTCTGGAACCATTCATGCTCGGTCGAGGAGTGATTGACGACGATGTCCATCATGAGCCCGATGCCGCGTGCCTCGGCCTCGCGGACAAGCTCGTCGAGGTCGTCCATCGTCCCGTATGACGAGTCAATCGCGTAATAATCGCTGACGTCATAGCCGTTGTCATTTTGCGGCGACTTGTACACCGGGGTCATCCAAATGTATTCGATGCCAAGCTCGGCCAAGTAATCGAGCTTCGCCGTCACCCCTTTGATGGAGCCGGTGGCATTGCCTTCCGGGCTATAGAAGCTTTTCGGATAAATTTGATAGACGACAGATTTGCGCCAGTTTGGTTGTGTCATAGATGTAGTCTCCTTTTGTAAGAGTTTTCATTTGTACAGGAAAAGGGGAAGAACCTCCGTCCCTCCCCTTGTCAGTGATCTTCTTATGCAACTTTGTTTTGTTCGATTTCACCCTTCTTCATGTAACGTTTCGACAGCGCGAGCGTCAACACGAACGGAATGACGAGGGCGATGACCATTCCGACGATGAAGATGAGAATCTTATCGGTGAAGATTGACAGGAATCCAGGAAGACCCCCGACCCCGACAGCGAACGCCTGGACGTCGTTCAACGTGATAAACACCGCCGCGACGGCCGACCCGATCATCGCCGAGTAGAATGGGAACTTGTTCGGCAAGTTCACCCCGAACATGGCCGGCTCGGTAATTCCGAAGAAGGCCGAGATCGATGACGTCGACGCCATGCTCTTTTGTTTGGCGTCATGTTTGAACACGAGGAACATCGCGAGTGCGGCTGCACCTTGGGCAATGTTCGACAAAGCGAGCATCGGCCAGAGGAACGTCCCGTTCGTCTCCGCGATGAGCTGCAAGTCGATGGCGAGGAACAAGTGGTGCATCCCGGTGACGACGAGCGGTGCGTAGAGCAAACCGAACAGGAGTGCCCCGACGACCGGTACCGCTTCGAACACGTTGACAATTCCCGTCGCAATCACGTTACCGAGGCCGCGTGTGAGCGGTCCGACGATTGAGAGGGCGAGGAAACCGGTGATGACGATTGTCGTGATCGGCACAACGAGCAATTGAATTGCGTTCGGTACATGTTTCTTCAAGAAGATTTCAATGTGGCTCAAAATGAAAGCCGCGGCCAAAATCGGAAGAATCTGACCTTGGTAGCCGACTTTCTCGATTTCGAACAGGCCGAGGATGTTGAACGTCGGAACTTCGCCTTCAAGCGCCGCTTGTCCGTAGCCCCATGCGTTCAAGAGGTCCGGGTGGACGAGCAAGAGACCCATGACAATCCCGAGCACTTCGCTGCCGCCGAACCGTTTCGTCGCCGACCAACCGACAAGGGCCGGGAGGAAGACGAACGCCGTGTTCGCCATCATGTTGACGAGGTCCCATAGCCCTTGCAGGTTCGGATACTCCTCAATCAGCGTCGCGCCTTCGACGAACAGTCCTTCTGAGGCGAGCAAGTTGTTAATCCCCATCAAGAGACCGGCGACGATGATGGCCGGGATGATCGGCATGAACACGTCCGAGAACACTTTGACGAGTTTCTGGAGCGGGTTCATCTTCTTGCCGCCGGACGATTTGACCTCGGCGACCGTCGCTGCTTCAAGCCCGGCGAGTTTGATGAACTCGGCGTAGACGCGCTCGACGTCACCGGCTCCGATGACGACCTGGTACACACCCGAGTTTTCGAATGCCCCTTTGACGAGATCGGCTTCTTTCACTTTCGCTTCATTGACGAGCGACTGGTCTTTCAACGAAAGACGGAGACGCGTGACACAGTGTGCCGCTTTGTCGACGTTATCCTTGCCCCCGATGGCTTCAAGGATATCCGCGGCGATTTGACGATAATCTGCCTTCATATTGTAGGCCTCCTTTGTTTGAAAGCGTTTGTTGAAAACGGTTACTTATGAGTACAAACAAAGTTTAACTTATATAGATAAGTCATGTCAACAACTTATCTATATAAGTTAGGTGTGACAACTGTGTGACAGGCGTTCAGTATTTTTGTTCCCTCTTGCCTTGATTCAAAACGAAAAAAAGACTCCTTTCGAAAAAGGAGCCTTAACGACGCGCCACATCGCTGAACTGAAACTTGTCGAGTCGGTGGCGGGACTCGGTATATTCGAACTGTCTGCCCTCATAGAGGAACGTGTCGTTCGTGATGACGATGACATATTCATAATCGTGCAGATCGAGCCGCAACCGGTCGAGCTCGGTCACGTCCTCGGCCGCGATCTTCCGTTTGGCGTAACTGATTTGCATCCCGAGCTCGTGCTCGACATAGGCGTAAATCGATTGCGCAGCGATTTCTTCCGTCAGGCCGGGTACGAGGTCTTTGACGAAATAGTTCACATCCAAGATGACGTTCTCGCCATCGAAGTTGCGGACCCGCTCAATCCGATACATCCGTGTCCCCGGCGCCAAGTTCATCCGGTCGGCGAGCCACGCCGGCGCCTCGATGTCCTCGAATGAGGCGACCGATGTCTGAATCGAGCGACCGAGCATGCTGGCATACACTTCCGAGAAACTGACGATGCCGTTGAACTGGAACTCGATCTGATCGCGCCGCAGCACGAACACGCCTTTCCCGTGATGCTTCCGGACATAGCCGTGCTCTTGGAGCAAATCGAGCGCCTTTCGGACCGTTCCTCGGCTCGCGTCATACTCGTGCATGAGCTCGGTCTCGGACGGCAGTTTCGACTCCGCTGCATATTCGCCCGTCTTCATCCGCTCGGCGAGGCGCTCATAGATTTGACGATATTTGGCCACAGGCTCACTCCTCTCTATCGAAAAAGACGACCGGATGGCCGTCTTTTGTTTACCATTCGCGGCGATACCACGTGATGCCGATCGCGCCTGGTCCGAGGTGTGTCCCGATGACCGGTCCGAAATGACCGCCCGTGACATGCGCCTGCGGAAACTTCTGTTTCATCGAGGCGATTTCCTCGGCCTGACGTTCCGGGCAGTTGGCGTGGATGATGCCGATACAGTAGCCTGTCCCGTCGCCTTGAATCGACTGTTCCATCATCTCTTCGATGCGACGGACCGCCTTCTTGTACGTCCGAATCTTCTCGAACGGTACAATCATGCGGTCTTGGAAATGGAGCACCGGTTTGATTTGAAGGAACGACCCGACGAGCGCTTGCGCCGCGCTGAGTCGACCGCCCCGTTGGAGGTGGTCGAGGTCATCGACGACGAAGTACGCCCGAATCAACTCGCGCATCTTTTCAAGGTGGGCCATGATTTCTTGCGCCGACGCGCCTGCATCGCGCAAATGAATCGCTTCCTCGACGAGGAACGCTTGAGGCATACATGAGATCTCCGAATCGAATGCGTGAACGTTGACGTCGACCATGTCGTTCAAGGCGATCATCGATTGATACGTCCCACTGATGCCGCTCGAGAGCGTGATCGCGATCACGTCCGTCACCTCGTTCGGGAGGCGCTCAATCAGTTCAATCGTTTCACCGATGCTCGGCTGGGACGTCGTCGGCAAGTTCCCTGCCTCGATCCGGTCATAAAAAGCCTCGGTCGTGATATCGACGGCTTCGCGGAACGACTTCCCGTCAAAAATCACGCTGAGCGGTGCGACGTGGACGTCGTGGCGCTCACAAAATTCGGCCGGCAAATAGGCGGTACTGTCGGTCAAAATGGCTATGTTTCCCATGCTATATCCTCACTTTACATCGTTTCATTTTCCAATTGAATGTGGATTCCATTCCATATTGTAGCATAAAAACGATGTATTGCATCGGTCGAGGTCAAATCTCAACCCATCCGCGACGGATGGCATCGACAACGGCTTGGGTCCGGTCGTTCACTTCCATCTTGCGGAGCACTGACGAGACGTGGTTCTTGACCGTCTTCTCGCTGATGAACAACATGTCGCTGATGTCGCGGTTCGAGCGGCCCTCAGCGAGCAAGTGGAGCACTTCGACTTCACGGCGTGAGAGCAATTGGTAGACGGGATCGTCGGTACGGCTCTCGACGTTGCGGCCGGCCTGTTCGCCTTTGAATTGGAGCAAGCGACGGTACTCTTTCAAGACGTTCGTCGTCACTTTCGGGTGCAAGTACGCCCCGTCCTTCGCAACCGAGCGCACGGCCGAGATCAGCTCGGTCGATGCGACTTCTTTGAGCAAGAACCCAGATGCCCCGGCTTCGAGTGCATGCGTGATGTACGACTCATCGTCGTGGATCGACAAGATGAGGACGCGCGTCTCTGGTGAGAGCACGGACAACTGCTTCGTCGCCTCAATCCCGTTCAATTCAGGCATGTTGATGTCGAGAATCAAGATTTCCGGCTTGTGGTCCGCGGCGATGCGAATCGCCTCGATCCCGGTGCGCCCTTCGGCGACGACCGTGAACTCGTCCTCTAAATCAAAAATCCGTTTCAAGCCTTCTCGAAACAGCTCATGGTCATCCACAATCGCGATGCGTGTTTGTAATTGTTCCATCTGGATACTCCCCCTTGTTCTTGTCTTACGTGATCGGAATCGACATGCGGACGACCGTCCCTTTGCCGACTTCCGAATCAATGGTCATGCTTCCGTTCACCAACTCGATCCGTTCTCGCATCCCAACGATCCCGAATGACTCTTCGCCAATCGAACTCGGCACGAATCCAACCCCATGGTCGCGTACATGAATATGTATCGCATCATGCGCTTGCTCGACGTTGACGATAATCTCCGCCGTCTTCGAATGTTTGATCGCGTTTTGGACGGCCTCTTGGACGAGTCGGAACACGTTAATCTCCAATTTTTCGGGAAGGCGGGCCCGTGATCCCCGGTAGTTGAGCCGGGTCTTGATGGCCGTATATTCCTCGGTCTGATGGAGATAGCGTTCGAGCGTCGGCAAGAAACCGAGGTCGTCAAGCGACATCGGACGAAGGTCGTAGATGAGACGCCGGACGTCGACGAGCGCGCCGCGGATGAGGCGTTTCAGCTCGTGCAGTTCGGCGAACGCCTCGTCTTTCCCCCGCTTGTCGAACGTCTTCTCAATCAAATCGGCCCGAATCAAGATGTGAGCAAGCGATTGCGCTGGTCCATCGTGCATCTCACGGGCGAGGTGGCGCCGTTCACGTTCGGCCGCCTCAAAGACGCTGATTGCCATCTCTTGCTTCTTCATCATGTCCGAGTACTCTTGCTGTAGGTCATCCCGCAGGAAGTTCAATACGACAGAGACGCGGCTGACGAGTCTGTCGGCCCGCTCAATCGTGTCCTCGAGGATGAGCAGGCGGCGTTCAAGGTCGTTGCGACGCTGTTGGCCGGCCATCTCTTCTTTTTGGATGAGAAAACGCTCGAGCTGCATTTGGTTGGCGCGTTCGTACGCCTCCCGAATCTCTTGCTCGCTATGTATATGAAACTTCTTGCTCACTTGGACGAGTTTGTTCTTCGCCGCTTTCACGAGCAGGTCGAGCCGTTCCGACTCCTCGATATAAAACTCAATCTTTTGCGTCAACTCTTTCAGTTCGTTCTGAATCAACGAATACTCGTTGGCCGAACTCTCGGTAATCCGGACGATCTCCTCTTTACTTTCCGTCACCGTATCAATCATATTTGTTATGATATGTTCTAAAGCTGTACGATCAGTAATATGATTCACGATGCCATCCCCTAATAATTCGGTAGTAAGTCCTCATCTATTCCTATTATCGTCTGCGGAACGTTCGTTTCCAGTAAAACTTGGAGGCTCTCCTTCCATTTCGCCGCAACTGGCGTTGACGCCTACTTGAATTTTAAAAAAAATATTCAAAAATAGAAAGGAGAATTTTCAGAAATGTCTACTGAACCGAATTATACTATAAAACAAGACGGAGAATACGAGGTCGTCATTCAAAAGTCGAAATTTATCGCCCACTTCAAACGGGTCACGTCCGAGGACGAGGCGCAGGCGTTCATCCAAGCCATCAAGAAGGCGCACTGGAACGCCAACCATAATTGTTCCGCCTATATCATCGGCGAACGGAACGAGTTCCAAAAAGCGAACGATGACGGCGAGCCGAGCGGGACGGCCGGGTTGCCGATGCTCGAGGTGTTGCGCAAACGCGACTTGAAGGACACGGTCGTCGTCGTCACCCGCTACTTCGGCGGCATCAAACTCGGTGGCGGCGGTCTCATCCGTGCCTACGGCGGCACGGTGAGCGAAGGGCTCGACGCGGTCGGCATCGTCGAACGTATCCCGATGCAACGCTTGACGCTCACGGTCGATTACGGCTGGATCGGCAAAGTCGAGAACGAGCTACGCCAATCGTCATACCTCCTCGACGACATCGTCTACGCGGACACCGTCACGTTCCACATCTCGGTGCCGGTGGAAGAGACCGAGGCCGCCCTCGCCTGGCTCGTCGATTTGACGAACGGCCAAGGAGGACTCGAGACCCAGGACCAACGTATCATCGAACGTGATTTTGTGCGGTAGGTCACGTATACTAAAGGAAACGAATGAAATGAGGAGACGACATGGAACAAGACTCCCGCAAGAAACGTCCCGTGTGGAAAATCGTACTGCTCGTGTTCGGCCTCGTCTTGCTGATCGGCGGGTCGGCCTTCGGCTACTTCGTCTATAAGGCGAACGAGACGGCGGAGAACGCGAACAGCGAACTGACACGCGGGGACAAATCGGATCGCCGTGAAGAGACGGTCGATTTGACGAAAGATCACTTCTCCGTCTTACTCGCCGGCGTCGATGGCGGTGCCTCGCTCGAGGAAGAAGGACGGACCGACTCGCTCATGGTGGCGACGTTCAACAAGGAATCGCGCCAAGTGACGCTCGTCAGCATCCCGCGCGACTCGTACGTCGATATCGTCACGACCGACGGGGAGTTCAAGGACAAAATCAATCACGCCTACGCCTACGGCGGCATCGACACGACGATCGCGACGGTCGAGAAGCTGTTCGACATCCCAATCGACTATTACGCGACGATCAACTTTGATGGCATCGAGGATCTCGTCGATGCGGTCGGCGGCGTCGAGGTCGATGTGCTCGTCCCGATCTCCGGACGGGCGACCGGCAACGTCGAACTCGAACCAGGCGTCCAGACGCTAGACGGCAAGGAAGCGCTCGCCTATGCGCGCATGCGCAAAGATGACCCTGAAGGCGACGTCGGACGGGCGAAGCGTCAACAGCAAGTGCTCGAGGCGATCATCAACGAGGCGACGACGATCAATTCGTTCACGAAGCTAAACCGGATCATGAATGCGGTCGGCGATAACATCCGAACGAACATGTCCCTCTCCGAGGCGTCACAGCTACAGCCGTACACAAAGTCGCTCCGCTCGTTCAATCAAGAGACGCTCGCAGGCGGCGATTTGACGATCGGAGGCGTCTACTATTACGAGCTCGACCCGGCCGACTTGAGTGAGAAGCGTTCACTCTTAAAGACCGAGCTCGGCCTCCCGCTCACGGCGGAAGACAGTGACAACGGGACGGGCGACGGCTTGAATGAAACGGAAGACGGTTTCAGCGAGACGACGACCTACTGACCACAACAAAAGCCCAAGGACACGATGTCCTTGGGCTTTTGTTGATGACTCACGTCTTCGGCCGTCCGAGCAGACGCCTGGACGTCTGGATAATCGGCTTATAGTTTGGGTGAATCAACTCGGTCGACTCGACGATCAGCTCGATGACGATCAGGACGATGACGAACGTGATGATGGCTCCGAGCATCGTCGTCTTCGCGAACAGAATCGAGGCGATGCCGAAAAAGAACGTCATCCCGTACATGAGCAGGACGGCTTGCCGCGTCGTGAAGCCCATATCGATCAACTGGTGATGCATATGCGACTTATCAGGCGACATCGGCGGACGCCCTTGCACGAGCCGACGGACGATCGCAAAAATCGTGTCCGAGATCGGCAGACCGAGCAAGAGGACCGGGACGACGAGCGAGAACAGCGTCACGTTCTTGAATCCGATCAAGGAGAAGACGGCGAGCATATAGCCGAGGAAGAGCGCCCCGGTGTCGCCCATGAATATCTTCGCTGGATAGAAGTTATGGACGAGAAAGCCGAGCGTGCTCGCCAGGAGCAACAGCGCCATCATCGTCAAATAAACGTTCCCTTGGATGATTGCGAGCAGCGCGATCGTTCCGAGGGCAATGCTCGAGACCCCTGCGGCGAGACCGTCGAGACCATCGATCAAGTTGATGGCGTTCGTGATCCCGATCAGCCAGAGCACCGTCACCGGGATGCTCCACGAACCGAGATACAGCTGTTGGTCGAACGGCAGGTTAATCAATTCGATGCGCATGCCTGAATTCAAGACAATGACCGTCGCGATCATCTGACCCATCAGTTTGACACGGGCCGTCAGTTGGAAGCGATCATCGATCAAGCCGGTCAACAAGATGACGACCGCCCCGATCAAGATGGCATCGTTATAACGGCTCGTCGGCAATAGGAGCGCATAGCCGATAAAGAAAGCGATGAAGATGGCGAGGCCTCCGATCCGTGGCATCGTCCGTAAATGTACTTTTCGGGCGTTCGGGTGATCGACCGCTCCGATCAGAAAAGCAAACCGGCGAACGAGCGGCGTGATCAAGATGGCCATCACAAAACTGACCAACATGGCAATCCATAGCATGGGCCAACGTTCCTCTCTCATAAAAAAATAGACTCTGGCGAATTATAGCATATTTCCCGTGAGGCGAGACGTATCAGAAATGTTACAACAAAAAATCCCGACGAGTGAATCTCGTCGGGTCTGGTCAGGCGTGGGCCGGGTGCGTCGTCACGTCATCCGTGGCTTCGTATGTATATAACCCGCGTCCTACTTTTTTGATGTCAGGATTGACGGACTCGATTTTCACCATTAACTGGTAAATATTGCTAATGTGGTGACGATAACGCAACTCGAGCTCCATTTGAATGTCCCGCACGCTCATCGTCTTCCGTTCCTTCAACAGGTCTGTTACCTGATGGACATAGACCTCGAGCGGATAACGTTGATTGACGCGACGTGGGCGCATTCGTTTTGACGGATCGAGTAGCGATTCTTCTTCCCGCTTGTTCCGGTTCAGTTCCGAAATCAAATACTCGGCCCGGCGTTGCAGCTGGCGATACGACTCTTCGATCTCCATCAGTTCCCGATAAATATTTTCATTCACGTTTGTAGATTCCATGCACAAATCCTCCTCTACACCTAATTGATGTTCCCCATCACCCAAATTCATCAATTATTACCAGTTATTACTTGTTCCCATATAAAAGTGTAACGGTTTTGTAATGTACTTGTCATCTATTTTTAGGCATTTCTATCTATTTTAGGTCTTTTGGACCAACACAAAAAGATGACGACTGTTCGGGGCAGTCGTCATCTCACGGAAGATGATCGTAGTCTTTACGCGCCGACGCGTTCGAGGATGCGTGCGAGCGAGAGTTCATCGGTCGAAGAAACGATGAGGTCTGCATGACCGAGCATCGACTCTTCCCCGACGGCGACAGCAAACATGTTTGCCGCTTTGATTGCAGTTACGCCTGCAGCTGCGTCTTCAACGCCGATGGCATGTTCGGGTTTCACGCCAAGGGCAGAGGCAGCCTTCAAAAACACTTCGGGATGTGGTTTTGATTCGGCGACAGTTGCTGCATCGACAATGTGATCGAAGTAATGACGGACACCAAGTGCGTCTACGACCGCGAATGCGTTTTTAGAAGCCGAAGCCATTCCGATTTTGAGACCAGCCTCTTTAATTTCATCAAGGAATGAAATGATGCCCGGCAACAAGTCGGCTGAAGAGATGTGTTGAATGAGTTCAACGTAATGCTCGTTCTTCTTCTGTGCGAGTTCCGCTTTTTCATCCGGTGTGAAATCGTCCTGTCTTCCACCGAGCGCGAGGATGCGCTCGAGCGAGTCCGTCCGACTCACGCCTTTTAGCGTCTCATTGAACTCGCGGTCAAACGGAATATCGAGCTCTTCTCCAAGTTGTTTCCAAGCAAGGTAATGGTACTCCGCGGTGTCAGTGATGACACCGTCCAAATCAAAAATGACTGCTTCAATCGTCGACATACATGCTTTCCGCCTTTCCTTCTTATGCTTCTGTCGTCAGACTACATTAAGGGAACTTGACAAGTACCCGTTGCACGATTGGTCATTGATGCAAACGGTTGCACTTGTTCGATTTCTATTATAAATGAAAAAGCCATCATCATGCAACCGCTTTCGCAAAAAAATAAAAAAGCAGGAGAAGCAGGTGCTTCTCCCACGACTTATAATTGGATTCCGACGACTTTCACGTTCACTGATAACGGTGTCATGGCAAGCATCGTGTCCATGTCTTGCGTGATGCGTTCTTGCACGGCCGTCACCGTCTTGACGATCGATTGACCGTACGCGATGTAAAGTGACAAGTTGATTGTGACGCCTTCTGACGACTCGTCGACTTTGACGTGCTTCATGAGCGCGCGCTCTGACAATTTCGTATCTTCTTGTGTGAACGACACGTATTTCGTCTCTTTGACCACGACAGCGGCGATCATTTCCACGACGTGGCGTGAGACGTTGACGTCTCCTTCAGTGCTGTGCATTCCATTTTCGTATGGCATGGTGTCACTTCCTTAACTCTAGTTTCGCTTCCCATCTTAAAGTGTAGCGGAAAACCGCCATTTAGAAAAGGGTTTACGATTTCACGTCCTTCATATCTTGGGCACGGCGAACGTCAATCTCGACGAGCGGCTTCAACAGCTTAACGACCGGCGGGCTGATAATCACCAGGACGATTAAGAAGGCGACGCCGAACAAGACGAGCAATTGGAGCCACGACGTCGGCATGAAACCGGCTGGGATGAACGCCTTCCAGGCGACGACGAGGAAGACGTGCACCAAATAGACGTAGAGGCTATACTTCCCGGCCCGGGTGAACACCGGCAGTTCACGCCCTGGAATCGTCAAGGCGAAGCTGATCGCCATAAGAATCGACACCGTGTAGACGATCAAGAAAGCGAACGGCCCGCTCCAAATCGCCTCCGGCACCGCCGACTCATAAGCGAACCGGAATTTGAACAAGTTACCGATATGATAGAACGTACCCTCCTGTTGGAAACTCATCGAGGCGAGCAGCCCGAGCGTGAGCGTCGTGAAGACGGCAAAACCGCCAATCCGGTAACGGTTGCGCTGTTCGGCCCGCTTCGGCAGTTCGAAAAAGTTCAACGTGTTCCGTTCGCTCATCCAGTTCCCGATCAAGAAGAACGGGTAGAACATGATGACTTTTCGCAGCGCGAAGAACCCGGTCGACTCAGCTTGGAAGCCGAACAGGAGCGCGAACAAGAGCGCGAACAGCACGTATCCTTTCAATTGTGTCACGTACGGGGTGATGACGTACCAGATGATAATCGCCATCAAATACCAGAGCGCCCAATACGGCGTCAAGATGTTCAGTGCAGGGTTCTCGAGTGATAAGAGCGGGATGCCCTCGGTGAAGGCGAACCACGAGCCGAGAATCACTTGCCAGATGACGTAGACGACGAACAACTGGATGACGCGCAAATAACGGTTCTCCCGGAAGAAGTAACCGCTCAACATGATGAACAACGGCATGTGGAACGTGTATAAAAATAAATAGACCCATTTCGGCAGGATGTCGTCATACGCGCCGCGTACGTCGGTCAACAAGTGACCGAACACGACGAGCAACACGAGCACGCCTTTAATATTATCGTACCAATGATTTCGCATGTCTTTCCCTCTAGTTCTTTATTAGTTTTCTGATGTTCTCTCTTTTTTGCCTCATCCATCATAGCCGATTTTTTGAGCTGATGAAATTACGATTCCACAAAAAAATGATGACTTCACTGTCATCATTCCCCGGATTTGCCCTCCGCAAGCCGAAACGTCAAGAAATCTTCAAGCTAGAGCACGTTTCGCGCGTATTCAAATAGACGAGAGTGGGTACAGTATAGTATAGTAGTCTTACTAAATAATCAGAATATTCTAATAAAAGGAGGTGTGGAGAATGGCTTCCGTCATCCGTAACCGTCATCATATGGTGCATGACCCGAAACGTTCATTCTCTAACTTCGGATTTTGGTGGTTCACCGGCGCCTTTTCCGTCGGACTGCTCATCGTCGCCTTCGAACCCATCCGGGAACGATTTACCGCCATCCATCCGATTCTGTCTGCCCTGTCGTTCGTGTTCATCTCGTTCTTCATCGGTGTCGCCATGAAGCTCGCCCGGGACGTCTGGTGGCTTAATTATCTGCTTGAGCGCACATCGAACCAGTATATGTACATCGGCGCGGATACGCTCCGCGGTTGGCAGTACACGCTTGACTCCATCTGGTTATTGACCCGCACGTCACAAAAAAAGCTCGGCCGATTGTATATCCAAATCGACCGAACCGTTCGTTCTGAAGAGGCGAAACGTCTGTTCGCCGCCTATTTGATTGATCGAGGTGTGCTCGTCGTCTATTCGAGACCACCGAAACCGAAGAAGATGGCTTAACCGAGGAACGGTTCTAGCCATGCCCGAGCTGCCTCGACTTCTTCCATGCGCAGCTCGTGCCCACCTCCGTGATAGAAGAGTTCGACGTCCGCTCCGGCACTCCGTAGCGTCGACGTGAGCTCTTCTGTTTCTGTTTTCGGGCAAATCGGGTCACGTTCTCCGGCCGAGATAAACACGTTCGCACCAGCGAGGTCCGGTAACGTGAGCGAGCGGTCCGGGACCATCGGGTGGAATAAGAGCGACGCGTGGAATGCGTTTTGTCGGTACAGCGCCGAGCCGATCAAGTTGGCGCCGTTCGAATAACCGAGCGGAATCATCTTGTCCCGGTCGATGCCGTACTCTGTCGTGGCGTCATCCAAAAACGTCAAGAACCGTTCCGTCTGTTTCTTCAAGTCCTCGAGGTCGAGGACGCCTTCCGCGTGACGGCGGAAGAAGCGGGACATGCCGTTCTCGAGGACGTCCCCGCGCAGCGTCAAAATGTTCGCCTCGGGGGCGAGGATTCGAGCGAGCGGAATCAAGTCCTGTTCCGTCCCTCCTGTACCGTGCAATAAAACGAGTGTCGTCTCGGTCGTGCCTTTGATGAATTGATGAATCATGTCATGTCTCCTCTCGGGATTGTAATCGTCGGTAACGTGCGAGTGATCGCCTCCCGGTCTTGTTCGAACCAAGCCGGGAGTTTGAGTGTCGAGCCGAGGCCCTCCAAGCTCTCATCGATCAAAAAGCCAGGAGCGTCGGTCGCCAGTTCGTGAAGAATCCGGCCGCCGTCATGGAAGTAGACCGAACGGAAATAGTGACGCTCTTTCACTTCGGTCGGGCGTAGCCCGAGCTCGAAGATGGCATCTTGCCATGAGGCATAGTCTTCCCCATCATTGATGCGCCAGGCGATATGATGGACCGTCCCCGAACCAGGAACCCCGTTCGGTAGGATGGTCTTTTTCACGTCGATGACGTTGCCGTAGTCGGCCGTCGCCTCGAGGCGAATCCATTCTGAATCTTCCCCTACCGTCTCAAAGCCAAACAGCCCCGTCAACAGGCGAACCGTCGCCTCCAGGTCTTTCGACAACAACGTCGCCCCGGCAAAACCAACAATCGCCTCACGTGATGTCACGCCCGGCACGACCCAACTTGTCTGTTTCGTACTGGTCCGGGCGACAAGCTCGACGACGAGTCCGTCCGGGTCTTCAAACAGGAGCGACGGCTCGCCGAAGCGCTCGGTCGCGACCGTACCGACGCCATGGTCGTTCAATCGTTTCTCCCAGAACAACAGACTGCCTTCCGGGACGAGATAAGCCGTGACACCGACCTGTCCGCTGCCGACGCTACCTTTGCCGATACCAGGGATCGGGAAGAACGTGATGACCGTCCCCGGTGACCCTTGCTCGTCCCCGAAATAGAGGTGGTACGTGCCCGGGTCGTCGAAGTTGACCGTCTGTTTGACGAATCGAAGTCCGAGGACATTCCCATAAAAATCTAATGTACGTTGTGGGTCTTTCACCATCGCCGAAATGTGATGGATACCCGCTGATTGCTTCGTCATGTCATGTCCTCCTTTTTATTATCTTGATTTCAAGATAAATCATTTTTGAAGAAATGTGAAACTTTTTGCTCAACATGGCGTACGCTACTAGTAGACACCTATAAGGAGGTACATACTATGACGTTACAAATTGATCGTGTCTCGAAGCAGTTCGGCGACTTCACGGCCGTCGACGACTTGAGCTTTCATGTCCCAAAAGGCGAGATGTTCGGGCTGCTCGGGGCGAACGGCGCCGGTAAGACGACGACGTTCCGCATGATTCTCGACATCCTCAAACCGAGTGCCGGGACGATTACGTGGGACGGCCGCAACGTCGATCATCGCATCGTCGGCTATCTGCCGGAAGAACGAGGCCTTTATCCGAAATCACCCGTCCGTGACCAGCTCGTCTTCTTGGCTAGCCTGAAAGGCATGCGGCAAGCCGAGGCGAAGCGGGCCGTCAAGACGTGGCTCGAACGGCTCGAGATCCCTCAGTATGAGACGATGCGCGTCGAACAACTGTCAAAAGGAAACCAACAGAAGATTCAACTCGTGGCCGCCCTGCTCCACAACCCGGAACTGCTTATTCTCGATGAACCGTTCAGCGGGCTCGACCCGGTCAACGTCGAGATTTTAAAACGTGAAGTGCTCGCGCTCCGTGACGCCGGGACGACGATCGTCTTCTCGAGTCACCGGATGGAACACGTCGAAGAGCTGTGCCAACATATCGGCATCTTGAAAGGCGGCCGTGCCGTCGTCAGCGGCGACGTCCCGACGATCAAGACTCGTTACGAGGAGCCGGTGCTCTTCATCGAGACCGATCGACCGGACCTGCTGCAAGCCCTCCCGGTCGTCCGGGCGGTCGAACCACATAAGAATGGCCACTTCGTTCGGCTCGACTCGTTCGACGACAGCGATGCGGTGCTCGGTGCCCTCGTGGCGAACGGGGCCGCCATCAAGACGTTCATGCGCCAGCCCGTCTCATTAAACGACATCTTCATCAAGGAGGTCGGCCAACATGTTTCATAACTTCGGACCACTCTACTCGTTCACGTTACGCTCGAAATTGCGCTCGAAGGCGTTCCTCATCTCGACGCTGTTGACGATCCTGTTCATCTTCGGTTTCACGAACATCGACCGATTGCTCGCGAACTTCGAGGACACGGACCAGGCGCAAGCCATCCTCGTCACCGACAATAATGAACTGACGACGCTCATGCAGTCGCTCGGTTATGAGGACATCGAATCGTCCGCCATCACCGAGTCCGAGGCGCGCGCCGGGCTCGATAACGGCGACTATGAGATTGTCGCCTTCATCGAAGGGGATTCGGCACGCGTTTTATCGGAACGGCCGGAACCGGATTTCACGACGGTGTTACAGACGGCGCTACGAGAAGTCCGGAACGCCGAACTGATTGAGGCGTCGAACATCGATCCGACCGTCCTCGCGGCGTTGAATGAGCCTGTGACGGTCGAGGAATCGTATCTCGGCCGCGGCGGAGAGAACTCGGACGAGCTGTTCTCGTCGTTCGCCTTCGTCTACGTCATGCTCATGTTGCTCTACGTCTCGATTATCACGTACGGGTCGATGATTTCGACCGAGGTCACGACCGAGAAATCGTCGCGCGTCATGGAGCTCATCATCTCGACGACGCATCCGGTGACGCACATGCTCGCTAAAATCTCGGCCATCGGGACGCTCGCCCTGCTCCAAATCGCCATCTTCCTCGGCTTCGGTTACTTCAGCGCCCGCAGCAACGAGATGGCACAGTCGGTCATCGACAACGCCGGCAACGTCCGCGCCGTCGTCTATCTGTTGACGTTCTTCACGCTCGGCTATCTGCTCTATGCGGCCATGTTCGCCGTGCTCGGCTCGCTCGTCAGCCGGGTCGAGGAGTCGCAACAAATGACGATGCCGGTCATCATGCTCCTCGTCGCCGGGTTCCTCGCCGCCATGTTCGGTTTGAACAATCCGGAGGCACCGATTGTCACGATTCTGTCGTACGTGCCGTTCTTCACGCCGATGCTCATGTTCCTTCGCGTCATGCTCGTCGATGTCCCAGTGTGGGAAGTCGCGTTATCAATCGGTATCATGATTGCCACAATCGGTGTGATTTTGTGGGTCGGCTCGAAATTTTATCGTGGCGGCGTCTTGTTCTACGGCAACAATGCGATTAAACAATGGCGACAAATATTACAGAATCGACAATAACGTTTACAGCATTTTCGTTTTCGTATACTCTAAAGAATGTGCAAAATGAGGAGGAAACGAACTATGCGATCACGATTACTCGCAGCTTTAATCTTTACTTTCATGACGACGCTCACGACGTTCATCTGTTATACCGTCTTCTTGGACGCCGATGCGCTGTGGCAAATCTTGCTCGCATACGCAGGAAGCACGTTCCTCGGGACGCTCGCTTTTTGGTATCCGGTCAGCCGACGTCCGGAGACGTCGCGGTTCGGCGGCGCGTGGATCGGCATCTTGATCACAGCGACGACGCTCATCGGATTCACCGCAATCCGCTTCACCGTTCGTGGTGACGCCGCGTCCTTACTCGACTGGCAGACGATGCTCGCGAGCCTCGCCTATACGTTCGGTTACGTCGGCTGGGTGCTCACGATCCTCAATATCGTGCTCGGCTTCCTACTTGCCGGGACACGACCGAAAGTACGCTACGACGCGCGCATGGCGCGTTAATATCAATAAAAGGAGCCTAGACGCATTGTCTTGGCTCCTTTTGTATTCATCCTTTGCTCTGCTCCCTTCCAATTTGCTGATGATATAACATCGACGCATCAAGTAGTTCATCAAGTTTAAGGGTTAGCATCATTTTTTCTCGTTTGCTTAATTTCTGTCCATAAAACATCAAATCTCTAAATTCACGATCCGCACTTCGATAACTTTTACCTAATTGCTCCCTAGTGCTTTTCATTGTTTCCACCATCTCCATATCTGTACCTCCTCCCTAACTAAATTAAAAAAACACGAACTTTTAGTCCGTGTTGTTCACTGCAATTTATACGATTTGTCGACGACCCCGAACTCCGTGTATTGGAACGAGTTGTCGACGAACTGGTCCGGTACGAGTTGCTCGATATAGCGAGCGAACGGCACAATCCGATGCGTCGGTTCGTGCGAGCGTCCCAGGTCGAGCACAGCATCGACGAGCGCCTCGAGCGCATGATGTGACGTCGGTTCCTCGTCTTCAGCGAAGATGCGACGGAGTTCTTCCTCATGCATCAGGTCAAAGATGCGCATACGCGCCTCGAGCTGCCGCTGTATGTCCTCAGTCGACTTGCCGTGCATCGCCTCGTCGTAGGCGAGCTTCATCTGTTCGAGCTCCGGGACCGTCCCTTTCATGAGCACTTTAAGCGATTCACCCGTCCAAATATGGCGGGCCAAATAATTCGCGTCAATCTTGAGCGCCTCGGCGAGCGCCTCTATGTAAGGCATCGTCGGGTAGACTTCACTCAGTTCGGTCCGGCGAATAAAGTACGGAGCGACGCCGATGCGATCGGCGAGCGCCTCGACCGAGATGCCGGCCCGCTCACGTAAAATTCGAATCCGATCCCCATAACCCCGATACGGTGCGTTCTTTCCATCCATATGTCTCCTCCCCCTCTCTTTTTAGTATAGTTCCCGAATCCATAAAAAAATACTCGGAAGCGTATGCCTCCGAGTAAAATGTTCAACTTATTTTTTCGTCAATTCGACGACTTCTGTAGAACCGGCTGTGACCGTGTCGCCTTCAGCAACGAGTTTGTTCACGCCGAAGCTGTCATGGTTCGTGATGATCACCGGTGTGATCGTCGACGGCGCGTTCGCTTTGATGAAGTCGAGGTCGAATGTGACGAGCGTGTCGCCAGCTTTAACTGCTTGACCTTCTGTCACGTGCGTTTCGAAGCCTTCACCTTTAAGGTTGACCGTGTCGAGACCGATGTGAATCAAGTACTCGGCACCGTTGTCAGCGTTGATCCCAATCGCGTGTTTTGTCGGGAAGACAGTCGCGATTGTACCGTTGACCGGCGAGACGACTTTGCCGTCTGTCGGTTCGACGGCGATGCCGTCACCCATCATTTTTTGCGAGAACACTTGGTCAGGAACGTTCGTGATGTCAATGACCTTCCCTGTAAGCGGTGAAACCGCGTTAAGTTGTTCTTCTTTACCACCGAATAGTTTTTTAAAGAATCCCATAGCTTAATCCCTCCAACATGTTCTGTTAATCAAAGTCTTAGCTTTTATACCCGAAAAGCTTCCTCTTCAATCCCTACCCTATAAACGGTATAGTTGTAATAAGGTAGTGCGAATTCGTTTACACATCGTAAGAATACGAGTGTGCAATCGCTTTTGCAAGCCCTTTTTACACTTTATAAAAATTTCACATGATGGAGGCGCTTACAATGACGACTTTCACAAAATTGTCATATGAACGGCCCGACTTGGACGCTCTAAACAGCCGATTGTCGGACTATTCAGTCGAATTGCAACAAGCGAGCACACTCGAGGAAGCGAACGAACTGATTCGCCAAATCAACCAGGAACGGAACGAATTCGAGACGCAAAGTCAGCTCGTCTCGATCCGCCACTCAATCGACACGCGTGATGCATTCTACGAGGGCGAGCAGACGTTCTTTGACGATGCCTTGCCGGTGTACGAGAAAGAAGTGCAAGCGTATTATCGCGTTTTGACCGAGCACGACCTTCGCAGCCAACTCGAACAGGAATGGGGCAGCCAGTTGTTCGAACTTGCCGAGCGCGCCCTCAAGACGTTCGAAGAGTCGCTCATCCCGAAACTGCAGGAAGAGAACCGATTGGCTACCGCTTATCAGAAAGTCATGTCGGCGGCCCAAATCGAATTCGACGGCAAGACGCTCAACTTGTCCCAGTTTGGCCCGTATCTGCAATCCCCTGACCGTTCGGTGCGAAAAGCGGCGTCCGAGGCCCGTTATACATATCTCGCCGACAACGGGGACGAACTCGACCGCATCTACGGCGAACTCGTACGCGTCCGGACCGACATCGCTCATTCACTCGGCTTCCCGTCGTTTGTCGAGCTCGGTTACGCCCGGATGCAACGTGTCGGCTATGACGAATCAAAAGTCGACAACTTCCGCAAGCAAGTGCGCGACGTCATCGTCCCGCTCGCAACGACGTTAAAAGAGAAGCAGACGAAACGGATCGATGTCGACGCCCTCTATTACTATGACGAGTCGTTCGTCTTCCCAGATGGCAACGCGACACCACAGGGCGACGAGGCGTTCATCATCGAAGGCGGGAACACGATGTACCGTGAACTCTCGAAAGAGACGGACGAGTTCTTCCAATTCATGCAACAGCGCGGCGCCCTCGACTTGACGGCGAAACCGGGCAAGGCCGGAGGCGGCTATTGCACGTACCTTCCGTCTGAAGGTCTCCCGTTCATCTTCTCAAACTTCAACGGGACGGCCGGCGATATCGACGTGCTCACGCATGAGGTCGGTCACGCCTTCCAAGTGTACGAGAGCCGTCATTTGACGACGCCGGAATATGCGTTCCCGACATACGAGGCGTGTGAAATTCACTCGATGTCGATGGAGTTCTTCTGCTGGCCATGGATGGAGCTGTTCTTCGGCGATCAAGTCGACAAGTACAAGTTCAATCACTTGGCCGGAAGCATCACGTTCTTGCCGTACGGTGTCCTCGTCGATGAGTTCCAGCACGTCGTCTACCGTAATCCGGATATGACGGCCGCTGAACGTCGCCAGGCATGGCGCGACCTTGAGAAGGTATATCTCCCGCACCGCGACTATGAGACGAACGACTATCTCGAGTCGGGCGCTTGGTGGCACCAACAAGGACACATCTTCCAGAGCCCGTTCTACTATATCGACTACACGCTCGCGCAAGTGTGTGCCTTCCAGTTCTGGGTGCGCATGCATGAGGACCGTGAGGCGGCGTGGAGCGATTACCTCACGCTCTGCCAAGCCGGCGGTAGCCGCTCGTTCCTCGAGCTCGTCGAATTGGCCGGTCTCAAGTCGCCGTTCGAGGACGGCGTGTTGAAACAGACGGTCGGACAGATTGAAGACTACTTGTTGAAACATCCACTCGCGAACTAAAACGAACCCACTCACGTCAGCGTGAGTGGGTTTTCGCGTTCTAGCCCGAGCATGGCGCCGACGTACTGTGAGGCCGTCATAAAGGCGATGAAGGCGCAAAGTTCACTGATTTCGGCATCCGTGAAGACGTCTTGGAGCACACGGATTGACGAGGCCGGCGTGTCGCCTTTCAGTTGTAAAAACACATCAGCGAACCCGACGGCGAGTGCCGTCCGTTCGTCGAAAATATGCGGTTCAGGCTTTCCTTTCGCTTGGCAGTAGTCACAGCCGTTCTGTTGGGCGAGCGTCCGTCGTACTTGTTCTTTCAACTTTGCGGACAGCTTTCCATCGCCCGCTAATGTGTCTCCGAGCGTGGACCATTGTCGCATCACGTCCTCATCGTGGCCGAGCAAGCGTTCAAATGGGGTCTTTCCTTTTGTCGATGGTTGAATTCGTGTCATTGTTATACCTCCTGATTTCAGTATAGAAGGTGTCTTTTCGATTTCCCATTTCACTCTGAACGGAATCACGGTACAATACATGCCATATCGTACGAGATGAGGAGGATTTCATTCCATGCTTAAAATCGATGATACAGACAGACTCATTCTCGCCGAACTGGCTGCGGACAGCCGCCTCTCGATGAGCGAACTCGGACGTCGTATCAACTTATCAGCCCCGTCCGTCGGCGAACGTGTTCGACGGCTCGAATCGTTCGGCGTCATCAATGGTTACACGATCGAGGTCGATCATGAATTGCTCGGACAACCGATTCAATGTCTGATTGAGGCAACCGTGAAGAATGGAAACTATGAGGCGTTCACTCAGTTTTTGGGTCAGCAGTCGAACGTGTCGTTCTGTTATCGCATCTCCGGGAGCGCCTGCTATATGTTGAAGATGCAATTCACGACGTTCGCTGAGGCCGAACAGTTCATCGATGCGACTATCCCTTACGCCCAGACCGTCACACATTTCATCTTCTCCGAAATTGACCTCAAAAACAGATGAGCCCCCTCAATGGGACTCACCTGTTTTCGTCAAATCACATCCAACGGTTCTTTCCCACTCGGTGGCGGGAACGCCTCGTCGAGCGCGTTATAGTCGTCCTCGGTCAAGTTGAGGAGCATCGCCGCGCCATTCTCTTCGACGTGCGCTTTCTGCCCTGCTTTCGGGATGGCGATGACGTTTCCGCTCCGCACCGTCCACGCGAGCAAAATTTGGGCCGGTGTCGCGCTATACGCCTCGGCGATCCGGTTCACCGTTTCATTCTCGAAGATGTCCGCCTTCACGTCGCTTCCTTCGGCGAGCGGGGCGTAAGCCATCATCGGGATGCCCTGTTCCTGTAAGAACGGCAACAAGTCGTACTCGACACCACGGCTGCCGAGATGATAGAGCACTTGGTTGACGGCACAATGCTTCCCGTTCGGCAAGGCGAGCAGTTCTTTCATGTCGTCGACATCAAAGTTCGAGACACCCCACGCCCGAATCTTGCCATCCGCCTTCAACTGTTCGAGCCCATCGACAGTCTCCTCGAGCGGGATGTTCCCGCGCCAATGAAGCAGATACAAGTCGAGGTAATCGGTGCCAAGACGTTCGAGCGTGGCGTCACACGCTTGGACGAGCTTGTCGCCTCCGGCGTTATGCGGATACACTTTCGAGACGAGGAACACGCCTTCTCGCCGGTCTCGAATCGCTTCACCGACGAGCGACTCCGATTTCCCTTCCCCGTACATCTCCGCCGTATCGATGACGTGCAACCCGCAGTCGAGTCCCGTCCGGAGTGCCTCGATCTCGGCTTCCCGTTTCGATTCGTCTTCTCCCATGCGCCATGTGCCTTGCCCGAGGGCCCTCATCTCACGCCCGTCTGGCAGTTCAGCCACGTGTTGTTTCAATGCCGCCAAAATTAATGTATGTGGAATGCGGTTCATGCCATTTCCTCCTTCGTCCATTGTTCGTGTAACGGTCCAGTCGTCCCGAAGACGGGATCGGTCGCCGGCTTGTCGACTCGTTCGATCCGTTGCACACTGTCCGGTCGCTCTTCCGGTTTCCCCGTCAACGTGTCGTAGTCGCGTCCTTCCGGATACGCACCGACGATGGCGAAATCTTCACTCGCCTCGAGACGGCGATGTCCCGTCCCGGCCGGTAAAATCAAGACGTCCCCCGCTTGAATCGAGACGAGGTCTCCGGTCGCACCCCCGAGTTGAACCGTCGCCCGGCCCGATTTCACGCCAAGCACTTCATGTGTGTTGCTGTGGTAGTGGTGGTAATCGAACACCCCGTTGACCCAGCTGTTCCCCCAGCCGTTATGTTCGAACGTCTCTTGCATGCCGTCCGGCTCGTCGAACACGCCTCGGTATAAAAGCACCGGAAAATTTGGATTGTTCGGAATCGAACCGTCGTCTTCAAATCGATATGTCTTCATATCCATATTGTCCCCTCCTTTGTCTCTAGTGTCTGTACCCGACATGAGACAACAAAAAACGGCTGCTCGTCAGGAGCAACCGTTTTGTCAGGAGATAACATCTTCCCCATTCTGTTCAATATGCCCTTCTCCCCAGGCACACATCGCATCCAAAATCGGTTGGAGCGACCAGCCGTATTCGGACAGAGAATAGACGACTTTCGGCGGTACTTGTTCATACACCGTGCGGATGATGACCCCGTCCGCCTCGAGCTCGCGCAACTGTTGCGTGAGCATTTTTTGCGTGATGTTCGGCATGAGCTTTTTCAATTCACTCGTGCGCCGTTCCCCTTTAATCAAATGACACATGATGACGACTTTCCACTTTCCGCCGATGACGTCAAGCGTCGCCTCGACCGGGATGTTGTATGGCATAATGGTTCCTCCTTATGGACCGGGATAGGTACTTTTCGGTGCCTATCGTACTTGAAAGTGCGTACTTCCCAATTGAATTCGATGGACTTATGATAGCAACTGTAGCTCAGTTATACAAGCTCATCTCACCGGTAACTGCTTCTTGAGACAGTAAGGGTCTTTTTCGACCGTACTGGACAATAAAGAAGATTGAGATGTTCGAGCTACTTCGAGACGAAGGGCCCTCGTCTCAACAAACATTCTTAGGAGGAATTACTCATGAATCAACCGTACACACAACCTGTCGACGAACAGGCACCGAAAAACGGAGGGTTGGCACTGCTCGCCCTCGCCATCAGCGCCTTCGGCATCGGGACGACCGAGTTTGTCCCGGTCGGCCTGCTTGCATCAATCGCCAGCGACTTGAACATCGGCATCACGCTCGCCGGTCTCATCATCTCCGGTTATGCCATCGGCGTCGCCGTCGGTGCGCCGATTTTGACAGCGCTCACGAACCGGATGAATCGCAAGACGTTGCTCATGGCACTCATGGTCGTCTTTATCGGTGGGAACTTGGTATCCGCCTTGTCGACCAGCTTTGAACTGTTGATTGCTACCCGGTTCATCACCGCGTTCGCACACGGCGTCTTCTTCTCCATCGGGGCGACGATCGCCGTACAGCTCGTGCCACCGCATAAAAAAGCGAGTGCCATCGCACTCATGTTTACCGGCTTGACAGTCGCGACCGTTACCGGCGTCCCGCTCGGCACGTTCATCGGCCAAGCGTTCGGCTGGCGCGCCACGTTCTTTGCCGTCGCCGCACTTGGGATCGTCTCGATTATCGCCAGCTTCTTCTTGATTCCGAAAGACTTGAAACAGTCGCCGCCCGCGAAGTTCTCCGACATGAAGAAATTGCTCACGAACAGCCGTATCATGCTCGGCTTTTTGATCACATCCCTCGGTTACGGCGGAACGTTCGTCGCCTTCACGTACTTGACGCCAATCATGCAGGACGTGACGAACATCAGTCCGAGCTTGATTAGTATCGTCCTACTCGTCTATGGGATCGCCGTCGCCATCGGCAACTGGGCAGGCGGGAAGTTCGCCAATGAGGACCCGGCCAAGGCGCTGTTCTATATGTTCATCGTTCACGCCGCTGTCATGATCGTCATGTCGTTCATGATTCCGTTCAAAGTCGCGGGACTCATCGCCATCGTCTTGATGGGATTGCTCGCTTTCATGAACGTACCTGGACTTCAGCTATATATTGTGCAACTCGCTGAAAAATATGTACCGGCTGCGGTCGATGTCGCGTCGGCGCTCAACATCGCCGCCTTCAATATCGGAATCGCGCTCGGTGCGACCATCGGTGGAATCGTCGCGGACTCGATTGGTCTCGTGCATACGCCTTGGGTCGGTGGCATCATGGTCATCCTCGCTGTCATCTTGACCGCCGTCTCACGTCGTTTGGAAGCGAAATAAGGAGGAGCTTATGTTCAATAATCACAAAAGCTACAATCGGATGTATCGGGAGGGCGAGCTCACGCTCGGCCTCCACATCCCGTTAGAAAATTTCAAGATGCGCACCCCGACGCTCGAGCGTCAAGTCGAGCTCGTTCAAAAAGCAGATGACTATGGCTTCACGGCGCTCTGGCTTCGGGACGTCTTACTGAAAGACCCGTACTTCTTGGACCCGGCAGTCGGTCAGATTTACGACATGTTGATTTACGGGACGCACTTGCTTGGTCAGACGAAACGCATCGCCCTCGGCACGTCCGCCCTCGTCTTGCCGCTCCGGCATCCGCTCCGTTCGGCGAAAGAAGTCGCGACGATTGAAGCGTTGTTCCCGGAACGTTTGATTCTCGGCATCTCGTCCGGTGACCGTCGAGCCGACTTCAAAGGACTCGGGGTCGACCATGCGACAAGGGGCGATCAGTTCAAAGAGTCGCTCCGTATCATGGAGCAGGCCCTCTACCACAACTATCCGACCATCGATTCGTCGTACGGCGAGGTCCATGAGGCGACGCTCGTTCCCCGTCCGAAAAAACGCATCCCAACGATGATCACCGGGTTCGCGCAGCAGGATATGGACTGGCTCGGGAAACACGGGGACGGGTGGATGTATTATCCGCAGGCCCCATTCGCCCAGCAACAAGTGCTGAACGATTGGCGCGAATCAGGTCAGACGCATGGAAAAGGGTTCCGTCCGTTCTCGATGCCGATGCATCTCGATTTGGCGCATGACCCGGACGAACTGCCGACTCCAATCCGGCTCGGCTTCCGTGTCGGTCGCAATCAGTTAATCAAACTGCTCGAGGCGTATCGGGCCATCGGCGTCAATCATTTGTTCTTCGCCTTGTTCGACGGGCAACGTCCGGCCGACGAAGTCATCGAGGAGCTCGGGGAATATGTGCTCCCGCATTTCCCATCGCTTTCATAATACTCAGGTACTCAAAAAGACGACTTTCCCTAAGTGGAAGTCGTCTTTTGCATTACAGCCAATGGCTCGGTCGCGTGTAAACGGGTGCCAGTCTCGTCTGCCGGTCCCCGTTCATCGCGTTCACTTGCATCTGTGTCAAAAACAGACCGTCGGTTAATACAGCTCCTCGCACATCGAGATCTCGTACGTCGGCGCCCATGAAGTCGACATAGGACAGGTCTTGCCCACGTAAGTTAGCGCCAATCAACAAGGCACCCCGGTAACACGTGCCTCTGACATCGTGTCGACTCAAGTTTCGACCAATCAAATCGGCCCGGTCTTGTTCGTGTCGTGACGTCAACTTCAGGTCGTCCTGTTTCAATCCTTCCACACGTATGTGCTGACTGAGTCGGACGAACAACGGGCGGGCTTGTTGTCGAAATGCCATCAGCGCCGTCCCGGTCAACTGTTCAGGCGCCAACTCACGGAATGCCAGTAGCTCTTCCAATAACGTCTCGAGTAACCGCGCATCGTGCTCAGGGATCTCCCGGGTCAGGATGTCAGTGATGTAGAGCAACAGCTCATGGACTTGGTTCATGATTGGTACCGTCGCGAACATACGCGCGCCGTCTACATCGTCCTCCCGCCAGCTTCGTCCGTGAAACGTCACTTGTGACACGAACTGCCCGGCCCCGAGACAGTCGTACACCGTACATCCTTTGAAGCCCCGCTCACGCAGTTCGGAATGGATGTTGCAGGCATACGAATCTGCCAAATGGACACACGGCTGTCCTGCGGGTTTATCCATAGGGAAATCCTCAGATTTCAAGTAGTGGAACGCCACACAACAGAGACCGAAACAATTCGCACAATCCGGTTTGAGCGATTCACGCAACATATGTAAATCGGGCATCGCCATCCATTGTCACTCCTTTCTTGTATGTCTTGACTCTATATATACAAGTATAAAGCATGCCCCTGTTTTTCCCATACAAAAACCAACCTACTTTCACACAGGTTGGTCCGTTCGTTCAGTTCACTTTATTCTCGAGCTGTTGCAACTTCGTCGAGTAGTACTCGATGATGTCGCGACGTCGGATGATGCCGATGAAATACTTCCCGTCATCGACGACCGGCACGAAGTTTTGATCCGTGATCGCATCGACGAGCTCCTCGATTTGCGCCGTGATGGCGACCGGCTTATACCGTACGCGTTGCTTGATATCTTTCAACCTTGTCCGCAGCACTTTTTCGTAGTCTTCTTCCCCGCGAAGCTGTTCGGCGAGTGCCCAGAGTAAATCCCCTTCCGTCATCGTCCCGGCATAAAAGCCGTTTTCGGATACGAGCGGCACCGAGGTGAAGCGATGATGCTTCATCTTCTCGAGCGCTTGGCGCACCGTCGATTCCGGGTCTAGATATTTGACGTCTTCTTTCGGATATAAAAAGAAAGCGATATTCATGTACAATCTCTCCTCAATCTAAAAATCCACCTCTTCATTGTACCATGTATTAGGGTCTAGTCAGCACAAAATGACCATCTAATCTGCATCTGTTCTGTCACAAGGAGGCTTATTCTCTCTTTACCATAAAGCGTTTCCAAACAATCCGTCCGAAGTTGTTGTGAACACACAAACAGGCACGGCCCCGAACAGCTTCTCCAAAGCCAATCTTGACCGTGAATCAAACTTCTTGTCTCACATGTTTGGTTGACCAATCTAAACGGAATTATCCAAAACGGCTTCACTGTAGCTATACCCGAGTGGAGGTCATTCTAGCCTCAAAAACCGTAACAAACGTGCAACAGATCCCCATCAAAAAAAGCCTAGGAACGTTCCCTAGGCTTGTCTCACTCAAATAAATTCGAGCAACGTCTTGTTGAACTTGTCCATCTCGTCAAGGACGGTACCGTGACCGCTCTCCTCGAACCGCTCGATGCGCGAGTTCGGGATGCCCTTTTCCATCTCGAGCGCGAACTCGAACGGACAAATCTTGTCGTGCACGCCATGGATGATGAGCGTCTCGACATTTACTTTCGGCAAGTCCTCACGCAAATCTTCATCGCGGAGTGCTTTCGCCGAAGCGATCGTCCCGTGACTCGACGCGACGAGCGACAGATGATGGAACCAGTTTTGCATCGGTTTCGAATGTTCTTTCTCGAAGAAAATCTCACCGAACCCTTCGAGCATCTTCGGTCGGTCTTTCAACGTGTCCTCAATCAACGCATCGACCTCAGCTTGCGTCATCCCGTAAGGATAGTCCGGACGTTGCGTGAACACTGGTGCCGCAGCACCTGACAGGACAAGTTTCTTCAACCCGTCATCCGGGAAATCGACGGCATAACGGATGGCAATCGCCCCACCCATCGAGAAACCGACGAGCGTGAAATCTTTGATGCCAAGACCGTCAACGACCATGTGCACGTCTGACGCCATCGTCGCATAGTCATAACCTGTCGCCGGTGCATCCGACTTGCCGTAGCCACGATAGTCGATCCCGACGTAACGGTAGCCTGCTTCGAGCAACGCATTCTTTTGATACTCGAACATGTTGTTGTTCGCTGGCCAGCCGTGCAAGAAGACGACGGCATCGCCTGCCCCGACGTCTTCCACGTAAATACTCGTTCCATCATGTGCTGTAATATAGTTCCCCATTGGTCAAAACCCCCAGTTGGATTGTTGAGCGGCGTGCGTGTTTGCCCACAATCCACTTTTTCCCGTTTGACCGAAGTAGAAACCTGTCAACTGTCGCGCCAGAGCGATTCGGCTTTCAAGACATGCTTAATCGCCGACGCTCCTTCGCGTAATACGGACGTCCGCCACGACTCATCTTCCGGATAAAACATGGCCATAAATTCTTTTCGAATGCCGTTGCGGGCTTCCGGGTCTTTCGTACCTTCAAAGTAGAGCCGGTTCTCGAGAATAATCGTCAAGAACTCGCGAATCGTCGCTTTCGTCGACGTCCCGAATGTCCCGAACTCGAACAACGCCGAGACGAGTTGTTTGTCCGGATAGTGCGTGTCCCTTACGTAATAGAAATGGTTCGTCGAGTCTCCGAGGACGTCGGCCGGGTCATACGTCTGGATATTTTTCAATCCGTATGTCCGCTTCAGTTCGTCGACGTCACGCCCGTCCTGTTCACTGATGACCATCGTCACTTCGTTCGTCGGACCGAGCGCCGTATGCCAGTCCATATGGATGACGCGGTCGTAGCGGTCGAGCAAATCGTGCTGCACCTCTTTCAAGAAGATGGCGGACGGCTCATCCGATTCGCCGCCGTAATAGACACCTTTCGGGAACTGATACTGCCCCATTCCTTTCGCCTCGGTCATCGCGTCAAACCCGTCGAGCTTGATGCCAGATCCGAGGAACGAGTAGATGTGTTCGCGCGCCTCATGGTAATCATCGATGACGCCGTCCGGGACGAACAAGTGCCGCATGACCTCATATTCTTTATTGACGTTACGCGGGAGGGCCTCCCGGTCGATGACATAGTTTCGGTTCAAGTCAACGTTATGTTCATTGACGCGGCGGAAGTGTTTCATTCCCCACGGATTGACGGCATGGATGAGACAGATGCCGGTCGACTCGTACCGAAGGTTTTCGAGTTGCGTCTCGACGAACTGGTGTGTCACGGCTGCACCGGCGTACCCTTCGATGCCGTGCTCCCCGATTGTCATGAGAAGCACCACTTCGCGTGATCCCGCAGGTTCACCGATGATGACATCAATCGTATCCTCGCCGATCGAGTGGGACATCACGCGGGCCGTCGGATAATAGGGTTTGACGCGGTCGAGCAGGGCGAGAAACTTCTCACGCGACTCTTCGTATGATGATGAAAAATACTGACTCATAGTGACTCCCTCCATTCTAATCTTCTGTATCCCATTCCCATTCCTGGCCAGACTAAAAACGCCCCCTTAAGGAGACGTTTTCAACGCTTAGTGGGCACCGGCCTTCGTGCCCCGGTTCTGACGGCGGAACTCGAACAAATAGACGAGCGGTGCGAGTAGGACCGCTCCGAACACCCAATACGCGCCCGGAGTCACGAACAGCGTCTCGAACGCCCGGAAAAACCAGGCGACGAGCGAGAAGCCGACGACAAGTTCGGCCGTCCAGATGACTCCACGACGCACGGCGAGCATGAGCGTGTTCGTTTTTTGGAAGAGGGCTGCGAGAAAGGCAATTAAAAAGGCCGGGAAACTACTGAACCAAAGCATCCGATTGAGCGTCGATTCGGCAAAATACGTGTTGCCGAGCGACACCGTGATGACATAATGCGCGACGAGCACCAATAAGACGACAATCCAACCCATGAGGACGTCACGTTCCCATTTTTTCATTGTTCTCCCTCCGTTCCACGCAACAGAGCTACCCTTATATTTACCCGTTTTGCGAATTCTTCGGACAATTCTGCGTCAAAAAAGACGCGTCCCGTGAGGAACACGCCAGATTATTTGTCCATCAAGTGACGAGCCCATTCGGTTGCCCGCTCGAGCTCTCCGTCTTTGAGTGGCCCTTCTTTATCGAGGACAATGAACGACTCTTTCAACACCGGTTCCGCTCCCTTGTCCAGCAGCAATCGTTCGATTCGGGTCGACGCGTGGCCGAACCATTTGACGATTTTTCCGACAAAAAAGCCTTGGTCCTCTTCAGCCATGCTCGTATCGAACGCCGCGGCCCGAATGCCCCGGAGCGCATGATCCGATAGGCCGTCTAAAAAGGTTTTCACGTCCTCGGTCTCGCGTCCGCCATGTGTCGGTGAACCGACGACGAACAAATCGAGATTGGCGAGGTCGCCGTATCCGACATGGCTGATTTGCATGATGTCAACTTGGTGCAAGTCGCTGAACCCGTCCTTGATGGCATACGCGACTTTTTCAGTGCACCCGTACATCGAATCAAAGATGATGAGGATTTTCATAGGGAATCCCTCCATTACACGAAAACACGATATGTCTACAGTTGACTGTTCCCTTAATGAACCGAACCTCATCATGGATTCATTTAATTTTCATGTCTTTTCTTCATACGTATAGCCACAAAGATGAAAACACCAACAGCGAGCGCCCCATATGCCACCTTATCTAAATGGTCACGCATGCTGAATGGGGCGTCATGCCGATATTCGGCCCGCTTCCACCCCGACTCGTCCTCGACCGCGAGCACATCCTCCATCGCTTCCCCGTTCACTTCTCGATAGGTCGTCCCAATCGGATACATGTTCGAGGCATCCCCATAATAGCTCCCGTCCATATCGTCGGCCATCGTCTTCACCTCACCGACGACCTCACCCAAATCGCCCTCCAATACGGCAACATCCATCACTTCATACACTCGTCCATCCAACACGACGAACGCATACGCCCATGACAAGGCTTGGGCCGACAAGGAGACGGATAGCAACAATAACATTAATCCTATGACACGCCTCATCGAATCGCCCAGACGAACGTCGCCGAGTCGCTCAAGTCGATTTCGTCCGGTTCGAGTTCCGGCATCGCCGCCTCTGAGAAGAGCACCTCGTCATGGAGCGTGAGACGCGTCGGTGAATAAAGATGCAGCTCGCCCCACGTATAATCGATTTGAAGCAAATCGCCGAGCGACGCCCCGGCTCCTTTTGCCAACAGTTCCGCCCGATGGCGCGCGTTCGTCGCCGCACTCGCGAGCAGTTCATCTTGAACTGTATCCGCATCCTTGATTGTGAACGAGATGGACAGCTTCGGTTCGGCTAGTGAGTTGCTGACGTGTTCGATGACCGCGGACAACTGTTTCGTCTCGAGCGGAAACTCGAGTTTCGTCTTCTGTTGACAGACATAACCACGGAATCGTGATTTATAGTTGCCTTCTTCATCCCGATAGCTCTCATAGTCCGTATCGATCGAGAAGTCGGTCGTCTTTAAATCCGTTTTCGCGAAACCGGCCTGCTCGATTGCTTTTTGCAGCCGCGTGACGGCGAGTACCGCCCCGTTCATCGTCTCCTCATAGCGGACGGCTCTTGACGACAAATCCATTCTCACGACAATCAAATCTGGCTTGGCCGATACTTTTCCCGTACCTTTGACGGTGATCGTGCGTTCCATACGATTTCCTCCTCATCGTTTAAGAAATGCCGAATAGTTTCGTGACGGCCTTCCACTTGCGCGGATAGGCGTTGCTGCCGCTATGCGTCCGAACGGTGCCATCCGGTTGTGTAATCATCAGACTCCACTGCGTCCCGTCAAGGATTATTAAGTCGCCTTCTACTTCAAACGTCGACGGCCACTTGTCTGTCCCTAACGCTAAAAAAGCGGTGTACATATCTTTCGTTTCTACTTCATCGTACGTGACGAACGTGTCCTTCGGCCTTTTATGGCTTTCCCTCCGCCAGTCAATGTATCGGACAGCCGTCCCGTCTGGAAAGAATGTCAAGGTAGACTCGTTCATAATCCCGAAGCCACCTACCTTGAATTGGATTTCGAACGATTTGTCCTGCATGCCATGCCCTCCTTTAGATGTCATCCACTGTGTGTCTTTCTTCGTTATCCTCATGGCGTGTTCCCCCCCTTTACGATGAAGTCACGTTTTTCCGGTCAGCGAGATCAACAGTCCGATGAGATAGCCGAATGCTGCACCTGTCGCAATCCCGTACACCAATTCAAATCCGAGTAGGAGCGAACTGATGATGCCAATCCCCGCTCCAAACACTAGTCCGAGTCCTACACCCGACGCTCGCCAATTCTGTTCTGTCATCGTAGTCTCCCTTCTCCTATATATCCCTTCCCGTTAACGGAACCGGTCCATCATAAACGCCTCTACGTCATCGAGTGTTTCAGCACCTCGTAGCGACGGATAGGCATCACGACTGAAGACGAGCCCTTCGTCCGTGTTCAAGAACATGTATCGCTCACCGTCCGGAAAGCCGTAATCACTCACATCCATAACTTGAAGCGTTGCCCCGTTTTGTGACCAGACGTGGGAAGTGTCATGCCGTCTCGGCATAAAAATCCCTTCCATGCCGAGGCGAAGTTCAGATATGACGTCCGCATCTGACTGAAGCACTTTCGAACCGACGCCTGCAACGGTGAGTACTTTCATCTCACTCCCGGGCTCAACCTCGCCCCGATAGACGTCTGTCACGCCAATCGTCACGATCGACTGATATTCCGCTTGTCCGTTGAAATCCAGCTCGATGTGGTCAATCTGTTTGACGACGCCCCGCACCACGACAGGCTCCCATTTCGAGAACAGTTCATCTTCACTCATCTCAATCAGGTTTGCCGACGACATCCCGACATCGATGTCCTTTTCATCGATATACGCGACCGACATATTGCTCGAGCTGTCCGACAGCGGAATCAACTCTTTGAAGCCGTCCCATGTCACGGCAAAGAGTGCAACAGCAGCGACAGCGATGAGACCTCCCATCCAACGCCAATGTCTTCGTTTCTTTCCCTCGACTTCCATCGATTCCTCGACGAAACGGTCATCGACGTCCCCCATCAAACGTGTGAGCCTCATAGCGCCACCCCTTCCGCTTCGAGTATTTGCTTCAAGTCGTTCCGTGTCCGAAGCAGCACCATTTTGACCTTGCTCTCGCTCACGTGGCGCATCTTCGCGATATCCTTGATCGACTGAAAGTGAAAGTAACGCCCCATGAAAATCTGCCGGGTCTCTTGCGACAACTGGTCCAAAAATTCGTTCAATAACTCGACGACTTCCGAATCGGTCGCAGCGGAGGCGGCGAGACAGTGCTCAAGCTCGCTCGCGATAAGCGGGACTTGCCCCGCTCCACGCTTCTTGGCGTTCGCTTTCTCATACTTGTGGAGCGCGACGTTCCGGACCAGCTTTGCCAAGTAGGCAGCGAGGCGCACTGGACGCGTCGGTGGAATCGCTTGCCACGCCTTCATGTACGTGTCATTGACGCACTCGTCCGCGTCCTCCCGGCTATGCAAAATGTTATAGGAAATCGTATGACAATAGCCGCCGTATTTTTGCGCCGTCGCCTCAATCGCCCGCTCGGAACGCCTCCAATACAAATCGATAATCGCTTGATCGTCCAATCGAATCCCCCTCTCGATGTACTTACATCTTTATAGACCGGAAATGAAATCCATCGGTCACAACTTCTGTAAAAGTTTTTTGGAGCGGCTCTTCACGGCCGGGCTTCCCGTCTCGCGTTGCGACTCGAGCAATGCTTTCAGCTCGTCCCGAAATCGTGGATGCACGGCGCTCAAATCAAACATCGCCTGCAGGGCGTTGACGATGACGCTCGACTCGGTGTCAATCCAACCGGTGAGTACGTGAACGATGCCGGACGCCTCTTCCTCTGTCCACGTCATCCGTGGCATGAGTTGGGCCAAGTGCCACCTCACTTGTTGTTGGGTGGCGATCTGTAGCTGCTCGAACAAGGACGCCTGATGTGCTTGCAGCAGCTCCGGATGACGGCGTGTCACTTTCTCCATCGCGTCCGCACTCCGCATCCGGACGATGGGACGGGCATCGGTCAAGCCGGTCATCAATTCACTGAATCGGCCCGGGTCGTTCCCAACAAATTCGACGACCTCATCGACGCGACCGACCGAGCGCAAATCCCCACCACTCAACAATTCTCGGATGTCCATTATTCCACCTCTTTCTTCATTCTTATTTTACAAAAAAAGGGACCCAGTAGACACTGAATCCCGATGCATTCCGATTAGTTATTCTCTTGCTTCAATCGGTCGATAATATTATCCGACTTCACTTTCGAGATGGCATATAGCATCGAAGAACCGACGATGAGGAAGATTACGACCGTGACGAAGAAGATGTCGCCCCACGGCAATGTGAACGGTGCCTCGAACGTGTTGATTTGCGCCCGATAAATGAGGTACATGATCAGCACACTGACCGGCACCCCATACGCCAATGCCTTGATTCCGTAGAAGATGCTCTCATAGTACACCATCTTGTTGAACCCTTTCGGTGTCATGCCGACCGATCGCAGCATCGCGAACTCGCGGCGCCGGAGCGAGACACTCGTCGAGATCGTGTTGAAGATGTTCGCCACCGAGATGAGCGAAATCAAGACGATGAACCCATAGACGAAAATCGATAACAGCAACAACACTTGCTCTTGTTGTTCACGTTGTTCCGACACGTTGAAGATATATTGGTCCATGTTCTGTTCCGCTTCAATGACTTGCTGCGTCGCCTCAGGATTACTCGTGTTCAAGGCGATCGATGGGCTCGACTGCTGCATCAACTGACCGATCGCATCCTCTTCGAACGTCCCTTCCCGGACGATCACATCGAGCCATCCGAGTGAACTCGTCATTACACCGGTCGGGGCGACGTCGGTCATGGCTCCGATTTTGATCGTTTTGAGCGGTGCCGCCTCGTCCGTCGCGTTCTCGTCCCGGAGTTCGAGCGTATCACCAATCTCTGTCTCAATCGTCTTCGAGTTGACAAACTTTTTCTTGTCCACGTCTTGATACGACACTTCGTCAATCAAGACGGCGCCGGGGACGTCTCCGTCTTCAAAGTTGCTGGCGGATGCCCCGATCTGCTTCAAGTACGCATCGAAGCTGTCGTCATCTAATTGATAGAGGGAGACGTAATACATGAACTTCCCATCGACGAAGGTGGATGCCAAATCTTCATTTTCGGTGACTGCGCTCGGTAATTGCGCTTCGTCGACCATCGTCTGGACGGTCGTGTTCTCGAAGTACGTCCCGCCCGTCACATTGTCCAACGTCTCATAGCGCTGTAAGTCATCCTTCGTGAGATTCGACCCGTTCACGAGGATATCGAACTCGTACGTGCCTTGCGACATCTCGAGCGACTGTTCGAGCCGGTCCGTGAAGTAACTGACGACTAAAAACAGCACAATACTGATGACGAGTGAGAACACGGTCGCCAAATACCGTTTCCGGTTCCGTTTCGTGTTTTTCAATCCAATCTCTGCTTCCAACCCGAAGATGCGGCGCACGAGTTTTGACGTCTTCACGTTCTTCGACGTCAGTCGCACGTCCTGTGTTTGCCGAATCGCGTCAATCGCCGAAATCTTCGAAGCGCGGCGCGCCGGCAGATAACACGAGATGAAAATCGTCACGCTCGAAATGAGTATCGTCAACAAGAGTGTGAGCGGTGTGACGACGACCTCAAACTTCTCCGTCACGTTGAGCGCCTTCTCCGCAAAGGCATTGATGAACAGGAACGTGACCCCGATTCCGGCCACCCCGGCAATGATACCGATTGGGATGCTGATTCCTCCGATAATCAATCCTTCAAAGAAGACCGAATTTCGTTTTTGCCGTTTCGTCGCCCCGACACTCGCGAGCATCCCGAGGTAGCGTGAGCGCTCAGATACGCTGATGGCAAAGGCATTATAGATGAGCGAAATCGAGCCGATGACGATGACCGCCATGATGATGCCACCGAACCCGTACAGCGTCTTGCGCAAGCCGTCATCATCGGTCACCCCATAATAGCGAAGCAACGACGCGTTATAGGCAATCCCTTCAATTTTCTGTTCGCGCATCAGTTGTTTCGTATCTTCATAAATCGAACCGTTCACGTCGTTCAAGGCGACGAACGTATCGACGGTCGCACCATTCAATGCTCTGTCGTCAATGTATCCGACGACCGTGTAACCCGGCGACCACGTGGGCTCCCAGGCTGGGCGCGTCATCGTGCCGACGACGGTCAACGTCACTGTCTCCTCGATGTTCAACTGTTCAAGCATCGTCTCCCCGTCACGCATCAAGCCATCGCTTTGCGTCAACACGCGACCTGACGATTCGTCCATGCGCTCGCCGATCTCGAGCGTCAACTCGTCACCGATGTTGTACGTGACTTGTGCGTTTTGACGGATAGCTTCAGAAATGACGACTTCGCCTTCTTTGTTCGGCAAGCGTCCCTCCGTCAAGTCGACGGGAAAATTCTTCAACCCCGAAGTATTATAGTTGCGGACGTATAAGTACGGTTTATAGGCATTCTGTGATTCTTTTAATTCCGCATAGCCGTCACTCGACAGGATGACGTCCTTCGTGGCCGCGTCATTCCGGATTGCCTCGATCTGGTCTTCGTTCGTGTTGACATATTTGACGTGCCACTCCCCGTTCTCCGCGATGTCTTGGCGAATCATCAAGTCCAGGAACGACGAACCGAGTGTCGTCACAGCCGTAATCATCGCCACCGAGATGATGACCCCGATGATGGTGACGAGCGAGCGCCGCTTGTTCTCGCGCAAGTGCCGAAGCGTCATTTTATTGATGATGTTCATGCGCGGACGACCTCGTTCTTCGCAATCTTCCCATCCTCAATCGAGATGATGCGGTCGGCCTGTAAGGCGATCCGTTCGTCGTGGGTGATGATGATGAGCGTCTGATTGAACTTCTTGTTGAACAGTTTGAGAAGGCTCATGATTTCTTCACTGTTTTGACTGTCCAAGTTCCCTGTCGGCTCGTCGGCCAGGATGATGGCCGGGTTGCTGATGAGTGCCCGGCCGATAGAGACGCGTTGTTGCTGCCCACCAGACAGTTGGTTCGGCAAATGCGTCAGCCGGTTCGACAATCCAAGAATGCCGATGATGCGCTCCAAATGAGCGGCGTCAACTTTTTGCTCGTCCAATAACATCGGTAACGTGATGTTCTCCTCGACCGTCAAAATCGGAATCAAGTTATAAAATTGATAAATCAAACCGATTTGACGACGGCGGAAGATGGCGAGCTGTGTCTCATCCAACTTGTAAATATCGGTGTTGTCGATCAACACCTGTCCACTTGTCGGGACGTCGACACCGCCGAGCAAATGCAACAACGTCGACTTCCCCGAGCCCGACGGTCCGACGATGCAGACGAACTCGCCTTTTTTGACGGTGAACGACACGTCATCGAGCGCCCGCACTTCCATCTCGTCTTTCCCGTATACTTTTGATAAGTGTTGTACTTCTAATATGTTCATGGTTGCACCCTCCAGTACTTGATCTACTTTGAGTGTACCGAGCGAGTGTGACACGTCCGTGACTCAAAAGTGACTGTTTCGTCACTTAGACGATGGATTTGTAGAATCGAACTTGAAACGCGGTCCCGGCTCCACGTTCACTGCGGACGGTCAATTCCCCTTGCTGGCTCGTGATGATGCTGTGGGCCATGGCGAGCCCGATGCCGACGCTGTCGTCGCTCGCATTCATGCCTTTATAAAAACGCTGGAAGATGTACGGGACGTCTTGTTTGGCGATTCCGCTCCCCGTGTCGCGGATGATGATTTCCGTATACAGTGTGTTCTCACTAAAGTCGATGAACAACTCGCCTTGTTCCGGTGTATGTTCTACGCAGTTCTTCAAGATGTTGATGAGCGCCTCGGTCGTCCACTTCATATCGCCTTCGAACGCGACGTCACGCTCACCCGTAATCTGGAGCCGTTGCATTTTAATATCGATCGGCACAAGCATCGGTTCTGTCACGGCTTGAATGAGCGCGGGGACAGATACCGGTTCCTGCTTGAAATGAATCGTCCCGGCATCGATTTTAGACAGCTTGAGCAGTGACGAGACGAGCCATTCCATCCGCTCGAGCTGCACCTGTACGTTATGCGTGAACTCTTGCCGCTTGTCATCTGACAGCCTCGGGTCACTGAGCAAGTCCGCCATGACGGTCATCGAGGTGAGCGGCGTCTTCAATTGATGAGAAATGTCGGAGATGGCATCCGTCAACTTCTGCTTGTCCTCTTCAAGATGCGTCCCTTGCTCGGACAGCATCTTCGTCACTTTATAAATTTGACTCTTCAACAGACTGAGCTCGCCTTCACGGTTGTCGCGGACATCGAGTTTATAATTGCCGTTGCTGATCTCTTGCAGGTAACTCGACAGCTGATTGATTTCCCGATAGCGCCACGTCGTGAACCGATATGTCACGATCAAGAACGCGACCGACAAAAGGAGGACGAGAATGACGGCCCCCATCGATAGGAACAAAGATGCGACGATAGAAGCCACCCCAATCAACAGCAGCAGACTGACTAAATAGATACGGATTTCTCGATTGCGCAACATGTCAGCGTTCCACCTTATAGCCAATCCCGCGAACCGTCTTAATCAACGTCGGCCGTTGCGGGTCATCTTCGAGTTTCTCGCGTAATCGTTTGATGTAGACGGTTAACGTATTGTCGTTCACGAAGTCCCCGCCCATGTCCCAAATTTGGTCGAGTAGTTGCGCTCGGGACAACACTTGTCCTGTATGTCTGCCGAAGATGAGCAATAGGCGATATTCAAGCGCCGTCAACAGGATCTCGCTTCCATCTTTTTTGACTTTGGCGTCTTGGGTATTGATTTCAACCGCCCCGATTGTCAAAATGGGCGAGCTGACCTGTTTATGGTAGCGGCGCAACACCGAGTGAATCCGCGAGATGAGTTCACGGACCCGGAACGGTTTCGTGATGTAGTCGTCCGCTCCCATATCGAGTCCCATGACGACGTTCACTTCATCATCGAACGCTGTCAAAAAGATGACAGGTATGTCCTGTTTTTGTTTCACGAGCCGGCATAAGTCATAGCCGCTCCCATCTGGCAGCGACAAGTCGAATAGACACAGGTCGATCGTATGTAACTGCTGTTCGATCAAACGTGTGGCGTCGGCCACGTTGTGGCACAACGTCGTCGTGAATTGTTCTTGCTCGAGTGAATATTGGAGACCGGAAGCGATCGTCCGGTCGTCTTCGACGATTAGAATATGCATGGTATTCCCTCCTGACTCTTCTTCTCATAATATAGCAGTCTTTTTCAAGTGTGGAGACAAAACAAAAACCGAACGAGACGACTCGTTCGGTCAGATTATGCTTTTGTCACCCGAAGGCACTCCGGTCGTTCGAACCCGACTTCCCCTAAAAATCGCAGCGCATCCATCGTCAACTCGTCGCACGTGATCGTATTGACGCTCGGTTCCGTCTGTTCATCGACCCACACTTTCCAAATTTCGACTTCATCCGCTGTCTTCAAGTGGTCGGTTATATACGCGACGAGCTGTTCGGCTCTCGCATCCGTATAACGCCAACGCAATTCCACGACGTGTGGTTTTGACGAATACGCCTCGACATTTTCTTGTTCATAATACAGGTCGCACTTGATTTCAATCTCATCAAGGTGTTCTTCTGCTTCGACGTTCATCAAAATTTTTTCGTCACGGTCGAGGTCCTCATCGTCTGTGAGCATCTCGGGCAAGATGACACCTTTTTTGATGGCTTCGTTGATCGATAAGAACTTGATGTACGGATTTTCGACTTCTTTTAATGGGTGGTCGCTCGTTATAAATTGAAATTCACTCATGTAAGAACCTCCTCCTGTTTTGATCAATGGGGCGTCATCGTTTCATCGCACGGATGGAGATGAAGAGCCCAATCCAATAGCCGATAATCGAACCGATGACGATGCCATACATGGACGGAAAATCGAATAATAATGAGACGATCAGCCCGCCAGCCGTTCCAAACACAAGGCCAAGACCGACTGCTGATTCGCGCCACTCGTTCATGTTCATCCCTCCCATCCCTTCTTACGAACCAAGTGGATCAAAAGTTTCGATTCACTATCGCCACATAAGAAAGGGACCCAGCATCTGCTGAATCCCATCATTCCTTATTCGACTGTCGACGCCGCCTCGGCAAGCGTCGCTTCTTCTTTATGATAATTCTCAACGAACGCGTCAAGATGGGCCCGCACTTCGTCTGTCGATTTCGTGTCCATGAGCTTCACACGGAGGTCACTCGCCCCGCGGAACCCTTTCACGTAAATCTTGAAGAAGCGGTGCAAGTTCGAAATCGAACGCGGCACCTCTTCTTGGAACTTGTCTTGCAAATCGAGTTGGAGACGAAGCAAGTCGAGGTACTCTTCCATCGAATGCTCACGCGGCTCTTTCTCGAACGCGAACGGGTTCTTGAAAATCCCACGGCCAATCATGACGCCGTCGACGCCATATTTCTCGACGAGTTCTAATCCCATTTGACGGTCAAGGATGTCGCCGTTGATCGTGATGAGCGTATCCGGTGCAATCTCATCACGCAGTTTGACGATATCCGGAATCATCTCCCAGTGCGCATCGACTTTACTCATCTCGTTGCGTGTCCGCAAGTGAATCGACAAGTTGGCGATGTCTTGCTTCAAGAGATGCGTCAACCAGTCGCGCCACTCGTCGAGCTTCGCGAAACCGAGACGCGTCTTGACGCTGACCGGGATGCCGCCCGCTTTCGCCGCTTGAATGAGTTCGGCTGCGACGTCAGGACGGAGGATGAGTCCGCTCCCTTTCCCACGCTTGGCCACGTTCGGGACCGGGCAACCCATATTGATGTCGAGGCCTTTATAGCCCATCTCGGCCATGCCGATGCTCATCTCACGGAAGTAATCCGGGTTGTCACCCCAAATGTGGGCGACCATCGGCTGTTCGTCCTCGGTGAACGTCAAACGTCCACGCAGGCTGCCTTTCCCTTCCGGATGACAGTAGCTGTCCGAGTTGGCGAACTCGGTGAAGAACACGTCCGGGCGTCCGGCATGGGCGACGACGTGGCGGAAGACGACATCGGTCACGTCTTCCATCGGGGCAAGTATAAAGAATGGACGCGGCAGGTCGCGCCAGAAGTTTTCTTTCATAACACTTTATTCCTTTCTTTAAAACTAATCTATTTCGACAAAATTAATATTTTCTAAGAATTCTGTATGTCGCGTGTGACATGATACGTAAGCGCCGTTTGTTAGTTCATCTTTATCAAACCATAAACATAAATCAACAAATTGATGATCAGCTTTGACTCTACCAACTGGTCTAATGGCTACGAATTCACCATCTGTATCAATACCTTTTCCAGTAAGAGCAATTATTAAATCATTAAAATTAACATCCGTACTCTGATTCACGAACACTAATACATTTGGTATAAGATGGTGTTCATTGACACTCCTAAACTGCTGTACGGATGTTCGAAACTTTTTTTGCAAAGTATTAAATGATGAATCAGGAACACAGATAACTTCCCCTGACTTTGCATCGTTTAAGAAGTCACTTTCGTCAATAGTTTTTTCTTCAGCATAAAATAGGAGTTTACCATCTTTATTGTAAACTTCAAAGTCCGGTGTTTTTACTTCTTCCTCACTAATTTTTCTAGCGTCTAATCCTAAATGACTAAAGTATTCTGAAACTAAATTCTCACCTTTGTCTGCCATATAAGTGTCCCCCTTAACTACTTTTCTCCAACCACGCCACCGTCTCCACATGCGCCGTATGCGGGAACATGTCAACCGGTGTGACTTCGACGAGTCGGTAGCCGCGATCAGCGAGATAACGCATATCGCGTGCCTGCGTCGCGACGTTACACGATACGTAAACAATCCGCTTCGGTGCCATCTCGACCATCGTCTCAAGGAACGACTCGGCACAGCCTTTACGCGGCGGGTCGACGACGATGACGTCAGGATTGATGCCATCCTGCTTCCACTGCGGCAACACATCTTCTGCCGCGCCGCACGCGTACGTCACGTTGTCGATTTCATTGACGAGCGCGTTCTGTTTCGCGTCCTCAATCGCTTCCGGCACGACTTCGACGCCATACACGTGCGCCGCTTTCCGGGCGAGAAACAGACTGATCGTCCCGATGCCGCAATAGGCGTCGACGACTTGTTCGGTCCCGGTGAGTTGCGCGTATTCGAGCGCCTTGCCGTATAACTTCTCCGTCTGGACCGGGTTGACTTGGAAGAACGAGTGCGGGGAAATCGTGAACGTGAGTCCACCTATTTTGTCCTCAATCGTCTCATGGCCATACAACAATTTGTTTGTCGAACCCAAGATGACGTTCGTCTTGTCCGGGTTGATGTTTTGCATGATCGACGTCACGTCCGGCAGACGTTTCAAGATGTCGGCGACAATCTCGTTCACGCCTTTTATTTTCGTCGTCTTCGTGATCAGGACGATCATCAATTCACCCGAATGGTAGCCGTAACGGGCCATGACGTGGCGGATGACGCCGCGCCCGGTCTTCTCATCGTACGCCGGCACACCGTGCGCCGCGAGCACGTCACGGACGACTTGGACGGCCTCATCGTTGCGTTCGTCTTGGATGAGACATTCCTTCATCTCGACGATATCGTGCGAACGTGGACGATAGAAACCGGCGACGAGGCGACCGGCCTCGTCTTTGAACGGCACTTGTGCCTTGTTGCGGTAACGCCATGGTTCCGGCATGCCGATTGTCTCGTGGACAGGCACATCGAATTGGCCAAGTCGCTTCAACGCATCGACGACACGGTCCCGTTTTTGACGGAGCTGGCCGTCGTAACTGAAGTGTTGGAGCTGACAGCCCCCGCACTGATAGAAAATCGGGCACGGTGGCTCGACGCGGTCCGCACTCGCTTCTTTCACATCGAGCAAGCGGGCGAACCCGTACTGTTTATTCGTCTTCGTCACGACGATTTCCACGGTCTCTCCCGGAAGTGCGTTCGGGACGAACAACGTATAACCGTCGACGCGTGCCACGCCCGCGCCTTCATGCGTGAGGTCGTGGATGTGGACGTCGAGACGGTCATTTTTTTGGACTGGTAACATGAGTCTCTCCTTTCCCGATTCAAAAAATAGTGTGTATTGGTTCATACCCGTTCCAAGCGAACGAAAAGCTCGGCGTGTGCGCCACGCCGAGCCGAATCATTCTGCTTTCTCGTTTGACACGTTGAACAGCTGTTTGATCATCTGTTCGCGTTCATACTGGGCGTTCAAGTCTTCCATCTCACGGATGCGCGCGTTCGGTGCGAGCACCGTCAAGTGACGGAACAAGTTTCGCATCTCGCCCGTGCATTCGCCGCCGTATTCGCCGTCGATATTGAGACTCATCCGTTCCGTCGTCGTCTTCATCTTGACGCGTCCCGTCTTGACGTGCTCGACGAGCGGACTCGACAAGTGCTCGCCACGGAGCAACAAACGGACGACGTGGATGAACTCGAACAAGTTACACTTGCGCAAGATGAACAAGTCGAACAGTCCGTCGTTCAGTGAGGCGTGTGGTGAAATCTTCTCGAAGCCACCGACCGAGTTCGAGTTCGACGTGAGGAAAATCATGACCTCGCCACTGAACGTGCCCTCGTCGTGCTCGAGCTCGATATACGTCGGCTTGATGAGTGGAAGTTTCTCCATCCCTTTGACGTAATAGGCGAGCTGACCGAGCGCCGTCTTCAGTTTCGACGGCACCTCGTACGACAGCTCCGTCATGATGCCGCCACCGGCGATATTGATGAAGTAGTGGATATCCCCTGTCTCCCCTTCAATCTCACCGAGGTCGACCGGCATCTCGAATCCGTCACAGATGACGTCGAGGGCACCGACGACGTTGAGCGGAATCCGCATCGCTCGGGCAAAGTCGTTCGTCGTTCCGACTGGGATGAGCCCGATCGTCGGACGCGTGTCGAGCGGGGCGAGTCCCGAGATAACCTCGTTCAGCGTCCCGTCCCCACCAGCCGCGATAATCAAGTCGAACTCGGCCTCCGCGGCTCGAACGGCTTCGAGCGTCGCGTCGCCGATTGCTTTCGTCGCGTACGTCGACGTCTCATAACCCGCATCTTCGAGGCGGTTCAAAATGTACGGGAGTTCCCGTTTGATCACTTCTTTTCCAGATGTCGGGTTATAGATGACCCGTGCGCGTTTTCGTTGCATAATGTTCTCTCCCCATGCTCAAGTCGAGCGAAAAGCGAGACACAAGTGCCTCGCCGCTTGTTTAGCGTTTGGCAATCTCTTCGTGGAACAAGCCATCGAGGAGTGCCGGGTTCGCCATCCCTTTCGTCTGCTTCATGATCTGCCCGATGATAAAGCCTTTGGCACGGTCTTTCCCGTTCTTAAAGTCTTCAATCATCTGCGGATGCGCTTCGAACAAGTCGAGGATGTAGCCGCGGAGCAAGTTCTCGTCCGAGATTTGGGCGAGACCGTTCGCTTCGACGTACGCCTTCGGCTCGGCGCCTTCTTCGATCATGGCTGTGAACACGCGTTTGGCAATCTTCGAAGAAATTGTACCTTCTCCAATCAAACGAATCAACTCCGCGAGCGAGCTCGGCGTCAATTTCATCGTCTCGATCGTATCGTCCGATTTGTTCAAGTGACCGAGCACTTCGCCCATGAGCCAGTTCGCGGCCGCTTTCGGTTCGGCACCGGCTGCCGTCGTCGCTTCGAAGAAGTCCGAGAACTCCCGCGTCGACGTGAGCGCCTTGGCGTCATACGCCGACAGGCCATAGTTATTCATATAACGTTCGCGACGTGCGACCGGAAGTTCCGGAAGCGTGGCGCGGATGCGTTCTTTCCATTCCTCATCGATTTCGAGACGGACGAGGTCCGGCTCTGGGAAGTAGCGGTAATCGGCCGCTCCTTCTTTGACACGCATAAGAATCGTCTTCTTCGCCGCCTCGTCAAAACGGAGCGTCTCTTGACGCATGATGCCGCCCGTGATGAGCAATTTGCGGTGACGGTCTTCCTCATACTCGAGCGCCTTCAAGACGTTCGAGAACGAGTTCAAGTTTTTGAGCTCCGTCTTCGTTCCGAACGGCTCTTGACCGAACGGACGGACCGAGATGTTACAGTCGCAACGAAGCGACCCTTCTTCCATCTTGACGTCCGAGACGCCCGCGAACGAGAGCACTTCTTTCAAGCGCTCGAGGTACGCGACAGCATCTTTCGGTGAACGCATGTCAGCCTCACTGACGATCTCGATGAGGGGTGACCCAGTCCGGTTGAAGTCGACGACCGAGTGTTTCTCGCCCGTGTGGTTCATCTTCCCGGCATCTTCCTCGAGATGGACGCGTTCGATGCGGAACCGCTTCATCTCACCGTCGACTTCGACGTCGACGTGACCGTTGAAGCCGATTGGCTGGTCGAACTGCGAGATTTGATACGCTTTCGGCGTATCCGGATAGAAATAGTTCTTGCGGTCGAATTTCGTGTCGGTCGCGATTTCGCAGTTGAGTGCCATCGCGGCCTTGATGGCGAGATTGACCGCCTCTTCGTTCAATTTAGGCAAGACGCCCGGGTGTCCGAGACAAATCGGACACGTCTGTGTATTCGTTTCGGCACCGTATGTGCGCGAGCAGCCACACCAAATCTTCGACTTCGTGCTCAGCTCGGCGTGCACCTCGATCCCGATGATCGTTTCAAAGTTCATCGTACGTCCTCCTTAGAGCTGTGGCATCTTGAAACCGCCGTTTGCTTGTTCAAAAGCATGGGCCACGCGGTAGAGTGTTGGTTCACTGAAATGGTTCCCGATGATCTGTAAACCGACCGGGAGGCCTTCTGACAAGCCAGCCGGTACCGAGATGGCCGGGATACCCGCCAAGTTGACCGGAATCGTCATAATATCGTTGGCATACATCGTGAGCGGATCTTCGAGCTGGTCACCGAGTTTGAACGCGACCGTCGGCGCAGTCGGTCCGATAATCGCATCGTAGTCGGCGAACACGTTCGCGAAGTCTTGCTTCATGAGCGTGCGGACCTGTTGCGATTTCTTATAGAACGCATCGTAATAACCCGAGCTGAGTGCGTACGTCCCGAGCATGATGCGGCGTTTCACTTCTTCCCCGAAACCTTGTTCGCGCGAATACGTGAACACTTCTTCGAGCGCATCAGCCTCGGCACGGCGCCCGTAACGGATGCCGTCAAACCGGGCGAGGTTCGAAGACGCTTCTGATGACGCGAGCAAGTAGTATGTCGGGAGCGCATATTTCACCGTCGGAAGCGAGACCTCCTCGACCGTCGCACCTAGCGACTTGAGCGTCTCGACCGCTTCTTCAATCTGTTTGCGGACACCGTCTGACACGCCTTCGGCCATGAACTCTTTTGGAAGCGCGAGCTTCATGCCTTTGATGTCGCCGTGAAGAGATTTCGTGTAATCCGGAAGGTCGACCGTTGCTGACGTCGAGTCCATGTCGCAATGACCGGCAATCGCGTTCAACAAGTAGGCGTTATCTTCGACCGTACGTGTGAGCGGACCGATTTGGTCGAGCGACGAGGCGAATGCGACGAGCCCGTAACGTGAGACGAGACCGTACGTCGGTTTCATCCCGACGACGCCACAATAGGCCGCCGGTTGACGAATCGAGCCACCTGTATCCGAGCCGAGGCTAAACAGGACTTGGCCGGCCGCGACCGTTGCCGCTGAACCGCCTGACGAACCGCCTGGTACGCGCGTCGGGTCCCACGGGTTACGGACGACTTTGAACGCCGAGTTCTCGTTCGATGAACCCATCGCGAACTCGTCCATGTTCAACTTCCCGATTGTGACGGCACCGGCGTCATGGAGACGCTCGACGACCGTCGCGTCATGGGCCGGGACGAAGTTCTCGAGGAACTTCGAGGCACACGTCGTGCGTGTCCCTTTCGTGACGATGTTGTCTTTGACGCCGATCGGCAAACCGAAGAGCGGGTTGTCCGAGGTCTTAGCGAGCTCGTCCATCCGTTTCGCCTGTTCGAACGCGTCTTCGTTGAGCGTCAAGAAGGCACCGATTTTCTCGTCGGTCGCCTCGATGCGGTCAAATGATTCTTTGACGAGGTCGGATACCGTGACTTCGCCTTCTTTTATAAGCGTATGCAGCTTGGCTACACCGTGATCAAATAAACTCATGAAGGGCCTCCTTATTCAAAGACCGCTGGGACACGGACTTGGCCGTTCTCCCAATCAGGTGCCATCCGTTCGACTTCCTCGCGTGGAAGTGAAGGACGAACCTCGTCTTTGCGTAGTACGTTTTTCAAATCTAGGGCATGGGTCGTCGGAATGACGCCCGTCGTATCGAGTTCATCGAGTTGCTCGGCGAACTCGAGGATTTTTGTCAATTGCTCCGTGAAGTGCGTCACTTCATCTTCTGTGATCGCAAGTCGGGCGAGTCCGGCAACGTGCCGAACTTCAGCTTCTGTGATTCGAGCCAAAGGTTCCACCTCCAACAGTTTTCAATACATCGTCCATTATCATACCACTTTTTTATAAGACAAAAAAGAAAATCCCATCTCTCCAAGGAGGAACGATTTTTTGAAAAGTTAGGGAATCCGCCCACACTATTGACTCGTTTCCCAAAACCCCTATTCGGTCCGCCCTCCAATCTCATTATGCTTAGGAGGAAGCATCATTTTTTCGAGGGGGATTCCTATGTCAATTCGTAACAAACTGATCGTCGCCTTCACCGTCTTGCTCGTGTTGCTGCTCGGGGTGAGCGGCTACTCGTTTTATGCGTTGAACGCGTCCAAGGCCGCCCAGCAAGATATGAACGTCTCGTGGGTTCCAGGGATGGATCAAATCCATCTCGTCGATAAACAGCTGCTCGAGATTCGTCAACAGATGATGCGCCACGCCTTGGTTGAGGACGAGGTGACGAAGCAAAATGTCGAAACGAACCTCGACACGGGCATCACGATTCTCGAGCAACAGATGAGCGGTTATGAGTCGACGATCATCACGAAAGCCGATCAGGAGCTGTTCGATCAAGCGACAGATCAATGGACGACATTTAAAACGAATATCGAGGAGCTCATCCGCATCTCGAACGCGGACGGTCAAGCCGCGGCCGACACCTATATCCGGGATACGGCGACACCGGCCGCCGACGCCCTCTCGAACACGCTCGGTCTGCTCGTCAACTTGAACCGCGATGAGATTCGGTCTGACACGGAAGCTGGTCAGGCATTGTTCGAGCAAGTCCAGCTCACGCTCATCATCATCATGGCCGCGGCAATCGTCTTCACGGTGCTCATGATGCTGTTCATCTTCCGCTCGATTTTCGAGCCGCTCAAAGAGTTCAAAGTGAAGATGCGGGAGCTGGCCACGAGCCAAGGCGACTTGACGACGGCTATCCCGGTGAAGCGCCGTGACGAGTTCTCGGGACTCGCCCGCGACTTCAACCAGTTCCTCGCCAATCTCCGGCAATTGATTTTACAAGTGAACGGTGTGTCTCACGGGGTGACCGAACAGTCGGCACGCATGTATGACGAACTGCGTGAGCTCGACACATACATGACGACGACGGCCGCCACGACCGAAGATTTGACGGCCGGGATGCAACAGACAGCCGCGAGCGCCCAAGAGATGAACGCGTCGGCTTCTGACATGGAACGGACGCTCCACAACATCGTGACGATGGCTGCCGAGCGCAAAGCCGAGGCCGAGCAAGTCGATGCCCGCGCCGTCGCCCTGCGCGACCATGCCGTCGAGGCGAAAGCATCAGCACTCCACGTCCTCTCGTCGACACGTGTCAATTTGGAGAAGGCAATGCAAGACGCCAAAGCCGTCCGGGAAATCGCGACGCTCACGAACGACATTTTAGACATCGCCGCCCAGACGAACCTTTTGTCGTTGAACGCTTCGATCGAAGCCGCTCGGGCCGGTGAGGCGGGACGCGGGTTCGCCGTCGTCGCCGATGAGATTCGGAAACTGGCCGAGACGAGCCGGACGACCGTCGAACGGATTCAAGCCATCTCGACGACCGTGCTCCACTCCGTCGACCATTTGAACGACACGTCGAGCGAGATGCTCCATTTCCTCGATACGAACGTGTTGAAGGATTACGACCAGCTCGAAGAGGCGGCCGAGCATTATAGCGAAGACGCCGGCCGGTTCGAAGCGACCGCCTCAGAGTTCGCCGTCGCCGCCGTCGAACTCGAGCAATTGACGTCGAATATGATCGGGGTCATCCAAGATGTGGCCGTCACGGTTAACAACGGCGCGCTCGGCACACAGGAGATCGCCGAGAAAGTGACGATGTCGGTCGACCGCTTCAGCGAGTTGAACCGCGCCACCGAGGCATCCCAACAGAAGATGGATGAGTTGAACGCGTTGATCGGTCAATTCAAAGTATGACAAAAGGAAGCGTCCTCGCATGAGGATGCTTCCTTTTGGTTAAGCGGCTTGCCGCAGTTCTTTTTGCCGTTCGAGCTCGAAACGCTTCGTCTCGGCGACGACGACACCCGACAAGAACAAGAGACCAATCAAGTTCGGAATCGCCATCAGTCCGTTGAAAACGTCCGAGATGGCCCAAATCAGATTCAAGTTCGTCGTCATCGCGCCGAGTCCGGCGACGAGGATATAGACGACACGATACGGGACGATCGACCGTTCACCGAGCAAGTAATAGACCGAGCGCTCCCCGTAGTAACACCAACCGATGACCGTCGAGAAGGCGAAGAAAACAAGTGACACCGTGACAATGATTTCCCCGATTGGACCGAGGAAGTATGCGAATGACGCTTGCGTCAACTCGATGCCTTGCAGCCCGCTCGTATACTGACCGCTCATGACGATCGTCAAGCCTGTGATCGAACAGACGATGAGCGTATCAATCAATACTTGCGTCATCGAGACGAGCGCTTGCCGTCCCGGGAAATCGGTCTTCGCGGCAGCGGCTGCGATTGGTGCCGAGCCGAGGCCGGCCTCGTTCGAGAATACGCCGCGTGCGACCCCATAACGGATGGCGGCACCGAGCGCCCCGCCGACGATGGCTTCCGCGCTGAACGTGCTCGAGAAGATGGTCGCGAATGCCGACGGAATCAACTCGAAGTTCATGACGAGAATGACGAGACCCCCGCCGACATATCCGATAATCATGACCGGCACGAATACGCCGACGACTTTGCCGATCGATTTGACGCCACCGAGGATGACGAATCCTGTCAGCACCATGAGCACGATGCCCGTTACGAGCATCGGAATCCCGAATGACGTGTTGAGCGCCATACTGATCGAGTTCGTCTGGACGCCGTTGCCGATACCGAACGCGGCGATCGCCGCGAACAAGGCAAACGTCATACCGAGCCACTTCTTCTTTAAGCCGTGCTCCAAGTAATACATCGGTCCACCGGCAATCTCGCCCCGCTCATCGACGACACGATATTTGACGGCGAGAATCGCCTCGGCGTACTTCGTCGCCATCCCGATGAAACCAGAAAGCCACATCCAGACGATGGCGCCCGGTCCCCCCAGGACGACCGCCGTCGCGACACCGACCATGTTCCCGGTCCCGACCGTGGCCGCGAGCGCTGTCATGAGCGCCTGGAAGTGCGAGATGTCCCCGCGTTGCGTTTTCTGTTTTTCCGCTTCCGCTCCCGTTTTCGGTTTCGGGAGAAATGCTTCTTTCAACCCGAACCCGAGCCGCGTCACTTGGATGAAGCCGAGCCGGAACGTCAAATAGACGCCCGTCCCAATCAGTAAAATGAGGAGATGTGGTCCCCAGACGAGGTTGGATAGACTCGTCACCCATGATTCAAATTGCTGCATACGCTTATGCCCCCTATGTATATCTCATGTTCACCGTTCCTTCATATTTTTCAGAACATTCTCAACTTCGTCAAGTTGCCAAATGAGCCAAACATCTGATATCAGCGTAATACTTTCGTAATATACCTCTCTAACCTATTGAAACACCTCGATTCCGATTTTAGTAGTTGAAATAAATTTGTAATGCGAGACGCACAAAAAAACGGCCCCCATAGGGAAGCCGTCCTGCCTCATTTTGTGAGCGCCGCGACGACCTCGTCGACGTGCCCGTTCACTTTCACACTACGCCATTCCTGTTCGATATAGCCGTCCTCGTTGATGAGGAACGTCGAACGGACGATGCCGTAGTACTCTTTCCCGTAATTCTTTTTCAATTGCCAGACGCCGTATAGTTCCGACACCTCATGCGTATCATCAACGAGCAAATCGAACGGGAGCTCGTGTTTGGCGATAAAGTTTTGGTGCTTCTTCTGGCTGTCAGCCGAGATACCGATGACGACGGCCCCGTTCAGTCGCGGTGTCGCGTCGCGGAAGTCACACGCCTCGGTCGTACAACCCGGCGTCGCGTCCTTCGGATAGAAATAAAGAACGACTTTCTGTCCACGATAGTCCTCGAGCGAGACCATGTCCCCGTTTTGGTTCGGTAATGTGAATGTCGGTGCTAACATATGATTTCCTCCTTATCCGAACGACGGGTCGACGAGGTTCTCGTCATACCCATCGATCGCTTGTTCTAATTTTTGTTTGAGCGGTTCGAGCGACTCGAGATACTCGACCGGGTCTTCTGTTGCAGCGGCCTTTTTAAGTGCTGCCTCATTGTCGGTATACCACGTCCGGTACGCCTCGAAGTAGTCGGCCATCGTGTCTTGATTCTCCGGCACGGTGAGCGTCTCCGCCATGAGCAAGAAGACGTTATTGTCGGCCTCGAGCGCGACGTAGTCGGTCTGGGCGTTCACTTGGTCATAAATCGGGCCGGCCTCGTCTTCCGGCACTTCGGCGAGACGCGCGTTTGCCTCTGCGTTCACGCCATACTCATTCGCCTCGATGCCGGTCAACATGTCGCCGACCTCCCCAATCACATCGGCCGGGATGAGGGCCGGGGTGACGACGAGTTTCCAGTCCTCACCGTCTTTGATGGCGACTTTCGACAGTCGGTTCGGCAGTTCGTTGCCGTCCGCATCCTCCATCTCGTGGACGATGAACGCGACGTCCCCGTCCTCGTTCACCCAGCTCTCGTACATATCGCCCGGCGTGAGATCACGCATCTCAGCACCAGTCGCCGGAATGTCGGTCAATTCGCCCGCATAGTCGATGTCGGCGAGAGCTTCCGCATCCCCGCTTTCGAGCGCTTGTTGGTATGACGTATACAACGTCTCGACCTCTTCCGGGAGCGGCGCTTTCGTCTCTTCGGCTGCCTGTTCCGTCGGTGCTTCGTCCGCCGTCCCGCATCCCGCGAGCAATACGGTCAGCGCGAGCGGCATCATCCACTTGTACATTCAATCATTCCCTTCGCAAGTCGTCCTGTACCCTCATCCTACCACGACTCGATTTCGAGCGAAAACGACACGCTTTTCTGGAAAATTGTTTCACTAGGATTTCACTAGGTTTTTCGATACAATACAGACGTAAGCGCTTCAATATACGATCACTTTTAAGGGGGAACGAGAATGATTCCATACAAACATGAACCATTCACAGACTTTACAAACAAAGAGAACGCCGCAGCTATCCAAGCGGCGATCGAGAAAGTCAACGGTGAGCTCGGAAAAGACTATCCGCTCGTAATCGGTGGGGAGAAAGTTACGACGGAAGGCAAAATCACGTCTTACAACCCGGCCAATAAAGAAGAAGTCATCGGTCACGTCTCGAAAGCGAACCAAGAGCTCGCGGAGCGTGCGATGCAAGAAGCACTCACAGCGTTCGACTCATGGCGCCATGTCGACCCGGCCGTCCGTGCCGACGTCTTGTTCAAAGCGGCGAACATCGTCCGCAAGCGCAAGCACGAGTTCTCGGCTTACCTCGTCAAAGAGGCAGGCAAGCCTTGGAACGAAGCGGACGCGGATACAGCGGAAGCCATCGATTTCATGGAGTACTATGCACGTCAAATGCTCGAGCTCAAACCAGGCAAGAAAGTCGAGAGCCGCCCGGGCGAATATAACCGCTATGACTACATCCCACTCGGGGTTGGGATCGTCATCAGCCCTTGGAACTTCCCGTTCGCAATCATGGCAGGGACGGCCGTTGCGGCCATCGTTGCCGGTAACACGATCCTCTTGAAACCAGCATCGACGACACCGATCGTCGCTGCGAAATTCGTCGAGGTCATGGAAGAAGCAGGTCTTCCGAAAGGTGTCCTCAACTTCATCCCAGGACCAGGCGCAGAAGTCGGTGACTATCTCGTCGACCATCCAAAGACTCGCTTCATCAGCTTCACAGGTTCACGTGACGTCGGCTTGCGCATCAACGAGCGTGCCTCGAAATTGAACGACGGCCAAATCTGGCTCAAACGCGTCATCGCAGAGATGGGCGGAAAAGATACGATCGTCGTCGACGAATCAGCGGACCTCGAACTCGCGGCCCAGTCAATCGTCAAATCGGCGTTCGGCTTCTCTGGTCAAAAATGTTCGGCATGTTCGCGCGCCGTCATCGTCGACAGCGTCTATGACACAGTACTTGATCGCGTCGTCGAATTGACGAACGAACTCTCGGTCGGCAACACGGAGCAAAACGAACACTTCATGGGACCGGTCATCGATGCGGCCGCGTTCAAGAAGATCACGTCGTACTTCGACGTCGCCAAAGAAGAAGGCAAAATCGTTGCCGGCGGTAAAGCTGACGACTCGACAGGTTACTTCATCGAGCCGACGGTCGTCGCTGACGTCGCACCGAAAGCACGCCTCATGCAAGAAGAAATCTTTGGACCGATCGTCGCCTTCACGAAAGCGAAAGACTTCAAAGAAGCGATTGACATCGCCAACAACACGGAATACGGTTTGACGGGTGCCGTCCTCACGCGTGACCGCTCGAACCAAGAGTACGCGCGTCAGAACTTCCACGTTGGGAACTTGTACTTCAACCGTGGTTGCACAGGCGCCATCGTCGGCTATCAGCCGTTCGGCGGGTTCAACATGTCAGGGACAGACTCGAAAGCAGGCGGACCGGATTATATCCAGCTCCACATGCAAGCAAAAACGACGTCTGAGACGTTCTAATCCAAAAGCCCGGCTCATCTGAGCCGGGCTTTTGTCTGGAATAGGGGATCTATGAAGGACGAAGCCGTCGCGCTTCTTGCCTCAATCAAATGGTAAACGGAGTCTGAGCGTTACGCTCTACCTGCCCCGCCTCGTAAATGGAATCAAACACAGTGGAGAAAAGCAGATCGTGATTCAAAAACAGATTGAACAAGTGAGGATCGAACGCACCTTCCATTTGACCCATGATTTTCAATGTCTCTACATGTGAATAAGCGGGTTTATATGGCCGCATAGTTCGTAACGCATCATATACATCGACGATGCTTACAATTCGCGCCGCAAGCGGAATTGCTTCTTCAGATAGACCATGGACATAACCTTGCCCATCCCATCTCTCGTGATGATAGAGCGCGATGTCCATCGCCATCTGGGTAAAGGGATTTTCCGGAAATTGCCGATGGAGCTCTCCAAGCACTTCGCCCCCAACTCGAACATGTTCTTTCATGAGTTGCCATTCCTCTTCAGTAAGCCTACCTTGTTTTAACAAGATCGAATCCGGGACGGAAATCTTTCCAACGTCATGTAGCGGTGCTGCCAGACGAATCGCTTCGACGAACATTGGATTAACTTGTGCACTCGATTCCGTTAAAAGAAGCTCCGCCAAACTTGTCGCGAGCGCTTGTACTCTTTCAATATGATTACCGGTATCGTTATCGCGCAAACCAGATAAGCGGAGTAACGTCTTGACTAGCCCCTCCTGATACTCGTGTAACTGTTTGTCTTTTTCTTCTAGATTGTACGAGAATCGTTCGCGTTCATTCACATGTTTTAATTGAGCGTTCAGACGTAGCAATACTTCTTCTGGGTGAATCGGTTTCGTAATGTAATCTTGCCCTCCCACTTCAAAAGCACGCACTTTATCATACGACTCGGTCAGCGCACTTAGAAAAATGACAGGGATATTTGGATTATATCGTCTCCGAAGAATCTCACAGACTTCATATCCGTTCATATCAGGCATCATGATGTCCAATAAAATCAAGTCGGGTTGCACTCGCTCCATCGCCTGTAACATCAATTTACCGTTCGGGTAAACACGTACGTGGTAATCGGCCTGATGTAAAATGTCGTATAACAGCCGTAAATTGGCCGGTGTGTCATCGACTACAAACACGATTCGTTTTTTGGCTTCACACATCAGCTTCCCCCCTTAACGCTTGATGAAGCAGACGATTTGCGAGCTCGTAATCAAATTGATCAATCGCTTCCCATATCGGTTGTAAATGAGGTGTCTCCATCCGGTAATCGCTCACCAAGTGTTCAATCGTTTCCACATCCCCTTCTTGAATGGCTGTGTACACGTCGGACAACATCGCTTGTGAATCCACGATGATGGTATTTCGGTGCCGATGCATGACCTCGAACAATAGGTTTGGATGAAATGGCTTCGAAATGAACGCACTTGCGCCTGACGCAAAGGCTTTTTGGCGATCTTCGTCGAACGCGTTGGCCGATATGATAATGATTGGTGGACAATTAGCATGCGATTTGAGTCGAGTAGCTACTTCGATTCCATCTAGATCAGGCAACCGAACGTCCAATAAGATCATATCGTAGCGCTCTGTTCGAACTTTTTCGAGCGCAACGTTGCCTAAAGAAGTCAAACTGACTTTGCAGCCAACCGCTTCGAGTAGTTCTTGTAAAATATCTTGTTGGGCTGGCGTATCCTCGACGACTAGGACGTGCATGTTTGAAAATCGAACGTCCGTCCATGTCTCCGACTCTGAATTGACGGTCTCCACTCTCTCATTCTGTTCGAGCGGGAGAGTGAATGTAAACCGACTACCGTGTCCAACGCTACTCTCCACTTGAAGATCGCCTCCAAGCAATGTAGCGTATTGCTTGCTGATTGGAAGCCCTAAACCGGTGCCCTGCTGTTGGTCGGTATACTTTTTTTGATAGAACGGTTCGAACAGTAGCTCCAGTTCTTGCCCTTCGATTCCCCGACCGGTATCTGTGATGATGAAACAAAGTTGACTGGCGGAAGCCGAGACCTTGATTCGGATCCTTCCTCGGTCCGTAAACTTCAACGCATTATGAATGAGATTGATTAAGATTTGTTTCACTTTCGTCGGGTCACTCCCGATTTGATTTGGAACACATTGGTCCACTTCAACCAATAGCTCGATACCTTTTTGATACGCCATCATTTCGAACATACGATAAAGATCCTCGATCATGACAGGAAGTGAGATGGTTTGTTTCACGATCTGTACATATCCCGATTCGATTTTTGACATATCTAAAATTTCATTAATGAGCATCAGTAAATGTTCGCCATTTTGGAGAATGTCTTCGACACGTCGTTTATTTTTTTGATCTAATCCTTCTTGTTTGAGTAAATGGGAAAATCCAAGAATCACATTTAACGGGGTTCGAATTTCATGGCTCATATTGGAGAGAAATTCACTTTTGGCAATGTTGGCCCGTTCCGCTTCTTGCTTCGCGACAATCAATTGCTGGTGAATCATTTCACGTTGCGCTTCAACCCGGTGACGTTCGACTGCCCCGAGAAGTGCATTGCTAAAATCTTTTAGTACGTTTTGTTCATGTTTCGAATACGTTCGTTCTTGCATGACAGAATCGAATCCAACGAAGCCATGACAGTAATTCCCGCTCATCATCGGAACCGCGAGAAGACTTTGAACCTGTTGAGGCTCGAGAATTTGTCGGATCCCACTTTCAACGGGTAATGCTTCGACTTGAGGAATGTACATCGATTCGCCTTTCATATGGGTATTCACCCATTCAGGAAGCGCATCTAACGGGACGTTCTGTAAATTATCCAACTCGGACGAGACGCCTGGTGCACACCACTCAAATGTATTGTGACAAAGTTTCTTTTCGAAATCATAATCAAATACATACACCCGATCCGCTTGAAAGTAACGCCCTAGTTCTTCCAAAGAATGATTCACCCGCTCCGAGAAATCGTCCAACGATGTAGTTAAAAAACGATTGAGTAACAAAGACACTAAATGATGCAATTCTTCTTGCTTCCGCAACTCATTTTCCAGTGCCGTAATGACGTGCCTCATCCAAACCCCTCCATCATTCTCATATATATAAGTATCGGTTATCCAACAGAGATTTTGAGTCTTTTTAACTATTTTAAACTGGGTATAAATAACTAAAAACGAGTTTCACAGACTTCGCTTCACGTTCGATTGCGGGCAAATGACGGGAAGCGCCAATCTATCATCCTGACACGACCGTCTCCATAGCATTTCTTTCAGTTAATGTCAGACAGAGCTCCTCAATCCCTTCACACACATAAAAAAGAAGAACCAAATTGCGATATGCGACTTGGTTCTTCAACAGCCTGAGGAGCGACAGTCGTTCTTTTTTAAAATTGTTTCATTAAGTTCGCCATCTCGATGGCCGCCGTTGCCGCTTCCCAGCCTTTGTTCCCAGCTTTCGTTCCGGCCCGCTCGATTGCTTGCTCAATCGTCTCTGTCGTCAAGACGCCGAAAATGACCGGTACTTCTGACTGGTAACTCGCCTGGGCGACACCTTTCGCTGCTTCGCTGCAGACGTAGTCGAAGTGTGGTGTCGCGCCGCGGATGACGGCACCGAGTGTGATGACGGCGTCATACTTCTTGCTCATCGCCATCTTCTTCGCGACGAGCGGAAGTTCGAACGCTCCCGGGACGAACGCGAGTTCAACGTCGTCTTGTTCGACGCCGTGGCGCTTCAACGCATCCTTCGCCCCGTCGAGCAAACGCATCGTGATGAGATCATTGAACCTTCCGACGACGATTCCGACTTTCAAGCCTTTTCCGACCAAGTTTCCTTCGATTGTATGCATCATGATTCTTCTCCTCCAAAGTGGTTCATTTTTTGTTGTTTCGTCAATCTATACTGCTCGTTCGCGGCATGGGCGCCGACAAGAATCGGGACCCGTTCGATGACCGTGAGGCCGCACGCTTCCAAGGCGTCGACTTTTTCTGGGTTGTTCGTCATGAGCCGGACGTTCGTGATGCCGAGGTCACGCAACATGGCTGCGCTGACCCGATAATCGCGTAAATCAGCGTGCAGACCGAGGGCAACGTTCGCCTCGACCGTATCAAGCCCTTGTTCCTGTAACTCGTACGCCTTCAACTTGTTGAGCAGACCGATGCCGCGCCCTTCTTGACGCATATACAAGATGACACCGCCTTCGGCCTCCACTTTCGCCATCGCGGTATCGAGTTGCGGCCCGCAGTCGCAACGATACGAGCCGAACACGTCGCCGGTCAGACATTCGGAATGAATCCGGACGAGCGGTGCGTATTCGAGCTCACCTTTGACGAGCGCGACGTGTTCTTCCCGATCGAGGACGTTCCGATAACCAATCAATCGGAAGTCCCCTTTCACCGAGGGGAGCGATACGTCCGCCTCTCGTTCGACGAGGTCCGTCTCCATATAACGGACGAGCGCCTCAATCGTGATGAATTTTAAATCATGCGCTTCCGCGACGCGTTCAAGGTCCGGCACCCGGGCCATCTCGCCGTCCGGGCGGATAATCTCACAGATGACGGCGACCGGTTCACTGCCGGCGAGGCGCGCCAAATCGACCGACGCTTCCGTATGTCCGCGCCGGACCGAGACGCCGCCTTTTTTGGCGATGAGCGGGAAGATATGTCCCGGACGTTGGAAATCGGCCGGACGGGCGTTGATGTTCGCGAGTTCGCGCACCGTATGGGCCCGTTCGCCCGCCGAGATGCCCGTCGTCGAATCGACGTGGTCGACACTGACCGTAAATGCCGTGCCGTGCGGGTCGGTACTGTTCGTGACCATCGGCTGCAAGTCGAGCCGGACGGCCACTTCCTCGGCGAGAGAAGCGCAGACAAGCCCTTTCCCTTCCGTGATGAGGAAGTTCATCGTCTCTGCTGTCATTTTGTCCGCGAGCACGACGAAGTCCCCTTCGTTCTCCCGGTCCTCGTCATCGACAACGATGATGGGGCGTCCCTTCTTCAAGTCTTCGACTGCTTCTTTGATTGTATGGAACATTACCATCCCGCCTTCCCATATCCTTGTGACGCGAGCGATTCAAGCGTCATCGGTTTTTGACTTACGAGTTTTTCCATATATTTAGCCAACATGTCACATTCCAAATTGACCGCGTCCCCGGCCTGCTTCATCCCGAGCACCGTCTCACTGTACGTGTGCGGGATGAGCGACAACGTGAATCCGCGTTCCGTCACGTCAAACACCGTCAAGCTCGTCCCGTCGACCGAAATCGAACCTTTCGGGACGATATAGCGGAGGAGCGATGGCTCACAGCTGATGTCGACATAGACGGCGTTCGCGAGCGACCGTTTTTTGACGATGCGCCCGACGCCGTCGACGTGACCCGAGACGAAGTGACCGCCGAAGCGTCCGTTCGCGGGCATGGCCCGCTCCAAGTTGACGCTCGTGCCGGGGCGGACCCCGTCGAGACTCGACGCCTTGAGCGTCTCCGGCATGACGTCGACCGAGAAACTGTCACGGTCGAACGTCGTCACCGTGAGACAGATACCGTTGACAGAGATGCTGTCACCGAGTTTCACATCCTCAAGCACGACCTTCCCGGCAAGCGTGAGCCGGAGGGATGGCCCGTTCCGTTTCACTGCTTTCACACTGCCGATTTCTTCAACGATTCCCGTGAACATCGGACTCCTCCTTTCGCATGATGAGCTTGATGTCGGTGCCGACCGTCTCGACCGATTGCACGTCATACCGCTCGATCACATCGAGCGGACCGTCATGATGCGAGCGGTAGAAACCACCCTTGCCACCGAACACGCGTGGCGACTGATACATGACCCACTCGTCGACGAACTGTCCGTCCAAGAGCGAGGTGACGAGCGTCGGTCCCGCTTCGACGAGCAGGCGACCGATGCCGCGTGCGTAGACGTCTTGCAGGAAAGCGTCGAGCGACGTGTACGCCGCGAGTTCGACGCCACGCTCGATAAACGCGTCCCGTTTCGATACATCGTCAGACGTCGTGTAGAGCAATACCGGCACATCGTTCGCCGTCCGGACGAGCTGACTCGAGAGCGGCGTCCGCAACTCCCGGTCGAGCACGACCCGGAGCGGTTGCGTCGTCTCGCGGTCGAGCCGGACGGTGAGCGCCGGATCATCGGCGAGCACGGTGCCGACACCGGTCAAGATCGCATCGACCGTCGACCGCAGTTCATGGACGTCCCGTCTCGCTTCGGTCCCGGTCACCCACTTGCTGTCACCAGTATCGAGGGCGACTTTGCCGTCAAGACTCGTCGCGGTCTTCAAGACGACGTAAGGCCGTCTCGTCTCGAGCGAACGCAAGAACGCCACATTGAGCGCTCGTGCCTCACGCTCGAGCAGTCCGACCTCGACTTCAATCCCGGCCGCTTTCAATCGAGCGATGCCCTGTCCCGCCACGAGCGGGTTCGGATCGCTCATCGCGATGACGATCCGCTTGATGCCCGACTCCACGACTAAATCGGCACACGGCGGTGTCTTGCCATGATGCGAGCACGGTTCGAGCGTGACGTACATCGTCGCGCCATAGGCCGCGGCCCCGGCCATGCGGATGGCGTGCACTTCGGCGTGCGCTTCCCCCGCCTTCAAGTGGGCGCCGAACCCGACGACCCGACCGTCCTTGACGATGACGGCTCCGACACGCGGATTGACGCCGGTCGATGAGGCGGATTTGGCCAATTGGATGGCTTGTTGCATGTACTGTTGCATAATCTCCCTCCTTGTTTCGTACAAACAAAAAGACCTCAAGGAATGATCCTCAAGGTCTCGGTGGGAGCCGTTCATCGTCATTTGGGCAAGCCAAATAAGCGTTTTCTTTACAGAAAAACGTACGACGAACTACAGGTCGCATGGACCTGTCATGTTTCCTTCTCCCATCCAGACTATACTGTCGGCTCTAGAATCGCACTAGATCCACCGTTCGCACACGTGCGCCCGGGTCACGGACTTAAGGCTCGCGCCCATCACCGCCGGTTGGGACTTTCACCCGACCCCGAAGGAATATTTGTTTGTACGTTTCCACTTTAGCGCAAAAATAAATGGATGGCAAAACGAAATGCGCAAAAAAAGCGCCGCTCGTATGAGCAGCGCCCTGTAAATCAAGCCAAGAATAAAACGACGAGGAGTCCGACAATCCAGCAATATAACGAGAAGTATTTGAGCTCGCCTTTCGCCATGATGTGTTGGAACCACTTGAGCGAGATGGCCGTGAGCGCATACGAGGCGATGAACGCCAAGATGAGCGGTCCGAACAAATCACGTGTCTCTGGATTCGTGAACAACTCCGGTCCATCTAAAATCGTCACCCCGAGACTGATCGGGATGAAAAGGAAGAACGAGAAACGAAGCGCCGACTCTTGCTTGATGCCGAGCAACATCGCCATGACGATTGTCGCCCCGGAACGGCTGATGCCTGGGATGAGCGCGACCGCTTGGGCGAGACCGATCAAGATGGCGTCGCGGAGCGTGATGCCGCTGTCTCCTTTATTCCCTCGCATATTCCGGATGAACCAGAGCGCGACCCCGGTCAAGATGAGCGTATAACCGACCGTGGCGACGCCACTGAGCTTCTCGCCAATCCAATCGCCGAACAGGACGCCGAGCACACCGGCTGGGACCGTGGCGACGAGCAAGAGACCAATGAACTTGACGTCGACCATCGTCTCGTCACTGCGGTCCTTTTTAAACAAGAACGTCCACAGACTGACGATGAGACGGATGACATCCTGCCGATAAATCGTCAAAACAGCGAGTAATGAAGCAAAGTTCACGAAAATCTCGAACGAGAGTCCTGGTAATTGAATATCAAACAGCTCTTGGAAGATGACCAAGTGACCGCTCGATGAGATTGGAATCGGCTCGGTGAACCCTTGAATCAAGCCGAGCAGCAGATAAAATAACCATATTGTCATATCGTATTATCCTCTTTTCTTTTTTACATCAATTCCATTATTTTAGCAGACCGTCCGTTTCACTGACCACCCTTTCAAAAAAAATCGTTATTTTCAAAACTTTCATTTGATTAGTCTGAAAATTAAATTTATTATAGAAGAGTACTCAACTGGTGCGACGGTGATGACCCCATTGGCCAGTTGGGTACTTTTTTCGTACAGATTATTACATATTAGCCACGATAAAACTTTTTGTTTACAATTGAATCCATTTAATATTAAATTTGTAATAGAACTGTTACCATTTTTTCAAAGTGCTAACAGGACTTTAGACCTAACAGTTCATAAAATCAGTTTAAAAAAACTTGAGCAATGCACTTATAAATTATAAAAACTGGCCGATAGTATGATTGTAGAAGCAACTTCGTCATCTTTATCGGTTCAGATATGAGTCCATGGAAGGAGGAACCATCATTGAGTCAAACGTTATCCACTAAATCCCACCACTTGTCCACCGAACAGCAGAGGATGATTCACTGCATTCGGCTGCTCGGCGACTTGTTGAAGGAACGTCCACGACGCTCTGTATATCGTCGCTTCGCGATGGAACAAAGCTGGCCGTCTCCCGAGTCGATTATCCGACAATTCGGGTCATGGGCCGAGGCGCTTGCCATCGCCGGCTACGAATGGCACGGCGAGGCGACTGTCGATCTCCCGGACAAGATGCCAAAGTACACGCGTGAAGATATCATTGAGACACTCGCCCTCTACTCACGCGACATGGGATCGATTATCACGCTCAAAAAGTATCAGGAATGGCGCAAACTTCATCCGAAGGCACCAAGCCATTACCATATCGTCAAGACGTTCGGTTCGTGGCATGACGCCTGCGCCGAAGCCGGACTTGAAGCGAGTGTGACGTACTCGAAATCCGAGCTCTCCACCGCACTCCGTGAAGCGATTCACGAGATGGGTTTCTCTCTTTCATTCGAAGCGTATCGCGAATGGGCAAAACGGAACAACAAACCATCCACAAAAGCGATTCTTCATCGCTACGGTTCATGGTCAGCTGCGATTCACGCGGTCGAGTCAGAAATTTTCAATCAGAAATTATAATCTTTCATTCATAAGGAGGACGCCGGGTATCCGGTGTCCTCCTTTATTGTGATAACAATTGATTGCTTGAGTATAGAGGATTTCCACCTCAGCCGGCACCCTCCGTTCCTGGGGCGCTGCGGATGCCTCCGCAGCGCGTGCCGCGCTTTACGGGGTCACCCTTGCATCGCTCTCCCCTAGGAGTTCGGGCGCCGGCCTTGGTTAGCAAATCCGAACACATATCACCTGCGTTACAGACAAATCTCAAATGATAGAAACTGGTTAAGCTTCATGTCTGTTCGAGTCTAGTCATGGCGGAACAGAAGTAAAGGAGAATCTCGATGATTGAGATTCTCCTTTTTATCATTGAATCCGTTCCGTCGACGTGTCGCGATAATGGGCGACACGGTCCCGGCCGTTGAATTTCGCACCGACGTACATGGCCCGGTCGGCATTGCGTAACAACGTATCGAGGTCCTCATACTCATGAATTGTCTCGATGCCGATACTCGCCGTCACTTGGACCCGAATCCCTTCGGAGCCGAATGGATGGACGCGAAGCGCTTGGCGAATCTTCTCCCCTGTCACGAGGGCGGCCGCCTCGTTCATGCGCGGGAAGACGAAGACGAACTCCTCGCCGCCGTAACGAGTGACGAGATCCCCGCTCCGGACGAGACGACTGAACAGCGCCCCGGCCTCGATGAGCACTTCATCTCCGAACGCATGACCATACGTGTCGTTAATCGACTTGAAGTGATCCAAGTCGACCAAGAACACGGACAACGGATACGACGCGATATCGTTCAACCGCGCCTTCGTCCAACGCTTGAGCGCCCGTTGGTTCGGCAACCCCGTCATCGGGTCGGTCAGGCTCTCATGCTGGAGCCGGTTCCGCTCGTCAATCCGTTCGAGTGACCAGGACAAGGTTTTCAACAGACGATGAATTTCGACGGCAATCGCTTCTTCATATGCGCCGTTCGCCGTCGTCGAAATCATGCAGCTGACGGCGTTCGTTGTGCTCGACACCGGCTGGATGACGAGGGCTGAATGATGCAGCTCGGTCTGGTGCGCTTGCAGGTCGGGATGCCACTCATGGAGCGAATCGTATACGAAATATGGTTCTTCCGCATCGCGATGCCGTTCGAGCGTAAAGGCGTCGCCAATCGGTTTCGACTTTCGTCCGCTGACATCGTAGAACGTGCGGTCGCCGGTTCGATTGACTTGCAGCCAGCCGCGCTCGAGTTCGACGACTTCCCTTAACCCGTTCCAAAACTTCTCGATGAGCAGTTGCTCGTTATCGACCCGGTAGAGCTGTTCTTTCAAACGTTCGACTTGGTCGATTTTCGATTGCGTCTCCTCGGTCTCGGTCGCTTTGGACAGACCCATCTTGAGGAGCGACAAGATGAGGAACGTCGCCATCAGGCCGGTATAGCCGAACAATTGGAACGCCTCAATCGCGACCATCGTGAACAACAGCTCGAGCGAGATGACGAGCCAGTCGAACCGGAGCAGACGCCACATGATCGGGAGAGGAATCCGTTCACCGATCAAGAACCGTGATAAGAGGAAGCTGAATCCTAGGACGAGGAACAAGACGGCGAAGAAGCCGAGTAACGCCGTACCTTGTTCGAGCAGATGGACGTTCGGTCCAATCTCTCCGCCAAGACGCAAATAGACGAGACCTGGAAAGACGAGCAGCATCGCCTCAATCAACGTGTTGAGCGGATAGAAATGTAAAAACCGTCGCCGTCCAACTTTGTTTGTGAACGTCCGGGCCTGGAACGTTAGCAACAAGAGTTGCCCCATCAGCAGGGCCGGGAGCAGACCGTACAAGAAGAACGTCATAAAGACGAACATCTCATGGAACGTGAAGTGCAAGTGCCGCCGCTTGAGCGGGTTCATGACGAACAGGGCGCCGAGTGTAAAGATGAACCAAAACAACGACCAATCGAACGTCCCGATCCCGAGCCACATATAGGCGAGAATCCCCATGAAGACGATCGACCACGAGAACCAGCTCCTGACGAGGTACTTCCGAAATCGCATCGTCTCCCCCCTTTCCTTTTCCGTTATCATTCTTACACAGTATGAAGGTTCTTGGTTGAAGATTCCAGCCGTCGTTTGAAAGTTTTGACAATAAAAAAAAAGACCGCGACTTTCGTCACAATCTTGTGGTCACTTCGCTTTTAAAAATGAGATGCCGATCGAGCCCGACCCTGTGTGCGCCCCGAGAAGCGGTGCGAGCGTATCGACCCGAATCTTGGCTTTGTCACCGAGTTCCCGTTTCCACGACTCGGCCAGCTCGGGCACATTCCCGTGGAAGATCGAGACGTCCGTGCACTTGCCCGAATCGATGGCTTGACGGAGCGCTTCGAACAGTTGCGCCTGCGCCTTTTTGTAGGTTCGAACCGTCTGATACGGGACGATGAGCCCGTCTTCGAAGCGGAGCACCGGTTTCAACTGCAACATGTTGCCGATGAGCGCTTTCGACTTCGAGATACGTCCGCCCTTTTGCATCTGCGTCAAGTTTTGCAAAATCAACTCGATGCGGACATCCTCGACACGTTGTTTCATATTCGCTTCGACGTCCTCGAGCGCGTCACCGCGTTCGACCCGTTCAATCAACTCTTCGAGCATAAGTCCCATCGTATAGATCCCGGCCCGCGAGTCAATCGCGAGCAATTTGAACTCAGCGATCTCTGCACCTTGGACCGATGCCGAATACGTGCCGCTCAAGTCGGATGACAAGTGGACGGCGATGCCCATGTCATATTGGTCTTTAATTCCTTCATACAATGTGACGAAGTCGCCAATGGCCGGTTGGCTCGTCGAGACGCGCTCGCCCGCATCAATCCATTCGTAAACGGTCTTGGCATCGACCTCGACCCCATCTTTATACGGTTGATCACCTTTGACGACGTAGAGCGGGACGATGTGAATATCCGGGTGGTGCTGAATCGAATCTGGAAGGACGACGGTGCTGTCCGTGATATAAGCAATTTTCATGTTAAGGCTCTCCTTCAATCAAAATTAGTACCTGGTAATATTATTTTATCACAGGTGAAGCGGTTTCACTATTTTTTCAAAAATTGATTTCCCTTGAAGTTTCACATATTCCCGTCCAGATTGCGCTTGAAACGGGTAAAAGATAGCATCGGACAAAGGAGGAATTGGCATGATTCACATCGAGCACGTCAATAAAATCTATAAGACCGGGGATGTCGAGACGGCTGCGCTGAAAGACATCGCGTTGACGATTCAGGACGGCGCGTTCGTCGTGATCTTGGGACCGAGCGGGAGCGGCAAGAGCACGCTGTTGAACGTCATCAGCGGACTCGACACGGTGACGTCCGGGACGATTACGTTCGGTGATACCGTCCTGACCAAGTTGTCACCGGAACAAATGACCGCGTTTCGGCGCGACCATCTCGGCTTTATCTTTCAACAGTATAATCTTCTCCAAAATCTGACCGTCTATGAAAACATTCAAATCGGGGCCGATTTATCTGACAACCCGCTCCCGATCGATGAGTTGCTTGAGCAGGTCGGACTGACGGCCGCCCGCGACAAATATCCGTATCAACTGTCCGGCGGCGAACAACAGCGCGTCTCGGTCGCCCGCAGCCTCGCCAAAAACCCGTCCATCGTCTTCTGTGACGAACCGACCGGGGCGCTCGACGAGGACAACTCGAAACGGGTGCTCGAACTACTTGAACGGTTGAACAAGGAGTATGACAAGACCGTCGTCGTCATCACGCACAACCCCGGCATCAGCGAGATGGCCGATGACGTCATCAAAATGAACTCGGGTCGAATTATTGAATTGACGCACAACCCGATCAAACAATCTGCTCGTGACATCCACTGGGGGTGAGACAGATGCTTTATAAAAATGTATGGAAGACGCTCGCCGGAAAATGGATGCAACTTCTCGCCATCGCCGTCATTATCGTTATGAGCTCGCTCACGTACACGATGATGTTTTACGGCATCAGCGGCATCGAAGTCCCGACCGAGGAATATCTTGCGTCATCGAATCAAGAAGACTTTGCCGTCGAGATGCTCAACCGCGTCACCGAAGAAGAGGCGGCTGCGCCCGAGTTGGCTGCCTTTCTCGCCTCCGGGAAGTACACGCTCGCCGACTTGAAACAAGCCGACGCGGAAGCGTTCGATGACTTGATGGTGGCACGCCTCGACGCCGTCGAGCGCGAGTTGGGCGACGTGACGCTCGAGCTTCGCTCCACGAAGCTATTCAATTACACGTTCGATGACCGCGAACATCGCGGGCTCGTTGTAAAGGATGCGGACGCCATCAACCTGTCCTATCTCGAGTCAGGTCGTCGTCCGAGCTCGGACGATGAGGTCGCCATCAATACGAAATCGGCTGAAAAGAACGGAATCAAAATCGGTGACACGATTGATCTCGGTGAACCGTTCACGGTGACCGGGTTCGTCCTGTTCCCGGACTACACGTTGCCGCTATTCGACGACAATTTCTTCAATCTCGACCCAGGCACACAGACGCTCCTGCTCATGACAGATTCGGCCTATGAGGCGATGAACGGGAACGAATCGTTCCGTCTGGCCGGTGTCACCGATGGGACGGTAGTGACGGACGTCGAGCTCCCATTCGTCATCTCGGTCATGGAGACGGAGAATATCATGCGCAGCGGGGCCATCTATAGTGAAATTTCTTCCGGAAAGGCGATGGCACTCGGTTTGAGCCTCTTCATCGTCTCGATTGCCGTCATCATCGTCGGCATTCTGATTTCGAACATGCTCGAGTCTGAACGTGGCCAAATCGGTCTCTTGAAAGCGATCGGCTATAGCCGTCGGCAAATTGCGACGCCGTATCTCATGCTCATTTTAGCTTTCGCGACCATCATGCTCATCGCCGGGTATTTCCTCGGCCTCTATTTCGCCGACCCGCTCAAAGACTTATATCTGGACTTTTATCTCTTGCCGTCCATCACCATCGCCCAAAGCCCATTTGTTTTTCTCACGGCGGTCTTCGCCCCGCTTCTCTTTTTCGCACTCGTTGCCGGGGCCGTCATTTATAAACTCATGGGTGAGAGCGCGCTCGCCTTACTTTCGCCACGAGACAACTTGTCGCTCAATCGTCTCAGCCGGTTCGTCAGCCGCCTGCTCCGCAACGCCCGCGGCAAGACGAAGTTCAAATATTTGTACGCCGTCAAAAGCACGGGCAGTTTCATCATCTTTTTCCTCGGCATCCTGTTCTCGACGCTCCTCATCGTGTTCGCTCTCATGATGAACGGCGCCGTCGATCGGATGACGGTCGGAGAGATTGGCGAGGCCGACTATGCGTACGAGGCGTTCACGACCACACAACCCGAACTTCGTGACGGTCAAGAACCGTTCCTCACCTATCCGTTCGCCTTTGTCGAAGACAAGCTCGTTACGTTGAAAGGGCTCGATGAAGCGAACACGCTCTACCGTCTCGAAGACGAGAACGGAGATAGATTGTCGCCGGAAGCAGACAGCATCATCGTCAGTGCCTCGCTCGCCTTGAAGCTGGGACTCGAGACCGGGGACACGCTCGACATCGAACTTGACGACGAGATGCTGTCGTATCCGATTCGCGAGATTGCTGACGAATATATGGGTGACACCATCTATTTGTCACGCACGAGTTTGAGCGACCAGCTGACCGACGGGGAGACAGATAAACTGTTCAACGGCATCTATGCGACCGAGCGACCGGACGAGACCGACTATGCGACGATTTTGTCGCGCGACAGCTTAATCGACCAATCCACCTCGATTAACGAGTATATGAACTTGATGATGAACGTCATGATTGCTGGCTCTGCCTTGATTGCCTTCAGTATCCTGTTCGTCTTGACTGCGCTCACGGTCGAGAAAAACTATTACGTCATCTCGCTGTTGAAAGTGATGGGCTATGACCGCCGCGAGGTCCGATCGATGATTTTGAACAGTTACTTCATGTACGCGCTCGTCTCGGCATTGCTCAGCATCCCGATTGCCCTCATCGTCTTGCGGGTCATCATCGTCGTATTCGCGGAAGACTACGGCCTCGTCCTACCGCTCGAATTTGAATGGGTGTATGTCGTTTACACGCTCGGGGCGGTCACCCTCCTCTTCTTCGCGAGCACGTTCGTCAGCCGTCGTAAAATCGATCAAATCCCATTACAAGAAGTATTAAAGACGTATCAAGAATAATTTGTCGCCAAATAGGGCATAATAAGAGAAGAGACCGGGCCTCTCCCTGTGAGGGGCCTGACTATTAGAAGAAGAGGATGATTCTTATGAACCGTACACAAGTATTGCTCGCTATCCCAGGAAACTGGTCATCGGCCGAGGCAGTCAACGAACAAATCAGTTTACATAGTGAAGGCTACACAATGGCCGGCCTGTTGTTGTTAGAAGACGAGACCGGAAAAGCGTTCACGGTCGAAGTCGTTGAGCGCGACCCAGCCCTCGCCGAGGCGATGATTCATGCCAGTTCAGGTGGCTTCACGCCGAAAATCGCGAAAGGGCTCGCCCGTCATACGCACATCGTCTATTTGATTGTCGACGTCAACGACGTGTCAGACATCGCGGCAGCGCGCCGTGCGGCCAACGCCATCTTGAACGCCGGCGGCCTCGGCGTCATGGTTGAGACGGCGGGTGTCGCCTATTCGAAAGACGAGTGGCAGGAGTCGAAAGAAGAAGATCTCGCCCTCGACTACTCGCTGTTGACGGCCATCACAGAAGAAGAAGACGCTTACGTCTCGTGGGGCATGAAAGCGTTCGGTCATGCCGACGTCGCCGTACCGGCCACGCTCGAGATGGAAGATGCGATTCACGTCGTCCACTCGTTCAACTTCCACCTCATCTCGGGTGGTTCGATGTTCGGAGACGGTGACAGCTTCACGTTCGAGGACGGCAAGACGTTCACGGTCGAGATGGGCGAAGACGAGCGCACGTCCATCGACAACTTGCTCCATAACCCGTTCGGTTTGATTTATCTCGTGCCACAGACAACTGAAGCATAAACAAGATAATCGATTGAACTAAACAAGAGCTCACAGACGTTCGTCTGTGGGCTCTTGTTTTGGTTGCGGCGGCATATCGAGCGACAAGAAGTAATGCGCGCACCCTTCCCATACGAGTTGTTCACTCAACAATTCGAACGAGGTCCGGAAGAACGCTCGGACGTCACTTGACCGCCCTGCCTTCTCCAACGATAAAAAACATTCGCTCATCTTGGCGTCGTAGTAGGCGTCCGTCGGTTGTAGCCGTTCCGAGTCAAGCTCGGTGTATTGGAACGGAGACGGCAAGATGAAGAACATCGGCCCATCGACGGAGTCGTCGCCGAGCCAAAACCCGAACTCGATCATGTGCTCATCGAACGCCGCTTTCTCAATCAGTTTGTCTTCCGGGAACGGCTCGGACTCCCCGTAGACGATGATTGACGAGACGTCGAACGTGCCCCAAAACAAGGCCGGTTTCACTTTTCGGCATCGGAGCGGGGCGAGAAATGCCGCTTGTTCCCGCGCGGCATATTGGAACAATCGCACTCCTTTCTGCGCGGCATCGGCATCGTAAGCAAGCGGCGCCTCATCTCGGTCCAGATATCGCAATTCTCGCATCTCCTGCGTCTTCGGATTGAGTTCGAGTCGAACGCCGGACGCTTGAAGCGTACCGATGATTTCGGAGTAATACGTTTTGAGCGATTTCCCGTCCTCAAGCGGAAACATCGTCCGATTTGATTCGACGTGCACCGTGATGATTCTGGCCGCAACATCGATGTCCACCTCGAACAACGTCTCCCCGCTCCAGAGCGGCCCGGTCGAAAACCCATTCACGGTGAGCGGCAACGTGACGTGGGCCCATTGTGGTTCTTGCGGGGCGAGCCCGAGTTTGATTTTCCCTAAAATTTGCGACAACAGATGTAGTGTGAGCTTCGTGTCGGCCCATTCAGAGTGACGTATCAGCTTCATCTGCGTATCCCCATTTCTTCATCCAAAAAGTGACGCAACTACTGTCCTGATTCCCCGTGTCCGGCTCCGACAATCAAAAAATCCACAGACCCGTGTCTGTGGACTTAGCTGCGCATCTCTTGGAGACGTTCGAGTTGATGGGTCAGTTCGCCGATTGGGACGAATCGGGCCCGGCGGAGCGTTTCTCTGCCGTCAAGGAAAAACAGGACGACCGGTACGGTGAAAATCGAGTAGGCGCCGGCAATTTCCGGTACCTCGTCCGAATCGATGGCAATCGCCTCGATATCGGGAAACTCCGTCAACATCTCTTCGACTTGCGGTTTGAGCGAGTGGCAGACGCTACAGGTCGGATGCGAGACGTAGACGAGCAATTGGTCCGAGCCTGCAATCCGGTCCTGTAACGCCGTGAGCGTGGTGACAGCTTCCATCGGACTTCCTCCTCTTCTAATTAAGCGTTGAGCCAGAGAATCCCGACCGTCTCAAAACCTGCGTGGACGGCAATCGACGGACAGAAACGCGTCTTGACGATTTCAATGTCTGGCAATTTCGCTTGAATGAGCGCGACGATGTTGTCTTGCATCTCCGGCGCGAGTGCCGTCTGGACGAAGACACGGTTGTTGTGAATGCCGTTCGCGGCGTGACGGCGTTCGAGCTCGGTCACCATCTCGGCGTATGCTTTCTTGAGAGACCGTGCTTTTTTGAACGGGATGACTTTCCCCGTCTCATCGAGCGTGATGATCGGTTTGATGTTCAAGATATTGGCGAGAAACATCTCGCCTGACGAGACACGGCCGCCGCGGCGCATCGTTTCCATGTTGCCGATAATCATGAAGAAGTTTTTCTTGTCGCGCCACGCTTCGAGCAAGGCGACAATCTCTTCGACCGACTTGCCTTCCGCCTCGGCGGCGAGACCGAGACGGACGAGTTCTTGTTGCGCTTCGAGCGCTGCGTGCGAATCGACCGTATATACTTTGAAGCCAGCCGCTTCGGCCGCTGCACTCGAGTTTTTCACCGTCGAACTCAAGCCATTCGAGCAGTGGACGGCGATCGCGCAGTCATACCCTTCCTCTTTCAAGCGCTCATAGCGGGCGATGAAGTCGCCGAAGATTGGCTGAGACGTCTTCGCCTCCTTCTTTTGATCAATCATATAGCGGTGCAAGTCTTCGATCGACAAGTCCACTTCGCTGTAGCCGCTGCCGTCGACAATCAGTTGAATCGGGACGATATCGACACCGAGACGGGCCGCCTCTTCCTTCGAGAAATTGGCCATACTATCGGTAATCCATGCGATTTTGGTCATAACAAAAATCCTCCAATGGTCGTTCAATTTTTTCCTTTCTCATTATACCTTATTTTTTGGATTCGTTCCTTTCCGACTGATTCAGACGAAAAAAGACAGCTCGACTCATCGTCGCGCTGTCTTCGGCTTCGACTCATCGTGTCGAAATCAGTTTCGTATGGGCAAACTCATCGTGCGGCAATTCCATGTCTTTGCCCGACTTGATTTGTTGTAACGCTTTTAACAACGGCAGACCGAGTGTCGCCGGATAGACGACGTCTTTATACAACGTCCGCTTTACGACTTGTTCGAGCGAGAGCGGTCGCCCGTCTTGACTGATGACTTTAATCCCCACGACTTGGTCGCCAATTGTCTGGCCATTTTTGTTGAGTAGGAAGTACACTTCCCCGGCCATCGTCACGAGCGTCGGTAAATAGTAACGTTTCACTTCTTTTCCAGGAAACAACTTTTTCCGAATCGTCTTCTCGACGAGTTTCGCAGGCGTTTGAAAAATGAGTTGGTCAATCTGACTGGCAACGGCACGTTTCCAAATTGGGACTGCCACGTTCATCATCCTCTCGTTTCGGTTCTAGGCTTTAGATTCCTCTTTTGCCTTCGGTTGAAACGCCGAAAACGGACAACCCGAACGTGCGAACAAGTTCGGCGTCACAATTTTGTCATCATAATGGCGATGGAACACGTGCGTCGCGGCTGGTGACAGCGGCGGGATGAGCCAGCTCCATTTCCCGGTCACGTCGCGTCCTGCGTCCTGCTCGTTCTTCTCGAACCGTTTGAACTGTTTTGCCGCCGTGTGGTGGTCGACGATTGTCACCCCGGCCCGCTCGAACGACTGCAAGACGGCAACATTCAATTCGACGAGCGCCCGGTCGCGCCAAAGCGTCCGCTCTTTCGACGTGTCGAACCCGAGCGACGCGCCGACGAGCGGTAATAAGTTATAACGGTCCGTATCTGCCAAGTTGCGTGCCCCGATCTCGGTCTCCATATACCAACCGTTGAACGGGACCGAGGTGAAGCGCAGCCCGCCAATTTCCAGTTCCATGTCGGCGATGGCCGGAACGGCGTGCCATTTAATCGGCCGTCCGTCGAACAAGTCGTACGCCTCGTGCTGAATGTCGACCTCGAGTACCGCATCGTCCGGCAATTCATAGAGCCGAACGTCACGCCCATCCGTGATGAGCAACGGCAAGATGTCAAACGCAGTCCTGGCCCCGCTCCAACCGAGTCGTTCGGCCTGACGCGTCATTGTCAAGGACAGCGGATCGCCGATGATGCCGTCTTCTGTCTCATATGCCGCATACCGGATGAGTTGCGTGTTCAAGAGACGGAACTCGTTCGGGAGCACCGTCATCGTCGAGCGGATTTTCCCGCTGTTCGTTGCATAGCGCAGATGGTCGACAAGTGCCTCGAACACATCGTCGAACGTCTCCGCGTCACGGGCATCCCGGACGGTGAGCGTCTGCCAAAACAGACGGCCGATGCATCGGTTTGAGTTCCGCCAGGCGAGTTTCGCGCCCTCGGTCAACTCGTCGGTCGTGAGCGTATACGTTCCCGTACGGTCGATTTCTTTCGCAATCTCATCGAGCCGGTCCGTCTGATCGCCTTTTAGTTGTGAGAAAAAGTCTCGGGCTGCCTGAATGTCCATCTCATGTATCTCCTCTTTCGTTCTGTCCCTCCCATCTTAAGGGAAACCACACCCGTTTTCTACCCGGACGCGATAAAAAAGCAGGACGATGTGCGGGCTGTTCGATTGAACAAGCATGGGAATGATTTTTCGGAATCGCACATCGAACCGGATGGACATATAAAAAAACCAGAGGTCGTTTGACCTCTGGTGAACTACTTAACGTTGTTTCACGACGACCGAGCTGTAAGCTGGTACATCGACCGTGCCCGAGACGCGTTTAATCGCCTTCGTGCCCGCTTGTTTCCCATCGACGATGAGGTTCCATTGCCCGCTTGGCAATTTCACTTTGACCGTCTTGCCGTTGGCGTTGTGCGTGACAAACAAGTCTTTCTTTTGGCCTGGCGCTTTGTCATCGATTGAATAGCTGATGACGTTCGCTTCGGCTTTATAGAATTTCAAGTTTTTCTTAACGTCCGCTGCTTTTGTCATGCGAAGACCTGGGTTGTCTTTACGCATTTCGATCAAGCCCTTCATGTACTGGACGTCCGCCTTGCGGTCAGCGGCCCGTTTCCAGTCCATTTGGTTGATGCGGTCCGGCGATTTGTACGAGTTGTGGTCGCCTTCTTTCGTCCGCATGAACTCTTGACCGGCATGGATGAACGTTGTCCCTTGGCTCGTCAAGAGGATGCTTGACGCGAGACGGTGCATTTTCGTACGCGTTGCTTCCGACGTTTTCGCGTTTGTGAGTTCGAGCTTGTCCCAAAGCGTGTGGTTGTCGTGCGCCTCGACGTACGTGATTGCTTGCGTCGGTTCTTTCGTAAAGCCTTTGATGTCGGCGCTATAGTCAATCTCGCCGACGATAAATGTCTTGATGCGGTTCTCAAGGCCGGCTTTTCCGTTGATAAAGCCGTTGTCCGTGTCGATGAAGACACTGCCTTTCAGCCCGTCGCGGATGTTGTCGTTGAAGTGCGCGACGCCTGGCATCTTATAGGCGTTCTTTTGGTTCGCTTTTTTCGCCGGGTCGAGCGGCGTGCTGAGGTCCCATCCTTCGCCGAAGACGAGAATCGATGGATCGACCTTGTTCAACGCCGAACGGACTTGGTTCATCGTCTTGACGTCATGAATGCCCATGAGGTCGAAACGGAACCCATCCCAATGGTACTCTTGCGCCCAATAGACGACCGAGTCGACGATGAGCTTCTGCATCATCTTGCGTTCCGACGCGGTGTCGTTGCCGACGCCCGTTCCGTTCGCGAAGTCGCCGCCTTCTGTGTAGCGGTAGTAGTAACCTGGAACGATTTTGTGCAAGTTCGAGGCTTGCGCATCGAACATGTGGTTATAGACGACGTCCATGACGGCGCGCAAGTTGTTGTCATGGAGCCCTTGAATCATTTGTTTCATCTCGCGAATCCGGACTTTGGCGTCATATGGATTCGTCGAGTACGAGCCTTCCGGCGCGTTATAGTTTTTCGGGTCATAGCCCCAGTTGTACGAAGCATCCGGTTTCGTCTCATCGACCGAGGCCGTGTTATAGTCGTACACCGGAATGAACTGGACGTGCGTGACACCGAGGTCTTTCATATGGTCGAGACCCGTCTTCGTCGCCGTCTTCTTGCCGTTGACGAGAAGGCGTGTGCCTGGCTCGACGACGCCGAGATATTTGCCTTTGTTTTTGATGCCTGAGTCGTACTTGTCTGACGTGACGTCGAAAATCGACAAGTCGCGGACGTGCGTCTCATAGATGATGGCATCTGTCCGTTTCGCCAATTTTGGCTTCATCGCGTTCCAACGTTTCGGTTTCGTCTCGTTCAAGTCGACGACGACCCCTTGGTCCCCGTTCACACCGACCGCCGTCGCGTAAGGATCGACCGCGCGGACGCTACCTGATGCGTGCTTGACGTTGTACGTGTAGCCGATGCCGTCCAAGTCGCCGCGGACGTTTGCGACCCATGTGCCGCGCTCGCCACGTTTCATCGAAATCGTTTTCTTCAAATCTTTATCTGAAGCTGGACGTGTTTTCGGCATGTTCCATAGTTCGAGTTTCACGTCTTGAGCCGTCGGGGCCCAGAGGACGAACTGTGTTTTCGACTGCTTGTACGTCACGCCGAGTTTGCCGTCGTAAGCGTACTTCGCATCGAACTCCGGTGATCGGAGCACGTCGCCCGCTTGGAGCACTTTGTCTCCGAACGTTGGATGCTTCGCCGTGATGACCGCCGCCAAGTCGATGTCGGCCTTGAAACGGACCGTGACCGATTTGTCGCCTGACTTCTCAACCGATTCGACGGTCGCACCTTCGACCGTCAATTCACTCAAGAACTTCTCATCGATGACGCGGTTGAGCGTGAGCTCCGCTTGACGGAACGTGTCCGCCTCGAATGAGATGATTTTCGGTGAGCGATCGATTTCCGGCTCTGAGTAGTATATCGTCGAATCCCCTTCGACGAGCCAAATCTCTTTCGCCGTACTGAGCGCGAAACGGTCTTCGCCATCTTTTTCGGCCCATTCGCCTTTTTTCGTGACGAGTCCGATGAGCTTCTTCGCGTCCGGGTTGGCGAACTTCACGTTCGCGACACCACCGAATGCGTCCGTCTCATCAAAGTTGATGCTTTGACCGTCACTACCGTCTGGCCATGTCCAAAGACCCCAGTCCGTGTATGTATTGTCGTAACGGAAGTAATGAACTTTCATATCCACGTCCGTCGCTGCCGTTTCCCCGTCCGGGTTCGACGTATAGATCTTTGAGTCCCCTGACTTGATCCACACTTCGGCAACGCCGTCTTTAATCATATCGCTCGTGATGAAGCGGTCGTTCTCCGACCCTTTATCTTTCTCCCAGTTGTCCGTACGGACGATGAGACCGAGCTTCTCAGGTGAATCGACCGGGAATTCGTAGGCCGCCACCTTGCCGAAATCGTCCTCGCCGTTGAAGGCGAAGGCTTTATTCGGGAAATAATCTGGGTTATTCGCCCAAAGCCATAAGTTCCAATCTGTTTGATTGTCCGGCGCCTCTTGATAGTGAACGACGACGAGCGTCGACTTCCCCTTATCGAGAGCGGACGATGACATCGGAAACATTGAGAACACTAGTGCAAACGTTAGCACAACTGCCCATGCCTGTTTCCATCGTTTGTTAATCATGTGGGTCCCTCCTTGTAGCACAATTTTAGGAAAACGCTTACACAAAAAATTGTAAACGTTTCCTTTTCGGAATACAATGTTTTTTTAAACAATAGGGAATGACTCCTATCTCTTGCCTTGGACTGGAATGTGATGGCAAAAAAGACGACCTGTTCGTAGGTCGTCTCGGCATTCCCTTATAACTTGTTCCACTCTTCCAACGCCTCTAAGTACCAACGATAGCTCAACTTGAACTCTTCGTCTGTCACATCCGGCGACCACAACGAGCGCGGGATGAGCCCGGTGAATTTTGCTGCGCCGGTATGTGCATAGATATAAGAGACAACTTGTGTTGACATATCCCTCGTCAGAAAACCTGTCACGAACTTTCCATCCTTACTTTCGAATATGATGTCGAGTCGGCGCCCTTCCATCTCGTCGAGGATCAACTGATTGTATCGTCGATGCGCCTCGTCCTTATGTTTGTACACCATCCCACGTCGTGCGTTATCGTCTCGTTCCCAGCGATGGTCCTTTTTTTCCTTTTCCGTAAAGATTTTATCAATCATACGCGGGTCATCAATCGTTAAGCAACAAAAGATATGGTCATACGACAACTGATCATCGTTAACCAAGTCCATGATGTCTGCTTTTGGGATGACGCGCGCCTTATAGCGGACCATCACCCGACGGACGACCTCCTCCTTCTCAAAGATGAGCCACTGCTTTCTCCGTTCGAACTTCTCATGTAACAGCTTATAGTTCATCTGATTCACCTCATGATTCAGCATACCAAAAAACGGCGTCCGAATGGTCGGACGCCGTCTGTGTTAGTTCCCGTATTTTTTGAATAATTGATAATTCTTGTTTCCGCCTGACAAGTTGTAGACGTCGGTGAAACCGAGGTTACGGAGCACGTTTTGGGCCGCGTTCCCCGTCACCCCGCCATTGCAGTACACGACGGTCGGCTTGTCTTTGTCCATGTCCTTGGCGGCTTCGCGCAAGTTACCGAGCGGGATGTTGACCGCACAGTCGACACATGCTTTCTCGAACTGTGCCGCTTTACGCGTATCGATAATCTGCATGTCTTCACCCGCATCGATCCGCTTCTGCAGTTCGGCTGGTGTGATGAGGCGGGCCGCTTTGTCCATACTGTTCGCGAGCACCATGCCCGTGTACATGACCGGGTCTTTCGTCGTCGAGAACGGCGGCGCGTACGCGAGATCGAGATGGAACAAATCATCGACTTTCGCCTTGAACGTGATGGCCGTGACGAATACGTCGATGCGCTTGTCGACACCTTCGAACCCGACGATTTGAACGCCGAGCAATTGACGTGTCGCCCGGTCGCCGATTGCTTTAATCGTCATGTCTTTTCCGCCCATATAGGCCGGCTTATCCGGTTTCGTGTTATGGAGCACTTCGATGTCGTATCCGAGCTCGCGGGCCTCACGTTCCGATAGACCGGTCTGGGCGACGGCTTGGCCAAACACTTTGAAGATGCCTGTGCCGAGGATGCCACGGTGTTCAAGGTCGCCTCCTGTGATGAGGTCCCCGAGGGCACGACCCATCTTGTTCGCCGTCGAACCGAGTGGACGCCAAATCGGTTTGCCCGTGACGAGCGAGAAACTTTCGGCGACGTCGCCGGCCGCATAGACGTTCTTCACGTTTGTCTCCATCCGCTCATTGATGGCGATTGCACCCGTCTCGCCAATTGTGACACCAATCGACTTCGCGAGTTCCGTGTTCGGACGGACACCGACGGAGAGGATGACGAGGTCCGTATCAATCGTCTTGCCACTCCCCGTGACAACACGTTCGACATGACCATCACCGACGAGTTCGGTCACTGTCTCACCGAGCATGAGCTCAATGCCGTTCTTCTCGAGGTGATCCTCGACGCGGCACGCCATGTCTTTGTCAAGCGGCGGCATCACTTGTGGGAAACGCTCGATGACGGTGACATCGACGCCACGTAGTTTGAGCTGCTCGGCCATCTCAAGACCGATGAATCCGGCGCCGATGATCGTTGCATGTTTCGGGTTCGTCGCATCGACGAAGTTACGTGTCGCTTCCGCATTCTGAATGTTACGGATTGGGAACACGTTGTCCGAATCGACACCCGGAATCGGCGGGATGATGCTCGAGGCACCTGTCGCGAGGACCAACGAATCATAGCTGTCCGTGAACGATTCACCCGTCTCAAGGTTCTCGACCGTGACCGTCTTTGCGTCGGCATCGACTGCCGTCACGTTATGACGTGTCATAACGTCGATGTTGTAGCGTTTCTTGAAGAATGCCGCATCGCGAGGCGTCAAATCGTCGCGCGACTCGACTTCACCGCCGACATAGTACGGAATGCCGCAACCCGAGTACGAGATATCGTAGTCGCGGTCGTAAATCGTAATCTGTGCGTCTTCGTTGTTACGACGTGCTTTTGCCGCGACCGATGTACCGGCGGCGACTGAACCGATGATGATCAATTTCATATTAAATACTCCTTAGTAAAGTAGTAGGCTGATGTATAGTCCAAGCAAGGTAATGGCGAGCGTTGGAATCGTCAAGATGATCCCGACTTTAAAGTATTGACCCCAACCGATTTTAAGCCCTTTCGTACGGAGCACGTGGAGCCATAGCAACGTCGCGAGTGACCCAATCGGTGTGATTTTCGGACCGAGATCGGACCCGATGACGTTCGCATAGATGAGTGCTTCCCGAATCTGACCGGTCGTATTCGTCAAATCGATGGCGAGCGCGTCAATCATGACGGTCGGCATATTGTTCATCACCGATGATAAGATGGCGGCCAAGAAGCCCATCCCGAACGTAGCGCTGAAGGCGTTCACGGCGAACCAGTCGATGAAGTTGGCGAGCACTTGCGTCAGTCCCGCGTTTTGCAGACCGTAGACAACGATATACATCCCGAGCGAGAAGAAGACGATTGCCCAAGGCGCCCCGCGTAGAACGGACCGGGTCGGCACGGCCGGTGAACGGTTCGCCATGATCAGGAAGAACAACGAGATAATCCCCGCGACGAGAGAGACCGGGATGCCGACGATATCGCTTGTGAAGTATCCGATGACGAGAAGTGCGAGCACGACCCACGACAAGCGGAACATTTTATGGTCTTTGATGACCGAGGCCGGTTCAACCAAATTCGATGCATCGTAGCGTTTCGAGATATCCTTTTTAAAATACAAATACAAGACAAGCAAACTTCCGGCGACGGCGAAGACGTTGACGAACACCATCCGCGCCGCATATTCGGCGAAACCGATGCCGAAGAAGTCGGCCGAGACGATGTTGACGAGGTTCGAGACGACGAACGGCAGACTCGCCGTATCAGCGATGAACCCAGACGCCATGACGTATGCCAAAACGACCGCATCCGGTAGTTTGAGCGCCCGCACCATGGCGAGGACAATCGGCGTCAAGATGAGCGCCGCCCCGTCATTCGCGAACAGCGCCGCGACGAGCGCACCGAGCAACGTGATATAGACGAACAGCTTCACGCCGCCGCCTTTGGCGATGCGAGCCATATGTAAGGCCGCCCATTCAAAGAAACCAATCTCGTCCAAGATGAGCGAGATGACGATGAGCGCGACGAATGTGAACGTCGCATTCCAAATGATGCCCCAGACAGTACCGACGTCATCCAAATTGACAACTCCAGTGATGAGGGCAAGCGCCGCCATCCCCATCGCCGAGTAACCGATGCCGAGGCCTTTCGGTTGCTTGATGATGAGGAAGAGCGTCACCAAAAAGATGATACTAGCAATCCACTGCACAATGAGTTCCTCCAATAATTCTCTATTTGTTTAGCAAGTCTGTTGCAAGCCGCGAAGCACGAGGCTAGCGCCGTCTTCCGTCGACTCGACGTCGAGCGTGACGTTTTCCGCCATCGCTTCAGCGTCGTTCGCGACGGCGAACGTGAGGCCGTCAAAGTCTTTGACGTCATCCGTCGCTTCCGGAGCCGCAACGATGAGACCGAGCGTCGGTCCACAGCACCCGGCTTCCGTACAGATACGAACTGATTTGATTTCCTCTTCAACCAGTGCGTCTTTCATAAAATCAATCGCTTCATTCGTGATGTTCATGTAACTTCCTCCTTGAGTAGTTGTGACAGTGCCGGATAACCGACCGGCAGTTGTTCTTGCCATGCGAGTAACGTCGGACGCGGATAGGTGTTCACCCGCTCGAGCCATGCCGCCTCGCTCGCGACTTTCGCCGTCAGCAACTTGCTTGTCACATCGAGCGGTGTGAACGATTGGTTGACGACCCAGGCGAACGGTTGAATCTCGGCCCGTTCCAAGTCAGCGACGAGTCGCTCAGCTTCATACACTGGTGTCGCTTCAGGCAGCGTCGTGATGATGACGTGCGTCTGTTTCGGGTCGCGCAGTTTTGGTAACAGGTCGCGAACCGCTTCCGGGACGACCCCTGTCGACCGTTCGAGTTCGCGATGATAACTCTCGGTCGCGTCCAACAAAAGAAGCGTATGACCTGTCGGCGCCGTATCGATGACGACGAAGCGGTCTTTCGCTTTCGCCACTTGATCAGCGAAGGCACGGAAGACGGCAATCTCCTCGGTACACGGCGAACGCAAGTCCTCTTCGAGCATCATGCGCTGCTCGTCGTTCATATCCCCCGCTTCCCGGAACACATCCATCCGGTACTTCTCGATCTCGACTTTCGGGTCAATCGCATCGACGGTGAACGTATCCGGGACGTCCAGACCGATTGTGAAAGCCACATGTGCAGCCGGGTCCGTCGTCGTCAAATGGACGGCGTGCCCTCGCTCACTGAGCGCGACGGCAACGAGCGAGGCAAGCGTCGTCTTGCCGACACCGCCTTTCCCCATCGTCATAATGACGCTCGGTCCATCCAGCTCGATTTCATCGACGAGTCGGTCAATCGAGCCATAATGACTCGTGTCATAACGTGTATTTGGGACGGTGGCCGTCTCCCCGTTCACCCAGCGTCGGAGCGCCGGGACACCGACGAGGTTCTCGTACGCATATGACAGCGTGAACGTCTCGAGGTCGGCGACACCTTTCGGAAGTTCACGGAGCGCCTGTTGTTGACGCTCGATGAACCGTTTCGTATAGCGGTCAGTCTCTTCGTCTGATGCGACGACGCCGTTGATGACAAGTTGCATCCGCTCGATGCCAATCGCGTGAAGCTCGGTCGCGGCACGCGCCGCCTCGACGAGCGTCGATGTCTCGGGACGGGCGACGAGCATCAATGTCGTCTCGCTGCCGTCGGTGAGCGTCTCGACAGCCCGTTTGTATTGCTGTTGCTTGTCGGCCAGACCAGCAAGCGGACCAAGGCAAGACGCGCCGGTCGTATTCGTCTCTAAAAATTCGTCCCACGCACTTGGCAACGTCAACAACCGTAGCGTGTGACCGGTCGGTGCCGTGTCAAAGATGACGTGATCGTATGTCTCACGTGCCGACTCAGACGTCAGTAACTCGGTAAACTGGTCGAACGCCGCGATCTCAACCGTACAGGCGCCGGACAGCTGTTCTTCCATCGACTGAATGGCCACGTCCGGAAGGACACCGCGATAAGGACCGACCATGCGTTCCATGTACTGCTTCGCCGCCTCTTCCGGGTCGAAGTTCGCGATGAACAGACCGGTTCCCGGGACGAGGCGTGGTGTCTCGTCGAGCTCCATCTCGAACACGTCCTGAAGGTTGCTCGCAGGGTCGGTCGAGACGAGCAAGACTCGCTTACCGCGGTCAGCAAGCGTCAACGCGAGGCTCGAAGCGGTCGACGTCTTGCCGACACCGCCTTTACCGGTCAAAAACATATAGCGCGTTGGTTCGATTGTCGTGAAATCAAAGCGATTCATCATGACCCGCCTCCTTATTTTTTAAGCGTGATGCGGACTTTCGGCTTTTCGCCATCTTGTTTCGCGAACGCTTCGACCGGGAGTCCTGTCAACTCGGCAATCTCCTCGTTCGTCATGTAAGCGCCTCGTTTGACGACGGCACCGTCGACGACCGTGAGTGGGAGCGTCTCAAGGCCGTTCGCGATTTCTGCTTGAACATGGACGTTCTCGACGAATCGGTTTGGCTCGGAGGCGAGATTATAACGGGCCACATCAAAGCCGCGTTGTTTTAATACGTAATGGATGGTCGCAATCCGCGTTAGCTCCGGATCGATTGAAGGACCACAAAGTCCGGTCGGGCAGCACATGGCTGGTTCGAATACTTCAAGTTTCATCGTTGACTCCTCCTTAAATCGCACAGTCCGTTTCGCAGTCACAATTCGCCTCGACCGTCTCGATTTTGTCGAGCAAATCGATGACGATTGAGTAGAATGGGCTCGTCTCGTTCAATCGATAGTGAATCCATTGCTTGTCGCGGCGCTCTAACAGGAGCCCTGCTTGCCGCATCATCTTCAAGTGGCGGCTGATGGCCGGCTGCGAAATGTCGAAACAATCAACAAAACTGCAGGCACATTGCTCTCCGCCTTGCATTTGTTTGAGCATCGTCAAACGGGTCGGATCGGCGAGTACTTTGAGCACTTTACTTAAATCATCTACCGTATGCATCATCATTCTCCTTCTCTGTATAACAAATCCGTTATATAACCTTTACGTTATGAAAATACCATAGTTTCTCATGCGGAGCAATTGTCTTCTCATAAAAAGTTCGGTATGATGAAACACGTTGTGAAAACATGTGTCGGTCGAACGACTTCTCTCATATAATTCGGTGTTTGATCTTCGTGAGACTCGGAGATCAAAGTCAAAAAATATATAGAGAGGTGTGTTCTTTTGGAAAAATTGAATACGATTAAACAAGATTGGCTCGGCAACGTCCGGGCCGACGTCCTAGCCGGCTTCGTCGTCGCGCTCGCCCTCATCCCTGAGGCGATTGCCTTCTCGCTCATCGCTGGCGTCGATCCGATGGTTGGACTCTATGCGTCGTTCATCATCGCGATGGTCATCTCGATTGCCGGTGGTCGTCCGGCCATGATTTCGGCTGCGACCGGGGCGATGGCGCTCGTCATCGTCTCGCTCGTCGCCGACTACGGGTTACAATATTTACTCGCCGCGGGGATTCTCGCCGGAATCATTCAAATTGCGCTCGGCTATTTCGGCATCGCCCGCTTGATGAAGTTCATCCCGCGCGCCGTCATGGTCGGCTTCGTCAACGCGCTCGCGATTTTGATTTTCCAGGCACAGTTGACGAACTTTGAAGGTGAGAGCTGGATTATCTGGGCGCTCGTCATTGGATCGCTCGCCATCATCTTCTTGTTCCCACGCATCAACAAAGTCATCCCGGCACCGCTCGTCGCCATCGTCGTCATGACGATTCTGGCGGTCACGCTCGGGCTCGAGACGAAAAACATTAGCGACATGGGTACGATTTCAGCAACGCTCCCGGAATTTTTATTCCCGAACGTCCCGTTGACGTTTGAGACGTTGATGATCATCCTCCCCTACTCGATCTCCCTCGCCTTCGTCGGATTGATCGAGTCGCTGTTGACGGCACAAATCGTCGATGACATGACGGGCACGGATTCGAACAAGAACCGAGAATCAAAAGGACAAGGTATCGCCAACATCATCGCCGGTCTCTTCGGCGGGATGCCAGGGTGTGCGATGATTGGTCAATCGGTCATCAACGTCTCGTCCGGTGCTCGCGGCCGTCTGTCGACGTTCGTCGCTGGACTCGCGTTATTCATCATGATCATGACGATGAGTGATGTGTTGATGCTCATCCCGGTCGGCGCCCTTGTCGGTGTCATGTTCTTTGTCTCGTATGCGACGTTTGACTGGGGCTCGCTCAAAGCGATGCGCACCGCTCAAAAATCGGATACGGTCGTCATGCTCGTGACGGTGCTCGTCACGGTCGTCACGCACGACTTGTCACTCGGTGTGTTCGCCGGGATCTTGACGGCAGCCATCCTGTTCGCCGCAAAAATCTCGAAAGTCGAACTTGACCGCAGTGTAGACGCCGACCGTGCCCGCTACATCGTGAACGGTCAGCTCTTCTTCGCTTCGACGTCCGAGTTCGTCAATCAGTTCGATGTGACCGAAGACGCCGAAGACGGTGTCAAACATGTCACAATCGACTTCTCGAACACGCATCTATGGGACGATTCGGCCATCGGTGCCATCGATAAAGTTGTCTTCAAGTACCGTGAAGTCGGGATCGAGCCGGAACTATTGAACTTGAACAAAGATTCAGAGAAACTGCTCAACACGCTCGCGCTGCACTTGAAGCAACAAGAAACAAGCGCCGGCCATTGATTCAATTTCTTCGGGAGCGAACATTCACGTTCGCTCCCTTTTTTATATCCATGGCTCTAGTAAATCGCATATACTAAAAGTAGATTGTGTGAAAGAGGAGGACGTTTCAATGGGAAAGGTATTTTTAGCGGCAGACGGATCTGCCCACTCGAAGCGGGCACTTGAGAAAGCGATTCAGCTCGCCAAGGCATCAGACGCATCCATCGACATCGTCCATGTCGTCAGCGCCAAAGAATCGAAAGAAGCCGCACTCAACTCGACCGGAAAAATCGATCTTGAAACGAAGCGTCAGCAGATGTTGCAACCGCTCTTCGATCAAATCGTTGCAGCCGGGCTTGAGTATGAATATATTGAACTTCGCGGGGAGCCGGACGTCGAGCTCGTCAAATATGCGAACCATCAACCGTACGAGTACGTCGTCGTCGGTTCACGCGGACTGAACACGTTTCAAGAGTTCGTGCTCGGCAGCGTCAGCCATAAGCTCGCCAAACGCGCCCTCGCCCCGGTCATCATCGTCAAATGATCGTCACCCTTTCTTTACGGAGAAAGGGCTTTTTTCTGTTCCATACAGGAAATTGGTCCTATATGTGGAATGGAATAGTGAACTCATTTATGAAGGAGGAACCTAATTGGACATTACCAATGACTCAAATTTATTGCTCATCCTCTTGCCATTGCTCGTGTTGCAACTCATCTTGCTCGTCGTCGCCTTGATTGATTTGCTCAAACGGCAAGAAACGAATGGACCGAAATGGGTATGGCTTCTCGTCATCCTATTCATCAACATCCTCGGGCCGATCGTCTACTTCCTATGGGGACGGACGAAGCGATGAACGTCACCCAACTGACGAAACGATTCGGCACGTTCACCGCGCTCGACGACGTCAGCTTCTCGCTCCGCCCCGGCTGTACCTCGCTCCTTGGTGAGAACGGGGCCGGCAAGACGACACTGCTCAATATGATTGCCCGCGTGACGACACCGACGTCCGGACAGATCGTCGGGCATGACGCCATCCGCATCGGCTATCTGCCACAGCGACCGGCGCTCTATCCATCGCTCACACCGGTCGAGACGATTCGCTATGCGGCCGAGTTGACCGGCGTCACGAATGTCGACCCGGTCCATCTGTTGAAACGGGTCGGACTCGAGCCCGTCGATCGACCGGCGGCACACTTGTCCGGCGGCATGCGGCAACGGCTCGGCATCGCCCAGGCGCTCGTGCATGACCCGGAGCTGTTACTGCTCGATGAACCCGTCTCGGCGCTCGACCCGCGCGGCCGCCGGGAAGTACTCGACCTCTTAAGCGATTTGAAACGAGAGCGGATGATTCTCTATTCGACGCACGTGCTCCCCGATGCCGAGGAAGCGAGCGACTGGGTACTCCTGCTCCGACAAGGTCGCCTGCTCATGGAAGGGACCGTGACCGATTTACTCGGCTCGAAGTCCTCGATTCAAGTCCGTCTGTTCAATGACGTCGTGACGGAGGATGAGTGGCGAACGCTCCCGGGTGTCAGCCACGTCACCCGCTCCGGGACGACATGGGAACTGGAGACGGACGCGAAAGACGTGACGGAACGAGCGTTGCTGCAGCTGCTGCTGGAGCGCGGTCTAAGACTCCAATCGCTCCATGTCGGGCATCCATCGCTCGAGTCACTCTTTTTGGAGGTGAACGCCTAATGAAACTGGCCATCTTCAAACAAGAGTGGAAAGAGTCATGGCGCAATAAGCGACTCATCTGGGTACCAATCTCCTTGATGTTGCTTGCGGCGATGCAACCGCTCACGCTTTATTTCCTCCCGGACATCTTGGCCTCGGGCGGCAACTTGCCGGACGGGGCGGTCATCGAAATTCCGACCCCGTCACCAGAAGAAGTGCTCATGTCGGCGAGCGAACAGTTGCGACAAATCGGCCTGCTCGTCGTGCTGTTATCCGCCATGCATACGTTCAGTCACGAACGGTCGCTCGGCACGCTCGCCTGGCTCAAGTCGCTCAAGATTCCAGGCACGCGCATCGTGCTCAGCAAATGGGGACATTATTCGCTACTCGCCGTCGTCGCCATCGGCCTCGCCCAATTGAGCGCCGCCTACTATACAATCGTCTTGTTCGATTCGTTCGACGTCACCGATTTCTTGATCGCGACCGGGCTGCTCATGCTCCATTTCGTCGTCCAGCTATCGATTTTCTTCTTGTTCGCGGCGTTGCTCGAGAGCGGCCTCGTCGCCCTCGTGATCACGCTCGCCCTCCACTTCATCATGTCGCTCCTAATTGGGTGGCTCGAGTGGGACTGGATGCCGTGGCGGCTCGGCTCGTTATCGGCCGAAGTGCTCATGGGCGAGGGTTTACTCGTTTGGCCGATCATCAGTAGTGTCTTGTTGATTGGCGTGACGCTCTTCGTCGCCTCGAAACGGTTGTTGTTCATCAGCCGTTCGTCCTGATGTAGCACCTTCTCAAAATAGTCCTTTAGCCGTCGAGTCAAGGCGGCTTTTCTCATGTATACTTAATTTACAAAATAATACCAATTTTTCAATTCGATTGTGGAGGAACGCCTATGAAGTGGAGTCATGTAGTGGCCGGTTTGGCCGTCAGTATGAGCATCATCCTCAGTAACGACCACGTCCATGCCGCGGCCGGGTTTCAAACGACCGCAACGGGAACGGTCTATATGACAGAAGACGGCACGGTGCTGACCGGCTGGCAAGTGATTGACAACAAGACCTATTATTTTGCAGCAGATGGGACGATGGCCGTCGGTTGGCAAGCGATCGATGGCGCTACATATTATTTTGAAACGGACGGCGTGCTCGTCACCGGGCGCTATTCGATTGACGGGGCGACCTACTTGTTCGCCGCCGACGGGAAGCAGCTGAAAGGCTGGCAACAACTCACGGATGGTCTCTATTACTTCAAATCGAACGGCGTCATGGCGACCGGCTTTTTGACCGTGGACGGGAAACGCTACTTGTTCTCTCTTGAAGGGAAACGGTTGAGCGGTTGGCAAACCGTCAACGGCGTGAAGCATTACATATTCGAAAACGGAACGATCCGGTCGGGCATGTACACGATTAACGGCAAGAAATACTTGCTCTTGAAAGACGGGCAGGTCGCGACCGGCTGGCAACAAATCGGCACGCGCCACTACTACTTCGGTACAAGCGGTGTACGCCAGCACGGGCTGAAAAAGATTGGGACGACCGTTTACGGTTTCCATGAGACGTACGGCTATCGGTTGGCCGGCGTCCAAAAAGTCGCCTCTCGCTATTACTATTTCGGGACGGACGGAAAACGTCGCTACGGTCTGCAGACGATTGACGGCAAAGTGTACGGGTTCCATCCCGTCTACGGCTATCGTCTGCAAGGAAAACACAAAGTCGGGACTCGCTATTACTACTTCCACTCGACCGGCGTCCGTGAGACTGGTTGGAAATATACGACGCAATACGAATATTTTGCACCGACCTTGACGAAGAAGACAGATTGGCAAGTCATCAACGGCAAGTGGTATTTCTTCGATCTGTCGGGCGTCATGTATAAGAACAAACGCATCGGCAACGCCACGTTCGATGCCCGGGGCGCCTATAGCAACCCGCTCTCCACCTATAAGATGAGCGTGCCGCTCTATCGTCAATTTGCTATGGGCTATCCTTCTGGCTGCGAGTTCTTCTCGCTCAAGATGGCGCTCGAGAAAAAAGGACGCGTCGTCAGCGCGGAGACGTTATATCGGGAAATGCCAAAAAGTATGTGGAACGCCCGCTATGAGAATCGTCTCTACCGCTGGGTCGACCCGAACGTCATGTTCACGGGCGACCCGAAAGGCAAGCTCAGCAAATATCGCAACTACGGGATTTATCCGAAAGGCATGATTAACTTCTCGAGCAAATACCGGCCTGTGAAAGATGTATCAGGTCAAGGACTCGCCTCAATCGAGCGCGAGCTCTCACTCGGCAACCCGGTCATCGTCTGGGCGAGTGTCGACTTCAAACAGCCGTACGGTCACTTCAATTGGTACACCGCTTCGAACCAAAAATTCACCGGTTTCGTCAATTATCACGTCATGCTCGCGACGGGCTATGACAAGAATAACCTCTACATCAACGACCCGTACCGCGGTCGCCTCGTCATCCCGAAAAGCCAAGTCAGCTCTGTCATGGGCGCGACGGGATGGAAAGCACTTGCCGTACGATAATCATCTAGCCATCGGAGAAATCCGATGGCTTTTTAGGTATAACGAATCAAAATTAGAAATAAAATTTCCTATTTCATTAACTTTATATTGAATTAAAAATACAAAATGGTACACTTTCCAGTAAGTAGTAAAGCGCTTACATTCATGAAGGAGGAATAGTTATGAAGAAATGGATTGGCGGCCTTGCCGCCCTCACGCTCGTCACGTCATCTGTCATGTTGCTCGATGCCGATGCCAAGTCAGAGCCGAAGAAACCGAAAGTCGAACTCGGGGTCGACCGGTTGATGGACAATCCTGAAATCTTGGCCGGTAAACGAGTCGGACTGATCACGAATCCGACCGGAATCGATGCTAACATGACGAGCATCGTCGACTTGTTCCATAACTCAGATGATTTCGAATTGACGGCACTGTACGGACCAGAACACGGTGTCCGCGGTGATGCGCAAGCCGGATCGACAATCAGTTCATATATCGACGAAGTGACGGGACTCCCCGTCTATAGTCTGTATGGGGCGACGAAAAAACCGACGGCCGAGATGCTCAAAGACGTCGACGTGCTCGTCTTCGACATTCAAGACGTCGGCACACGCTTCTATACGTACATCTATACGATGGCGTATGCGATGGAAGCCGCAGCCGAGAATGACATCCCGTTCGTCGTCCTCGACCGGCCGAACCCGCAAGGTGGTCTCCGCGTCGAAGGTCCTGTGCTCGACCCGGCCTATTCGAGCTTCATCGGTCTCTATCCGATTCCGCTCAAGCATGGCATGACCGTCGGTGAGCTCGCACGCTTGTTCAATTCGGAGTATCAGATTCAAGCCGACCTCGAAGTCGTCAAGATGAAGGGTTGGAAGCGCTCGATGCTGTACGAGGATACGGGACTCCCGTTCGTCATGCCGTCACCGAACATGCCGACGACGGACACGGTCAACGTCTATCCGGCGACCGGTCTGTTCGAAGGGACGAACCTGTCGGAAGGACGCGGCACGACGAAGCCGTTCCAATTGATTGGCGCCCCGTACGTGAAGGCGCATGACTATGCCAAGACGTTGAACGCGCTCGAACTTCCGGGCGTCACGTTCCGCGCTGCCTCGTTCACGCCAACGTTCTCGAAGAACGCGGGCAAACTGTCGCACGGCGTCGAAGTGTACGTCACAGAGCCGACGAAGTTCGAAGCGGTCAAGACCGGCATTGCCATGGTCAAGACGGCACACGACCTGTATCCAGACGAGTTCGAGTTCCTCGCTAATGACTTCATCACGAAGCTGACCGGGAACGCCTACGTGAAAGACATGATCCTCGCCGGGGAGTCGCTCGAGGCGATCATGACGAAAGTCGATGCCGAGCGCGATGCGTTCTTGCCGATTCGGAAAGAGTATTTGTTGTATAAATAAGGAGCAGGTAGGCTCACTTGAGTCTGCCTCTTTTTGTAATCAAATGGTAATAACCATTCTTGCCCTATTCAATATATTATATGGTTATATGATCGAAAAAGGAGCTTCCCATTTTGAAAAAATCTGCCTCAGTCTTGCTCGCTGCCGCCCTCGCGACCGCGTTCACATTTACCCCGCCGCCCCCGCTCACCGTCAATCCGGCCACGGTCGAAGCCTCATATCGTGAGACGGCCGTCAACACGAAAGGTTCCGTTACGGGAATCAGTCAAATCAACGTCCGAAAAACACCGTCAAGCTCAGCGACGAGTGTAGGTAAAATTGTTCGCGACGGCACGATGATGGTCCGGACGTCATTTACGACGAACGGGGCCCACTGGTACAAAATCCAATGGGGCACGGGGTACGGTTACGTTCCGGCCACGTATATCAAGCTATCGACAGCCGAAGTCGCGTTCACGAAGGCGACGTACGTCGCCCCATCGAGCGTCTACTTAAAGTCGCGTCCGCTCACGACCTCATCGAACGTCGTGTTCTTGCGCCAAGGGATGAAGCTCGAGACGATCTCGTACCGGTACACAGGCACGACGCGTTGGTATAAAGTGAACATCGGCACGAAGACCGGATATATTTTGGCGAAACACATCACTTTCAAAGCCCCAGCAAGCGGTGTCTTGGCCGAGACGAACGAAGAGCGTCAGACGGCTGGCTTATCGGCGCTCGCAGCGTCGGGCGAAGCGAACCGTGTCGCCCAAGTCCGGGCCGACGAGATGGCACAGACGGGCCAGTTCTCGCATCAGCTCCGTGAGAACGGGAGCCCAGGTGACACGCTCGATGCCTACGATGTCAGCTATCGTGGTTGGGGTGAGAACATCTATATGGGGTCGAGTGACCCGGCTCAAGCCGTGAACGCCTGGATGAACTCGAGCGGCCACCGCGCCAACATCTTGAACGGCAACTTCACGCACCTCGGTGTCGGTGCCGCCAAGAACGCGCAAGGCTCGACGATTCACGTCCAAGTCTTTTTGACGAAATGAAAAACGGGAAGTCGCAGTTGTCGCGACTTCCCGTTTTGTATTAGCGGCGTTCGTCTTTCAGGCTTTCGAGGTTTTGTTGGGCTTGGCCGGTCTTCTCTTTGGCCGTCCCCTTCACTTGATCTTTCTGGCCTTCACGCTTGAGCGATTGGTTGTCCGTCGCTTTGCCGACCGCTTCTTTCGCTTTGCCTGCCGCTTTATCGATTAACCCGTCCACTTTTTTGTTAAGTCCGTCTTTCATGTGAATCTCCTCCTCGTTGTATCATGTCTAATTCATGTACCACTCTGAGGAAAACTCAAACATAGTGCTCTTTGACGAGTACCCGGAAACGCGGTCGGACGGTCAACTCGATTGTGGTCACCGTACTGTTCCGGTCCTCGTTCATGACGATCAACAGTTCGCCGTGGTCGCGCCGATCCTCGAGCACCTCGACTTTCCCGACCGTTCGCAACAGCTGGTAGTATAGCAGCTCGCCCGACGCGTCTTTGACGTTCACCTCGAACTCGTGATAACTCGGGGAGATTTTAAAATAAAATGACTCTGTCCCGTTCGAGAAACGGAACACCGACTCGTCATAATAAAACGGGAGTGTCGTATCCATTCGCTTCGGCTCGACGGTGCAAAATAACGCCCACGCCATCTCGTCCGGAAACTTCTCGCTCGACTCTTCTTTATTGAACTGCCACCCTTTCATCGCGATCCCTCACTTCAACTTCCATTAATTGTCTGAATAATTCAACTATTATAATTCATTCGTCATTGGGTTCGGAAGTTCCTGCAAACGGGAACAAAACATTGTATGCTTTTTCACGTTCCTGATTTGAAAGGAGTTGCGTCCACGTGTCTATCATCGCGCTCGACCATGTCACGAAACGGTTCTGTGAGACAATTGCCTTGAACGACTTTTCACTTCACGTCGAGGCCGGTGAACTGTTCGGCTTGCTCGGACCGAATGGGGCCGGAAAGACGACCGCCATTTCTGTCATGCTGAACTTATATCCTGCCGACAGCGGTACCATCCGTATTTTCGATCATTCGATGCCAAAAGACGAGCAAACGATTAAACGGCGCGTCGGTATCGTCCCGCAGCATGTCTCCGTGTACGACCAGCTGACGGTGTTCGAGAACATTCAATTTTTCGCCGAGCTGTACGGGTTCAAACCGGCCGAGGCCAAACAAAAGACCGTGGCCGCCCTCGACTTCGTCGAACTCACCGCGCACCAAAAGAAACGTCCGCCGGAACTGTCCGGGGGGCTCCTTCGTCGTCTCAACATCGCCTGCGGCATCGTGCATGAACCAGAACTTATCTTTATGGATGAACCGACCGTCGCCATCGACCCGCAGTCACGCAACACCATCCTCGAGAATATCCGCGAGTTGAATCGACGCGGGGCGACGATCATCTATACGTCCCACTATATGGAGGAAGTCGAGATGCTCTGCGACCGTGTCGCCATCGTCGATGAGGGACGAATTATCGCCGAGGGCACGCAAGATGAGCTGAAAGATCAAGTCATGACGCTCGAGACGGCCCGCATCAAAGTCGACGCCCTCACTCCGGGCCTCTTGGAACGACTCGAATCACTCGAGCGGGTGAAGAAAGTCGATTACGAGGAACCGTTCCTCGACGTGTCACTCGAGAAAGACACCCCGCTCGCCCCGCTGCTCGACGTCCTCCATGACGAGCGGGTTCGCTTCACCTCAATCACGGTCGACCGTCCGTCCTTGAATACCGTCTTCCTGGCGCTGACCGGTAAGACACTTAGGGAGTGATGACGATGAAACTATGGACGTTCATCAAATATGATGTCAAACAGCAACTGCGGGACCGCTCGACCTTGTTTTGGATGCTCATCTTCCCAATCATTCTCATCTTCGGGCTCGGGACGATGCTGTCGGCCATCTTCAATAGCAACTTCTCGCTCCCGGTCACAGACGTCGCCTACGTCGAACAGTCGACGGATGATTACCGGGTGCCGCTCGAGACGTTCCTCGCCGACGACGACATCAAAGCATTTATCAATCTCGTCCCATACGATAGTATCGCCGCTGCGGAAAACGGCGTGAACGATGGCGACGCCGACGTCATCCTCCATTTGGACGGTCCCGACGTCCGTCTGCTTTACGAGGAACCGTCGACGATCGAATTTGACGTCATCGAGGCCATTCTCCGGCAATATACGGACGTCGCCAATCAGCAGATTATGCTCGCTGAGGCAGGTGTTTCCGCCCCGTTCGAGCCCACGACGTTCATCGACAGCGAGAGCATCGATTTGTCGGGTCGGACCCCGACATCACTCGAATATTTCACCGTCACGATTTCCATCATGACGGCACTGTTCGGTGCATTCTACATTACCGGCATGCTCAGTGAGGAGCAGCCGATGACGGGGAGCTATCTTCGGATCCAAGCCGCTCCGGAAAAAAGGGCTATGGGTGTTCACGTTCGTCTCCGTGTTCGGGTTCGCTCTCATCCTGTCGTTCCTCAGTTCGACGTCTGCCTTGAACGCCTCGATTGGTATTCTTGACCGCGACGGCGGAACACTCGCCGGTCGCGTGATTGAAGAGGCGGGACGGTTCGGAGCGGTGACACCGCTCGAGACGGATGAGACCGATGAGGCGTTGCTACAAGGACAAGACATCGTCTTAGTGATTCCGGACGGATTCAGCGAGGCGCTCTTGGATGGCGAGACACCGCGATTGTCGTTCAGTGCGACCGAAGGGAGTGACGCCGCATTGATCGAACAAGCGCTCAATTCACACTTGTCCCGTGAGCGGCAACTATTGATCGCAAGTGAGTTTGACGAGGAACGGTTCACCGAACTCGCCGAACGTGAGACGGAAAACGGCTATACCCTCTCTAGTGAGCCGTTCCAACAGAGCGTGGCGACGACGGCGCGGACGCAGGCGTTCCTCGGCCTCTTGTCGTTCGTCATGATGTCGGCGTTCCTTCAGTTCATCCCGCTGTTCGTCGCCGACGACCGGGACGAGAAAATCTATTCCCGCCTGTTCGCCGCCCCTGTAACGCCGCGGCGTTACATCGGCTCGTTGTTCGTATCGTTCTGTGCGGTCGGTCTGCTCTACGTGCTCATGCTGCTCGCCTTCAGTGCCGTGCTATACCGACAAGACATCTTGACGCACCTGCCTGTCCTCACGTTGTTGTTCATCGTCTATTTGTTCGTCTGTCTCGCCATCGGGTCGCTCATCGCGATTCTCGCGACGAACCGGGAGAAGGCGAACATCTGGCAGACGTCCGTGACGATGGCGGCGGCCATCACCGGCGGCGCCTTCATCAGCCTGACGTGGCTTCCGGAGACGCTCCAAGCCGTTGGGCGCTTCTTGCCGACGTACTGGTTCAATTACGGGATCACCCAAATGTACGAGGACCATTTCCCACTCCAATCCGTCCTCATCATGCTCGGGATGGCGCTCGCTGTCTTTCTCCTCAGCGCCTGGGCGTTGAAGAAACGGCCGCTCACATAAAAAGGAGAGCCATCGCGGGCTCTCCTTTTTATGTGAGTCGATTAACGTTGCAACGTCGGCACGACTTTCTTGAAAAACACCTCGACGAGTTCCGGGTCGAACTGCCGGCCCGCTTCTTCTGCGATGACCGCGAGCGCTTCGTCGAGCGTCTTCGCTTTCCGATACGGGCGTCCCGTCATCATGACGTCGAACGTGTCCGCAATCGAGATGATGCGTGACGCGAGCGGGATCTGCTTTCCGCTGATCCCTTTCGGATAACCATTCCCGTCCCATCGTTCATGGTGGGCGAGCACGATTTCGGACAGTGGCCCATACTCCGGCACCGTGCTCAAGATGTTGTAGCTCACTTCGGGATGACGTTTGATTTCACGCCATTCGGACTCGGTCAACGTGCCCGGCTTGTCTAAAATCTCATTGCTGATCGCGACCTTGCCGATATCATGCAGTGTCGCCGCCGTGACGAGTTCGTTCACATCAGCACTCGTGAACCCCATCGCCTGTCCGAGTTGCCGCGACAGCTCGGCGACGCGTTGCGAATGTGCTTCTTCGCGCGGGATTTTCTCGTAGAGCGTTCGCATGATGAGCTGAATCGAATGATGGCGTCGGCTTTGTTTCTCCGACACTTTATGGTGATACATCCGGTCCTCGGCCAAATTAAACACTTCCGCGATGGAGAGCGCGTCATCGTCCTTCACCGCTTCGCCGAACGATGCCGAAATCGGCAGCCCTTCGATCGATTTGGCGAGGAACAGTTGGCTCAGGCGATCGGACAAGCGGTTCGCCTCTTCAAGTGACGTATTCGGCATGATGATGACAAACTCATCCCCACCGATTCGAGCGACCGTATCCTTCCCTCGAATCTCACGTTTGAGCGTCATCGTCGCCTCAATCAACAAGCGATCCCCGACGAGATGACCGAACGCGTCGTTCGTCAGCTTCAACCCGTTGACGTCGACGACGATTAAGGCGAGCGGATAATAGTCCGGCTCATCGTACGTGATGAGCGCCTCATCGAAGTAACGGCGATTCTTCACCCCGGTCAACTGGTCGTGATAACTCAAATACTCGATTTCCATCTCATATTTCTTCTTCTCGGTCACGTCACCGATATAGCCGTGCCAAAGGACATGCCCTTCATCAAGCTTCTCTGGACGCGACGATCCTAAAATCCACGTCGTCCGGCCGTCGGGCGTCAGGACACGAAACTCCGCATCCCAAATCGTCAAGTTCTCGTACGACGTCTCAATGCTCGCCATCACGTTCGGATAATCTTCGGGATGGATTTTTGAGAACACGAGACCCGGGTCTTGTTTCATCTCCTCGAACGTAATACCAGTCAGCACCTCGAATCCTCGGCTAAAGAATGGGAAGTGGAAGCTGCCGTCCGGGCGCCGCTCGAACTGATAGATGGCACCGGGCACTTGATCGGACAGCTTCGTGAGCAATCGGTCCCGCTCGGCGAGTTCTTCCTCGAGTTGGACGCGTTCCGTCACGTCTTTGGCGACGGCGTAAATATAGTTGCCTTGGACTTTTGAATGCCACTCGATTGATCGATAGTCTCCATCGATCGTCCGGTATCGGTTGACGAAACGGAAGATGTCCTTCCCTTCTTCGAGCAAGGCGAACGCTTCATTCGTCTTCTCGACGTCATCGGGATGAATCAGGCTCGTGAAGTCCATGTTCTCGAGTTCTTCGAGCGGAAACCCGAGCACACGCTCCCACGCCACGTTCAAATGGAAAATCTCATGATTGGTCAGGGACATGATGCACTCCAAGTCGACGGTCGCGAACCCTTCGAACATCGACTCTTTCGCATCCCCGATTTGCCGGCCCGCTTTCGTCATCTGCTCGAGGATGTGCACGATATACAATTCGACGAGCCCAAGGCGGCTCGCCTCTTTATTTCCTTGCATGACAATCGTCAAATCCCCGTAAAAAACCCCATCTTTCTCGATTTTAAACAAGACGACTTGGCCAAGGTTAAAAATCCGTAAAATATTTTTGATCAGTCGTTTCGGCAACACCCCGTCGACGAGCGGGAAAATGTCGTCGAACACGATTGGGCTCGGTGCCTCGAGTAACTTGGACCGTTTCGGGCTCATCGGCCATTTGCGGCCAACCGGATGGAAGCCTAGCACATCGAGGCTGCGCTCGAGCAGTTCATCAATGCCCGAGAGCGCCACGGTCGAGTACGTCTGTCCATCATCATCGACTAAATTGAGCGTCACGGCCTTGGCACCGGTGAACCCTCGAATCTGGTCGAGGAAATGTTGGTTCATCAACAATTCTCGTCCGGTCGTCACAAAGCGGTGCGACACGTTGACGAGTTGTTTCAGCGCATTGTTCTCTTGGACGTGCGGTGTGATGTCGTGGAACAGCGTCGACACATGACCCGGACGCTCGCTAAAGACAGACAGTTCATACCAGGCCTTGTTGCGACGTGAGAAATGTTCGAACGTGATGGCTTCGCCACTACTGACAGCACGCGCGACTTGGACGATCCATTCCCGTTCGCTGTATTCAAAATCTTTCAACTTGTCGGTGATCCGTCCACCGAGAAAATGTTCGCGCTTTGCTTTCATGATGCGCTCGAACGTTTCGTTCACTTCATGAAACTCGTAATCGACGGGCTCCCCCGCCTCATCGTAGAGCACTTTAAACTCGACGTAGCCTTGGGGCATATGGCGCAACAAGGATTGAAATTTGGTCTGGTCTAAGTCTGCCACGTCGGTCCCTCCTCCGTTCAATTCTACTTTTCAGTTTACCTCATTTCTTACAAATTCCCTATATTTTCCGAATCGATTCTCACCAATATGCGCACATTAAGTTTTTGTAAATGACACCTCACGGCTTGCACCTCACCACCACAATTGTTAGTATGATTACGAAAATCGATATCGAAAACCGATATTAAGGAGATGATGCACGTGGAAGACCGCGTTCTTCGAAAACTGTTTCTCGGTTTTATCCATATCCATATCTTACACCACGCCTCTGAGCACCCGGTGTACGGAGCTTGGATGGTCGAGGAGCTCCGTGAGCACGGCTACTCGATTAGCGCCGGCACGCTCTATCCGATTTTGCACTCGATGGAGCAAGACGGGCTGCTCGTCCGGACGAACGAGCTCGTCGAGGGTCATATCCGGAAAAATTACACGACGACCGAAAAAGGCCTCGTCGTCTTGGCGGAAGCCCGTCAAAAAGCGTATGAACTATTCAAAAAAATTAAGGAGTGAAGCACATGTCCAACCAACGCGTAACGTTCAAAACGTTACTTGAGATTTTATTCGTATCGACCCGGCTCGGCCTGACCTCGTTCGGCGGACCGATCGCCCACCTCGGCTATTTCCATGAGGAGTACGTCCGCCGTCGCAAATGGATGGACGAACGCGCCTATGCCGACCTCGTCGCCCTCTGTCAGTTCTTGCCGGGTCCGGCGAGCAGCCAAGTCGGCATCGGGATCGGGATCGTCCGTGGCGGCATCCTCGGCGGGATCACGTCGTTCATCGGGTTCACGGCCCCGTCCGTCATCGCCCTCATCTTATTCGCCCTATTGGTATCGGGACTCGACGTCTCAGACGCGGGCTGGCTTTATGGATTGAAAGTCGTCGCCGTCGCCATCGTCGCCCATGCTATTCTCGGGATGGCCGGCAAATTGACGCCGGACGCGAAGACGCGGACAATCGCGTTCTTCGCACTCGCCGGGGTGCTGTTATGGCAGACGACCTATAGCCAAGTGCTCGTCATCTTGCTCGCCGGACTTGCCGGGTTCTTGCTGTTCAAACCGCAAAACCTCGACGTCAAGTCGGCTTCGTTCCCGCTCTCGAAACGACTCGGGGCGACGCTTCTCGGTCTGTTCGGGGCGCTCCTCGTCATCTTGCCGATCTTACGGGAGACGATCGAGAGTCAATCGGTCGCCATGTTCGATAGCTTCTACCGCGCGGGGGCCCTCGTCTTCGGCGGCGGCCACGTCGTCTTGCCGCTACTCGAGCGCGAACTCGTACCGGCCGGTTTCTTAAGTGAAGAGGCGTTCCTCGCTGGTTACGGGGCCGCCCAAGCCGTACCGGGACCGCTCTTCACATTCGCGTCTTATCTCGGGACGGTCATTAATGGCGTGCCGGGAGGTCTGCTCGCCACGCTTGCCATCTTCTTGCCGGCGTTCCTGTTGATCCTCGGCGCCTTGCCGTTTTGGGATGCACTCCGTCGCAACCCGAAAGTCGCCGGTGCGCTCATCGGTGTCAACGCTGCCGTCGTCGGGATTTTGATTGCTGCCTTCTATCAGCCGATCTTCACGAGCACGGTGAACGGTGCGGTCGACTTCGTCTTCGCTGCTTTCTTGTTCGCCATGATCGCATATTGGAAGATGCCGCCTTGGGCGCTCGTCATCGTCGGGGTCATCGGCGGGATGATCATTGGCACGTTATAACACGAAAAAGGGACTTCATTGCGAAGTCCCTTTTGTCATGGTCGCCATTTCCAGCGCATATAGTTGATGAACAGCTTCACGTACGCCAACTGTTCACGGACGACGTACTTCAGTTTTGTGGCCGTCGGCGTTCTCGCATACAGTGCGTCGGTCGAGAGCCCAAAGTACAGGCGTCCGACGAGCCGGGCCCGCCTCACATGAAAGTCGTTCGTGACGACGGTCAGACCAGACTCCCCACTCCAAATCGGACGGCTGAACAGAAAGTTCTCGTACGTCGACGTCGACTCCGCTTCGATATGGATTCGCGCCGCATCAATGCCACGTGCCGTTAACTCCCGGGCAATGACGCGGGCCTCCGCCATCCCTTCATCGGGTCCTTGTCCTCCAGAAGCGATGAGTTCGACGTGCGGATATTGCTTCGCGTATTCAGCCGCCGCTTCAATCCGGTGCATCAAGGCCCGGGACGGTTGAATCCCGTTCACTTTCGCACCGAGGACGAGAACGTAACGATATGTTCCATCTGCAGTTTTTCTCATTGTAGGCTCCTTTATGCTTGAACATGAGTAAAGGACCTAACTATACTTTCCCTAGTCAGGTCCCTTCCTCATCCTATAATTACTTCGGGTTTACTGCTTGATGTCGACAATTCGCCCTTCAACAGTCGGTGTGACCGTTTGAAGTTTCACGAGATAATCACGCATGATTTCCCAGTCAATAATCCCCAAATCATTCACACGACCCTCTTCATATGCCTTTTTAAACTCAAGGTAGTTGTCCCCACCTTTTGCAGCAAAGAAGTTCGTTGCAATCTTATAATTCTCATTCGTTACGACGTCCACATATTGTCCATTACGAAGCACTTGCGCCTTCACAATTCGGTTATTTGCTGCTTTCGAACTATCAAACTCAATCTTCATACCTGACATATGCAAAAAACCGCCACTCTCAATTGGGTAGATGCTCACGCTACGCTCAAGGGCTGATAACAGTTCACTTCCTTGCAACGTCATGACCGCTAACGTATTTCCGAACGGAAGTGTTGTCAATACTTCACCTGCCGTCACAGGGCCTGCATTAATTGACGAACGGATACCACCAGCGTTTTGAATCGCTGCGACAACTTCGCCGTCGATTCGTTTTGCACGATCCAACATACCGTCCGTAATCAAGTTCCCTAACGCCGTCTCATTTTTACGAACGCTCGGTTTCTTGACATCTCCAGCGTCCCTCGGGTTGTCAAATGCCGCAGTCGTCGCCGCACCAATCTCGGCGTTACGGATGCTTTCAATTTCTTTTGCAAATGGAGCAAGTAAGCTGACCGCCCTCGGATCAGCGGCATAGCCTTTGATGTCAATCAACTTACCTTGGTGTGCAACAACCTTCCCCGTGTGGTCAAACTCGACATCGAGCGTACCGAGGAATTCCCCATATTGATATGCTTGTACAATTACAGTCGGCTCTTCTCCATCGACCACCACAACAGGTGCGTCTAAACGAGAATGCGAGTGACCACCAATAATGACATCAATTCCTTCTACGCGTTTCGCGAGTTCTAAATCATTATCGATTGCCGGATTGTCGTCGAACCCTAGGTGCGAGACGGCTACGATTTGATCGACACCGCGCTGTTTAAACGCTTTGACGGCTTTCTCGGCTTCTTCAACATAGTGTTGGAATTTGATTGGTCCTGGACTAGCGATGTTCGCCGTGTCTTCAGTCGTCAATCCGAAGAATCCAACTTTCTTCCCGTCCACCACTTTGATGACGCCTTCGTATAATTTTCCATCGTATGGCTTTCGCTCAATCTCATCCGAGTAAAGACTGCTCAAATATTGATCAGCACTATAATCCACGTTCGAACTGACGAATGGGAATTTGGCGTTTTGAATAAAAGTTGCAAATTCTTGGTGCCCCGCCTCTGTGCCGAGGTCAAATTCATGGTTGCCCGGTACCATCAAGTCATAGTTCATGTAGTTCATGAGTGTCAAATCAGCTAGTCCTTTGAACTCATTGAAGTAAAGCGATCCCGAGAACACATCTCCCGCATCGATCAACAAACGATCTGCATTCTCTTGTCTAAGTTGATTAATTGCCGTAGCTCGTTTTGGTGCGCTATCAAGCGAGGCGTGTGTGTCATTTGTGTGCATAAGCGCCAACTTATATCCCGAAATTGTATACGGAACTTTGAGTTGGACTGTCTTCCCACGTTTAGAATATGTAGCTGTAGCAGTAAAATTACCGATTTTCGAAGTAGATAAATTCGTCCATCTAACCGGTTGTTTCAATATTTTTCCGTCAACATTGACATTTAAAATCTTGTACTTCCCGTCAATTTTTTCTCCTTGTTTAAATGAAAGTGGGTGAGATGGTTGTAAAATTTCAATCGCGTCCACTTTTTGCTTAGAATTAGATACTTTGGCTGAATCTTTACCTACACTTGCACTAACAGTGAGCGGAAGTAAACTAGCAGTAACTAGAGACGTAGCGATGATACCTCTGAGCACTAAATTATTTTTACAGTTTGACATTCTTATTCCCCTTTCAAAGTTTCCCCAGTTAATTTTCCACACCTTGAGATCATAAATGCATTCTCATCTTCTAATCTATCCAACTACGCACAGAAACTCAATACAATTATGCTTCATTTAAAAATAATATATAAAATTAAAATATTTTTTACGCGAAATAAAAAGAATCCAATCATATCCGATTAGATTCTTCCGAAGTATACATTTTTTTAAATCATTATATTTTATTGATTGCGTACTACATATTATCCTTAGTTTATTTATGTCTCTGATGTGAAAGTACGATTAAATATAACTTTTTGATCTTGAGCTATTCGATTTCGAATAAATATTTTCACTCTATATTGATTTCCAGATTCATATGGAATTTTTGTTTCCAAATCATTTGAATACGGCGTTTTCTTATAAATTTGGTCATTCATATACCAATAAAATGCAACTTCTGTACTTTCATCAGTGACGACATTCATTTTAAATACTATTTGATCATTCTCAACCAAAAATTGCTCATTCATAACAAAGAAGTAGAGCAACGATGATTTAAGTGAGAATTTACGAGAAAAATAATAATCAATGTATTGAGGAGCAAAAAATTTTAATTCAGAGTGGTCTACTCCTTCAACAATATGATAATCGAATGGTATGTCAAGAGATTCCAAGTAGGATACAAACGGGTCCAGATGTTCCAACTTCCGTGAATCTGCTGTTCCAACCATTAAATGAATATAAGGCATTTCATCCCGCTTTTCTCTAACCAAATCGTAAATCAATTGATTCATTTCATATACATGATAAGATTGACTGCCACCGGTCATGTATTCAAGTAAATCAGGATGCTGACTAATCAGGAAATCTCCTAAATTAATTGAAGGTGCTAAACTGACAACCTCGCCAAATCCATATTTTAATGCATAGTATAATGCCACATATCCGCCTTTTGAGGAACCAAATGTTGTGACATGTTTTGGCGTCGCATGAATTCGATGTAAGATGTTCATGATCAATGAAATAACCGATGTCTCATTTCGGAAGGATAAATCCTTGCCTAAATAGTAACTTCCTTTTTCACCAAAATCATCTAAAATAAACAATTGATTTGCAGGATGGTCTTTAAAACTTTTCATATAATTAAAATTGTATTGATGAGGTCTTCCCATTGCTGAAAATACGACAATCAAGTCTTTACTAAATGCTTCATCCCTTGCAGGAATAAATTTATATTTCACTTGATCATGCATCGAAAATTTTGATTCAAACGTTTGAGGAAAAACTGGTCGCATCGTCAAAAAACGTGATGTCCGAATAATCACTTCAAAGTTCTGATTAGGTTCAAAATTAAATACTAAATAACCATCGATTACTCTTACTGTGTTCTTCGAAGAGCCAAGGATTTCAAATTCAAACTGCTTTCGCTTAGCAGAAAACAATTCAATAACACGGTTACGAATATTGTAGCGATAGAATTCAATCGGTAGAAATATCGGCCCCACTTCACCAATAGAAGTTCCTTTTATAATCAACATGGTTTCCTTAATGTCAGTTTGAACATTATGCTTTTCGAAGTAGGGTGTTATTTCATCTCTTAGTAAAGAAGCTAGAAGAAATGAATGATCTGTTGCTTGTGTTTTCATATTTACTCCTTTTCCATTACTTGAAGCAGTCTAAGACTAGCTTCCATAATGAATTCTTTTTAACATCCTTCTGAGAAGCCTTATTTTTATAAAAATGAAGAGCCAATACTTGACGCAGATACTTTGGATAACTTTCACCCAATAGATTATGTCGTTTGCCTGGATAAATATCAAATTCATATGGTACTTGTTTTAAATCTAAATATTCTAAAAAGGGTTCAATAACACCTTTTCTGTAAGGGTCATTCTCAATTGTTTGAATGAAAATTTTAGTTTTAGGCTTACTTCTAAAATCAATTTGATAAATCAGTTGATTTAAATAGGCTCTTTGCAAATCGATATTTTTTTCATATGCTGAAGGAGTCATCGTAAGTCTCATTAGCTTCCGCTCTTCATCATTTTCAAGCATCCAATCACCAATCTGATAAACACTTCCTCCTACAATCAGACCTTCAAAATGGTATTTTAATGCGAATAATGTAGCTATTCCTCCGGCTTTTGAAGTACCTAGCGCAATCATTCTTTCAAACCCAACACCACTCTCGCGAGAAATAGCATGTAAAAGCGAAACGACAGACGTTTCAATTTCGTGATTCCCATCTACTCCAATGTTGAAGGTTCCTCGTTGTCCAAAATCATCTAGTATAAATAACCGGTGGCACGGCTCATCTTGTAGCACTTTTAAATAATTGTAGCGTGCTACCTCGTCCGGTGACATGGCAGAGAATACGACGAGCATTTGTTGGCTTCCCTCATGTGGCTGAAACACGTAACGTATGGCTCGATCTGCAAAATACACATTTTCTCCTTGAAACGACGAGAAAATGGTCTCTTGATTTAAAAAGGACTGAATTGCTTCACCAGTCCCACTCAAAGTTTTCATACCAGGATAATATTTATATTTCCATTCGAACAACTTATCTTCAAACTCAGTGGGAAATACAAAGATAAGTTGTTGCAACATATTTTCTTCATGCATATGTCGAATAAATTGATTAAATACAAAATCGTCCCATAAACTTTTCCCGTTTAACGTTATATTTTTACACGATTTTACGCTTGGATATCGTTCTAAATCCAACTCAATCGTACTTAGCCATTGGAACGAAAACTGTTCATTAATTTGAATTTCATACAAATAATATGTTCCTCTTGAATCCCATTCGAGCAATGTAAATTTAGCTTTCTTCTGGGAATCAGCTTTCCATTCTCGAATTTCTGCTAACTCTTGATCGAATAGAGATTTCAATTTCTGATCAGACATACAATTTAATAAATGAAATTGATTATAAAATAATCCAAGTGATGGATGAGGGTACGATACACATTGATTCGAATACTCCGTCGATTCAAAATTCAAAGTCTTGAATGCCGTTATGATTGTCCCCATAGATTCTCACCTTTTGTTAAAAACACTTCCTCGTTTGAGGAAGTGCTTTTAGATTTTTATGCTTTTCGAATCTCTTCAAGCTCTTCAGGTATCACTGTATTCTTACCTGTTTTTTGAATAATCCAGTCTGAACCCACTTTTGACTTTTCTAAGAAAAGCTCTGGGTTATTATATAGTTCTTCGATGCCATCAGCAATCCCAATATAGTCTTCTTCTCCTGCGAGAATTCCTGTGTCTTCTCTCATAAACTCCGGAATACACGAGACCGCATTCGTAGCTGCAATCACACCACTAGACATAGCTTCACACATCGATACTCCTTGTGTATCCCAGCGTGTCGGGCATAAGAAGATTCCTTTATTACGATGTATTTCAGCAATTTCAGGTTGCGATAAGAATCTTTCGTGGATATGAACATTTTTAAATTGACGTAACGGTTCGAGCAATTCATCAAACTGTGGTCCCATTCCATAAATCTCAAAATCGAGATCATAAAAAAGAGGACGTTTTGAAAGTTCAAGAATCGCCTTCACCGTCAAATCATTCCCATATTTTTTATTAACGAAAGGACGTACAGTCCAAATCTTTTTACGTAATTCTGGATCCTTCTTTTCAAATTTAAATACAGAGTCATCCGTAATATTGTGAATCACTCGATAACGATCATCCGCTAATTGGAATCCAGCATCTTCTTGTGCGACATTCGCAATGAATTCAGAAATGAAAATGAACTGGTAACGATCATCCTGTCGACTAAATAGTTCATGAATAAACTTCATTCGACGGTTGTTGTTACTCGGCAGTGTCCGAAGTGTACGTGCCATCATCCCATTGTTTTCTACGTTGAACAAACGACGTGTCCATCTTTCCGCTTCGACTGCATGAATCCAAACTAAAACCGGGGTATTTGGTGCTCCAATTTCAATCGCTTCATACATGTTTCGATTAATGAAGTGAATCAAAATCTTCTTATAGTTTGTATGCTTCAAAAAATACTCTAAGCTTGTTTGATTTCCTTCAAATACGCGCACTCCATCAAACTCGTACTCATTCAAGAGAGACGACCCTTGGAAGGCAAATACATCTACCGGAAGTTGATCTTCTTGGTATGATTTCACACGGCGATGTACGAAGCCATTGCGATAAAGGTTTTCTGCATTCGGATAGATGTTCGTCAAAACTAGATAACGTTCTTCCGTATTACTCAAGTTCATTCGTTTTGGAATAACAAGTTGTTCATATTCTTTATAGTTTGCAATCCAACGCAATTCAAGATCTTCAATCGAAATCATACCTTGTCCGCTTACCCGCAAGGCCATCTTGATTTTGTTAGTCCAAACAGGAATATGAATAACACCAGTCTCACCAAATTTAATACGGCGCACATGTTTTTTTTCCCCAGCGTCGTTATAGAAAATGTACTGCATGGTCGCTTCAACATTTCCTTCTTTTCTACCCGTAAAAGTAACTAGAAGTTCACGCTGATTCTCAGGAGGTGTGATGGTCGCAGATTCATCTTCTTTAAAAGCTCCATATGCTTCAAAGTGAAGATAGCGATGTGGTACTTTATTCGAACAGTTAATATATACATTCAAAGAATCCGATTTAGAATTGTACATTTCGACTTCTGTTCCTTTGACAATCCAATTCGATGCGTTCTGATATTTATTCATGTAATCCACCCGTTCCATCTGTCATATGTTTCTCTCGTAACGCTTTTGTAAGTCGCGAGACTTCCTCTGACAAGAAAATAACGTCTTTCATATACATATCTAAATCTTCATAAGACTCAGAGTTATCGACTTTGTGAGCAGCGTTCATGATGGCTTCGTCCATTTCTATTTTCGATTCATCATTTCCTAACCGGTTAATCAAGAAGAGATATTCCTGTGATAAAACAGCCAATCTTGATTTATAAAAACGGATTTGCTCTCGAACTTCACGTGGGGTCATATAAAATAATGGTATTTTTTTCTCATTCCAAAGTTTATCACTCAATTGAACATACATCGATTCGAATGTAAAACGCTTAGCCACTTCAAACATTCGTTTTGCAGCCATCTCATAAATTTCAGGATTTTCGACTGCAAGCAAAATGTTTGCCACAACCTCTTCATCTGAATTCGCATAGAGTGGGTAGTCGTCTCCAAATAATCTTGTGTGCATATCAGACTTGTTAAAGATGACTGGCTTGCCTAAAATAGCGTACTCTAGCACTTTTGTAGATAATTCTAATGAGTCATCAAGCTCATGCGAACGATAACTAATTCCAATATCTGATTCTAAAATCAGCTTTTGTGACTCTTCGCGTGAAACGCCACCAATCCATTTGACACCCGGTGTTATTTCAAGCAATTGTGTAACGTCTTCTTTAAAGTTCTCATTTACTTTCGAATCATTAAATTTGTCACCCGCAATGTTAAATGTAATCTTTGGAAGACGCTGACGAATAGTTGGGAATAATTCCAACAGTTCTTGAGACATCCATAGATCAGCGAATTTACCGGCGTAAACAAGAGATGGTTGATTTGAAATTTTAAATGTAGGCTTCAATTCCTCATTCATTGGAATCATTGGATTCAACACATAAACCTTGTCTTTGGCAAAAGGGAACAATTCAATTAAGAATTCTCTCATCTCTTCTGTCTGACATAAAAATCGATTACAGTGCAACAAGACCGACTGTAAATCTTCAAACTCTTGAACTGAGAATTCCTCCATTGAATGTGGGAAGTCAGTCAAATATACCCACATTTTCTTCATTAAGTGTGGATGTTTCAAGAGCGCTTTAATAACAGGATAACCTCGAACAATACAGAAATCGTAATCTTTTTCATTGAAACAATGTTGAATTACCGTTGGTGCGTAACCAGGACTAATATCCTTACGCTTATACCATCTTGCAGTACCTAGCTGCTCACGATGCTTTTCAGCAAACGGATCAATAATTTGTACATTATCTAATTCATATAAAGGTTTTAGTAAACGATCATTATAAACGTGCGTTTTCAAAAGTAAATCTGTTTGAATATTTTCTCCTACCGAGAGCATCCGTGCGACAGACGTCGCCCATACTGCCGAACCGTCTAATAAGTTTAAGTTGACGTTTCCGTAAATTAAAACTTTTAGCTGTTTTGTATCAAGTGAATGATAATTCGTAAGATTCAATTCACCTGCATCTATTGTCATTTGCGCTGATCGCGAAGTCTCTAGCGCATATTTCATTACAGATTTATAATCAATATTTGGAATCAACTTTGCGTTGTTGCGAACACGCTGTGCCGTCTTTCTAATCTTATCGCTTGGAAACTTAAGCATTTACGCTACTCCCTTTATCCTTTGACTTTTTAACAGTTTGATATTGAGTTTGTAACATTTTCTCGCGATACTCTTTCCGTTCTTCCGGAGTCCATCGCTTATAACGAGTTAAAAAATTCCCGTAATTATCTAGCACTTCTTTCGAATCACCATATTCACGGATGACCCCATATTCTAACCACAATACTTTTGTACAGAAGCTTCGAACTTGTGCAATGGAGTGACTGACAAAGACGATTGTTTTGCCTTCTTCTTTAAACTCATTCATTTTATCTAAACACTTATCAGTAAATGTTTGGTCCCCTACGGATAAAGCTTCGTCGATTACCAAAATATTTGGATTGATATGAACTGAAATCGCAAAGCCGAGTCGAGATTTCATACCGCTCGAATAATTTTTAACAGGTTGATCAATAAATCTACCAATGTCAGCAAATTCGATAATATCAGGTTCAAGTTCTTTAATTCGTTTTGGAGTTAGACCTAACATCAGTCCTTTTAATTCAATGTTATCTCTACCGCTTAAGTTCCCATTCAGTCCAGATGAGATTGCAACTAGTGAAACATCTCCATCTGTTTTGATTTCTCCATAAGAAGGTTGTGTGACACCTGAAATGAGATTCGATAAAGTCGATTTCCCAGAACCGTTAACACCGACAAGACCTAATACTTCGCCTTTCGGAAGTTCAAATGAAATGTCATTAAGAGCCACAAATCGCTCTCCATACCCTCCTGGAATGACCAGGTCTAAAAATTTATCTTTCGAGTTTTTATATATTTTGAAATGCTTTGAAACATGCTCAACTTTAATTGCATAGCTCATTTAAATTCACCTTATCTTTACAAGTAGTCTGTAAACGAGTCACGGAACTTCACGTGTAACGCCGCCGCAATCAATAAAATGATTGCAACAAATGACCAAAAATACAACATGTATCCTGGATGTTCCCAGAACCAATGATGATAAAAGAACGTGTTTCTATATCCTTCAATGACGTAGTTGATTGGATTCAACTGTAAAATGGGTCTGATGACTTCCGGCATAGTCGTCAATGGCCATAAAATTGGAGTTACATAAAATAACATCCTCACCATCGACTGCAGAAGACTTTGAAAATCTCGCGCCAAGGTTGAAAATGTTGAAAAGAGTAGTGCAAATGCATAGCTCAATAAGAAGGTAGCCACCAAATAATATGGTAACTGCAAAATATAAATCGAAAATTGAATATCGTAACCAATCAAAACGACTGCGATAATCAATAAAATAAATGCGTGTTCAATAAAGAACGTCAACATCACGTAAGATGGGATAATACTCATAGGGAAGTTCATCTTTGATACTAAATTTAATCTTGCATAAATGGAGTTAGACCCTTGTACAAACGCTTTACTTACGAAGAACCAAAGCGAGATTCCGACAATCATCCAAGGTAAGAACGGGACACCATCCACGTCATTCCCCGAACGTAACCCAATTCCAAATACAAACCAGTATACAGCAATTTGGAACAATGGATTTAAAAACTCCCATACAATTCCTAAGTAGTGATTTGAGTACTGCGATTTTGTTTCATATCGCGCAAGTCTACCTACCATATATATGTTATCAACGTGTTCCTTTAACACTTTTTTAAATGATTGAAACATAATTCAACGAATCCTCTCCATAATCGAAGTAAAGTAGAAATGCCTCTATACAAATTAAAATTGTACAGAGGCACTCCTAACCGTCTTGAATTGATTAGATTAACTCCGCAACATTTGTGTACTTGTAAAGATTGCCGTAGTTAACCACTTCAACCTTACTATCTGTATCCTCTTTTACAATGTTTCGTGTATCGAAAATACGAGGTGTGTTCATAGTTGCCGTTAATTCATTAAAGTTAAGTTGTTTGAACTCGTTATGATCGACTAACACCAATACCAAATCCGCTCCCGTTAGTGCTTGTTCCGAAGACACAAGGTCAAACTTGTCAGAAATTGAGCGTTCAACATGCGGATCGTGAACTTCAACGTTCACACCACGCTCAATCAACAAGTCGATTATTTCGACCGCTGGACTTTCACGCATATCGTCGACGTTTCCTTTATATGTTACGCCAAATGCAGCAATTTTAGGATTCTCGATTCCTTCAACCAATTTTTGAGCGTGTGTTGCTACATAATCTGGCATTGAAACGTTCGTGTCACGTGACAGTTTGATGATTTTAGCAAGTTCAGGTTGCTTAGCAACGATGAAGTAAGGATCAACAGCTAGACAATGACCACCAACGCCCGGACCGGGACTATGAAGATTTACACGTGGATGTTTGTTAGCCATTTCAATAACATCCAATACGTTAATATCAAGAGCATTGCATACTTTTGCTAATTCGTTAGCTAAAGCAATGTTGACATCTCTAAATGTGTTTTCCATTAATTTTGACATTTCTGCAGTTTTCGCGTCTGTTTGAATAATCTCGCCTTCAACAAACGTACGATATATTTCAGCGCCTTTTTCTGCACATGTTGAAGTAATCCCTCCAACAATGCGGTTATTGTGAACAAGCTCATGCAAAATTTGACCTGGTAGTACGCGTTCAGGACAATGTACCAAATATACATCTTCCCCTACAACGAAACCGGCTTCTTCTACTAATGGTTTTACAAAGTCATCCATTGTTCGTGGAGCAATTGTAGATTCCACGATAATGACGTTCCCTTTTTGAACAACTGGTAGCACACGACGTGTTGCATCCAATACGTATGTCAGGTCACACGATTTATTTTCGTCGTCATTATTCGGTGTAGGTACCGCAATGATAAAAGCATCAGCCGGTTCAACATCGAGCGAGGCGCGGAATTTACCTGATGCTACCACTTCTTTAACAACTTCACCTAAACCAGGTTCTTCAATATGAATTTCCCCGCGGTTTAATTTATCTACAACTGATTGATGAATATCAATACCTACTACGTCTGTACCGTACTTCGCAAAAACAGCAGAAGTCGGTAAACCGATATATCCGAGTCCAATTGTACAGAGTTTCATGTTTTTTCCTCCACCTTAAACTTTACTCACTTACTTTTCATGATTATATATTATTACTAAACTAAGCCATTACTAAAGCACCCTAATCATTCTGTGTTAGGAAGATTGAAAAGATTTAGTAAAGACAAACAAGCAGAATTATACTATTGTTTGTGTACTAATTTCAAGCTTATCCATCTAGATCGACACTCACCCGGATGTTTACGAGCACAGACGTAAGTCTAATATGTTTTTATAATGTAGTCAAATTACATAATGACTACATTTTTATCAACTTCATGAATAATAAAATTGGTTTATGCTATGATGATTTGTGTTGAACATTTAATTCTTTGATTAAAAGGAGATTCTTTATGAAAAAGATTAGAAAAGCTATTATTCCGGCAGCCGGACTTGGCACACGCTTTCTACCAGCAACGAAAGCAACACCAAAAGAGATGCTTCCAATTCTCACAAAACCAACTATTCAATATATTGTCGAAGAAGCAGTCGCTTCAGGAATCGAACAAATCATTATCGTCACCGGTCGTAATAAACGTGCAATAGAAGATCACTTCGATTCTAATCCAGAACTTGAAAGTCAACTTCGCGCAAAAGAAAAGTATGATTTACTTGAAAAAGTACAAGCGTCTTCTCAACTAGCTGAAATTCATTATATTCGCCAACAAGAACCAAAAGGTTTAGGACATGCGATTTGGAGTGCACGTCACTTTATCGGGGACGAACCCTTTGCAGTATTACTTGGTGACGATTTAATCGTATCTGAAAAGCCAGGTCTTCAACAATTGATTGAGCAGTACGAGAAAACAGAATCTGCTGTCATCGGTGTTCAGGAAGTGCCTGATGATCAGACACATCGTTATGGAGTTATTAATCCACTAACGAGTGATGGTAGACTCTATGATGTTAAAGGATTTGTTGAGAAACCAGCTCCAGGAACTTCACCATCAAATTTAGCGATTGTGGGTCGATATGTACTAACTCCTCAAATTTTCCGATTCTTAGAAAGACAAGAGGTTGGCGCAGGCGGTGAAATTCAATTGACGGACGCAATCAATTACTTAAACGGTATTCAACGCGTATTCGCTTATAACTTTGAAGGGAAGCGCTTTGACGTTGGAGAAAAATTGGGCTACGTCGAAACAACACTCGCATTTGCTTTGCAAGATGAATCTATTCACGATGAACTTGCACCAATCCTTACAAAGTATTTAAAAGAAGAATTTTCACGTGAACAATTGGCAGATTTTATTAAAGAATTATCAGCGAACGAAGAGGGAGAATGAGAACATGATTAAAGTAATGACTGTTTTTGGTACGCGACCAGAAGCCATTAAAATGGCGCCTCTCGTGCTTGAACTAAAGAAACACCCTGAGATTGAGCCAATTGTGGTTGTAACTGCACAACATCGTCAAATGCTTGATCAAGTGCTTAAACTGTTTAAAATTACTCCTGACTATGACTTGAACATTATGCAGAGTGGCCAAACTTTATTTGACGTCACTGCAAAAGTATTAAAAGGAATGGGAGAAATTATCTCAGACGTGAAACCAGATATCGTTCTTGTTCATGGAGATACGACCACAACATTTGCCTCTTCACTCGCTGCCTTTTATAATCAGACGGCTGTCGGTCATGTTGAAGCTGGTTTAAGAACTAATAATAAATATTCTCCATTTCCAGAGGAACTAAATCGGCAGGCGACTGGAATAATGAGCGATTTACACTTTGCACCGACAGACGATTCAAAAAACAACCTTTTAAAAGAAGGGAAAGCAAATGAAGTTATTTTCGTAACGGGCAACACAGCCATCGATGCATTACAAACGACCGTTTCAGAAGACTACTCACATCCTCTACTAGATGCAATCAAACAATCTGAACGTAAACTAGTTCTTTTAACCGCTCACCGTCGTGAAAACTTAGGTGAACCTATGAAGAATATTTTTAGAGCGGTTAAGCGTCTAATCGAACGTCATGATGACATTGAAGTGGTTTACCCAGTTCATATGAATCCTATCGTGCGTGATGCAGCTAACGAAATCTTGCATGATGTCAATCGCGTTCATTTAATTGAACCATTAGATGTGTTTGACTTCCACAACTTTGCTGCCTCATCGCACATTATTTTGACGGATTCCGGCGGTGTTCAAGAAGAAGCACCTTCCCTTGGAGTGCCGGTTCTAGTACTTCGTGATACAACCGAACGACCAGAAGGGGTAGCAGCAGGTACATTGAAACTCGCTGGAACAGATGAAAATAACATTTTCAATCTCTCTCACCAATTATTAACGGATACTACTTTCTATGATTCTATGGCAAAAGCATCAAATCCATACGGTGATGGTACAGCTTCTAAACAAATTACGGAGCACATCGTCCGCTATTTTCCAAAGTAAACGTGAAATATAAAAACTTCCGCCAATAAAAACGGCGGAAGTTTTTATATTTCATTTATCATCGTCGCCTGGCCACCTTGCCAAAGCCACGTATCTTCTTGTTTCACATAGACATGCAGCACCCAGAACCGGCCTTCGTAAGCGTTCGTTCCAAGAATGAAATGCTCTTCAAGCAACAGTTGCACGAGGGCGATTTCGCCCGCCACCGTCTCGTCGAAAGTGACCGTATCCTGTGCGATCCACTGGACCGACGCTGGGTCGACGAACTGGTCTAAAAATGTTTCTTTATCGAACTGACGTCCGCTCGAGTCGACGTAACGAAACTCGTCATTCATGATGCCGCGCATCGCGTCAAGGTCTCCCTTGACTTGAAGTGCGGCCCGTTCGTCAGAAAGTTGTTTTAAGTTGATGGTTTCCATTGATTGATGTACCTACCTTTCGCGTCCATCATATCATACTCATAGGCCAGAGTCGTCCGCTTCGATATCCAATAGAAATAAGTTTCCATCCTCATTTTGATGAAACCATATTATTAACTAATTCTCTCTTTACTCCGATTCACAGTTCGCATCTTGACATTCTGACTTCAGCCCGTTAAAGTAACGATAACATTCATACGAACTCGCGATGAGAAAGAAGAGTAGCGTGAAGATTCGTCTCCAGAAAGCCGGTGGTCGATGCGAACCGGTGACGTGTCTCACGTGAATGGGCTTTTGAGCGTTCAGACCGATACGTAGGCTCTGACGGGTCCTCCCGTTACCGAGGATAGTGAATGATTGTTCGCGATGAGTGGGGGGAGCTCCCCCAACGAAGGTGGCACCACGGGTCCCCCGTCCTTCATGTCTTTTTAGACATGTCGGGCGGGGGACTTTTTTTATTTCAAGGAGGAGATCACATGAAACAACTTATCATCAACGGCGACGAACTGACGCCAGTGGCCATCTTTCATCGATTAGAGGGCGAACGGAAAGTACTGCTCGAGAGCCGCGCCGAAGGGAAGCATGGCCGTTACTCGATTATCGCCTCTAGTCCGGTCGAGACGATTCGCGCCAACGGCAACGAAGTGACCGACGCATCCGGCACGATGCACACGGACGACCCGCTTGCCTTGTTATCAGAACTGGTTTCGCGAGACACGCCGGATGCCCCCTATCCGTTCATCGGTGGTGCCGTCGGTTATATCGGTTATGACATGCAACGCGTCTATGAACCGATCCCGAACACACCTAGCGAGACTCGCGGTTTGCCGGACGCCTTGTTCCAACGATATGAGACGGTCGTTCTCTATGATCACGTCGAGGAGCAGGTCATCGTGATCGACACCGGGGATGATGATGCTGAGAAGCGACTCCACCACGTCAAACTGGCACTCGAGACGGCGAAGACACACGAGCTCGCCCCTGTCGTCCGCACGAGTGAACGCGTATTGACTGGCAAGGATGAGTTCGTCGAACGCGTCTTGCAGGCGAAAGAAGCCATCCTCGCCGGTGAGGTGTTCCAGCTCGTCTTGTCCCAACGGATCGATGCGACGTTCACCGGCGACCCGTTCCACTTCTATCGGACGCTCCGGAAACAGAACCCGAGTCCGTACTTGTTCTATATCGATCTGGGCGAGGCAATCGTCCTCGGGGCGTCCCCGGAGAGTCTCGTTCGCGTCGAGGGCAATCGCGTCTCGACGAATCCTATTGCGGGCACGCGCCCCCGCGGCAAGACAATCGAAGAAGACGTGAGTCACGCCGCTGATCTCATTCAAGACGAGAAAGAACTCGCCGAGCACCGGATGCTGCTCGATCTCGGCCGCAACGACATCGGCCGGGTCGCCAAAGTCGGCTCGGTCACAATTCCGAAACAGATGGAAATCGAACGCTTCAAAAACGTCATGCATCTCGTCTCCGAGGTCGAAGGCGAGCTCCGTGACGACTTGAATCCGATTGATGCGTTACGCGCCTGTCTCCCGGCCGGTACCGTCTCCGGCGCCCCGAAGATTCGGGCGATGCAGCTGATTGACGAATTGGAGACGGTGAAACGCGAAGTATATGCCGGGGCCGTCGGCTATCTCGACGTCCGGGGCGGCTATGATTTCGCTCTCGCTATCCGGACTATGGTCGTACAAGGGGATACGGCCTACGTCCAAGCGGGCGCCGGTATCGTCTACGATTCGGACCCGGTGTCAGAATATGAAGAGACGTTGCATAAAGCCAAATCTCTTTTGGAGGTGTTCGCATGATTCTACTCATCGATAATTACGACTCGTTCACGTACAACGTGTATCAAGATGTCGCCCGGTTCAGCGACGTCTTGGTCGTCCGCAATGATGAACTGACAATCGAGGCGATACGCGCCCTCAACCCAGCCGGCATCATTATTTCCCCAGGTCCAGGTGGTCCGGCCGACGCCGGTGTCTCGCTCGACGTCGTCCGCTCTTTGTCTGGCACCATCCCCATCCTCGGTGTCTGTCTCGGACATCAAGTCATCGCCGAAGCGTTCGGGGGGACAGTCGGACGGGCCGAACAAGTCATGCATGGGAAGACGTCCGTGATCGAGACAATACCGAGCGTCTTGTTCGATGGGAATCCGAGCGAGGTCATGCGCTATCATTCGCTCGTCGTCTTGGAGACGGATCTCATCGTGACCGCTCGCACGACGGACGGTGTCATCATGGCACTCGAGCATCCCGAACACCCGACATATGGCGTCCAGTACCATCCCGAGTCGATTGGTACACCGGACGGACGCGACCTGTTCGAGCGCTTCGTTGAGATTTGCCATACAAAAAGACCGAGGAACGTATCCTCGGTCTGAGTGTCAGGCTTTCAGGAAATCTTCAAATTGAAAGTCATGCTTGTCGAGCATGATTTGATCGGGCGTGACACCGCTTTGACGCAACGCGGCAATCGTCGCATGCAAGAAATCATCGCTGCCGACCACATAAAACAGCCCATTCCGGTCTGCCGCTAGTGCCTCGACCTTCTGGTAATAGTCTGGACGACTGTCGACAAACTCAGCCGTAAAGGCGTCTGTTGACGCGAATACATCGTTAAACAGATATTCTTTCGACGAGTCGACGTTCAACGAGTGGAGGTGCGGCACACCTTCCCCGTTCGCCAAATACGCGAGCACGAGCGGGCGGAACGTCGAAATCGACATATGGCGAATCAACGTCCGGTTCGGTCGATCTTCCTTGTTAAATCCCTCGAGCGCGAAGTGTGTGTGCGCCCCTTCTTCCCATGTGAAGCCAGCCGGTAGCTCAAGCTTGAACGTGTAGGTGTCTTTTGATTCCTCCACGACTTGTTGAATCGGTGTCCAGTAAATCTGCATCGAATCCCACCCTTTCTTTAATAGACTGCGATTGGCCCATATGGCCCTTGAATAATCTCCAGTTTCGTCTCGAATATGTCAGATAGGATGTCTGCATCCATAATCTCCTCGACCGTACCGAAGGCGGCGATGTTCCCGTCTTTCATCGCACAGATGCGGTCCGAATATTTCGCTGCGAAGTTGATGTCATGGAGCACCGTGACGATTGTCCGTCCGAACTCGTCAGCGACGTGGCGCAAGTACTCCATCATCTGGACCGATCGAGCGATATCGAGGTTATTGAGTGGCTCATCGAGGAGCACGTATTCCGTCTCCTGACAGAGCACCATCGCGACGTACGCCCGTTGGCGCTGTCCACCCGACAATTCATCGAGATAGCGATGCTCGAGCGACGTCAAGTCGAGGAAGTCGATATATTTCGAGATAATCCGTTCATCCTCTTGCGTCAACCGCCCTTTTGAGTACGGGAAGCGTCCGAAGCCCGCGAGCTGACGGACGGTGAGACGCGTCACGAAATGGTTCTCTTGCCGTAAGATTGTGACGATTTTCGCCAAGTCTTTCGATTTCGCGCTCGACACGTCCAGGCCGGCGACATGGATTTGACCTTCATCCAAGTCGAGTAAACGGCCAATCATCATGAGCGTCGTCGATTTCCCAGCCCCGTTCGGTCCAATCAACGACGTGAATCCAGCTTTCGGGATGTCGAGATTGATCGGTCCGATTTGGACGTCATCCGTATATGTTTTTTGTACTTGTTCAAGTTGAATCATAATGACCTCTTCCGTAAAATCACCGCTAAGAAAATCACGCCGCCGAACAGTTCGATGATGACGGACACGACACTCGGTGTATTGAGAATGTGATACATAAAGAAATACGCGCTCGTCAGAACGAAGAAACCAAGCGCGAACGCCAGCGGAAACACGTACTTATGATCGTACGTCGCCGCCACTTGATAGCTGAGCGTCGCCACCAAGAATCCGAAGAACGTCAACGGTCCAATCAGCGCCGTCGATACCGACATGAGGAGCGAGATTAAGACGAGCGTAAAGATGACGCTCCGGCGATGGTTCACTCCGAACGATGTCGCCACGTCTTTCCCGAGTGCGACGACGTTCAAGCGATTGGAGAAGCTATACAATAAGATCCCGACGACAATCACGATCGGGATGACAATCGGGAAGTAGGCGGCATCGGCATTCATCACCGAACCGAACAGACGGGCCTGCAGAACGTCGAACTCGGACGGCGCGAGCATGCGGCGCATGAACGAGGACACCGAGTTCAAGCCGGTCCCGATGATAATGCCGATGAGAAGCATGAGTTGCAGATTGCCATATTTCCCTGACAAGAGCCAGCCATACAAGAGCAGACTCATGAGCACCATGAGGCCCACCTGAGTCAAAAAGGCACCGGTTCCCGAAAAACCGATTAACGCCCCTGCACCGAAGAAGAAAATCATGCTTGTCTGAATCGTCGAGTAGAGTGCGTCGAACCCGAGTAACGATGGCGTGATGATCCGGTTGTTCGTCACCGAATGAAACGCGACTGTCGCCATGCTTTGACAGAGCGCGGCAATCGCCATCGTGATGACGGCGACGACCCGACGCTCGACGACCGGGACGAACGACGGCGAGTCGAACGGGACCGGATTGTTATAGACGAGCAATCCGAACGCACAGAGCAATCCTCCGATGATGAAGAAGGCAAGGAATAGCCAGTAGCGGCGCTGTTCTCGTTTCGAACGGAACGCCGTCGCACACCGTTCTTCTGTATGCACGGATCGACCATCGACATCATACGCTTCCCGTGGCTTCGTCTTATTTTCAATAAGTGTGCTCATCGTACCCCTCCCGTCTTCCGTTGTCTCATGAGAATCGCGATGAACACGATTGATCCGACCGTCCCGAGAATGAGTGATACCGGCAATTCGAACGGCATGATGATCGTCCGCGAAATCAAATCGCTGACGAGGACCGTTCCCATCCCGATGACGCATACCCACGGCAAGTTGCTGCGCAGGTCATCCCCGCGAAACATCGAAACGATGTTCGGAACGATGAGCCCGAGAAACGGCAGATTGCCGATGACCGTCGCCACGACCCCGACCGCGAGTGCAATCAGTCCCGTCGCAATCAAGATGAGGCGGTTGTAGTTGACGCCGAGGCTCGTCGCGATGTCTTCTCCGAGTCCAGCGAGCGTCAAGCGATTCGCAAGGATGAAAATGAAGAACGTGACGAGGATGATGAGCCACAAGTATTCATAACGTCCGATCTGCACCGATGCGTACGACCCGACGAACCAACCTTCAATCGTCTGGCTTGCTTGAAAGAATAGACCGAGAAACGTTGACACGGCCGAGACGACCGCCCCGAGCATGAGTCCGATAATCGGGACAATCAACGACGATCGAAGTTTGACCGAGCGCAGAAACCAGAAGAAGACCATCGTTCCGATGAACGAAAAGACGATCGCCCCCGTCATCCGCATCATGAGCGTCGGAGCCGGGACGAGCAGATACACAGCGAGCAGGCCGAGTCCCGCCCATTCGAGTGTCCCGGTCGTCGTCGGTTCGACGAGACGGTTTTGCGTGATCAGTTGCATGACCAGTCCCGACATCGCCATGGCGGCACCGGTTAACATGATTGCAATCGTACGCGGGACGCGGGTGATCCAAAACATGTCCGACCCACCTTCTTGACGAATGTCATAGACGCCGGTCACGAGCGAAAGGCCCGCCAATATGAACACCACAAGCATTGCTACGATAAAGGACTTCGTCCATATGTTAGAAAAGGAGGGCTGAGACATTGTCTCAACCCTTGCTGTCATTGGTTTTTGCACAACGTGACTCCCTTATTTCGAAAGCGCGGCTGCGATGTCGTTGAATAGTTCAGAATAAGTTTGAATCGACTCGTTGATGTACGTATCGTTCGGCGCATACACGATTTTTTCGTCTGTCACGGCTTTCGTTTTTTGGAGTGCCGGTGCGTTATCAATCACGTCCGCTGCAGGTACAGCGTCTTCCATGCTTGAAATCGCCGCATCACGGTCGAGGACGAGCAACCAGTCCGGGTCACTCTCAGCAATCGCTTCGACCGAAACCTCATCCCCTTGGTGGTCACCTGTCGTTTTCGCTACTTCGAGGGCAGGTGTCCAGCCAAAGATGTCATACATCGGTCCGAAGACACGACCTGTGTTCGGCGCCGAGAAGCCGATATCGCCACCTGAAACGATGACTGACATCACTTTATCTTCACCGTTGTATGCTGTTTTCACACTGTCGATCGATGCTTCGAAGCTCGCGATGAGCTCATCTGCTTCTGTTTCTTTTTCAAAGATTTGGCCGAGTGAACGTGTCGTCGTCTCAAAGCCTTCCACCAAGATTTCTCCTGGCGTGCCCGCATCTTCGGGAAGTTCGATGTCCAAGTTGATGACGGCTGCTTCTGGGACTAATTTTTTAATGTCTTCGTAGTAGTCGGCGAATCGTTGTCCGACGATGACGACATCCGGATCCACACCGGCGATCGCTTCTAAGTTCGGCTCATTGTGCATCCCGACGTCTACGATGTCTTTATCATTTTTATAAGGCAAGTCCGCTGGAATCAATCCGATTGGTGCCGCGACCAAGTCGATTCCCCAATCTGAGAGCGTCTCGAACGTTCGGTTGTCGAGCGCGACGACCTTCTCCGGATTGACCGGTACGTCGATTGTTCCATGTGCGTCTGTGATTTCAACTGTCTTCGGTGCCGTCTCGGCTTCCGCACTTCCTGCGTCTTTCGTTTCGTCCGTGCTACCGCATGCGGCTAGCGTCAAGACGAGTGATGTGAGCATAACTGCTGCTTTCCATTTCCCCATTCTTTCCATCTCCCTATGTATCTGTTTTTGAATGACGACCTTCTCAGTGAGTCCGCGACTAGTCCACGTTTCTGCTCTATGTAAGGAATACTGATGCTTTCTCACTGATAATGATTATCATTGTCGTTTTCATTGAGAAGCATAACAAACAAAAATAGGTTGCGCAATGCCAAATTTTCAAATTGGAAATGGAAATATTATTCTTTCTATCTAATGCCAACAAAAAAAGAAAGCGGAACGCCTGTCCACTTTCTAAGCAAATAGAGTTCATTCGGTCACTCTCATTTGTCCGATTACGCTTCCGAAATCCCGTTAGCGAGCACCAACAAAAAAATCCAAATCGATAGCGGCACAATCAATCCAAGATTCCCGACGAGACTGAACACACGCACCGTCTTGTCTTTTGAGAACAGGCCCCAAATCAATGTGGCAATCAGGGCGACATCTAGGACAATGTAGACCCATATGGCCGTAATCAAGTTCAAATCCGGGAAAAAGCGGCCGTTCACAGTGAACAGCGCCATGATTGTCAAAATAGAAAGTCCAAACGTCACGTAAAGCGGTGCATAACGTCGTTGAATCATATAATCACCCCACTCTTCTGTTGGACCATCTGTCGACATCGAAGGATGCACGTCTCGACGTAGCCATCGAACTGGTGTGGCAAAAACATCGTGTACGTCCCTTCCTCTTTCGCCTTCGCATCTTGCTTGATTTTGAGGATGAGTGCCAGCAGCTCGCCTTGTGCGGCATTGGTTAACACGTCGAAATCGAAGGCGTCCAATCGCTGGACTAAACGAGCGTTATATGAATCAAAATCGGCATAATACATCGCCTGCTTTTCTGGGTCTTTCGTAATGACTTGCTTGAGCCAGGCTTTATAAAACCCCTGCAACCAAATCTCGTCCGCGACGAGATGGCAATAATAGCCGAGGCGGAACGATTGATTCTCGTCCGCACTGTCCACCCAATATTGATCAAGGTCGATCCGTCTTGTCATATCCTCATGCTGTCCCGCGTAATAGTGGGTGTTTTGTTTAGACGTCGTCGCATCGGGCGCAAGATTTCCCAACAAAAAAGCCGTGCGATCGACATCTGTCAAATGCGCCAACACCTCATTCGCGATGACAAGATGCATCAAATGTGAACCCATCATCCCTTCCCCCTTTTCCTAATTATCCCATTCATGTATTCATCTCGACAACCCAACTCTAGTCTGATACGCTCACTATACTGACCGTTCAGTATAGCAAGGAGGGCACACATGAGTAAAAAACAATTGTTACTGCGGACCGCCGCACAAATCATTCAAACCGAGGGCATTCAACAACTGTCGATGGACCACTTAGCCAAACGCGCCGGTATCACGAAAGGTGGCGTCTTATACCACTTTGAAAGCAAGGCCAACCTGTTGCAGCAGATGAATAGAATGGCGCTCGATGAATTTGAAAATCGGATCGTCCATCATCAAACCGGGTTAGATGGTCCTTATCCGTTCACACGCGCCTACGCCCTCGCGACGCTCGATTATAGCGATGGTGATGCCGACTTGATTGCCGTCTTCATCTCATCACAAGAAGATGCGAGCGGAAAGCTTTGGAACGACGCCGCCAAACGTTGGGATAAACAGTTCGCCGCGGATGGTCCTGACGCTAATCGCGTGCTCGAGCTTCGACTGCTCTGTGACGGGTTTTGGTTCGCGTTGACATATGGCTATAGCGCTGCGTTCAAAAATCGGGCTGCCCGCATCATCCGACAAAAGTGCGACGCGCTGTCAAAAGGAGAATCGTAATATGGGCTTCGTCTATCTCGTCGGTGCCATCGTCTCTGAACTGTTCGGTTCGAGCATGTTGAAGCTGAACGCGACGACTACGAGCCGCCTGCCCGTCCTTGGTGTCGCCTTCGGTTACGTGACGGCATTTTACTTGTTGTCGCTCGCCCTTCTTTCCATCCCACTCAGTTTCGCCTATGCGTTTTGGAGCGGGGTCGGCACGGCAGCGACGGCGCTGATCGGCTTCCTCGTCTTCAAGGAACAAGTCCGGATTCAGACCGTCATGGGCATCGGGCTTGTCATCATCGGGCTCGTCTTGATGAAACTATGAGGAGGGAAATCATGAAATCCTATGGAATCTTACTAGTATCGATTGCATTCGAAGTGCTCGGGACGTCGATGTTGAAGCTGTCGGACGGATTTACCAATCTGTTCCCGAGTCTTGTTCTCTTAATCAGCTTCGCCATCTCGTTCACGTTGATGGGCATCGTCTTGAAGACCATCCCGCTCAGCATTGCCTATAGCGTCTGGGCCGGGCTCGGTACGGTCGCGACCGGGCTGATTGGGGTGTTCGTGTACGGGGAAGTGCTGTCGACCTTGAACAGCATCGGCCTGATTGTCATCGTGCTCGGCGTCATCGTCATGAATCTTGGAAAACGGGAGGAGCAACCACATGCTGGCTGACTTAATCGAACAACAGGAACGGGCATTACTGACGACCGACGTGCGCACATCGTCTGAGCATTTGCGCCGTCTACTCACGGATGTTTTTTTGAAATCGGCAGTTCCGGACGCATGTTATATCGGACGGCATCTGCCGCCACGATGGACCTCGGCGAGATTCAAATCACCCTATCCGACTTCTCACTGGAGACCGTTCAAGACGACGTCGTCCTGGCCACGTATCGGACCGAAGACCACTCCACCGGACGCATCGCCTTGCGCAGTTCGATTTGGGTGAACGTTGATGGCCAATGGAAGATGCGTTTCCATCAAGGGACAATCGTTCCGCCTTCTTGAAACTAAATCGTCACCTCAAAAGGGAGTGTCCCAATCGACACTCCCTTTCGTCGTACCTGATTCATTTTTGTACACACCCATCATGTTCATTTTGCTTATAATCAACCCATCCGATGAGATGAAAGGATGATGAACATGGATCAACAAACAAAAAAGCAATGGCTTCAATCCGTACGTCCGAGGCGTTCCGTAGACGAACAGCTGGCCATCAAGGCATCCCGGGAAGCGAAATTGACGTTCGAGCCGACCATCCCGCTCGATGCCATCCGTAAAAAACGACCAACCATCACCGTCACGTTCACGGTCGGCGGCTTCGGCGTCCATAACGAGTCCACCATCACGTTTTTTGAAGATGGCGCGGTCAAACGAGAAGTCATCTGGCGTGAAGAGTTCGACTTAAGCACGGCGATTCCCCATTCCGGTTGGTACAACGAAACAGATGCTTTCCGCGTCCATGAGCGATTCGTGTCGCTCGTCTCACATCGCTGGCCTGAAGTATTCGAGGAAAAAGGGTACTTCACGATGGACGGGACACAATGGAACTTCACTGTGAACCGTCACGGCAAACTGTTGCATCAGCATGGGGGTAGCAACGCCTATCCTTCCAATTGGAAAGCTGTCATCGAACTGTTCGGCATCTCTTGAACGAAAAAAGAGCACCCACAGCGGGCACTCTCCATTCAGAGGGCTTGAATCATCTCGACTCGATTGCCGAACGGGTCGCGGAACTCGAACCGGTCGAATCCAGGAATCGGGATACCCGTGAGCCGCTCAATCCCTTCCGCCTCGAGCTTCTGTCCCCATTCCGCCAAATCGGTCACGGCGTAGGCGACGTGTCCTTTCGTCGACAGTCGGTCAACCCCGTCCTCGGTCCCGACGTGGACGCTACGGTCGCCGACCTCGAGCCAAAACCCGCCCCGTCCTTGAAGTGACACCGGCTTCTCGATTTCTGGAAGACCGAGCACGCCGCAATAAAATGCACGGGCACGGGCTTCCTCCCCTTTCGGAATCGTGATTTGCACGTGATGGATGCCTTGAATCATGTCGTTTTCCCCTTTCGATACGTCAACCCGACGAACTGAAGTTTTTGGTTGAACAGGCGCGGATACGCGAGATAGCCGACCATGACCGCCGAGATGGATGCGGTCGTCAAGATGAGGAACAAGATGAGCAATTGATAGAGCACCGCCTCCATCGGGTCGGCCCCGCCGATGATGAGACCGCTCATCATACCCGGGAGTTGGACGAGCCCCATCGTCTTCTGCGCCTCGACCGTCGGAATCATGCTCGTGCGGATAGCGCTCTTCAAACTGCGCTCGATCGCTGCTTTCGGTGTGCCGCCGAACGACAAGATGAGCTCAATCACTTCATCGCTCCGCTCGACCTCGTCTTTGAACTTGTTCAAGAACAGGAGCGACAACACCATACAGTTCCCGATGACCATGCCGCTGATCGGGATGACTTTCTCCGGCTCGAACGGGATGATGCCGAGCCCGAGCATGAGGCCCATCGTCAGCGTCTCGACCGTGACGAGCGTGAGCAGAATCATCCATGTGATGCCGGGGATGCCGTCCCCTTTCTTGATAATGTTCTGCGTCGCCGCCCCAATCATCAACAGAATCATGAGCAGCATGAACACCGGACTGTCGCTCTCGAAGACGAACGTCAAAATGTAGCCGATGATGAGCAACTGAACAATCGACCGCACCGTCGCAATCAAGATGTCGCGTTCGAGCCCGAGTTTTAAGAACAGTGCCAAACCGAGCGGGATGGCGACAAAAATCAATGAGGTCATCAGTTCGATGAACGTCATAGCTCTTCCCCCCTCACGAAACGACCAATCATCGGGTTGTCGGACTCGTCGATGAACGTCGCGTCGCCGAATTCAATCAATTCCCCGTTTCGCAAGAACCACATGTCATCACTGACTCGCCGGGCCTGATCCAAGTCGTGCGTGATCCAGACGACAGTGACCCCGAAGTCTTTTTGCAGTCTCACAATCAACCGCTCAATCTCTTTCACGGTCCGATAGTCGAGGCTCGCCGTAATCTCGTCCAACAACAGCACGTCCGGCTTGTTGACGAGCGTCCGGGCAATGGCGACACGACTCCGTTCCCCGCCCGACAACGTTTTGATCGGTTGGTCGAGCGAGATGCCACCCAAGTCGACTTTCTGCAACAGGTCCGCCGCCCGCTCCCGTTCGAGCGTCTCGCCGAAGATGGCTTTCGGTAGGTTCATGTTGTCATACACCGTCCCGTCAATCATCGGCGCGCTTTGGAACGCCATGCCGATTCGTTGGCGTAGCTCGATGACGTCGATCGAATCGATATTCTCCCCTTTGAAATAAATCGCGCCGGCGTCCGGTGATAACAGACCGTTGATGTGCTTCAGGCACGTCGTCTTGCCGGCACCACTCGGGCCGACGAACGTCGTGATGCGTCCTTCCCGGAAATAACCGGACACGTTATGTAAAATGTCCCCATGACTCACGTTCTTGAATTCGATAATCTGCATCGGTGTCCTCCCCCATCATGTCATGCTGTCTGTCTCAAGAAATGAATACATATATAAATCGTCGTACTTACCACGTGTGAACTCATACCCCCGCAGCAACCCTTCTCGCGTAAATCCGACCCGCTCGAGGAGCTGTTGTGACGCGGTATTCGCCGGCTCGACGAGCGCCTCGATACGATGGAACCCGAGTTGTGCGAACCCATGACGAACGACCGCGCGGAGCGCCTCACCGGCAATACCTCTTCCCCAATAATCCGAGCTGAGCTCAAACCCAATTTCGGCTCGCTGGTGCTTCGCTGACACGTTCAAAAATCCGCAACTGCCGATGACCTCGTTTTGCCCGGTCAACGTGATTCCCCAGCGGACACCTGTCCCTTCCTCGAGAATCGAATCGTACCAGGCAATCTCTTCTAACGCATCCTCTAACGACGTGAACGGGTCGAGTCCCATATGGCGGACGACCTCAGGTTTCGATAAATATGCCAACAGGTGTGGCGCATCGTCCGCTGTCACCCTCCGTAACGTCAGCCGATTGGTGCTGAGTGACATCACGATCGGTACCCTTCCTCGACCACAACATCACCATTCGCATCGAGTAGCGGAGTGATGCCTCCACCTGTCCCGACCCACGTCTGGATATAGTTCACGCCGGTGTCCGTATCGACGAGGATGGTGATTTGTCCAAGTTCCGGCAGTTGTTCCGTCAACTTGACGTGAAACCGTTTCGATCCTGCCGCTTCTTCTGCTATTTTCTTTTTGAATAACATCCTACCCCCACCTTTCTACTTCTAACTGTACGCAACATATCTTCTCGTTTCAATGAATGAGACGCATCCATGACTGCCGGATGTGAAACCCCTTTAATCCATACAAAAAAACACGCCCGATTGTGGCGTGTTCATGAATAGCTTCGCTCGATGACGAAGCTCGTCTTATCCCCTCTAAAGTAGGACCGTGAATATTCAATCGTACGTCCCGAGGCGTCCTCGGTCACCGTCTCGATATAGAAACACGGCGTACCGAGTGGACAGTCGAGCAGCCCACTCACTTTCTCATCAGCGAGGGCAATCTCGAGCGCCTCCGTCGTCTTGGCGACATGGACGTCATGGACTTGTGACAACGTCTGAAAGAGCGAGTGCTCGGCCTGGTTTTTCGTGATGCCCGGTGCGACCTGCCATGGGATGAACGATACTCGACCGCGCTTCCCTTGTACGGCGATGAACGGTGCCAGCCGGCTTGGTAAAAGCGTTCCGTACGATTCTGGTCTTGATTGAGCTCGCCAATGAGATGGCCGTAATTTGCCCGGACGCTTGGCTCGTTAACTTCACGAATCTTGCCCGTATCGTCATCAAAATTCACCTGACGACGCCGTCATCACGAAGTCAGGTTCGCTTCCAATCACCATCGGGTCACTCCCGCTGCCAATCAAAGGATTCATCACAAATTTGAAGACGTTTGAACAACTCGCGATTCAAGAGATTATCTCAGGTTCGCACCACGACGCCTATCCCGCCGGCTTGATGAATCCACTCATCCAAGATGAGTAAAGATTGATTCAGCTATTCGATGCGTATGAAGCGCGTTTACCACAATTCAACTTATTTAGGCGATGTTTTTCGCATCTCTAAGCGTCTCAGGACGCGTTCTACGGTGACGGCGTCACACGAGAGACGCTCGATGCGATTCAACCTGGAGACTCGATTGAGGTCATGGTCCACCCGGCCGATCTCGATCCCATACTCCCGAGCGTCACGTCTTACCTCGATGCACATCTCGTCGAGAAAGACCTGCTCACCTCCTATCACCGCCCCGATTGGTGGGCATAACAAAAGCGAGTCCTTATGCGGGACTCGCTTTTGTCATAGCTGGAAATGTTGTTTGATTCGTTCAGCGACCGTCGCCGCATCGAGATGCGTGTTGTTGATGCGCAAATAGTTGTCGACGTCGAGTTCCCCGTGCTGTGAGTTCAATCGATAGAGCGTCGCCGTCTGCTTCAACTCACCTTCCGACCAGGCGATATCCCGCTTCGTCGGCTTATGTGTCAGCCGGTTCTCCGTTTGGTTGCGGATCAGCCGCTCTTCGATGTCCGCCTCGAGCTCGACGTAGTAGATATCGGCCCCGTTCGACTCGAACAGGTCGGTCACTTGTTTGATATACGCCCAGTCCTCTACTAAATCAAACGCCCAGACGTACGTGAAAATCATTCCGTCCAAGTCACTTTTCGCGACCGCTTCGAACAGCTCATGGCGGAACAGCTGGACGAGGCGGCGGCCTTCGTCCGTCCCATAACTGAAGAACGGACTGACGAGATCAATCGTCATATGGTTATGGAACAGCTTTAAATCCGTGATGCTGGCGAGCTCTTGTCCGACCGTCATCTTACCGACGGCTTGTGGACCGAATAATACGACGAACTTCATATCTAATCCCATCCCTACTGTCATTTTCAACAGCATATCATATTGCTCGACTCATCGAATAGGAACGGAAGGCACGGGTCGTCCAAAAGGGCTGCATGTCGGTTTCCCCTTTCTGAAACGTTACTCTAACCCATTCCCGTTTTAAAAAAAGTCAGTCCAAATCCAGATAAATGTGTGTGCCCCCAACAAATATTTGTTTACCCCTGCTTCATATGAGGAATAGGCATATCATCTATGTGTATGAAGGAAGGTGTCATCCCGTGACTTGTCCACGCTGCGGAGCGAAGACCCGCTCGAAAACCACTGTTTGTCCGACGTGTGGCCATCGCCCACGTCGCTTGAAATGGATTGCTGTCCCCATCGTCATTGCACTCATCGCATTCGTCTCTTTCTTAACGAACGCCTATTTGACCGACAGCCCGCGCTCGAGTGATTCGCTCGCCGACAAAGTCGATTTAAATATCACGGAAGACACGGTCTCGGCCGATGGTGCCACCACTGTTGACCTCGAGACGTTGCAAGATAGCCTGTATACCGTCGGCACAGGTACCGGGTTTTTGATTAGCCCGCAAGACGTTTTGACGGCGGCCCATAACGTCGCCGGCATCACTCGCGTCACGATGAAACATGGTGACAAGACGGTGAACGGAACCGTCATCGGTCGGACCGATGCCATCGCCGTCATCCGAATCGAAAAAGTGAAAGCGACCCCTTTCTCGTTCAGCCATGCGATTGTCGGACCGGACGAATCGGTGTTGACACTCGCACCGGATGAACAGATTGAAGGAACGCTCACGTTCGAAGAAGACAGCTACCGCCGAGAGTTTGATTTGCCGAACCGCGCCATCGGCAGCCCAATCGTCACGGCCAATGGACGGGTGCTCGGCCTTCACTTGGTGACGAAGACGCTTCCGGTCGCCTTGTTCGAACAAGACGTACTGTCGTTCCTCGAGTCGGACACACCGGCACCGCCACCGACGACAAAATACGATACTCCGGCTTCCGAACTCGCACCGGTCGCACCGATCACACCGGTCCCGAAACGTGAAGATCCGGTCGAACCTGCTCCGGCTCCTGAACCGGAACCAGCGCCCGAACCGGCACCAGCACCGGAAACCGAGGCAGCGCCAGAAACACTGGAACCGACCGAGCCGCCAGTTGAAGAACCGGGACCGGTCGAGGAAGAGCCGCCAGCCGAACCGGAACAACCAGCTGAAGAAGCCGAGGCGCCTCCCGTCACAGAACAACCGACCGAGCCCGACGTTCCCGTGACCGAACCGGCGGAACCTGTCGAGCCGGAACAACCGGCCGCTCAGGAGAAAGAAGCGGAGGCGGCACCGGTCAAGAAACAAGACAAGCCGAAGGCCACCGCTAAGCCTGACAAGAACGAGACACCGCCCGCCGACAAAGAGAAACCGGTCGCCGATGATGCGACCGAAGAAGCTCTGGACGAGCCGGCTGAAGACGAAGAAAGCACGCTATCTGAATGATGACGTGCTTTTTACGTGTCTTTTCGCGTGCGCCGCTGCAAGTTGCCTACCGCCGCCCCGAATAGGAGCAGGATGATGGACAACATCCAAAATGGCATCACGTCCTGCAACAACCAGACAATCAGCGCACTGATGGCGATGACGACACCCATCCATAAGAAATTCGACTGTCCCATTTCGTTCACCTCGGTCTCATCATAGCACATCGACCCGATACGCCGTCGCCTGAGGCGGCAGCGAGCGGGTCATCTTCTCATCGTGCTCGACGCGCACCTGTTGCCCGACGGCGAGCGGTGTCTCATCCTCTCGAAGCGGCTCTTCCCAGTGAAACACGATACCATCGAACGGCTCGGCATCTAGATTCGGCGCGACCCGCATCCGCGTCGGTTCGAGCTCGACAATATAACCCGTGAACGTGACCATCTCCATCCCTCCATTTCCTCGGAAATCCTTCCCTATTCTTTTCCCATTTTTTGAAATAACTCTACTCGTCCGTCCGAATGCTCGGTATAATGAAGCAACACTCATTTACGCCGGGAGGGACCTTCATGAAACACACCATCGATTTACACCATCCAGACTTTCAACGCACCTTCCTCGAGATGATGCTCCTTGAAGAAATGATTGACGACTATAACGCCGAAGCAATCGAATCGCTCGTCGTCCGCGGCGAGACGAACTTTCCGGACGACCCGTTCTTTCCGGCGATGCGGGCGTATCCGCTCATCCGTGAAGGTGAGTTCGGCCGGGCCCGCGACGTGCTCGAAGCCGCGAGCGCAAAAGGCGACCATTACATGATCCACTGTCTCCATGGCATCTTGAGCGACGATACGAATTTCTTGTTCGAGGCCGAGCAGCATTTCCTTCGGGCCGTCGAACGCTATCCGAACGTGCCGATCGTCCAACGCACCATCGCCGTCCATTACTTCAATCGTAAGTTTTATGGGGAGGCCGGTCTCCACTTGATGCATTACGTCCGGCTCGCCGGATTCAACGAAGAGACGGTGCCGATGTTACTCGAATTCTTCCAAGTATATGATGAGATTCCACTCGAGATGAACGATGAGCTCCTCAAGGTGGCCATCGGATACTTGAACGCCAACCCGCGCAACCCGCGCGCCCACTCGCTTTATGCATCCATCTGCAGCCATCGGGTCGAGATGCTCGTCAAACGGTTGCCGGAAGACAACCATCAGCTCGATGACGAGACAATCGCGATGTTGCTCGAGGTCGAAGAGCACGGCATGTGGAGTGCGACGTATGACGACAGTGAGGACCACATGTTCCGCGCCATGTTCGCCGATTATATCGACAACGTCGTCTTGCCGAACACGTCCAAACTGTATGTATACCGTTTGCGTCTCCGCTATTGGTATCACCGGCTCACGCACCGGTTGACCGGAGGCTACGGGGATTCGATGCGCTCGTCTTGATTGAATATGAACAGGGGTCCTGCCACCACATGTTGGTGACGGGACCCCTGTTTGTTTCTTATTTGACTTGATCACATATACGGATGAATCGGTCCGCGCAACTCGAACGAGTAATCCTCGTGGTTGACGATTCCGACGACTTGATCGCTCTCGAGCAATTGGACTAAGAACTCAGCCATCTCTTCGGCCGTATGATACTTCTCGACGTTTTGACTATAGTCAAAGTTGTCCTCTTCGCGGGCGCGGTTCGCAAAGCCGGTCTCCGTCGCGGCCGGGGCAAGCACTTTCGCCCGCAGTTTGTCCCCGTCGTTCATGAGCTCGCGAGCGAGCCCTTCCGTATACGCACTGACGAAGAATTTCGACGCGCTATAGGTGACGCCTTTTTTGGCGATATGATATCCGACGACCGACGCGACGTTCAACAGTGTCGCCCCTTCGACATTGTGATAGTCCCGGACGTATAGGCTCGACAGCACCGTCAACGCCTCGACGTTCAAACGGATCATGTTCTCGATTTTTCCGACCTCGACGTCCTTCACGAGATTCGAGTCCCCGAACCCGGCGTTGTTAATCCACGTCTCGATGTCGAGATCGGCGAGCGACTCATACAGCCCGTATACGTTCTCGCTGTACGACAAGTCTTTCGCCTTGATGATGACATCGCTCTTCGGCGCGATCGTCTTAATCTCACTTCGTAACTTCTCGAGCTCGTCGTGGCGGCGTGCCACGAGCACGAGTGACTTCCCTTTCTTGGCGAGCAATTTCGCCGCTTCATAGCCAATGCCTGAACTTGCTCCAGTGATGACGGTATATTTCATGATCTGTCTCCTTTTCGATGGAATCGAGATTTTGTCTCTCTCCCGCAATTCCCGAAACACTATCCCGTCAATCCTGACAACACGCAAAAAACGTCCTCGCCTGTTCAGGCAAGGACGGTTCATCTTATGTTTGGAAGCGCCCGATGAGCGTCTGCAAGTCACCAGTCATATTGCCGAGCGACTCGGCGACACCGTTCAACTCTTGAATCATCGCGAGCTGGGCGTCGGCCGTCTCGCCGACGCTACGCATCGTCTCGGCCGTGCCTTCACTGTCACTCGCCATATGAATCGCCGCTGTCGCGACTTGTTTCGTCGTGATCGCAATCTCGCTCGAGGCGACACGAATCTGTTCCGTGTTCTCTACCGAGGCGTGCAACTGCCCGACAATTTGTTGGAACGACGCCGTCGCTTCTTCGAGCAACGCCGTGTTCGTCTCGACGCGGCGGGCGCTGATGGCGTGACGCTCGAGCACCGCGTTCGACTGGACTTGAATCGATTCGATTAAGCCGGCGATTTGGGACGCCGATTGTTTCGACTGTTCTGCAAGCTTCCGCACTTCCTCGGCGACGACCGCGAAGCCTTTCCCTTGTTCCCCAGCCCGAGCCGCTTCGATGGCCGCGTTCAAGGCGAGCAGGTTCGTCTGGTCGGTGATGGATTGGATGACCTCGGTGATGAGGGCGATCTCATCCGACTGTTGTTTCAACGCTGTGATTGATTGTCCGGTCGTGACCGTCTCCGATTCGAGCGCGAGCACTTCTTGCTTCGCCTGTTGAATCGTCTGTTCGCCGCGTTCGGCGAGCCTTAGACTCGTCTGGACGTCTTGGCTAATCGTCCCGATCGATGTGGCGATTCGTTCGACACCTTCATCAGCCGCTGCGACCGCTTGCCCGCTCTTCGAAGCCGCTGCCGCCTGGTTGACCGTCTCGCCGACAACTTGTTCAATCATCCGCGTCGTTTCCTCTGTTTGCGAAGACATCTCTTCCGTGCTCGCGTACAGTTCTTCCGACTGGGCCGTAATCTCTTGGGCGTTCCGGCTCACTTCGTCGATGAGTTCGCGAAGGTTGCCTTTCATCTGGTTGAAACCAATCATGAGCTCACCGATTTCATCGCGCGTGAGCGCTTGAAGATCGACGCGCGTCAAATCGCCGTCGGCGACGATGCCGACCTCGTCCGATAATTGACGGAGCGGTACCGTCACCATGCGCTGGAGCATATAGCCGGCCCCGAGCGTGAGCAGCACGATGAGGAGGGCAATCCCTGTCGAGTAAAGGAACGCCTGTCCGCCAAGCCGCTCGAGCTCCTGTTGTTTCTCGACGATCGTCGCTTCGGTCTCGGCTTGCAACCGTTCGCCCGTCTCCGAAATCGATGCCGTCACATCCGGCATGAGGCGGAGCGTCAATCGGTCGATGTTGTCCTGATCGTTATTATCGGCCGCGACGATGACTTCTTGCGCCAAATCGTCATAGCCAGTGGCGTAGGAAAGCATGCTCTCGAGTTCTTTCGTCTCGGCATCCGTGTTCGACAGCGCGAGCAATTGTTCAAGCGCCTCTTTCTTTTCTTTGGCGCCGCGTTCGATTTGGGCGCGTCGCTCGTCATCTTGTACGAGAATATATCCTCGTACACCGTACGCTTGGCGCGTCATCCCGAGCGACAAGTCGTCGGCCGCTTTCATCTTCATGACGTCGTCACGAATCATGTCTTCGTATTGGCTTGTCATATTTTGCAGCGTCCATAGGTTATAGCCCATGCCGAGCGTGACGAACAGCAAAATCAATCCGATGCCGCTAAACAGTTTTTGTGTCAATGACAGTTGATTGAATCGTTTCATAATCCTTCGAGGACTGTGTCCTCTCCCACCTCTATTTCTCTTTTTTTGGAACTACATGGGTTTTATCGGATGTCGGAACCGGTTTTCCAATTTTCTCGCACATTTATTTCAACATTGACCTCATTTCCTAGTTTCCACTCCACATTTTTGCCACAAAAAAGACCGCAGCATGGGGCTACGGTCTAGCTTCATAACTTGAACTGTGACACGCGATTCGATAGTTCGACCGCACGTTGTTCGGTCTCCTGCATCCGTACCTGCACGTCATTGAACCGCTCGACGGACAGTTGGACTTTCTCCGAAATCGATTGGGTCCCGTCCGCCCCTTCGGTCACGGTCGTCGCGACTTCTTGGATGACGTGGAGGATGCTATCGGTCATATGACGGAGTTGGAGCGCGTTCGTCTCGAACGTCTCTGCCGTTTGTCCGAACACGGTCGCATCTGCCTCATATTGAGTGGCCGACTCCTCGAGTCGGTCGTAATCGGTGAGCACTTTCGTGTCGAGGAACGTCAGCATATCGGCCGAGCTTGTATTGAGCCGGGCGACCGAATCGATGACCGTGTGCGATACCGCTTGAATCTCGTTCACCGTCTGCCGCGAGTTCTCGGCAAGCTTTCGAATCTCCGAAGCGACAACCGCGAAACCACGGCCGGCATCTCCGGCCCGAGCCGCCTCAATCGATGCGTTCAAGGCAAGCAAGTTCGTCTGGTCCGCGATGGTCAAGATGGCGCTCGTCAGGACACGAATCTGTTCGACCGACTGCGCCCCTTTGATCGCCTCGTCAAGTTCGATGCGTTTCTGTTCGATGATGGCGTTCGCTTCCGTCTTCGATGCAACGGCTTGTTCACGCATGGCGTGAGCGCGACGTTCGACGTCGCCCGCTGTCGTCGCGCTGTCGTTCGACAAGTCGACGATGGAATCGATGGAACTGCCCATCTCGGTCGTCGACGCACTCATCTCTTGCGAGGACGCGGCCGTCTCTTCCATACCGGCCGTCAATTCCTCGACCGTGCCTGACGTCTCTTCCATGTAACGGCTCAGTTCAATGACTTCCGCTGCCACTTCTTTTGAGGAGACGAGGACGACTTTTGCCGTCTTGTCGACGTCGATCATGATGTCGCGTAGCGTAGCGAGGAACGTGTTGAACGAGCGGCTCACTTGCGCGATCTCGTCGTTCGATGTGACCGGGATGGCCATCGTCAAGTCGCCACCTTGTGAGGCCAACTCGTCAAACTTCTCTTGGAGCACCCGCATCGGTTTGATGATGGAACGCAATAAGCTCAGTCCGAGGAACAACAGGAGTACGACCGCCCCGATTGTCACCGCGAGTAGTGCGATGAGCGACTGTTGAAACTCACGTTCCATGTCGGCGCCGACACGTTGTGAACCTTCCGAGTTGTAGTCGACGAGCTCGGTCAGGCGCTGCGTGAAATTATCGTATGTCGATTGGGACTGGGCGTCGTAATACGAGCGGGCCATGCCGTTGTTGCCAGACGTACTGAAGATGAGCATATTGTCCGACACGCGTTGATACATCTCCCACTGCTTGCTGAAGTTGGCGAACAGTTCTTTGTCCGTTTCACCCGTCGCCGTCTGTTCATATTTCGGGGCGATCTCATTGATGCGTGTCCGAATCTCTTTCATCGCGGTCATCAATTCTTCTTTCGCGGCCGCGTCGTCCGTCACGATGTGTTCAAGCTCGAGCGCGCGATAGTTCGCCGCGAGCGTGTTCAACTCGTGGGCGTAGTCGAGCCCTTTGTTCCAGTTGTTGACGATGTCATCGCCTTGACGGTTCGCATCGGCGAGCGACAAGAGCGAGTAGCCACCGACACCTGCGACCATGAGGAGCGCGAGAATGACGAGTCCCCACAGCTTTTGACGGATGGTCAGGTTCGTGCCGGTCACTCGTTTTCCTTCACGCGTGCTTGGCTTTCGTCGTTTCGGTTTCCATTGAAAGCGCCGGACGTTTAAACGGTTCCGTAGCGCTGTCCACTTCTGTTTCACTGACATATGTATATTCCCCTCTCGCATGCAACGTTTCTTCCTATATCGTCTTGACGTCGAGGAATCTAAAGCGGATTGACCAAAATAAAAAAAGATGACTGAAAAATCAGTCACCTTTTCTCTACATTATAATACGGACTTTACAGTCTGGCCGCTTCGGTTGGCCGGCGTCACGACTTTAATCGTCAACTTCGAGCCGCGTTTTTGCGGTTTGATGGACACGTTCGTCGAAGTCGATGTGATCGTCTTCTTCGCGACGAGCGTCTTTCCGTTATAAATCGTCACCGTGCCGTACGGGACATTCGTGCGAACAGCAATCGATTTCGTCGTCGAGCGGATTGTGCCGGTGCTCACCGTCGGACGAACGCCTGCTTTGACGATCGCGCTCTTCGCGTCACGGGCCACTCCGACTTTCGTCTCGAATACGAGCTTCGTGCCCGCACGCTGACGGGCGAACTTCACTTGATAGCTGCCGGTCGAGTTCGCCTTCGTCCGTCCGATCACTTTCGTCCCCGCCTTCACGGTGACGGTGGCGTTCGGGAGTGTCTTCCCTTTCCACGTGCTCACTTCGTCAGACGGCGCGAACGACGTCAACGAAGCCGTCGGGACTTTGTACGTCGTCCGCTTCTTCTTCGACCCAATCGTCGACTCGACGACGACCGACGTGCCTGGTTTCACCGAGATCCGGTAGCGGTCTTTTCCAACCTCAGTGTATGAGATTGGCTTCCCATTCACGATGAAGTTCAAGTATGCCGGTGTATCTTTCAACACTGTAAACGTTGAAGTAGACGATGTGACGAGCACATCTTTGATGCTGAGTGTCTTCGGTGCGTCACTCGTCACTGTTTGTTCGAACGTTTTACTGAGTTCAGGGCGGAAACTCGCGATGAGTCGAATCGTCTGTCCTTCCCAGAGTGGTCCTTTCAACGCGATGACGTTCGTTCCAGGAACGAGACGTTTTGCTGATTCATCTCGGCCATTTCGCGCTACCGTGAGCAGTGGAGAGAGTGTCCCGTTATAATGAACAGTCACAGTCGTATCACCTGTCTTCGGTGGTTTTGTCCACGTGACGTCAGGCACCGGATAATCTGTTGATACGTAAAGATTCGCATACTGACTGTTCGTGTCGAGAATGCGATAAATGACACGGTAGTACATCGGCTTGTCTCGATTGTACTCCGTTAACTTCGCGACTCCCGATGCGTCTGCTTGGACTTCACGAACTTCATAGTTTGTCGGTGAGAACAATTGACGCACCTCGACTCGGGCATTTGGTTTTGTCCGAATCGTCACACCTTCCATCGCCGTCTCGCTCAACACTTCGGCAATGTTCGTATCGGTCGGTTCATTCATTTGGAACGTCTGTTTGACCGATGCTGTTGTGGCTTGGTTATACGTCGCGTTGTCTGCTACCCAAACCGTGATGGTTTGATTTCCCCAGAGAATACCGCGTGAGAACGTAAAACGTCCTGTCTCATCGGCCGTGACCGAACCGTCACAGCTCGCGTATTTGTTGTTTTCACAAGTCACATACACCGTCATGTTTGGGGCTGTCGTACCGACGATATCCCCTACCGGCCCGTTATCAAATGATGTTTCGATTTGAAGCGGCACTTTCGTCACCGGATTCAAGGTGACTCTGTTGCTTGTGAGGTTTCCGAATCGAACGGCATAACTGAACGACTCGTCGAACGATGGAACGATGTATCCATCCTCGAATGAGCGTGTCGCATCGACCACTTCCGCGTCTGATCCCAAGTCGGCGACAGGGATTTCATGGTAGACGCGATCGATTGTCACGACGGTCGCCATCAGTTGATAGGACTCGCCTAACCAGGTGTTGCCGGCTCCAGACGGTTTTGTAGCTTTCGGCGAGGTGTACAGCTGACCTGGAATGAGGTGGGCACGCTCTGCCGCCAGTAAGCGCTGGTCGTTTCGAAGCAAGTAGCCTCCGTGCAACAGTTTGTAGTCAAGCCGTGAATTGAATGAATCCAGTCGCAGTTTGTTCAATGTCTTCGTGGCTAAATCGATGGTGAGCAAATAATCGAACTCCGTCATCGCGTAGTACGTGCCGTTGTGATAGGTAAACGACTCGATTTCATAGAACGACTGATTTTTCAAATCAAGCGTCGTGATGGTACGTTGCTTCCAATCATACACGTGTAAGTCACTAACCCCTTCTAACAGAAGGTGATCTGTCGTAGGTTCAGCAAATACCGCTGTCACCGTATTCGGCATCTTGATTGTCTCGATTATCTCGCCTGTATCTGGATTCAGATGGAGCAGGACGTCCGAGTACGTGTCCGCAACGATGAGTTCGTTCGCGTTTGTCGCCAATATCACTTGTTCACGATCGGAGAGAGTACGCTCCCACTTCGTGACGCCATCCGAATCAGTCATTACGAGTTGCTTCGAGCCTTTGTTCTCCCACAACATCATGTCGCGACTCGCATCGTACGTGATAAGTCGAATCGATTCTGTGTCGAATGGCGGGCTGAATGTACGCGTCGACCCGTCTCGGTTAACGTGAATCATATCCCCTGTCCGATGATGCGTCGCCATGAACGCTTCACCATCTAGGCTCGGTTTGAACGTGTAGAAATCTCCATACGCCCCATCTTCATCATACGACCGATCCGCCGTCAGATTGCCGTTGAAATCGATCGGTACGACGGTTTGTCGTTTTACATCATGAAGCCGCGTGGCTCCGTCTTGATAGTCCAAATAGAAGGGAGACCCTTCAATCGTCTTCACTTCTTGTTCGAGCAGTGTGCCCAGCTCGAACTTCGGTGTCGCACTCGCTTGATCCATCGGGAACATCACGAATAACAGTGCGACGAATAAGAGTAAATAGTGCCATTTCTTCATTTACAATACCTGCCTTTTATTCAATATATTTTAAATATACCTTCAATTTGTGATTTTTAGAAGAATAACAGGAAAAAAGCACCGTCTCTTTTTTTAGAGACGATGCCTTTTGGATTATTGAACGTTCAACACGGTCTGTGTACCTTCGATCATCTTGATCTCTGTCCATTTGACGACACTCTTGCCGAGCGGATCGTTGGCGACCATGAAGTCGGCGAGCGCTTGTACTTTCAACGCGTCGACCGGCTGTTTCACGTTATTCAAACGGAAGCGCGATACTTTATTGAACATGTCCAAAAATGCGATTTCTACTTTAGTCTCAGTCATGGGTTAGTCCTCCTTGGATGTGGGTGTGATTAGACGACGTCGTATTCGCGAACGACCGATACGGTGAAATCTTCTTGCTCGGTCAAGTCGAGCATGAGGTGACCGAACGCCTCGGCATTGTCAGCCGTGAGCGCCGCCCGGATCGGACCGAAGCGCTGCGTTTTCTTCGTCGGTTTCAAGCTGTTCAAATCGTGGTGCGTCGTCAAGACGAGCGTGGCTTTCTTTTCAGTCAATACGGCCATGGGGGATGGCTCCTTTCGGGGATGGATTACAATTCAGACGGATAGGTCGAGTCGAGACGTTCGAGCAGTTGAATCATGCGCTCAAGGCGCGTCTCGATTCGGTGGAGCAGATAGAGCGAGACGACGATCGGGAAGCCGAGGTTCGAGATGAGTTCGGGCCAGCTCATGGGCCCACCCGCTCATCGGACACGGTTCCGGCGGGACGCTTCGGTACACGCATCAGGGGTTCCTCCAATTAGAACGTCACGTGGAATTCACGCGACACGACGTATGCGGCGGATTCGACCGCGAGAAGCGGAATCAACAGATCACCGAACTGCTTGATCTCCTCGGTCTCCATCCGCGCACCGAGTGGACCGAATCGGACGAGCTGACGCTTTTCCTTGCCGTCAACGAGCCGCTTCGTGTCGAGATAAAAGACGCTTGCGTATTCTCGATACACTGCCATATGTCTCACCTCCTTCGCCCCTATTAACCGAAGTTGGTGAATGTTTGCTCATATTTCCTCGTAACCTTTTCGTAACGACTATAGACCTATTCTGAATGAAGACGCATTCATCGGTCGAAATCGGCTTTATTCCTTGAATTCTCATACCAATTAGGGTATCTTAATAGACGTCAATCGAATTTCGAAAATACGCCTATAGTCCCACGAATTCATTTCCCCACTTTGAAAAAACTGGCAGTTAATTGCTTAGAAATGGGTTACTATACGGAGGAGGGCATTTTCGAAATGACCAGTTTGACTTGAAGAAGGAGATACTCTAGATGAACAGCTTAGACTTCGCACTCAACACTTCTATTCCTTCCGCTCAACTCGACTTCGACCACACCGACCTGACGTTTTATGCGACTGACTGGGATGCTTATCGCCCGGAAAACGCGAAGCCGTTCCTGTACAACGAACGCCCATTGACCGTCTATCCACTCAAAGAACTGAGCCGTGCGTTTCATGTCGCCGGGATTCCCCGTAGCCAGCAACAGCTGATCAAATGGGAAACCGACGGCGTCTTGCCACCGACCCCGTTCACGATGGGACGCAAGCGCTTCTATACGGAAAATCAGATTCGGACAATCGTCGACATCGCATTGGAATGCGGACTACGGCCCCGGACACACGTCAAAAAGACGAACTTCTCCGAGCTAGCCCATAAAGAATTGGCGTACATACTCCAACTGGAATTGAAAACCGAACTCCCGCTTGGATAAGCGGACATGAGACAGCCCTTCCTGAATCGTCAGGAAGGGCTGTTTTTGGATGGATGAGGGGCAATCGCGCTCAAGTATAAATCCAGTGATGTTTCGACCTCGGTCGCGACAAGGGCGATAAAGTCGTCGTACATTCCTGTCGTATGCGCTCGATCTAACGCATTGTAATAACTCAGGCGATTTTCGACTTTGATGACAATCGGCGGATAACCGGACTTCATCAACTCTAAATTGAGCAACAACCGAGATGTACGACCATTTCCATCAATGAACGGGTGAATTCCCACAAACTTAGCATGCAATAAAGAACCCCGTTCAACTGGATGCATCGTATCCGTCTCAGTTTCATACCACCGCATCAGCTGCCCCATTTGATCTTTAATGAGATACGGGGGCGGCGGTGTATGGACCGCCCCCGCAATAAACACTTGCTGATCCCGATAGACGCCTGCATACGAATCGTCAATGCCTTTCAAGACGAGACGGTGCAAATTTTTAATTTGCCACTCCGTCAGCGGCTCTTCACGTCGGACAATCTCTTCGACGTAGGAAATAGCATCTTGATGGTTAATCACTTCTAGATGTTCTCGCATCGTCTTCCCGCCAACCGTTATACCTTCCAGCACCACTTTGGTCTCGTTGATTGTCAACGTATTTCCTTCAATGGCATTCGAGTTGTATGTCCATTCTAAAAAGAGTTTTGCTCTCAAACTTTGAAGCGTATACGTCGGCAGCGGTCGGTTTTGATCCAGTTGCTCTTTTTTCATCGTCAGTTGCTCAAACATATAACCCGCTTCCTTTCTCTCAAGTGTTCGTGATTTCATTATACGCTTGTTTCCCTGAGCAAGTCGATTTCGATGGAGCGCCTTACTTCGTGACATATGCGAAAAAGCACGATACATCATTCCCACACATGTGTGATACATCGTGCTTTATTTTCATAAATTCTCCCGTGCCGCCTCGGGGACGTCCGCGACCGACACTTCGTCGTATGACGTGACCTCATCCTTATTTTTGACGTACAGTTTCAAGTACGCCCCGCTCCGAAGCTCTTTCGCCGCCGTGAACGTGACCGTTTGCGGATCGCCGTCCTTCGTCAGCCCCTCGGTCGAGTAGACGTAGCGGCGGACGACGTCACCCGAATCGAGCGTCGTCTCTTCCACTTCCGTGACCTCCCCGACCTGCACGTAGACATGATCCTTCCCAATCCGTTGCCAATCGATATTGATGAGACCGATGACAACAATGACGAGCGCGATGCTCGCAATGATTCCTTTTTTCATCATTCTCTCTCCTTCATAAAATTTGTTTCGTGAACCGACGTACGGTCAGCACGTAGTAGAGCGCATAAATCGCGCTGTACAAAGCCATCCAGACGAGCACCGGCACCGTGAAATTCATTCCGAGCAACCTCGAGAATGCGACGAGCGCGACCGAGGCGTGCACGATGCCGAGCGAGAATGGCGCTAGGAACACGACAGCGATCTGTTGGCGAATCGTTCGTTTCACGTCACGTTTCGAGATGCCGACTTTTCGGAGTACCGCGTATTTGGCCCGGTCCTCTTCCGCTTCGGTCATCGTCTTGAAGTAGATGATACTGCCGGTGGCGACGAGGAAGACGAGTCCGAGGAAGCTGCCGACGAACAACAGTGCGCCGTGCACGGCCATCGCTTCGCTATATAAGGCCGTCGCGCTCGAGAAATTCGTTTCGTTCGACAACGACTCCGACAAGGCGGTTTGTTCTTTATAATCGGCGACGGAGACGGCTTGATACGTCGTTGCCGGTTCCGACAGTGCCGTGAACACGTCATCCGGTGTCACGAGAAGCAAGCCGCCGAACGTCATGACGTTGAGCGGTGTCTCGTCGTAGCGAGAAGCGACTTCATGTGTCACACCATCGAGCCCGACCTCGGTCACATTTTCTGAGAATCGCTCGTCATAGAACGGATCAATCAAATAGACCTGATTTTGTGTCAGTGCCGGTGGTGTATCCCAGCCCAGATCGGTCGCGACGGCTCGGAACGTCGACTCATCGATGACGCCATATTCGCGTTCCCCCATCTCCCCAGCGACCCGAACCGTCTTCTCGAGAACGGTCGTCTGACGAAGCACATCGGCATCGATATCACGCGCCTCACCTTGCCAGGCGAACGTGTACGGTGCGTACGATGTGACTTGTTGCTCGGCGTAATAATAGACGCTGAAGATGGCGCCGCCGGCCGTGATTGCCGTCGCACTGATGATGCTGATGAGCGTGAGCGTCTTGGCGTTACCACGGATTCGGTATAACAACTGTGACGTCGTCAACAAGTTGAGCCGGCGCCATGACCAGCGCTCATTCGCTTTCAAGCGGCCGAGAATGAAGATGAGGACACTATGGAACAACAGACCCGATCCGACAATCGTGAGCCCGATGATAAGGAGCGGCATCGCCGCCGTGAGATATCCCCAGAGCGGTGACGTCGCTAAGTCTTGCAAGGCGAGCCAATAGGCCGCACCGAGGACGAACACTCCAAGGAGTGCCATGAATGGGCTCGCTTCCGGGACGTCCTCACCTTTCTTGTCAGCATGGAACAGTTCAATCAGCTTGAAGCGATAGATGACCCGATAACCTTGAAACGACGTGAACAAGAAGATGGCCACGAACACGAGCGTCGTCTCGATGAGGGCCGATGTCGCGACCGTGAAGCCGATTGACAAGTCGCTGTTCATCAAGCGGAGCAATAGCTGTAACAGCGCATTCGAACCGAGCAAACCGAGCCCGATTCCGACGATGAGCGACACCGCGCCGATGACGAGGTTCTCGAACAACAAAAGTGTCCCGATTTGTTTCTTGCGTACCCCGAGGAGCGAATAGAGCCCGACCTCTCGTTTACGCCCTTTCAAAAAGAAGGCGTTCGAGTAGGCGCTCATTAAACTTCGAATCTGTCCTGACGTCTCGGCCATGCCGCTAATCTCATCGCTATGTTTGAGCGTCGCGAACGTGAAATAGATGATGATTGAGAAGATGGTCGTCCCGACGTAGAGCGCATAGCGCGACAAGTTGCGGGCGACGTTCTTCTTCGCGAGATCAAATAGCGTCATCGGACGCACCGCCTTTTAGCTCGTCGAGGATCGTCTGATAGAAGGCGTCGCGCGATGTCGTGCCGCGAATCAGTTCTTTCGACAACCGTCCGTCCTGAATGTAGAGCACCCGACGGCAAAAACTCGCGGCGTAGGCATCATGCGTCACCATCATGATCGTCGTCTCGGCCTCGTTCAACCCGGCGAGCGTCTGGAGCAGATCTGTCGCCGACTTCGAGTCGAGCGCCCCCGTCGGCTCGTCGGCAAAGATGAGCTTCGGATTGGAGATGAGCGCGCGACACACCGCCGTCCGCTGCTTCTGACCACCCGAGATTTGGTACGGGTATTGGTCGAGGATCGCCGTAATCCCGAACCGATGTGCGAGCGCATCGACGCGTGATCGTGTCTCATCGATTGGCGTCTTCGTGACGGCGAGCGGGAGCAGGATGTTCTCGCGGACCGTGAGCGAATCGAGCAGGTTATAGTCTTGGAAAATAAAACCGAGATGGTCGCGTCGGAAGTCCGAAAGCGCCTCTTCTTCGAGCTTGGCGATATTCTCTCCGTCGACGAAGATGCCTCCGTCCGTCGGTGTGTCGATCGTCGCGAACACGGACGCCGAGCCGCGCGCCATCGACCAGCATTTTATGAAACGGGCACTGCTCAACTTTTTGTATAACGCCCTGCTCCATAACGATGAGACGGTCACCGTCCACGTGACCGTCGCGCAGGATGTAATCACGATTTAAGACGATGGCATCGGCATCGATGCGAGCGAACTGCCGTATATCTTCGAGCGCTACTATCGGGGCACGAACACGACCGACGCGCTCGGCAGCGGCCTCGGCATGGCCATTTCCCGGGACATCATCAAAGCGCACGGCGGCACCGTTTCCGTGACGAGCGAGCGTGGGTCCGGGACGACGATTCGCATCGAGTTACCGGCATAACAAAAGGATTCGCTCAGCGGAGCGAATCCTTTTTCGTCGTGTCATAGTCATCAATCCACGTCTCGAGCTCATCAATCGGGAGCGGACGCGAGAACAAGTAGCCTTGCATCTCGTCACAGCCGAGCGAGCGGAGCGTGTCGCGCTGGTCCGTCGTCTCAATCCCCTCGCACACCGTCTTCAAACCGAGCCCGCGGGCGAGCTCAATAATCGACTGGACGATGACGTTGCCGGTCGGATCGTTGTCCGTCACTTGGATGAACTGCCGGTCGATTTTAATCTCATGAATCGGATAATGCTTCAAATAGACGAACGCCGAGAAGCCGGTCCCGAAGTCGTCAATCGAGATCGAGAAGCCTTGTTCCCGGAATGCGACGAACCGCTCGATGACGTGCTGCTGATTCTCCATCCCGACGCTCTCGGTGATCTCGAACGTCAAATAGTTCGGGCAGACGCCCATCTCCTTGACGATGTGGGCCAACTTTTCGACGACCCCGTCCGACAGGAAATGACGGGCCGACAAGTTTAAGGCGAGCTGATACATCCGGCCCGCGTCGTGCCACGTCTTCAATTGGCGACATGCCGCCTCGAGCGCCCACTCTTCGAGCGCGATGATGACGCCGGTCGATTCGGCGAGCGGGATGAAGTCGAGCGGTGGAATCAATCCTTGTTTCGGATGAATCCAGCGCATCAGCCCTTCAAATCCTTTTAACTTGCCAGTCGACGCTTCAATCTTCGGTTGGTAATAGAGCGTGAACTCGTTCAAAGCGAGCCCTTTCCGCAAATTCATCTCGAGCGTCAGTCGGGCCGTCGCCTTCTCGCCCATCTCTTCCTCGTAGAAGGCGATCCCCCCGCGCTGCACGTGGCGATCATTGGCCGTGATTCGGGTCGTGTCCATCATCTCGAGCGTCGAGCGTGACTTGTCCTCGATCGAGATGAAGGCGCTCATCGTCAAGACGACGTCGAGTTCCCCGACCGCGAACGGCTCGCTTGTCACCGTCTCACAAATCAAATCGGCGAGCGTCTTCACTTTGATGCGGTCGCCGTAAGGCGTCCACAGTAGAAAGCCAGATTGAGAGACGCGCGCCAAGAGCGACGCATCGACGACTTGTTGGAGACGTTCCGCTAGTTCGATGACGATGTCGTCCGCGCGCTGGATGCCGATTGCCGTCTCGACGGAACGGAATTCGTCCGCCCGGAGATAAATCAATGAGCCGAGCTGGTGCGGTGCCTCTTCGCGGAGCGCGTCCACCCGCTCGACGAACCCGTTCAAGTTCATGAGCCCGGTCTGTTCATCCGTATAGGCGAGCTTCGCGATGTGTTCATCAATCTCGCGGCGGTCGAGCCGGAGATAGAGGATGGCGATAAAGTCGGACAGCGTGCTGACGATCAGCTCCTCGATGAACGTCCATTGCCGCGGTGCGAACGTCTCGCAACAGATGACCCCTTTCGCCTGATTGTTCGCATAAATCGGGGCGTCGAGCATCGAATAAATCCGTTGCCCTTCCACGAAGTACTGTTGATACAGATCCTTCACCCACTCGTGCGTCCGCACGTCCTCGAACGGGAGCACCCGGTTCGTCCGCAACGCGTCGAAATAGACAGGTGCGTCCCCACGCATGACCGTCAACACCGGTTCGCTCGGCCCGTTCTCTTTCGAATAGGCGACTTGGCAGGAAATCGAGGCGTACGATTCGTCAAAATGCCAAATCGAGACCGTGTCGACGTCGAGCATATCCGAAACGACCTCACACATGTAGGAGAGCGCTTGTCGCACCGCCGCCTCCGTCACCTCAGGCATGCGGACGAGTTCGAACAGTTTCTCTTGATGTTTGCGATATGATTGTGTTGAAAAGTTCCCCTCGTTCATAAGTCCCCTACTCTCGTTCATACGTTTTGCATTCATGATAGCATGAAAAGATATATGTATAGGTTTCCAAAATTCAACAGAAAGTCAATTTTCGATTCCCCTGTTTCTTTAGTACAGTTGATCCGTCCGTGACGAAAAATATTGACCTCATTTTTAACGGAATCCAAGGATTGAGCCATTTCCACCATTGCTTGCCGTTTCTGTAAACCCTACAATAAACATGTATTGCTTCACCTGTCGATAATTGTCAAAAGCACTCATAGAGAAGGAAGTGACCCAATGTCCCCTAAGTCCGGCCTCATGTACTCATTCGCAGCCATCGCCGCCGTAACGATCGTCGCCCAGGCCGACGAAGCCGCCGCAGCCAGCTCACACGTCGTCCGTGCCGGTGACACGCTTTGGTCGATCAGCCAACAGCACAACGTGTCACTCGCTAATTTAAAAGCTTTCAACAACTTGAATTCAGACCGTCTCGCCATCGGGCAGACGCTTAAATTGAACGGGAACGCCCCAAGCGCGCTCAAACCAGCGACGACATCGAACCGCTCTCACGTCACGTCAGCTAACTTGAATTTGCGCTTCGCTGCCGGCACATCACATAAAGTACTCGCGACAATCCCGAAAGGCAAAACGCTTAACGTGATTCAAACGAGTGGCGCCTGGTCAAAAGTCACGTATAACGGCAAGACTGGTTGGGTGCATAACGACTACTTGACGACAACCGCTACCCCGGTCGCACCGAACACGTCGACGCCGCCTACCGTATCGGCAACGTTATCGAAAACGACCGCCAATTTGAACCTTCGGGCCTCGAAATCGACGAATTCAAGTGTTCTCGTCACAATTCCGAAAGGTCAAACGGTCACCGTATTAAAAGTCGAGGGCAACTGGTCCCACGTCAAGTTCGGCTCGAGAACCGGCTTTGTTGCCAATACATATTTACAGAAAGCGGCCTCGACACCCACACCGGCTCCAAGTCAACCGACGACGCCGGCAGTACCGAGTGCGCCAAAAGAACAGAGCATCAACCAGTCGTACGTCACGACGGCCAACTTGAACGTTCGTCGAGGTCCGGGGATCGGCTACGCCCTCGTCACGAGCATCCCGAACGGCACAACTGTCAAAGCGACGAAGCAGAGCGGCACGTGGGTATACATCACGTATAACGGCAAGAGCGGTTACGTCAGCACCGGTTACTTGAAACAGACGACGACGGCACCGAGCGCGCCGGTCACACCGAACGCCGGAGACGGCGGTGCCGGCAACGCCTCGTTCGACTACGTCGTGAATACGCCATCGTTGAACGTCCGCACGTCGGCCTCGACGAGCTCGGCCATCATCGGCCGTGTCACGGCCGGGCAGACGCTCCGCATCGTCCAGACGTCGAACGGATGGCATCAAATCTATATCGGGAATACGACCGGTTTCGTCGCGGCGTCTTACGTCAAAGCGGTGCCGAAAGGGTCTACGGTAAACCCGACTCCGACTCCGTCACAAGGTGCCGGCCTCGCTGCCATCGCGGTCGCCAAGAAGTATGTCGGCACCCCGTACATCTGGGCGTCATCGAACCCGGCCAACGGCGGATTCGACTGCTCTGGACTCATCCATTACGCCTTCAACCAGGCAGGCTACAGCGTCCCACGAACGAACGTCGCCACATACTGGGCCGGGTCTTATTTCGGAACACAGCTCAGCAAGACGTTCGTCCCGCAAGCGGGCGACCTCGTCTTCTTTGAGAACACGTATACGGCCGGCCCGTCACACATGGGCATCATGATCAATTCAGACACGTTCATCCACGCCGGGACGTACGGCCTCGGCTATAACACGATCAGTAAAGAGCCATACTGGAAGTCACGCGTCATCGGCTACAAACGACCGTGACCTTTGGCGCATTCATTGACCCGACCTTTGTCGGGTTTTTTTTCGTGGGGCAGGATTTCCCTCGAAAGACTCGAACACGAAAGATAGAATGGGAAGAGAAAGAAGGAGGTGTCCGATGGGAAGCAATCGATTCGCTAAAATTCCGTACCGGATTTACACGATGGCCCTCGCCGTCGCTTGTCTCATCGGCGTATTGTTGTTCGGGCTCGGCCTGAGCTATTACTGGAAAGAAAAGCACGTCGCCGTCGACGAGACGGTGCGCGACTTGAACCACGCCTCCGACTTGGCCGGCGTCGAGTCGTATCTCGTCTTGCACCACGCGGCCAAACTCTACGAGACGAACTCCGAGCAACCGACGGCGCTGCTGTCGGCCCCATACCGCGAACGGGCGCTCCAATATAACGCGCAACTGCTCGACGACTTCGAGACCGGGGTCGACGAGCGCGAACGGGAGGCGTTGCTACGCTTCTCGGAAGAACTTGAAGACACATTGAACGAGGACGGATCGAGCCGCTTCCAAGCCGTGCCGTTCGACGTCATCGAGTCGATCAACCGGCGCTGGCTCTATCAAGGGCTCGAACGGACCGCCCAAGAGAACACGGCCTATGAATTGACCGATGCCATCATGCGCATGCAGATGGCGTTCGTCGAAGGTGTCACGAACCTGCTCGCCGAGACACCGGATCAAGACCAGCTCGAGTTCGAGGTCTCGACGATTGCGAACGAGGCACGTCTGATTGAGGACATCGTCGCGACCGACCCGTCTCTCGGGACGAAATCGGTCGACGACTTGATTGAGAGCGCGCTCGCCCTCGGTCGGGTGACGGCCGCCAATTCGACGCTCGAGGCCCGTTACGTCAACGGAACGAGCTTCTATGAGGATTCGCACGCCGCGCTGCAAGCGGTACGCTCGGCGGCTGACGACACGCTCATGACCGAGCGTGACCGTTACGGCACACTCGCCATCGCCGTCCTGCTCATCACGCTCCTCTTATCAGGCGCGCTCTTGTTCGCCCTATGCTCGACACGCAAGATGTACGCCCACGACTTGAGCCATTTGAAGGCACGCGCCCTCGCCATCGACCCGAGCACGGAACCGGTCGAGGATTCGTTCCCTCCGAGCCACGACTTCCGTGGCATCGAGGACGAGCTCCGCGAGATTGCCTCCAGTGTCCATTCGACGGTACACACGCTCGAGACAAAATCGAACGACTTGCTCCGCTATCACGAGCGCTGGTCGTCCTTGTTCTCCGAGACAGGGCTCGCCATCGCCTTGATCGACGACACATACAACTTCATCGAACGAAACGATGTGTTCCGCCAATTTTTTGGCGAACGGAACCTGTATGAGATCAACCAGCTGTTCACCGACACGGGCCGCCGCCTGTTGCGCGAGGCGCTCGCCGGGGTGACGGAGAATGGTACGAGCGCTCAGTTCATCCTGCATTTGAAAGGTGAACACGTCCGTTTCTTGAACGTCAAAATCATCCCACTCAAGCGCGGCGAGACGCTCACGTATTACCTCATCCTCGAAGATGAGACCGAGCGCGTCGAACGCGAGCGTAAGGTCGACCGGCTCGTCCGGTTCGACCTCGCCACCGAGCTATATAACGAGTACGGCTTCCTGCGGGCGTGGGAGAAACAGGATATCGATGGGACGTTCCTCTTGATTAAATTGAACGACTTCCATCACCTCGTTGACTGGTACGATCCGACGTACGCCGACCTGCTCATGACCGAGTTCGCCCGTCACGTCGAGGACCGGCTCGAGAAGTACGCGCACCACTTGTTCGGCCGTTACCGGGACGACACGCTCATGCTGTATGTGAAAGGGCTTCGCAACGTCGACGAGACCGAATTGTTGGAGCTGTTCCCGACCGAGCTATTGATTAACCAGAAACGCCAGACCGTCCACCTTCAAATCGGGGCGACGCATACGACGCCGAGCTTTAACGATTGTCTGTTCGAGGCGACGAAGGCGTTGCAACACGCCAAAGAGACGCGGAACCCGTTCGTCTGGTACGACTCGAGCATCCTCGCCCAGCTCCAATGGGCCGCCTTGATTGAACAGGCGCTCCCAGAGGCGATCGAGCAAGGACATATCACCGTCGCCTATCAGCCGCAAGTCGAGTTGAAGACGGGCCGGGTCGTCGGGGCCGAGGCGCTCGCCCGCTGGCAACACCCGGACATCGGCAACGTGCCACCGAACGAGTTCATCCGCATCGCCGAACGCTCGGACCAGATTCTCTGGCTGTCGCACTCGATTCTCGATTTGGTCGTCGAACAGCTCGTCGCCTGGCGCGACACGCCGTTCGCCGATATCTCGTTGTCGTATAACTTGTCGGCCCATTCGGTCGACCCGTCCATCGTCACCAAGCTGCGCGACTTGATCGCGACGTATCCATGGCTGCCCGACCGGTTGAAAATCGAACTGACCGAGTCGGCGGACATCATGTCGCACACGAACGAGCTCGAGCGGCTCGAAGACATCGCCGATCTCGGCTATTGCCTCTCGATTGACGACTTCGGCACCGGCTACGCCTCGTTCGAAGCGATTTGGCACTTGCCGATTCAAGAAGTGAAAATCGACCGCATGTACGTCAGCGGCAAAGCGAAGGACAGCACATCATTCCTCCGCGCCGTCTCCCGCTTCGCGAGTGAACAGAAATTGACCTCGCTCGCCGAGGGCATCGAGACGAAACAGGACCTCGAGCGGATTATCGCGGAAGGGGTCGAACTCGGGCAAGGCTATTATTACGCCCCGGCCCTCGACGCGACAGCTTTTGAGACGTGGGTGAACGACAAAAGAGGGCATTTCGCCTGAGCGAGCGCCCCCATTCGACCGGTTGACACATGTCAGCCGGTCTTTTGTTTGATAAGATTGAGGACGAGCTTCAACGCGATCAACAGTCCGATGACCGGCAAGATGACCGGTAACGACCCGCGCGGCAACAGCCCGAACACGATGAACGCCGTCATCCCGATGGCGAAGAACAGCTTGACGCCCCGCTCATGACCTTCAAATCGTTCCCAGCGCCAAACGAGCAAAAGCAGCGTCAACGGCGCGAACAAGAACGTCAAGAAGAAGAACGGCATATGCCGTGTATACCAAGGTTGTGTCATTTCAGTCGTACCTCCTCATATAACGCTTCCGTCGCCTCGTTCGACTCCACGTTCACATAAATCGGTTTGCCGCTCCAGTCGATGCGTACAGCGGCCTCAATGTCTTGGTCGAGGTAGACGAGCACGTCCTCCCCATCCGTCGTCCGGAAGTGGCCGGTCAATCGTGAACCGACGGCGGCACCGTTCGTTCGGCGGTCGAGGCTCGGCCGATACGTCAATGTCACGGTCTCGATTTCATCATACGGCACCGTCTCGCCGTAGCTGCCCTCGATGACGAGTGCCGAGTCGGTGAGCGTCACCTCGGTCGGCTGACTGAACCAGAACAGAAGACCACCGACAAAGCCCAAGATGAGCGTCAGGAAGAGAACGAGCGGGATGAGTTTCTTCTTGCCCCCAGGCCGAAGTTTCCCATGTTCATCAAAGATATTCCCGTCATACTTTTGGGCGCGCCAAAGCGTGACGACAACGAGCACGACGATGAGCAGAAAGAACGGCTCGAGCGGAATGTCGAGATGAGACGCATCGATGGCGACGATGACGAGAAAAATCGTTGCGATGCCGTAACACATGAAGCCGAGCAACCGCGCCACTGCCTTGACGTTGACGCGTTCCTTATCCTCGCGCTTCATCGTGTTATAGCCAGAGATGAGGAAGTGCCAGCCTAACCGATGGACGGCAAAGCCGAGCACGAACAAAATGAATGCTGCAATCACGAGTCCCCACATAGTGGTGTCCCCCTTTCTTCTATAGTCTACGTGAAAACGAGACCGAACGTTTCAAAATCGTGAATCTGCGTCGTATACTCAGGTTAGAACGTTCAAGGAGGAATTCGATGTATCGCACGAAAGCAGATTTTTTACAAGATTGGACCAAATCATCGACCGGCACGCTCGACGTGCTCCGCGCCGTCACCGACGAAGCGCTCGGACAGGAGATTGTGCCTGGCCACAATTCGCTCGGCTGGATCGGTTGGCACATGACGACCGCGCTCGGCTATTTCACGAACTTGCTCGGCTTCCGCTTGTCCGCACTGAAAAGCTTGACGCAACCGGCTGACGCTTCAGCAATCGCCGACCAATACGCGCGCTACGCCGATGAGATTGCACAGGCGGCCGAACAGTTCTCGGACGACTACTTGTTAGAAGAAGTCGACGTCCACGGCGCGAAACAACCGCGTGGCGCCGTCTTGCGCATGATGATCGACCATCAGACGCACCACCGCGGCCAGATGACGGTGCTCCTCCGTCAGGCGGGACTCACGGTCCCGGGCGTCATGGGACCGACGAAAGAACAGATGAAGGCGTGAAAAAAGGCGAGGCCCCGTGGGGTCTCGCCTTTCGTCACATCGATGACGGTGTATTCTCCTTGTTTTGCATCCGACCGACCCCTTCGTACTGGACGGTACCCGGGTCGCGTGCATACTTCCACGCGTTGCGCGCATCGATCAACCGCTTCGTCCGCATCCCGTCGAACGCTTCCGGCGGCAACGCGACGAGCTCGTCCCATTCCGTGACGAGGATGGCGACGTCCGCTCCTTCGAGCGCCGCTTCGACTGTCTCGGCTTGCGGGAAGTCCCACTTGGCGAGCGGGTCGTAACCGATCACGTCGACTCCACGCACCGTCAACAGTTGAGCGAGTGTGAGCGAAGGCGCGTCGCGCATGTCGTCCGTCCCCGGTTTGAAGGCGAGGCCGAGGAAGGCGACTTTGAGGTCGCTCGTCGGTTCGACTTTCGAGGCGACGTACGCCATCTGGGCGTCGTTCGCGTGCATGGCGGCTCTGATGACCGGCAAGTCGAGCTCATTCTCGCTCGCGACGTTCAAGAGCGCGTGCATGTCTTTCGGGAAGCACGATCCCCCGTAGCCGAGACCGGCGTTCAAGAACGAACGTCCGATGCGCGGGTCGAGCCCCATCCCGTCGGCGATTGTTGTGATGTCCGCCCCTGCCTTGTCGGCGAGACGCGCCAAATCGTTGATGAAACTGATCTTCGTGGCGAGGAACGCGTTCGAGGCGTACTTGATGAACTCGGCGTCAATCGGCGACGTACAGACGATCGGGACACCGAGGCGTCCGTAGATGCCTGCCAGTTCCTCACACATCTCGAGGTTGTCACTGCCGATGACGACGCGGTGTGGTTTCAACACGTCGGCGAGGGCGCGCCCCTCTTGGAGAAACTCTGGTACGACAGCGAACGTGTGGGCCGGATACATGACCGACAGCATGTCAGTCGTCCCCGGCAGCACCGTGCTGCGGATGATGATTTTATGTTTCGAGTTGACCTCGGACAAGGCCGCGTCGACGAACGTTAAGTCACAACTTCCGTCTTGTTTGCTTGGCGTCCCGACGGCGAGGACGAGATAGTCGGCCGTTTCCGTATCGGCAATCGAGTCCGTGAACGTGATTGATCCGTGATGGTCGCGTAACACGTCTGCCATGCCTGGTTCGTGGAACGGGACGTCCCCGTTCATGAGGCGGAGCAGTCTCGGTTGATCTTTCTCGACACCGATGACTTCATGCCCCGCTTTTGCTAGCCCGCATAAGGTGGCCAGCCCGACATAGCCAAGGCCGATGATTCCAAATTTCACGATAGTTCCTCCTTCAATAGTCTTCTATTAACAGTACCGAAAAGCGGCGAGCAAGGGAAGGCTCTAACACTCTCTGAATATTCTCTGCTATAATGAGTCAAAATGAGGCTAGAAAGGAATAACCGCATGGGATTGCTCGCTTTCTTTTTGATTACGCTCTTCGTGTTCTACTGGTTTCCTATTCGAGGTGGACTCAAGACTTTCCTGCTGATTCTCATCATGATCAGCGGATGGCTCTCGATTTTCGAGCTCGTCTCCATCATCGAAGCCCGCCCTTGGGTTGCGGCCCCTGTCCTCGCGCTAATCGGTTTGTTCGTTTGGAAATGGCGCAAAGACAGACGGACGAAACTGAACAAGCACCAAGACATTTGACACGCGTCGAATGTCTTTTTCAATTTCTGTACAAGTTTTTTGATAAATATGGGAAAACATTTTTTTGATGCTATCATACTGTCAGTACATGGTTTTTTGAAAATAAGGGGAGACTACTTATGAATTTTTACGGGCTCGACATCGCACCTTGGATCGAACCACTGGCCCAATTTGTGTTTTGGTATCCGTTCTTCATGGCGCTGTTTTGGATTGCTGGCGCTCTCTTATTCAGCTTGACACGGGAAAAAGAGGAGGACCTCGATTTGAAGGAGCGGGAATGGCCGCTCATCAGTATCTTGATTCCTTGTTATAACGAAGAAGAGACGATTGCCGAGACGATTGAGTATTTGGACCGTCTCACCTATCCGAACTTTGAGATTATCGCCGTCAACGATGGCAGCCGTGACAAGACCGGCGACATTCTCGTTGGACTCGCCGACGAGTACGAGCGCTTGCGTGTCATCGACTGTCATGAGAACCGAGGCAAGGCGAACGCGCTACATATGGCCGCCCACGCCGCCCGTTCGGAGTACTTGCTTTGCGTCGACTCGGACGCCTTCCTCAGTGAAGAGGCACCGTACTATCTCGTCCGTCACTTCTTGAACCGCGGTGAGCGCGTCGGTGCCGTCACCGGCAATCCTCGCATCCGCAACCGCGACACGCTCCTCAGCCGGATGCAACTCGTCGAGTACTCGTCGATTATCGGGTCGATCAAACGGACGCAGCGCGTCATGGGTAAAATTATGACCGTCTCCGGCGTCATCGTCATGTTCCGCAAGAAAGCGTTACTATCGGTCGGTCTTTGGGACCGCGACATGATCACCGAGGATATCGCCGTCTCATGGAAGCTCCAGAAGAACTTCTGGGACATCCGCTATGAGCCGCGCGCCCTCTGCTGGATGCTCGTTCCGGAGTCCATCTCAGGCATTTGGAAACAACGTGTGCGCTGGTCACAAGGCGGACAAGAGGTCGTCTTGCGTCACTTCGATATCTTCAAGGACTGGCGCCAGCGCCGGATTTGGCCCGTCTATATCGAACAAGTCATCAGCGTCCTTTGGGCATACGCGTGGCTCATCGTCACCGTGTATCTGTTCGCGACAGCCGACACGTGGCAGGATATGTTGATTTGGTTCACGTACAACTCGTTCGCGCTCGTCCTCGTCAGCCACGTCCAGCTGATCATCTCGCTCTGGAACGACGCCCGTTATGATAAAGTATTCAAATATTACGTCTGGGCCGCTTGGTATCCGGTCATCTACTGGATGCTCAACACGTTCGTCGTCATCGCGGCGACGCCAAAAGCGATTAGAGCCCGTGTGAAAGGAGGCTATGCGACATGGAGTTCACCAGACCGGGGGACACGGAGAAGCAGCCTGTAAGTGATTTATATGATTACGAGCAAGAGATTCTCGTTAAAACGAAACAGAACGTGTTCCGCAAAGGGATCGAGCTGTTGCTCACGGTCGTGTTCTGGTTGTATACGTTCATCGTCACGTGGTTCTTCCTTAGCGCCGTCATCGACGTGAACGACCGTTATATCGCCATCCTCAAGACCGCCTTGAACGTCACGAACGCCGACATCCGCGAGCTGCTCTACTTCGGGCTCGTCTCGTCGTTCGTTGCCGCCCTCTTGCTCTTCCTTTGGCGGACGTACAACAGGCGGAAGTACGGCCCACTCAACCGCCGGCAGATGCCGACAGACACGACGCTCGACGATTGGCTCAAACTCGACTTGATGGAACCGGAAGATATCGCCCGGCTTCAATCCGATAAGGTTATCGTGTTTACAGAAAACCCAGTGAAAGAGTTGAAATGATGCGCTACGTGAAATGGTTTGTCGTTCTGATGATTATTGGTGGCATCGCCTGGAAGGTATACGACGTGTCCTCGACGTCGCATGAGGACGTCCCTGATGCGGCGCTCCTCCCGACCGAGAACGTCTGTATCGGCCTCAACTATCACCGCGTCAAGCGGCCGAATATTTGGAACAAATTTGTCGAGAACGTGACCGACTCGTCCGAACTGGTCCGCTACAATGTGTATGCCGACGAATTCGAGCAACAGATGACGTGGCTCCAAGAGGAGGGCGTTCACTTCGCGACACAGGCCGACCTGCTCGCCTATCGCGCCGGGGAGCCGATTCCAGACAAATGTGTATGGATCTCGTTCGATGACGTCGACCATACCGTCTACGAGAACGCGTTCCCAATTTTAAAAGCCAAGCAAATCCCGTTCACGCTGTTCATCATCACCGGTCACGTCGGCGAGGCGTTCCAAAACTTGGACCTCGCCCCATGGAGCGAATTGAAGGACATGCAGGCGAGCGGACTCGCCGACTTCGGGACGCATACGCACGACATGCACTACGTCAAAGACGGAGGCGCCGTGTTCTTGCCGGAAGACATGCAAGACGAACTCCGGCAAGATTTGGAGACCAGTATCGCCGCCATCGAGAAGCACCTCGGCACACGTGTCACGACGATTGCTTACCCGTTCGGCAACACGAACGACGCTGTCACGGCGACGGTGCAGGAGCTCGGTTTCGAGCAGGCGTTCATCTTGAGCCCGAACCCGATTACACCCGACAACGCCCCGTTCTTCACGAACCGTTACCTGCTCGACGCCGAACTGTTCGAGTTATTCGTCAAACCGTATTTCGAGCGTCTATGAGATAACCCCTCGTCACTGCGACGGAGGGGTTATTTTAGTCTTCCGGGAGTTCGACTTCGTCGCCTGCTTGAATAGTGCCGTCCATGATTTTCTCCATCTCTTCTAAACTGAACGCATCGACGAGCTGGATGCCGTCGACGTACACCGTCGGCACATAGGCCACACCGAAGTCGCGCGTGAACAGCCGTGAGTTCTGGATGCCGATATCGACGTGGTTCTCAAGCAGTTCGTCCACATTCAGGTTGAACTCAGAGGCGATTTTTTGGACATGGGCTTCCGTCCCGAAGCCGTCCGACCCCGAGTCGTGTCCGATGGCGCGCTGCACTTCATAGTAACGGTCCGGGATGAGCCGTTCCACATTATAATCCACGTTCGCGAGCAGTTGTGACTGTTCGTTCAACAGGACAAGCGGCTGTCCTTTGAACGTCGCCTCGCCCGTGTCAATCCAGCGCTCCTCGATCTCCGGTAGTACCTCTTCCATCCACTTCTTGCACCACGGGCAACTGTAGTCGAAGACGAACACGATCTCGTGCTCTCCTTCCCCGAGCGCGACCTTGTCCTCGAGCGGGAGCTCGTACTTCGTGTATGTATGCTGTTTCGTCGAGTCGACGGCCTCACTTTGGCTGCAGGCAGAAAGAATCAGGATGAGTCCGACGAATAGTAGATAAAATCGTTTCATATATAAACCTCCATATGCTCAATTGTTCACATTTTTAGTTATATCATGTCTGACTATCAGACTCGAGTGACGTTCTGGTGAAGTTCATCAAAAGAAATGACACACAAAAAAACGAGCGGACCGCATGGCCTGCTCGCTCTATTTGACGATGTTTGTTACCTTCTCATTCCCCATAAACGCCTCCATCGTCACCGCCGTATCGGACGAAATCCCATCCTTCTTCACGACTTTAAGGACCGTTTGCAAGATAATCTTCCAGTCATTAAAGAACGTGACGTTGTCGACATATTGCACGTCGAGGGCGAATCGGTCCTGCCAGGACAGCCGGTTGCGGCCGTTCACTTGGGCAAGTCCCGTCAGTCCAGGACGTACATCGTGACGTCGGCGCTGCTCCTCGTTGTATCGGGGCAAATATTCGACGAGCAACGGACGCGGTCCGACAATCGCAATGTCGCCTTTGACGATATTGAGTAAGCTCGGTAACTCATCCAGACTGAGCGATCGAAGCGTCTGCCCGAATGGAGTCAAGCGCACCTCGTCCGGCAACAGTTCACCATGCTCATCCCGCGCGTCGGTCATCGTCCGAAATTTCACCATCTCGAAGATAACGCCGTCCTTGCCGGGACGTTTCTGCTTGAATAACACCGGCCCACCGATTTTCCACTTGATGAGACCAGCGATCGTCAGAAGAACAGGACTTAAAACGAGTAAAGAAACCGTCGCAAGAATTGCGTCTTGTGGACGCTTCATCAAACGTTCGTACATGGTAACCCCTCCTATCGGAACGAAGAATACATCGAATCGTAATAGGTTCGATACGCACCAGATACGATTCGTTCAATCCATTCAGGATGCTCCACGTACCACTGAATCGTTTCGGCGATTCCCTCTTCGAATTGATATCGTGGGGTCCACCCTAATTCATCGGCCATCTTGGTCGCATCGATGGCATAGCGTCGATCATGCCCCGGACGATCTTTGACGAATTGAATCAATTCTTCTGACTGACCGAACGCGTTGATGATGATTTGCACGAGCTCCAAGTTCGTCTTTTCATTATGACCGCCGATATTGTACACTTCGCCGAAGTACCCATGTTCTCGAACGACATCGATGGCTTCACAATGATCGCTTACATGAAGCCAGTCTCGAATCTGTTGCCCGTCTCCATAGACTGGCAATGGCAGATTCGACATACATTTATGAATCATGAGCGGGATGAGTTTTTCCGGGAATTGATACGGCCCGTAGTTATTGCTGCATCGGGTCGTCTTGACCGGCAATCCATACGTCTCGTAATAGGCTCGAACGAGTAAATCAGAGCTTGCTTTCGAGGCGGAATATGGACTATTCGGGGCGATAGGTGAGTCTTCTGTGAAATAACCGGTCGCTCCGAGGGATCCGTACACTTCGTCGGTCGAGACATGGACGAAACAGACGGATGGTTTATAGTCACGACTATATTTATTGTCAGGTTCACGTTTCCAATGTCGCATCGCCGTGTCGAGCAACACTTGCGTCCCTAGAATGTTTGTCGTCAAAAACAGCTCCGGCTCGGTGATACTCCGGTCCACATGTGATTCTGCAGCAAAGTGAACGACTTCATCCACATCATATGTTCGAAACAACCGTTCAATTGCTTGACGGTCACGGATATCAACCTTTTCGAAATGATAGAGCGAATCGGCTTCGAACTCGCGCAAATTCTCCAAGTTCCCTGCATAGGTGAGCACATCGACGTTAAGAATGCGGTACGTCGGATGTTTTGCCCGTAAGTGTTTTATGAAATTTGAACCGATGAACCCGGCTCCGCCAGTCACTAGAATCGTTCGCATCCGTTCTCTCCCCTTCCTCGACGAGTGATAAGAGATATTGTCCATAATCCGTCATCTTGAGCGTCAAACCAATATCTTTCAACTCATCTCGTGAAATGAACCCGCGGCGCCATGCAATTTCCTCGAGACAGGCAATGTAATAGCCTTGACGTTCTTGAACCGTTTGAACGAACACAGCCGCTTTAATCATGCCTTCTGGTGTGCCGGTATCGAGCCACGCCATCCCGCGGCCGAACAAAACGACATTCAACTCTCCGCGTTCCAGATACATATTATTGATTGACGTGATTTCGAGCTCTCCTCGTGCAGAAGGCTCAACACGTTTGGCGAACTCAACGACTTGATTGTCGTAAAAATATAGACCTGGGACCGCATAATTCGATTTTGGTTCGGCCGGTTTCTCTTCAATCGAGACCACTCGATTTTGTGAATCAAATTCAACGACACCAAATGCTCGTGGATCTTTTACCGGATAGCCAAAGACCGTCGCTCCTTGTTTTTTCGATTGTGCATGTTTCAAGAATCGCGTTAAATCCGGTCCATAAAACACGTTGTCGCCCAAGATGAGACAGACCGAGTCGTCCCCGATGAAGTCAGCTCCTAAAATAAATGCATCTGCCAGCCCAACCGGCTTGGTCTGTACTTTATACGAGATGTCGATACCGAGTTGATGCCCGTCCCCGAATAATCGCTCGTATCCGCCGATATCTTGTGGAGTCGAAATGAGTAGAATCTCCCGAATTCCCGCCAGCATCAGGACGGACATCGGGTAATAAATCAACGGCTTATCGTAGATTGGTAACAGTTGTTTCGAGACGGCCTTCGTCATCGGATAGAGACGCGTTCCGTTCCCACCTGCTAATATGATTCCTTTCATCACTTCATCACCCTTTCTTGAATCGTGGTACAAATCCGGGTTACGTCTTCTGTAGTGAGGTCTGGATAAAGTGGAAGTGTCAGTACCCGTTCGGCAATCGTGCGGGCAACGGGTGTGCGACGGCTCGCGAAACGATTATGATTCCACGCATAATCCGTTACGAGTGGATAGAAGTATTTCCGGGTGAAGATCCCTTCTTTCGCCAAGGCGTCATGCAGTTCATCCCGCCGATTTTCCTCTGACGTCATGATGATCGGATAGTAGGAATGGTTCGTTTCAACGCCCGGTTGTGGTTTCAGGATGCGAATGCCATCGAGACCGCTGAGCAGCGTGTCATAGAGTTCACGTACTTGCTTCCGCCGCGCAATCGTCTCATCGATATGGCGCAGGTTACATAGACCCATCGCTGCTTGAAATTCATTCATTTTGGCGTTCCCCCCCGTCACTTCCACCGTTTCCGGTCCGGTGATGCCAAAGTTTTTCAATTGGTCGAAACGATGTTTCAGTGCCGGGTCATTGTACGTCAGAGCTCCTCCTTCGATGGTATGGAACACTTTCGTGGCGTGAAAACTGAACATTGAGACGTCACCGAACGTTCCGATTCCTCGTCCGTTCACTGTGACGCCGAACGTATGGGCCGCATCATAAATCACTTTCAGGTTGTGTCGTTTGGCAATCGCCTCGATGGCCTCAACGTCACATACATTTCCGTATACATGAACAGGAAGGATGGCCGAAGTTTTGGGTGTAATTAAATGTTCTAATTTGGTAGCATCGAGCGTAAAGTCATCGGATCGGATGTCTCCATAAACGGGTGTTAGCCCTTTACGAATCAGTGCATGACTTGTCGAAGCAAAAGTGAAAGGCGTCGTAATGACCTCACCTGTCAATCCGAGAGCTTCAATCGCCGCCTCGAGCGCCAAGTGCCCGTTCGTGAATAGGGATAAGTGTTCGACCCCCAAATATTCGATCAACTCCCGTTCAAGTTGCTGATGTTTAGTGCCGTTGTTCGTCAACCATCCCGATACCCACAAGTCACGAATCTCATCCGTGTACTCTTCAAGGGAAGGGAGCATGGATTTCGTAACCGGAATAGCTGTCGGTTTGCTGTCAGGTTTGTTTACTACTGGATAAGACGGGAATGCTGCGGATTGGATATCGACGATGTGTAGCATAAGGCACCTCCTAGGTCACTTGGCGATTCGAGACGAGTGCGTAACGTTCAAGAATGAGCTGGATTTCCTGTTTGGGACAATGCATCATCACGTCGATGATGGACAGATTCGCTTGAAACGGACATGATCCTTGATGGTAAATGATCGGTTCGGTCTCGATGAACGATAAATCGATTCCCGCCTGTTTGAACACCTCGGTATCGTACAAGTCCATGCCGTTGATGGCATTCACGTAATGCGTCGCCCTCAAGTGCCCACATATATTGAGGATTCTCGCTTGCCCCTTCAATCCAACCCCAGCGTTCAATTCTGACGAGAGAATGAATGTCGTTGAGATACCGAGGTATCGAGCGACTTCCTCGATGCTGTATGCCAAATACTTCCCGACGTTTCGCTCAGGATGACGAATCACGCGTTCGAGTAACGGGAAGACGTGTTCAAATTGAGGGGCTTTGTAATAGGCGTGTCGCAACAACTTCAACTGTTGTTCAACGATTTCGTCTGGTTGCGAACGCTCATGGTCGCAAATCAAACGATTCTGGCTCATCTTCTGAATGGGTAAGGTGATCGGATGAGGACTTCCGTCAATCAGAATCCGATTGCGATGAATCCAACCTTTTTTGATGAAATGAACGTCGTCATACACAACGAACGTATCGACCGCATGAATCAATTGGAAGTACCCGATATATGGGAAGAAGTAAGGCTGCATAATGGCCACGTTCATGACATTTCTCCTTTACGAAATAATCTGTTTCGCGCGCAACGTGTCATAGTACCCTTTGGCTGTGACATCATTACGGTGGAACTTGACGAGTTCCCGCGATAACATGCCATGTTCGATGAGACGCTCCGGATGTTCGAGGTATTGTTCAATCCCTCGTTCAATCGATTCGACCGTGACACCACACATATAGCAATTTTTACCGTCTACGGAATGATGAGAGACGTTGTTGATCTGATCGCTGATGACGACCCCCATGCCTGAGGCTCTCGCTTCGATGATGGTCCCGTTCCCGTTCGAATACGTTGCCGGCAGGACCAAAATGTCCGCTTGTTCATATACGTGTGGCATCTCATCCCACGCCCGAATCTCATCTAAGAAGTGAACGTTCTTCAAATCGTGCTCGGCGATATATCCTTTACACGCCTCAAGCTGTTGCCCCGAATTATTTAAATAGAGTTCGAGGGAATAGCGTTTTGATAAGTTCCGATACGCTTCTAACACGAGTAATGGCTGATAACGTTCGACAAGCCGATTCGCAAACAGTAGTTTGAACGTATCGCCCGGTTGCTTCCGTCTCAAGCCGTGATCGAAGTACGCATCGATGTCCTGGGCATACGTCGCATGTACGACTTTATCAGGGTCAAACCCGAGCTGTTGCTTGAATTGCTCCACTGCTACCGTCCCCATCCCGAAGTAGAGGTCAGCGTCCTTGAACATCCAGTGTAACAGCTTCGTTTTGTATGGATTATCCTGAGGATTCGTCAGCCGGTCAGACGGGTCGTCGTCATTTTGTAGCGGTCGAAGCGGCTCACTCATAATGACAGTTTTGATGCCGAACAGCTTAGCGATTCTCACGATGGCCGCATGTCCCGCCATGAACCCGCCGAGTAGAATGACGTCCGGTTTGAAACGAATCAACTCTGGGATCAAACCGAGTGATAGGTAGCCAATCTTCGGAAACCATTTCGAATATCTCAACACTTGACACTTATCACCGAGCGGGATTTTCCACCAGTCTGGTCGATTTTGATCGAGATATTCGTAAAACCAAAATTCAGAGTCAAAGTACTCTTCCAAGGCGTAGCACAGCTTCACCTGATAAGGGGAAGCGATGTTTCCGATAAAAACGAGTTTTTGTTTCATCGTTCACCCTCCTTTACTGTTTGACGTGGATCCGTTGTACCTTTCCATACTTCGCGTCGGACGTAGTCCGTATACGAAATCAAAATCCGCACTACTTTGTCAGAGACGTTCGGCATGCTGTAGTCACTGACGATGCGAGGCCGCTCTTGTTCCATGACGACCGATAACCCTTGCAAGATTCGCTCTGTTTCGAGACCGACCATCAGCACGGCCCCTTCTTCCATCGCTTCCGGCCGTTCGTGCGTCTCACGGATATTCAACCCTCGTAATCCAAGAATCGAGGACTCTTCGCTAATCGTCCCACTGTCACTGAGCACCGCCTTGGCGTGCAATTGAAGGTGATTGTAATCGACAAATCCGAGCGGCTTGAGGAGTCGAACCAATGGATGAAACGAGACGTTCAATTCATCGATTCGTTTCATCGTCCGCGGATGCGTGCTGACGATGACGGGCAGTCCGTATTGCGCTGCGATCGCGTTCAAACTGTCGACGAGTGCCAAGAAGTGTTTGTCGGAGTTGACGTTCTCTTCACGATGGGCCGAGACGATGAAGTAGTTGTCAGGACTCAATTCGAGTCGCTCGAGTACATCCGAGTTTTCAATCGCTTCCCGTTTCGACATCAACACCTCGAACATCGGGCTCCCCGTCTTGATAATCCGTTCCGCCGGCAGCCCTTCGCGGAGAAGGTATTCGCGGGCGATATCGCTATACGTCAAATTGACGTCCGCCGTATGGTCGACAATCTTTCGGTTAATCTCCTCGGGGACGCGCTGGTCGAAGCAACGGTTGCCTGCCTCCATATGGAAAATCGGGATTTTCCGTCGTTTGGCCGCGATTGCCGCGAGACAGGAGTTCGTATCTCCGAGAATCAACACCGCGTCCGGCCGTTCGAGTTCAAGCACCGGATCGACTTGGATGAGGATGTTGCCAATCGTCTCAATCGGGCTGCCTGTCGCCGAATTGAGGAAGTAGTCCGGTTTTCGTAAGGCGAAATCCCGGAAGAACACTTCATTTAACTCATAGTCATAATTCTGTCCCGTATGCACAAGGACGTGCTCAATCGCCTCAGAGTGTTCCAGTTTATGAATGACGGCCGACAGGCGTATGATTTCGGGACGCGTCCCGACGATAGTCATCACTTTGAGTCGTTTCATCTTGCACCTCCATAAAGTATGTGTCCGGGTTATTCGGGTCATAGGACTCATTCACCCACATGACGGTCACCAAGTCGGTCGTTCCGATATTCTCGATGTTGTGCGTATAACCGGTCGGGATATCGAGCACACGCATCATCTCTCCCGTGACATGATACGTATGAATCTCGGTCTCTCCTACCTTGCGGAAACGAATCAGCGCCTCGCCGCTGACGACGAGAAACTTCTCGTTTTTCGTATGGTGCCAATGGTTCCCTTTCGTGATTCCCGGCTTCGCCACGTTGATGGACACTTGTCCCCGATCCGGCGTTCGAATAAATTCGGTGAAGGAACCACGCACATCTTCATTCAGCTTCAAGTCATAAGCGAAGCAGTCAACAGGCAAGTAGCTGAGGTACGTGCTGTACAGCTGTTTTGTGAACAAATCATCCAGTTTCGGGACGGTCAGGCTAAGCCGACTGTCTTTGAACGTCTGTAACAAGTCAGCGATTCGGCCGAGCTCGATTGGCGGATGGACTGCAACTTCTTCCTCATACACGGCCGGTGTTTGTCCTCTCACGTCGAGCAAGCCGATCAACGCATCGATCACGTCATCGATATACGCCAGTTGCACGGTGCGTGCCGGGTCGTGAATTTCTATCGGCAAGTCTCGTGCGACCCGATAACAAAACGTCGCGACGACACTGTTATAGTTCGGCCGGCCCCACTTTCCAAACAGGTTCGGGAAACGGAACAGATAGATGGTACGCCCCGTTTTCTCATGTTCTTGTCTCAAGACGTTCTCCGCCGCGCGTTTACTGCGTCCGTACGGATTGTCCCGAGTCGCTTGAATCGAGGAGGCGAACATGATTGGCGCATTATTCTCACAAGATGCCAACGTCTCAAGCAATCGCTCGGTGGACCCCGTGTTCCCTTCTACAAAATCGGTTTCAATTTCCGAACGGTTCACCCCGGCCAAGTGATAGACGAACTCAGCGTGTTGGTAAAATTGTTGAAATTCGCCCTCCGACGTATCGCGCGTGGAGGAAAATACCTCATGGCCCCGCGCGGTTAATTCGGCGACTAAATTCTTGCCGATGAATCCAGCTGCCCCGGTGACGAGAATCTTCATGATACTTTCACCCAGCTCGCGAGCTCTTGTTGAATGTAAGGGAGGGTCAGCAACAGTTGCTTCACTTGCTCGACGTTCAACTGTTCTGTGTTGGCCGAGTTGTATTCGCCCTCGACCGTCAAGCGCTTGCTGCCTTCGTTGAAATATTTATCATAGTTCAAGTCGCGTGTGTCAGCCGGTACCCGGTAGAAACCGCCCATATCTTCTGCGACGACATTCTCTTCACGTGTCAATAACGTCTCGTACGACTTCTCACCATGCCGTGTGCCGATGACTTTGATCGGGTTGTTGGCATGGAACAGTTCAAGTAGTGCTTGGGCCAATACCCCAATCGTGGACGCAGGAGATTTCTGAACCATGATGTCTCCCGCATGGGCGTTCTTGAAGGCGAAGACGACGAGTTCGACCGCATCTTCGAGACTCATCAAGAACCGTGTCATGAACGGGTCCGTCACGGTCAACGGCTCGCCTCGTTTGATTTGATCCACGAATAGCGGGATGACAGAACCCCTTGACGCCATCACGTTTCCATAGCGCGTTCCGCAAATCAACGTTTGATCTGGCCCGACCGCTTTTGCTTTGGCGACGAACACTTTTTCCATCATCGCCTTGGAGATACCCATCGCATTGATTGGATAGGCCGCCTTGTCGGTCGACAGGCAGATGACCTTTTGGACTTTTTGCTCGATGGCCGCGTTCAAGACGTTATCCGTCCCGAGTACGTTCGTCTTCACTGCCTCTAAAGGAAAGAACTCGCAGGAAGGGACTTGTTTCAACGCCGCCGCGTGGAACACATAATCGACCCCATACATCGCGTTGCGCACACTGTTCACATCCCGCACATCGCCGATATAAAATTTGAGTTTGTCGTCATGATAGAGTTTGCGCATATCATCCTGTTTCTTCTCATCTCGTGAAAAGATTCGAATCTCTTTAATATCCGTTTTCAGGAAGCGCTGCATGACGGCGTTTCCGAATGAGCCTGTGCCCCCTGTGATCAATAAAGTTTTATTTTTAAACATTGCGAATCCTCTCCTTTGTCGTGATGTCAGTGGCTTCTAAAGGTGATAGGAAAATTGAGTGGGAAACAATTGCAATGATGGTGATACTATCGTGTTACCCGTCTCATTGTGAGAATAGGAAAGAAATGTTTATCATTTTTTTGAAAGATGACATGTCTAATGTTTGTGCTCCACGAAAAAAGACACCCCGTTCAGGATGTCTTTGATGCATGACGGACAAACCCACGCAACAGTTCTTTTTCATCATCCCGAAACGTGAAGATCCATAAGAAGAGAAAGTAGGCGCCACCTAGTGCAATCGTTTTAAACAGGAAATGGACGAGCGACTCGACAGGCAAGTACCTTTGGAGCAAGAAGCCGAGAATTCCTAGAAACATCAAAGCCGGTGCAATCTTCACATGACATTCATAGAAAAATTTCCACATACTCAATTTTAAAACGCGGACATACACGACGTTCATGAAAATCACAGTGCCAATCAAGTTACCGACCAATATGGCACTCGCAGCACCGATTGCCCCGTAATGCGGAGACAAGAGCAGTGACAAAATCACACTGACCGTTGCGACGATGAGCGACGCGAACGCCCGGTATTTGATTTGATTGACCGCAATCAACGTCGTATAGGCGATTTCTTGGGTCAGCGTGATGATTCCTGGGAGAATCAACAACAGGGCGACCGTATAGGATGGGAAGAAGTCTGGACCAACCCAAAGTCCGATAAACTCTCGGCCCATCGTCGCAAAACTGATGATAATCAAGCCGACGATGAACAACTGGATGCGGCCGACACGAATCAACAGATGGTTTAATTCCGACTGGCGATTATAGGTCGTCATGCGTGTAACTTTCGGCAGGAACAGCGATCCAATCGCTGATGAGATAGTCCAAACGTATCCTTCGATGACCATCCCGATCGAGAACAAGGCGATGGAGGCACTGCTCGCCAAAGCCCCGAGAATGGTCGGGGTGATGTTCAAGATGAAGCGTTGGGCGATGGCGATGACGGTCGTCCAAGAGGAGAACGTAAAGATGTCTCGGTACATCGACCGGCTGTTATGCAAAAAGTCAATCGCCGTCTCGGTTTTACGAAGCAGGTAAATCCCTTTCCCGATGATAATGGATAGACCGACGATGGCGTTGACGAAGACGAGCGCATATAAGCCGAATCCGAACAAGAGCGCCCCGACCATCAAGACGACGGTCGACACTTTTTCCATCAAGTTGAACCAGTTGAGGACGACGAACCGTTCATTCGCGATAAAAATTCCGTTGAATGGTTTGGTCGGGAACAAGACGACGATGTAAAAACCGACCATGATGTACAACACTTGGAGCGTCTCCACTTCAGCAGGCGATAAACTTGCGTAAATCGTGTCGATCATCAGATAGACCCCGATCAGAACGAGGCCAATCAACACCGCAATCCCGATAAACAGTTTGAAGGCGACACCGAGAAAGCGAGACGCCCCTTCTGAATCCCCGAGCGCGTGGTATTTTGATAGGAATCGCGACACCGCCGCCTCTAAGCCGAAGTCCATGGCGAAGATGCTGACGAGTGATAGCGAAAGCATATAGAGTCCGTAGTTCGCCTTCCCAATCTCTGCAATCATCCATGGTGTGTAGAACAGACCGGCGAGAATATTGAATCCGATGGCGGCGTAAGACATGAGGACGCCAATCTTGATTTGACGTGAGCTTTTTTGTTCATCGAACTCCACTTTCGTCGTCATCAGATTCCCCTCCCCTTATTTCTGTTGCCAAAAGAACATATAAAGCGGTTCGTTACGGACGAACAAGAGCAATAGCATCGTGATGGCCACGTAATAGACGAGCAGGCGCTCCCGACGTTCGAAAGAACGGAGCAGTTCTGGGATCAATAGCATGACAAACACTGAGAAATACTGGACGATTCGCATCATCGAGGGGTTGATGAACGTAAGCGGCAGAAAGCAAAGGGCGAGCAACAAGGCGTTCAAATAATGGGTCACATTCGGATTGACCGCGATCATCTGTTCACGCCGCCAGAGTGATACGACCGTGATTAAAATCAAGATCATCGAGAAGTTAAAGGTACCTGACCCCGTGTAGTACTCATATTCTTCATAACCGCTGATGGTGCGGAAAAATTCGAACAGTTGAACCCGAAAGACGAACAGGAATGGAATCAACGCTCCCATAAACAGCAGATAGCGTGATGTGATCGTCTTTGTGGCCAAAAAATAGAATGGAAGGAAGACGAGAGCGGATTGATGAATCGTCGCCGCAAGCAATACGATTCCGAGAAAAGGCCAAAACCGTCTCGTCTGTATAAAGTAGTAGCCAATCAACACGGCAATTGCCGTCGCAATCGTCTGGCGGATGCCCGTGATGGCAAAGAAGGCGTAAAACAATGTCGAAAAGATCAAGAAGCTGAGCAATGGCTCCGTCGAGTTGCGATAAATCCAAACTCCGAACGGAATCAGGAACAAGAGCGCGACCGCCAAGAGGTACCATTGGTAGTTCTCGGTCACGAGTTGAATCGTTTTTTGTAGTAAGTAGTAACCTGGATCGCGTCCGTCCCCTCCGCCGAACAAGACGTTAACAAAATTGTCACCGAGCCGTTTCCATGAGATGCCTTTTGTCTCGTCGAACATCCATTTGTATTGCATCGTGTCAGCACCGACGCTAAAGTGACGAAATCCAGACAATAAAATCCATTGGCATGTCGCAATCGTCACAAACAGCAACTTCCCGTTCTTGATTCCGTCATCACGCAAAAGGAGGGCCGCCCATGCGATCAGAAGCAACATATTGATCAGATAGATCCACATTTCAACTCCTCCTTTTCACGTTTATCGATAGCGAAGATTCATCATGCCGCGATAAAGCGTCAACATCCGATGATAAATGATGGCTGACAGATTCAATCGTTTCTGTTCCATCCGACTCAAATGACGGTGCGCATCAAAGCGCTGCAACAGCTCCTCCCTCACTTCTGGGTCAGTTGAGCGATATACCGCCTTGAACACCGTTTTGATTTGTGGCGTGGTTGTACTGCTCGTGGCTTCGAGTCGCATCAACAGCCGTTCAAAAAAGCGGGCCGTCTCGATCGGTGCGAGGTCGGCGATTTTTTTGGTTTGTTGCTTCGCGTGGATGCGCGTCTTCGAATGCGGTGCCGTCGTCACTTTGAACTGATATCCAGCCAACGCCAAGTCGACCCAACATACCCAGTCTTGAATGTATCGATACGTCGTCGGGAATCCACCGACTTGTTCAAGCGCACGTTTCGGAATGAGTAGTGCACAGCCGCTCAAACACGCTTTCAGCAACAGGTAATCAAACATCGCCTCATCTGTGTATACACCTTTCAACTGTCTTCTAGGACGGTAAATAGGCGCACCTGCTTCATCAATCAACGTCGTCCCACAGGATAAGATGTAACGTTGGGCCTGATCACCTAGTTTTCGGAGTTCCTCGACTTGATTATTCACTTTTTCCGGTTCATAAAGGTCGTCATGACTCAGCCATGAGAACCACTCTCCTCGCATCTTCTCAATGCCTAGATTGAGCGCCGTTGATACTCCGCCGTTTGGCTTTTCATAGTATCTGATCTGACTCCCAAAGCGACGAGCAATCTCAGCGGTCGCCCCGCCATCGGTCGACCCGTCATTGATCACCAGCACCTCGATTCGCTCATACGTTTGAGCAAGGGCGCTCTCGATGGTTTCTTTTAGATAGTCCGCTCCATTGTAGACGGGGATGACGATTGAGACGAGGGGACGTTCCATGCTAGATTCCTCCTTTTATCGTGAACAAGGCTTTCATAAACGTATAGATAATCCATGACCCGCTCTTCCATTGAAAAGGAAGAACGTGCATGTTCGACGCAGGAATCCGCATAGTGTTCCTTGCCGAGTCGCCGAATTTTTTCGATTGCGCCCAATATGTCCTCCATGCGATCGGGAGCTACGACTTCACCACACGTGCTGGGGACCAGCTCTGGGTTCGCTGTAGCATCAAGTACAACGACCGGCGTCCCCGAGGCCATCGCTTCCGCGGTCACTTTCCCGAACGATTCTTCGACCGATAAGTTGAGGAACACATCTGCGAGCGCATAATAGTCAGCCAACTCCTCGATACGATTCGTCGAAGGAACATGAATCACATTCACCGGTAACCTGATGTCGGGAATGTCTCCGACGAGCAACAAACGTGCTTCCAGCAACGCTCGTGCCACTTTTAAGAAATCAGACAACCCTTTTGAATCGTCCCAGGAACTAGCGACGCCTAATAGAATGAAACGGTTTTCGAACCCAAGTGCCGCCCGTATTTCCGACGTGTCCCGAGGGTAGAAAATATCGAGGTCGACCCAGTTATGAATCCGCTGAATCACTTTCGCATTACCGAGGAGCGAAAATCGCGCCTCCATCGTGATCCAATCGGAGACGCCGATGACGGCGAGTCGTGAGATATTTTCGAACCAGCGTTGTTTGTCGTGCCACATCTCGGCAGTCCGATCAAGACCCCAACTCGGATTATCTAATTTGAGTCTTGGACAGCTGCCGCAGCCATCACGCCAACGTTCACAACCGGTCCGTGTATAATGTGTGCACTTCCCGGTGTAAAACCAACAATCATGGAGCGTCAATACCGTCGGCGTGTCGGTGTGACTGAGCCAGTTAAACAAGGTATCGAGATGGATGTAATTGGAGTGAAGATTATGCAAGTGTACGACGTCAGGCTTGTACGATTCGATAAAATCGATGAGTTCAACCGTCGTCCCTTTTGAAAAATAGCCTTGTTTCCCGCTCAAGCGGGACAAGAAGGCATGTCGTTTTTGATCAAGGGATGAACCGATGCGGAACCCGCTTCCCGTATCTGGACCTGTCGCATAAGCGACGACACTCTCATGGCCATGGGCAAGCGCTACGGACGAAATCTCTTTACAGATTCGTCCTGTACTTTTTTCTTCATGGATGGCATTGATGTGTAAAATCCGCATGGTTCTTCCTCCTTACTCATACGTATAGGCGTAGTAGGCGTCCTTGCCGCCTCGTTCCCGCTTGTTCATGACAATCCCTAGCATGTGGGCACCAGACAAGACGAGCTGTTCTTTCGCCTTTAACACGAGGTCTCGGTTTGAATTATCACAACCGACGACGAGGATTGTCCCGTCGGTCTCACTCGCAAGCAGTCGGCTGTCCGCCACGTGCATGAGCGGCGGCGCATCCAAGATGATCAAGTCGTACTTTTCCTTCACCTCATCCAACAGTTGCTTCATCATCGGCGATGCGAGCAACTCCGACGGGTTAGGTGGGATTGGACCCGCTGCCAACAAATGAAGCTTCGGTACTTTCGTCATTTGAACCGAACGATCAAACGTTGTCCGTTTGGCGAGGACAGTGGACATTCCCGTTTGACCCGAAAGCTGAAATGTGAAATGGACCGTCGGCTTGCGCATGTCACAGTCCATAAGTAACACTCGTTTTCCAAGCTGGGCATAGACGATGGCCAAGTTCGAAGCCGTCGTCGATTTCCCTTCGCCTGGTGAAGCCGAGGTGACGACAATCGTTTGTAACGTGGCCCCAAGCGCCGTGAACTGTAGGTTGGTCCGAATCGTTCGATATTGTTCGGCAATCGGGGATTTAGGATTGGCTAACGTGATGAGTCTGCGCCCGGAATCACGATGTTTGTCTTGTTTCTTTGACAGGTGGAACATGCGGATCGTCTCCTTTCGGCTCTTTGCCAGCCTCAGCTTTTGGTTTTACTACCTTTGGGTTCATATCACGCTTTTCAATGATTGGGATTGAACCGATGACCGGCATGGACAAAATCAGTTCTGCCTCCCGCTCATCATGAATCCGTTTGTCAAACGTGTGACGGATGAGGGCGAGCACCCCTCCAACTATAAAACCTGCGACCAGGCCGAGCGCGGTGTTCATGACGACACTTGGTGCAATCGGTTCGCCTGGTACGACGGCTTCCGATAGGATGCGAACATTGTCGATGTTCATCAAGTCTGGAATTTCATTCGCGAACACCTGAGTGATTACGTTCGCGATGTCAGTCGCCACGACTGGATCGGCGTACTGGACGACAATATTGATGACTTGAGACTCTTCCTCACTTTCAACGAGCAAGATCTCGCTGATATCCGTCGGTGCTTGTGCCACTCGCTCTTGCACTTCATTCAAGATGGCAGGGCTGCGCATGATGACCCGATACGTGTTCACCAATGACAGGGATGATGACACTTGGGCGCTGTCGACGACGTTCGTGCCCGCCTCTTCCTTCGGAACGATCAACACTTGTGTCGAGGCCTCATAGGTCGGTGCAATCACATATTGGCTTAAATAATAGGCGGCACCACCACCGATGAGCATCATGAGCATGAGGAGCAGGACGTTTTTCTTAAATACATTAAATATTTCTGATAATAACATCGTTTGACTTTTCACACGTAAACCCTCCTTCAGACGAAGTTGCCTATACAAAACTCAGACGTGATGATGAGGTCGATCTCTGTCTTACCTTCTTACCCGCCGTTCTCTGCAAATCGAAAAGAAAAGGTTACCATCTTTTCATGAACTATCATGTCGGCTTATCTTGGATAAATTGCGAGTAGATACGCCGCATCTCGTTCTTCGAGCGTTCCACATCGAACGCTTTGACCGATTCGCTGTTATGCAAGCCCATTTGATGCGACAAATCAAAGTCAAGTTGCATCGTGCGAATGGACTTGGCGAAACCTACCACATCTTCCGGGGAGCATTTGTAGCCGGTCACCCCATTAATCGAATAGTCATTGATGCCGTGGACGTTCGACGTGATAAGCGGAAGCCCGGCGGCCATCGCCTCAAGCGCGGCCATACCAAGACCTTCACGTTTCGAGGGGAAGACAAAGCAGTCCGACGCCTTCATCACTTCAATCACGTCATCTCGGAAACCGAGCAATCGAACTTGTCGTTCGAGTCCAAGTTCACGGACGAACCGGTCGAGATGATCCTTATTCTCCCCTGTCCCGGCAATCAAATAATGGAGCGTCGGCTCGTTCAACGTGGCAATGGCCCGGATGATCGTTTCGTGGTTCTTGTTTTCATTCAACTCGCCGACCGACAACAAGACGAAATCCGTGTCGGTGTCGATGCCGAGCGTTCGACGTTTTGCGGGCCGGTCGATCGTGACCGCCTCGATTTTCTTCGTGTCGACCCCGATCCCGGGGATTCGGAACGTATGCGACGTTTTGAACGTTTGCGCCCGTGAAAAGTCCTCTTCGTTGATGGTGACAATCGTATCGGTCATCCGGGCAAGCGTTCGTTCGACCGGATAATAGAGCATCCAGTTGAGGGATGGGCTGCCTTTGAAGAAGTGAAAGCCATGGGCCGTGTACATGCACGGGGTATGCGTCTGACGCGCGACGAGCCGCCCGATGACCCCGCCAATCGGCGAGTGACAGTGGATGAAGTGATACCGGTTCGCCGTCATCACGGCCTTCAACTGTTGATAGGCCCGGACGTGGCCGTTCATCTTCTTGATGTCGCGCTCGAAATCGATTTGGAACAAAGTGACCCCGTTCGCCTCTAAATCCTGTTTGATGCGGGCTATCTTCTCAGGCGAATACATGCTGCCCCACTCGAAGTTCGTGGCGACATGCACTTCGTAGTTCATCTCTTGGAGCATCCGGATGTTGTCCCGGTTAAAGCTTTCGATCATGGAGACGACCGAGGCGACCATGAGTACTCGTTTCATCACTCTCTCCTCCTCACACGCGTTTCCGTAAGTAGTCGACACCACGCAGCATCAAGACGAGCGGGACCGTTTTTTCATGTTTACAAAGCTGAAAGAACGTCCGCCACTTCATATCGAAATATTGCATGTCCATCTGCGAATAGGCTCGTTTGTACTCTTCGTTTCGGAGCACTTGCTTGAGGGATTCGGCTTGATCGATAAACGACTTTGGTGCCGCCAGTTCATTTAGCCCGATTCCAATCATACTGAGTGCGATTCGATTATAGAGCGCCCGATTGTACTCCTCTCCGAGCTGGTGCGTCTCAATATAACGCATTAAAATACGGAAAAACTGTAACCGTGAGTTGATAAGCTCTTTATTGTAGGAACTGGTTTCCGAATCCGCATTCGTTTTTCGATAGTGGTAGACTGGATAGTCGATATAGATAAATCGCTGGCAATGCTCCAACGCCTGGATTTGAAAATATAAATCGATGAACGTGCCGTATGGGCCGCCAAACGACAAATGTTTGATGAGGTCACGATGATAGAGCGTGATGCAATTTGAATTGAGCGCATCCACGGTTTCTGGATGAGCGAGCTCCTCACCGACGAGTCCGAACAGACGGCGATGGACATAACGTCTCGTTTCCTCTGCGTCATACGACAAAAAGTCCGCTTCAAAGATTCGTTTAGGAAGTGAACGCCCTTCGTATTCGCGCACATACGTCCCCATGACCGCATCGGCACGTTCAGCCTCCGCGTGCTCGACCATTAATCGAATCGCATCTAGATCGAGCCAATCGTCGCTGTCGATAAACATGATATACTCGCCCGATGCCATTTGAAGACCTCGATTCCGGCAAGACGAGCATCCTCGATTCGTCTGACTCAGGACACGAACCCGCGGGTCCTTATCGTAGCTCAATGCAATGTCGAGACTGTGGTCCGTACTGCCGTCATCGATACATATGATTTCGAGATGAGGATACGTTTGGTGGACAAGGCTATCGAGACACTGTCTCAAAAAGGCGCTTGTATTGTAGATGGGTACGACCACGCTGATGAGGGGGGTAAGGCTTGGCATGTGGGTCACTCCTTCTAGGTTGTCGTTTCATGATGTGAGTGAAAAGCGGGTGTGATTCTATCATCGTTGTTCCCGTAAGCTCTTTCAGGTAACTCACAAACGGAATGAGCCGTGGATAATCTTTTTGTGAAGTATAAAAAACGAAAAAAGCCGACCGTTTGGTCAGCTTCGCATGTCACTGAAGTTGATCGTGCCGTAGATTACGGACGATGTTCTCGAACAGCCGCTCGTTCACCCGGTCCGACACGTACGAATTGTGCGGGGTGAGCGTCACCCATTCGAAGTTATAGAGCGCATGATCCGACGGGAGCGGCTCGGTCTCGAAGACGTCCAAGGCAACGCCGAAGAACTTGCCTTCCTCGAGTGCCGCGATGAGTGCCGTCTCATCGATGATGGCGCCACGGGCGACGTTCAACAGGACGGCATCTTCTTTCATCGACGCAATCGCCTCCGCATCGATGACATGATACGTGTCGTCAGTGAGCGGCAAGGCAATGACGATGACGTCACTCTCCGCCAAGACGTCGTGCAACTCATCCATCAACACGTAACGGTCGACGAACGGGACTTGTTTCTCACGATGTCCGACGCCGATGATGGTCATATCGAACGCCCGGAGCCGCGTCGCAATCGCCTCTCCGACGTGACCGAGGCCAAGCAAGGCGACGGTCTTCCCGGTCAGTTCGCGCAACCGCCGTTCCTTCTCCCAATGCCGATTCGCCTGCTTCTCCCGAAACGCCGCCCCGTGCTTCATGAAGTCGAGCAATTGCCAGACGACCCATTCGGCCATCGGCACGGCATACGTATCGCCAGCATTATAGATGCGGACGTCTCGTTTCTCGAGTTCTTCGAGTGGCAGACGATCGAGTCCAGCACTGATGGCCTGGACGAACCGTAGCCGTTTGAAATCCTCACATTGGCGATATTGAAACAAGTTGTTACAAATCAGTCCCTCGACCTGTGAGACATCGATGTCCGTCACGTCCGCTTCTTCCCGGAGCGTCGTCACCGTATAGCCGAGTCGTTCGAGTGTGGCGTGTTGTTCAGGAGTCAACCGCACTCCTGTCGACAGCAAATTCATGACAAAATCCCTTTCCGGTTCTGGATTTCCGTCGCGATGGCATCGACGGTCGAGACGAGACTCAACCGGTTCAATTCCAACCACTCCGGTGTCGCGTGTTCGAGCTGTTGCTCGTACACCCTAATTTTCCATACCCCTTCTTGGAACATTTGTGCATGTCTGGCGTCAAATTTTCCGGTCACCCCGATATTGCAGAAACTGCGCGACAAGATGGCGAGCGACGAGCCGAGTCGGACATGCTCCCCAAGAACTTTTTCGGCCGGGAGTCTCCCTTCTCCGATGCGGGCGATGCCGCCGAACCCATACGGGATGCCCGCTATCTGGAGTTGACGAGTCACCGCCTCGACCGTCCCGTCGGCGAGCGGTTCGAACAGAAAGCTCTGCCCGTAACTGAGATGCAGATCGTTCAATCCGATATGGACGTAGTCGATGCCTGGTAGTTGGAGCACGTCCGGCATACAGGCGACGGCCTCTTTCGTCTCACACAACAGACAAACGCCAGCTCTATTGTCGACGAGCTCGATGAACGTCGCGACTTCGTCGACCGTCTTATAGTACGGCAACATGACGACGTCGGCCCCGCGATTGATGACCTCATTGATCTCATAACGCGAGCCTTGGAAAATCGGATTGACGCGGACGAGCAGCTCCGCATGCTTCAAGACCGCGCGCAACCGGCTCACGTCGCGGATTGCATGGCGTGAGATGACCGTATCGAGATGTCCTTGCCGTTCCACCTTCCCGTTCAACTCCAAGTCGATGAACACCCAATCGACCCCGTTCTGTTCAGCGAGCAGCGCGATTTCCGGCCGGTTGGTAATATACATCAGTTTCAAAGGCATGGCGAGCACTCCTTCCGTCAGTAAAATACCTTAGGAAAATAGCCCGTCCGAAAAACAACAAAACGGAAATGCGAATAATGCTTTTGCAATGCAAATCAAGTCATTTTATTTTTTTGAAAAGTCCCCCTTAATAGGAAGTGACATCTGTTTCATGTCGATATGCTTTGACATCAAATCATGTTCGCTACTTCCTTTTTGTTTTGTTTCAAATATACGGAATCGGAAATAACTAACGTACAGAACAATATTTTCGACAGATTTCGGCAAAAAAGGGGTGACCAATCATGGAATGGATTGTGATTTTTGGTGCAGGCGGTCACGCACAAGTCATCATCGATATTCTTGAGTTGATGGGACTCTACCGGATCGCAGGAATTTATGACGACAACCCAGCCTTAATCGGTAAATTCGTCGCAGGGTACCCCGTGCTCGGTCTCGTCCATTCCAACGTCGTCGCCAAAAAAGGCATCATCGGTATCGGTGACAACGTCCAGCGCGAGTCACTCGAGCGCGCCATCCGCGGACGGACACCAGACTTCGAGTTCGTCAACGCCATCCACCCGAGCGCCGTCATCGGCAAGAACGTCATACTCGGCGAGGGCACGGCCGTCATGGCAGGGAGCGTCATCAATCCGAACGCCGTCATCGGCCCGCACAGTATCGTCAACACGATGGCGTCGGTCGATCACGACTGTGTGCTCGAACCGTTCGCGTCAATCGCCCCGGGCGCGCATCTCGGCGGCAACGTCCGTGTTGGTGCCCGAACGTTCGTCGGTATGAGCGCGACGGTCATCCACAATGTCCACATCGGGCACGACACGGTCATCGGTGCCGGCGCCACGGTCGTGAAAGACATCCCGAACCACGTCGTCGCTTATGGATCACCCGCTAAACCGATTCGGGGGCGGGTCATGAACGAACGCTACTTGTGAACACAAAAATGAGGTCTCCCCGCGCCGGGTGACCTCTTTTTTTCATTTCAGCTCGCGATGCAGTTCGCGGTCGGTGATATAATCCGGCTCGAGTTTCAAGATGACCCGGTCGAAGGCACGCTGGAGACCGAACATCCCCATGCAGAGCGCTGCGAACAAGATAAAGAAGGACGGACCCGCCGAGCCGGAATCGTACCAGCCGAGAAGCGCGTACAGCATGACCAACCCGCCTAACGTCAGCCAAAACGGCAACCGGACGAGCCGCTGATACGTCGCATTGTCGTTGAACGAGGCTCGGATCGTGCCAAGTTTCCATTCGCGAATGGCCAACGGAATAACGCCTAGAAATCCGATACCGAGCACGACGAATTCGTATTGAGACACGTACTGGATGAGCGTTCCCGTGATGATGGCCGAAGCGGCCCCAATGATGAATGTCTTTGCATTTCCTTGCCGTGCGTAATCGACGAGGCGGCGGATATGTTGTTCACGTCTCATAGTGCTCCTCCTTCTTATTAATCAGGTTATTAAATCTATACGGATAAAAGACAACGTATGTTTCAAACTAATATTGGAGAAAATATGTAGAATCAGCATTTAAATTCTACATTATTGGACTAATTATAAGGAGCACATTGTCCTTTCTTCGATTTTAGGTAAATGCAACATCTGTCGATTATAATATTCCTTACGCATTCTTACTTTCAAATCATGAAGGGGCTAGAAGATGAACATATTAATTACAGGCGGCTATGGATTTATTGGCAGTACTCTCGCTGAACGATTCTTTAAAGAAGGTCATCACGTACATATACTTGATAATCTTTCATCTGGCACGAAATCAAATATTGATTTCAAACATCGCTTCTTAATCTCGGACATATCCGATCCAAAGTGTGAAGCTTTTTTTAGAACATACTCCTTCGATGTCGTGATCCATTGTGCCGCATCGAATCAACATTCCCATCTATCTCACACAGTTCAATCGAACGTGAACGGCCTCCTTAATCTATTGACACTTTCAAAAAAATATCAGGTGAAACAATTTATTTATTGTTCGACCTCAGAGGTATATGGAAATCAGAGTGAAGGACTCATCACAGAGACAACAACCCTTGCTCCAGCCACACCGTTCGCACTCGATCAACTCCATGGTGAAGCGTACTGTGAACAATGGTCTGAATTATACGGACTTTCAACACTCATACTTCGATTGGGCCATGTTTATGGACCGAAACAACATACGAGTTCAGAGAGTTCACTCATCACCACTGTGACCTCTGCCGCTTCAAAAGGGACGAATATTCTCCTAAATGGTAGCCCTGACTGGACATACGATTTCATTTTTGTAGGGGATGTAGCCGACGCCGTATATCGCAGTGTCATGAGTCAATTAACCGGTGTATACAATCTATCATCTAGCACTCAAACTTCTCTGCGCCGTTTATCTGAACTTGTCGGTTTGAATGACGTGACATACAGTCATACTGCCAAGACACACGCATCTCTATTTGAAAATCGCAAATTAAAAACCGACTTAGATTGGGTACCAAAGTATACGATTGAAGAGGGACTGCACGCAACTCGGTTGTACTATGACAAACATGAAGTCACAACGTCTGTCTCAGACGAGAAGAAACCGACGAAGTTTACCGCGCTCTTCTCGCACCCGTTTGTTCGAATTGCTGAGAATTTAACGTTATTTCTCATCTTTTTTGCGCTCTCACTCATCATGACACCTGTTGTAGATGCACCAGATTATTGGTTTATCTATGTGTTGTTAGCAGCCTTACTGTTTGGGAAAACCCAATCCCTCGTAGCCTCGATTTTGGCTGTTGGTGTTCAATTCTATGATCATGCTGCGACCGGTCGAAATATTCTCTCTTTGTTCGTCGATAACTCAATTCTCGCGGTATTTACAATTTACCTATTGATTGGACTAATCGTGAGTTATGTCATGGACCGTCGCAAAATTGAGATTCAGTTTTTAAAAGATGAGTTAGCCGCAACGAGTGAACGTCACCACTTTTTAAATGAGATTTATGAAGAAACACTCGATATCAAAAATCAGTTACATCAACAAATCATTCGTTCGGAAGACAGTATCGGAAGTGTTTATGAAGCGACGCGTGCACTTGACAGCTTAGAGCCGGAAGGACTGTTTGTCGGATCAATTTCTGTACTCGAAAAAACATTGAAGGCTAACCATTTCGCCATCTATTTAGTAAATCAATCTGCTTTTGCACGATTAGCAGCCAAATCAGCCAATCCCGAGTTTCACCCTAAAAATTCACTAGACCTCGAGCAACATTCGCTAGTGAACGAAGTGGTTCAATCTAAAGAAATTGTGTTTAATACAGCGCTCACTCCAGAGGAAGCCATGTTCGGCGCGCCATTGCTCCGCCAAGGCGAAATATTTGCTGTGATTTTATGTTACCAAGTTCCGTTCCAAAACTTGACGCTGTCCTACCGAAACCTAATCGATGTTATGACGCGTTTGATCAACTCATCGCTCGATCGTTCATTTGGTTATATTGACGCCGTCCAACTTGATCGATACGTCGGAAATACAAACGCTCTGAAACAAGACTATTTCGAACGGATTGTCATGCAAAAAGAACAGGCCAAAGTAGAGTTAAACATCCCATACACGTTATTACACATTCGCGAATCCCTAACTGACACTGTCCTACACTCGGTGGATGCCACATTACGAACGACAGATTATTTAGGTTATCGTGATGACAATGAACTATATGCCCTATTATCAAACGCGACGGTGGATGAATCGCAAATCGTTATTGAACGGTTAGCCCAAAAATCCATTCATGCCGAGGTCGTGGAGGACGTATCTTATGTTGAGTAACGCCTTAATCCTCCACTATGTTTTGGCAGTGATTACTCTTGTCATCGTCTTCCTCAAACAACGGAAAGATTTTGTTCCAATGGCCTTCACGCTGATTGCTTTACCATTTTTCAGTTGGGGAATCATCTATTATTTACAACGTTCGAAACACGATGCAACAGAACTCCCTGATTGGCTTTTACGAAAAGAGTCCTATGAAGACGTAAGTCTAAGCCTCCCGGATAAATCAAGTGAGACAAATATGATTTCCCTACAAGATGCATTGATTTTAAATACGAATCAAATTAAACGTAAAACACTCATGAACATCTTAAAAAATGATTTCCTCCAACAGGCACCGATGCTTGCAGCTGCTTTGAAGAGTGAAGACAATGAGACGTCTCATTACGCGGCAACCGCACTTCAACAAGCTAAAACGCACCTCTCTAAACAACTGCGTCATCTAGAACGCGAACTCGAAGAACGGCCTGAGGACCCACAAGTTATTAAATCGTATTTACAAATTTTAAAACAGATCATGGACATGGAGTTTCTAGACAGACGGACCCAAATGAAGTATGCCTACACCTATCTCCATGCGCTAGCCAATTTGATTGATGTGGATGACCGTGCCGAAACCATCTATCATGTGGAGCGTATCCAGATGGCACTTTCGCTCGGTGAATATGAGCATGCGCTTCAAGCGAGTGATTTGTTTTTACATCAACATCCTACGAACGAAACGGCCTATTTTGAAGCAATGGCCGTTCATTATGCAATGAAAAATGTAAAGCGAGTCCACGAAATGATTCATCTGCTTCGCTCCTCTGAAGTACGTTTATCGCCGGATGGACTCAATCAACTACGATTTTGGATATAGGTGAAAACAGTGAAACATGCGTTCAAACTTGAAAAAGGATTATATATTATCGGAGTATTTATCGCCGTATTAGGTGTTCTATTTGTTTTGATTCGATCAGACTATGTGCTGAAGCTACCTTTGTTTAACGAGTCATCCGTTAGTGCAATTCGCACCCAATCGATTGACCCTAATAAAGACGGGACAATCGATTCGTTTTTGATTATCAACAGTCAAAAAGAAACACGCCTTAGTTCATCTCTACAAACACGGCTTGAAGGTATCGGTAAACGTGTGACCGTGTCCTCGATTGAAAAGCTAACAAGTCTACCAGAAGCCACAACCGTCATCATCGCGACAGAGCGGCTCGACTTGTTACGTGACCGAGACATTCTCTTAAATTATGTAGGCAAAGGGGGAACTGTCTTTTTTGCGACGAGACCTTCTCCAAGTCCCCGTTTCATGGAGATATACCGTCACGTCGGTTTGATTGAGGTGGGTAACTTTGTCGAGACGACCGGAATTCAATTAACGAATCCGTTTTTCGGTGCCTCTGATTATCAAACATTCGAGACCGAAGAACTGATTAATTCGTCCCTATCCGTTCGTCTTGATCCGAGCGCGACATTACTCGCACGTTCGAGCCAAGATGTCCCGCTGCTTTGGCAAACCGACTATCAAGCCGGACGTTTCATTTTCTTCAACGGAACGATGATGGAGGATCCTTTAGAACATGCCTTGTTCTTTGTTGGTCTGTCACACACAGACCCAATGCTACGCCCTATTTTGAATACGAAAATCACAGCGTTACATGGCTTCCCGTTTCATAGCTCGGACGAAAGAAACATCTCATCCTCGATGACAGATCGAGACTATTATCGAAATATCTTTTGGGCAGAACTCCAGCGGGTGGAAGCTAAGTATGACTTGAACTACGTGATGGCTACGGCAAGCCCGTCTTTGAATCCCCAACTAGAGACGTCTGCTTACTCCGAAGATTTGGCACTCTATGGACGAGAGACGTTACGGTCGGGTGGTGAGGTCGCCATTATATCAGCCCCTGAAAAGCAGCAAGAAGGTTGGTATAAGGCCAATAGTCAACAACTCCAATATGCGTTGCCAGGTCTCACCGTCAAAACCGTTCTCGCTACTTCACCGCTCGACGAGACGCGGCTCAACAAATCCTTTTCAGATGTGACTGTAGCCCTTGGCGGTACCCAATTCCCTACCATGCAAGAGGACCAATTGCGACTCCCTTCTGCTCCAAGCGACTTCACCAACACAGACTTGACGAAGTGGTATACGTTTAATGAGCTCGTCTCGAGCGGACTCATCTCCACACAAATCATGCCTCAAGCCGTCACGTCAGAAGAAGGTGGCGAACAATTTCTGGCTTCTTTTAAAGACAGTCATGAGATGCAACAACGAGAAGTACCATGGCTCCGCTCCACAAAAGCGTCAGACGTAGCAGACAACCATCACTTCTTTAACGGCTCGATTTATACGAAAAAAACAGATAATACCTACACGTTCACGCTTGACGAAGGATCGGATGAAACATTCTTTTATTTCACGACACCCATCCCGGTAGCGGACTACACCGATTGTCAGCTTGAATCAATCGGTCCAGGTTTATACCTCGTGAAGTCGGAATCGTTATCGTTCACGATTCAATTGGAGGAAACGATATGAAAATTTGTCTGATTTCAGAAGGGGCCTATCCTCACGTCACAGGGGGTGTCTCGAGCTGGATTCAATCCATCATTACGCAAATGCCTGAACATGACTTCATCGTTTATTCGATTTCCGCTAAAGAGTTAAAAGGCGCGAAGCCCAAATATACGCTCCCTCCGAATTTGATTGAATTGCGAGAAATTCATCTCGGGGATTACTTGGATCAAGCCATCGTGACCGGAAAACGTTACAAATTGACTGAAGCCGAACGGTTGGCCTTCCTCTCCCTTATGTCTAACCGTCAGACCGATTGGGATGTCCTATTCAACTTCTTTACGAGTGGCCGAATCGACTCGGTTATGAACTTTTTAGGAAGCAAAGATTTTTATGACATCGTCACCATCCTGTGTGAAAAACGTTTCATGCAAGTTCCGTTCACGGACATGTTTTGGGCGCTACGTTCGATGTTACTTCCGCTCTTCGTCTGCATCGATCAAAAAGTGCCCGTTGCCGACGTCTATCATAGCGTGTCGACGGGATACGCCGGCGTCTTAGGGGCACTTGCGAAGTATCAGTACGGAAAACCATTGCTTATCACAGAACATGGGATTTATACACGTGAACGTGAAGAAGAGATCATTAAGTCCTCATGGATCAAAGGCTACTTCAAGGATGTATGGATTGATTACTTCTACAGTTTATCCAACTGCGCCTATCAATACGCCGACGACGTCAGTACTTTGTTCGAAGGGAATCGTGAAATCCAATTGGAGCTCGGTTGCCCCCCAAACAAGACGTTTCTCATTCCGAACGGTATCGATGTCGCTCGATTTTCGCCCGAACTCCGGGCGACACGACCTGGGATTCATATCGGGGCCATCGTACGTGTTGTCCCAATCAAAGACATCAAGACGATGTTACAGGCGTTCGCGCTTGTTCAGGAGACGTTCCCTGACTCCAATTTTTATATCATCGGTCCCTTGGACGAAGATGAAGATTACTACGACGAGTGCCTCGACTTAATCGACACACTTGATTTACAGAACGTACATTTTACTGGACCTGTCAACGTCACGGACTACTTGACGTTCATGGACATTCTTGTCCTCTCAAGCATTAGCGAAGGACAACCTTTGGTAATTTTAGAGGCGCTTGCGATGGAGATTCCCTTTGTCTCGACCGACGTCGGAGGGTGCCGTGAACTATTAGAAGGACCAGAAGATCACTACGGTCCAGCCGGCGCAACTGTCCCTGTCATGCATTTTCACCTACTGGCGTTAGAGATCATAAAATTAATCGAGCGCCCGGAATCGAGAATGACATATGGACAAAATGGGCGGGAACGCGTCCTCAACCGTTACACGCTCCACATGATGATTGACCGTTATAAATCTTATTACGAGAAAGGAGAACGTCATGGCCGGAATCGGATTTCAACTGAAGCGTCTGTATGACCAATCTAGCTTTTTCGGACAACTCCGCGCCTATGGATATTCCTCGATTACTGCGGTCGGTCCTATGTTTTTATCCATACTGTTAATCACAGCATCACGCGAATGGCTTCTCTTTTTGGACGTCGCCGCAACAGAGATTAACATCTATATGGCAGCGGTCCAATACACATTTATCTTCTCTCAATTGCTGACCGGTGGCTTTTTGTTCACGATTTCTCGGTTCGTAGCCGATCAGACGTTTTTAGAGAAAGAAGAGCACGTCTTGTCGTCTTTATACGGACTCATCAGTCTCGTCGTCTTAATCGGGTTTGTGATAACAGTCGTCTTCTACGCCGGGTCTCCGCTACCTTTCAGCTATAAGCTCGTGACGTATTTATACTTCACCCAGCTCTCTGTCATTTGGATTTTATCGATGTATGTGTCCGCTCTGAAAGACTACAAAAAAATCGTCAAGAGCTATTTACTCGGAACGATTGTCGCGGCATTTTTCATTTGGCTGTTGACGGGACCACTCGATTCAGCGACACCGACCTCGGTCTTCATCGGACTAAACATCGGATTTTTTATCATCTTGATTCGGTTATTCCGAGACATCCACAATTACTTTCAAGTGAACGATCGTAATTATTTTTATTTTCTCGTTTATCTCGAGAAGTACCCGCTCCTGTTTTTAATTGGTGTTGCCTATTATTTCGGCTTATACGGACATAATTTGGCTACTTGGTTTGGAGACCGGGCCATCGTTGTCGGGGAGACCTTCTTAATGGCGCCTTATTATGACACCCCGGTGTTCTACGCCTATTTGAGCGTCTTGCCTTCTCTCGTGTTGTTTATGGTCACGCTCGAGACGACTTTTTATACGACGTATAAAAAATATTACGGTCGGATTTTAAACGGATACCCGTACAAAGATATTCAGAACGCAAAACAAGAGATGTATCGAACACTTGGTTCCGAGCTCTTGTTCATGGCTCAAGTTCAAATGTTAATCACGTTCATCTTCTTATTTTTAGGTGTGCGTCTGCTTCCCTTCCTAGGGATGACGCAAAACCAAATCGATATTTACATTATCGTGGTACTCGGTAGTTGGTTCCTCAGTTTGATCATCACGTTCTTCTTGATTTTGCTTTATTTTGACGAACGTCGCGCTGCCATCAGTTTGACTGGGTTTTATGCGGTGGCGAGCTTCACGATTACCCTGTTGTTTGTACTCGGTTTCGATATGTACGGAGTCGGCATGTTCCTCTCCTCCGTCCTCGGGTTTCTATGGGGAGCTCGTCTGCTCATCCGGAGCTTAAATGACATCGACTATACCACGTTCTGTTCACAGCCGATTGTCTACCAAGAAATCACGACGAAAACCGAACGATTCTTGCGACGAATCGGCAGCTTGTCATGAAAGAAGGAGTTAATTAATGAAACGGTTGCCTTATCCGAAAACGACAGTCAGTATCATCTGCTTATTTTTTGTTTTGCTTGGCCTTCAAGCCATTCTAAAGTCTCCATCGACATCGACGTCGACATCAGCCTCATCGACTGTCACATCGCCCGAGGCAAAATCGTCCGAAACGTCGTTCGCTGAAGACAAACGGGTGTATGCCAGCCATGATGGTAACCGGCTTGAGCACGTATACGTCACTGTGTTCGACCAAAAGACGGTACCGGAAAATGACATCACTCTGTATGATTTAAATGAATCGTATAAACAGTATAGCAACCTCGAGAGCGGTCCGAAGCTGTTCGTCCATTTTGAGTCAGGCGATGCTGAGGGTCCTGATTCCCTCAACTTATTTGATGACGCGACCGTCAATGCCACCATCGAACTACGGGGGCGATCGAGCCGTTTAGAACCACAAAAGTCGTATAAAATCCGACTCCAAGACAGCGCCGGGCTGTGGTACGGCCAAAGTGTACTGAATTTAAATAAACATGCGGACGACCGGACACGGGTTCGCAATCGTTTGGCCTTCGCCTATTACGAACAACTCGATGATATCTCAAGTTTACGTACCAACTTCGTTCAATTGCATGTCCGCGATATGACGGATCCGAGCCAGGCTGACGAATTTGTCAGTTACGGCCTCTATACGCATGTCGAACAACTGAATGAGGAGGCGCTCTCTGCGCGCGGATTGAACCCAGATGGTCATTTATACAAAGCAGAAAATTTTGAGTTTCATCGCTACCCGGATGCCTTAAAAGCGAAAGACGATCCGACTTATGACAAAAAAACATTTGAGTCGGTGCTCAAAATTAATGGTTCGGATAATCATGAAGAGTTGTTGACCATGCTCGATGATTTGAATGATTTATCCAAACCGTTCGACGAAGTATTCGACACCTATTTCGATGAGGACAATTACTTAACATGGCTTGGGACGAATATTTTGTTTGGAAACTATGACACGATGTCGACGAACTATTATTTATATAGTCCGCTCAACTCGGAAAAATGGTATTTCATGCCTTGGGACTTCGACAAAGCACTCGGGCGAGATACTGAACGGACGGACGTCATGCCAAGTTGGCAACAAGGTGTCCAACGTTACTGGGGAACTGTCCTCCATCGCCGTTATTTAAAAGACCCGGATCACGTCGAGGCACTGAAGACAAAAATGGAGGAATTGACGCGCGTCATTAATGCGGACAATACGAAACGATTGATTGATGGATTCTATCCGGTTGTCGCCCCACTCGTCACGAGTGAACCAGATATTCGCTTTTTAAGCGTCGAAGCAAAAGATTATGCGACGAGTTATCGTACACTCGAAAATATCACTTCGAAATATCATAAAGATTTTATTCGATCTCTCGAAAATCCAATGCCGATTTTCCTTAACTACGCTCGTGAAGGGAAGCAAGATGTCTTCCGATGGGATGCTTCATACGACATCCAAAACGATGAGTTACGATATCACTTTGAATTGAGTAAATCTCCTGATTTTTCAACGCTCGTCACCGAAAAGCAAAACATGACGACGTTTTCTCAGTCGATTCCAAGCCTTGACCCCGGTCGTTACTATTGGCGTGTCACGGTCACAGACGCGGAAGGAAATACACAAATCCCATTTGACTATTACCGTGATAACGACCGTACGATGCATTGGGGAGTCCAACAAATTGTCATACCAGGAGCAAAACCATGAAGCGATTCCGGCATGAACTCAAGTACTTTATTAATGAAAAAGATTACGCTACCCTTCGCGACAAAATCAGTCTCGTCCTGACCCAAGACCGGCACTCCGTCAGTCGAGACGGCTACTTGATTCGCAGTCTTTATTTCGACAACGTGTATGATCACGATTTGATTCAAAAAAACAGTGGAATCTTCCGCCGTAAAAAGTTTCGGATCCGAACGTACAACTACTCAGAAGACGTCATCAAGCTCGAGAAAAAAAGTCGGCAAGGTGAATACATTTTAAAATCCTCTGTCTCGATTACGCGTGAAGAGTATGAACAAATCTTAGACTGGGACTATGACTTCTTGTTGAAGAAAACAGGGCAGCTATACCAAGAGTTTTACTACTATCTGACGAGCTCCCAAATGCGTCCCCGTGTCATCGTTGACTATGTCCGTGAGGCATACGTCGGGACCCTCGGCAATGTCCGGGTCACGTTTGATAAAGAGCTCAGCTTCGTCACGAACAGTGTCGATTTGTTCGAGAAACACCCTGTATCGGAAGAAGTACTCGACTATCCAAAGACGATTTTGGAAGTGAAGTACGATGAATTTTTACCGGAGTATGTACGCCAATTATTGCAGTTAGAGTCACACCAACGATCTGCCATTTCGAAGTATGTTCACTGTCGGATGGCCAGCATTCGTTATCATGGATTATGAAAGAGTGGAATCAATGGATACAACAATAAACTTTAACGATGTCATTAAAAATAGCTTCTTAAACGAATTTACCTTCGGAAATTTATCAATTATCGATGTGATGTTAGGGTTGTTGACTGCTTTTATTGCCGGCGGCTTCATCTACTTCATCTATAAAATGACATACCGAGGTGTCCTGTACAGTCCGAGTTTCAATGCCACGTTGCTCGTCATGACGATGATTACGTGCCTCGTCATTATGACCATTTCGACGAACGTCGTCTTATCACTCGGGATGGTCGGTGCACTCAGTATCGTCCGTTTCCGGACAGCCATCAAAGACCCGTTCGACGTCGTCTTTATGTTTTGGGCAATCGCGGCCGGCATCTCGAGTGGCGCGGGACTCTACTTTTTGACGTTGTTCGGCGCGGTTGTCGTCGGAGCTGTCATCTTCATGTTGTCCCGGAAAAAGCATACCGATACGCTTTATCTTCTCGTAATCCATTACTATGAAGATGGGAACGATGAAGTACGACGTGAACTGCAGCAACTCGATTACACGCTCAAATCAAAAATCGTTCGGAAAGATGTCGTCGAATTGACGGCGGAGTTACGCTTGAAAATCGACAATACAGCTTTCATGAACCGACTGAACGATATTGAAGAAGTCCGCGACGTCTCACTCGTCCAATACAACGGAGACTACGCCGTATAATCCAATCCAATGGACTCACCTCATGGTGAGTCCATTTTTGTCTAAATAAAGAAATCTGAAAATTCCTAAATGTAAGCGTTGACATTTCGTTTTGGCACGTGCTACATTTCAAGTATCAAATAACAACTGAACGGTCTCCTGCGCAGGAATGTTACCTTTAGTGGGCATAACCTGACTCGAGTCAGATGGTAGACGTGATTTCACGTATCTCATCTGACACGGGTCAGGTTTTTTATTTGACGCGAACGTAAAATCCAATGGAAAAGGAAGGTATGGACATGAAATATGAACAGCTCGCACGCGACATTATCCAGCAAGTCGGCGGCAAAGAGAACGTCAACAGCGTCGTCCACTGTATCACCCGTTTGCGCTTCAAATTAAAAGACGAGAGTAAGGCCAACACGGAAGCCCTCAAAAACATGGATGGTGTCGTCACCGTCATGAAGAGTGGCGGTCAATACCAGGTCGTCATCGGCAACCACGTCCCGGACGTCTATAAAGCCGTCGTCGAAGTCGGCGGTTTCCAGAACCAGTCACCGATTGAAGAAGAGGAAGGCCCGAAAGGATCATTGTTCAGCCGGTTCATCGATATCATCTCTAGCATCTTCACCCCTGTCCTCGGCGTCTTGGCCGCGACCGGGATGATTAAAGGGTTCAACGCCCTCTTCGTCGCCCTCGGTTGGCTCGACGCCACATCGGGCACGTATCAGCTATTGAACGCCATCGGCGACTCGTTGTTCTACTTCTTCCCAATCTTCCTCGGCTATACAGCCATTAAGAAGTTCGGCGGCAGTCCGTTCATCGGGATGGCCATCGGGGCGGCGCTCGTCTATCCGACGCTGTCGACGCTCACGGCCGGTGACCCGCTTTACACCGTTTTCGCCGGCACCATGTTCGAGTCACCGATCCATATCACGTTCCTCGGTGTGCCGGTCATCTTGATGACGTATTCGACATCGGTCATCCCGATCATCATCGCGGCGTTCTTCGCAGCGAAGCTTGAGAACTTCTTGAAGACGGTCATTCCAGACGTCGTCAAAATGTTCATCGTCCCGTTACTTACATTGCTCATCATCGTTCCGCTCACGTTCATCTTAATCGGACCAATCGCGACATGGGCTGGTATGTTGCTCGGTAGCGCTACGGTCGCCGTCTACAACTTGAGCCCGCTCATCGCCGGGATCTTCCTCGGTGGTCTCTGGCAAGTATTCGTCATCTTCGGCCTACACTGGGGACTCGTCCCGGTCGCCATCAACAACTTAACGTCACTCGGGGCTGACCCTGTACTCGCACTCGTCTTCGCGGCCTCATTCGCGCAAATCGGTGCCGTACTCGCAGTCTTCCTCCGAATCAAAAATCAAAAAATCAAAACGCTCTCGATTCCGGCCTTCATCTCAGGCATTTTCGGTGTCACTGAGCCAGCCATTTATGGGGTCACGCTCCCACTCAAAAAACCGTTCATCATGAGCTGTATCGGTGGTGGGATCATGGGCATTATGGGTACACAAGTGTATATCATCGGTGGACTCGGCGTCTTTGGTTACCCGTCGAACATCTCACCGGAAGGCATCACGACCGGCTTCTACGGATCACTCATCGGAACGGCCGCCGCCTTCGTCGTCGGTTTCGTCTTGACGTATCTCTTCGGTGGCGTCAATAAAGCGGTCGCCGCAACACCACAACCAGAAGTCACACCGGTCTCACAAGAAGTATCAGCGACAAAAGTCGGCCAAGAGCAAATCCTCAGTCCACTTGCCGGCAACGTCGTCAACTTGAAAGACATCTCGGACGTCGCCTTCTCATCCGGCTCGCTCGGCCAAGGCGTCGCCATCGAACCGACGGAAGGCAAGCTCGTCGCCCCGGTATCTGGGACGGTGTCCGCCCTCTTCCCAACGCATCACGCCATTGGCATCACGACCGAGACGGGCGCTGAGGTGCTCATCCATATCGGTATGGACACGGTTCAACTCGAAGGCAAACACTTTAAAGCACACGTCACGCAAGGCGAATTTGTCGAGAAAGGACAGCTGTTGATCGAGTTCGACCTCGACGCGATCAAACGCTCTGGCCGTGCCCTCACGACACCGGTCATCGTCACGAACCGGAAAGTGATTTCACCGAGCCGCGCCACAAACGTTCGCTCAGGCGAAGCCTTGTTTGTCATCAACGAATAAATGTGGGAGGGCCCGTCCCTCCCCTATCTGAGAAAGGATGGATTTAATGAGTTTTCCAAACGGATTTTTATGGGGCGGCGCCATCGCCGCGAACCAAGCTGAAGGTGCGTACTTAGAAGGTGGCAAAGGCTTGACGACGGTCGACTTGTTGCCGACTGGCAAGAAGCGGTTCGACGTCATGTTCGGCGACTTACCGTCACTCGAGCCGGTGCCAGGCGAGTTTTATCCGTCACACGAAGCGATCGACTTCTATCACCGTTATAAAGAAGATATCGCGCTGTTCGCCGAGATGGGCTTCAAGGCACTCCGCCTGTCGATCTCATGGGCCCGCATCTTCCCGAACGGCGACGACGCCGAGCCGAACGAGGCCGGGCTACAGTTTTATGACGACGTCTTCGACGAACTGTTGAAGCATGGGATCGAACCGGTCGTCACGATCGCCCACTTCGACGTTCCGGTCAGCCTCATCCAAAACTACGGTAGTTGGCGCGACCGTCGTGTCGTCGACTTCTTCGAGACGTACGCGACGACGCTGTTCACCCGCTATAACGGTAAAGTGAAATATTGGATGACGTTCAATGAAATCAATATGCTGTTGCACTTGCCGTTCATCGGCGCCGGTCTCGTCTTCGAGGACGGTGAGGACAAGCAACAAGTGAAATATCAGGCGGCGCATCATCAGCTCGTCGCGAGCGCGAAAGCGGTCAAGGCGGCGCACGCCATCAATCCTGACATGCAAGTCGGCTGCATGCTCGCGGCCGGTCAGACGTACGCCTACTCGTGCAACCCGGACGACGTCTTGGACGCGATGGACAAGGACCGTGAATCGTTCTTCTTCATCGATGTGCAGTCGCGCGGCGAGTACCCAGGCTATGCCAAACGTTTCCTCGACGAAAACGGCATCACGCTCCAAATGGAAGACGGCGACCTCGAGTTGTTGAAACAGCACACAGTCGACTATATCGGCTTCAGCTACTATGCGAGCCGGACGACGAGCACGGACCCAGAGATCAACGCATCGACCGAAGGTAACATCTTCAGCTCGCTCGAGAACCCGTTCCTCGAGAAGTCGGAGTGGGGCTGGACGATCGACCCGACCGGCTTCCGTATCACGGCGAACCAGCTGTACGACCGCTACCAGAAGCCGTTGTTCGTCGTCGAGAATGGACTCGGTGCCGTCGACGCGCCAGACGCGAACGGCTACGTCGAAGACGACTATCGTATCGACTATATGGCGAAACATATCGAACAGATGCATGAGGCCATCAAGGACGGCGTCGAGATTCTCGGCTATACGAGCTGGGGCCCGATCGACTTGGTCAGCGCCTCGACCGGCGAGATGAAGAAACGGTACGGCTTCATCTACGTCGACAAGGACAATGAAGGTAATGGGTCCCTCACCCGTTCGAAGAAGAAGAGCTTTGATTGGTACAAGCAAGTCATCACGACGAACGGCGAAAAAGTGACGCCTACCGTCAAAACCACATAAGCACGCGAATCGAACCGGTCCCGTTGACTGGTTCGATTTTTTGTTAAAAAGATTTTCACCGTAAACGCTTGCATAAAAATATTTTTCATATTATGATTCAGGTGAAAATAATTTTAAGGAGGATTTATCTCATGTCACGTCTATTCGAACGGGCACAACAATTCGGGAAATCATTTATGTTGCCCATCGCAGTCTTACCGGCAGCGGGACTATTACTCGGGATTGGAGGTGCGCTCTCGAACCCGAACACGGTCCAGGCGTATCCATTCCTCGACATCACCTGGCTTCAGCATTTGTTTACCATCATGGCCGCTGCCGGGTCAATCGTCTTCGCCAACTTGGCTGTCCTCTTCGCGATCGGGGTCGCGGTCGGGCTCGCCAAGTCGGATAAAGGGACGGCCGGACTCGCCGCCATGCTCGGTTATCTGATCATGAACGCCACCATCAACGCCATGCTTCAAATCACAGGTGAGTTGATGGAGACAGATCTCGCCAGTGCCGGCCAAGGGATGGCACTCGGGATTCAAACGCTCGAGACCGGCGTCTTCGGTGGGATTTTAATCGGGATTGTGACGGCGCTCTTGCATAACCGCTACAACAAGCAAGTGCTCCCGCAGTTCCTTGGCTTCTTCAGCGGATCGCGCTTCGTGCCGATCATCACGTCGTTCGTCGCCATCGGTGTCGGAATCGGGCTTTACTTCATCTGGCCGACGGTTCAAAGCGGAATCTTCTCGCTCGGCGGACTCGTCGATAAGACAGGCTATATCGGGACGTTCATCTACGGCTTCGTGCTCCGGATGCTCGGACCGTTCGGGTTGCACCACATCTTCTACATCCCGTTTTGGACGACCGGCCTCGGGGGCTCAATGGTCATCGACGGGACGTTGATTGAAGGGACGCAGAAAATCTTCTTCGCCCAGCTCGCCGATCCGAGCACGACGCAGTTCTATGAAGGTACGGCCCGCTTCATGTCAGGTCGTTTCATCACGATGATGTTCGGTCTGCTCGGTGCCGCGCTCGCCATGTATCATTGCGCGAAACCGGAACAGAAGAAAGTTGTCTTCGGTCTCTTGTTCTCGGCGGCGCTCACGTCGTTCCTGACGGGAATCACCGAGCCACTCGAGTTCGCCTTCTTGTTCGTGGCACCGGTTCTCTACTTGGTCCACGCCATCTTTGACGGGCTCGCCTTCATGATGGCCCACATCTTCGAGATCACGATTGGTCAAACGTTCTCGGGTGGGTTCATCGACTTTATCTTATTCGGGGTTTTACAGGGAAATGACAAGACGAACTGGATGCTCGTGCCGGTCATCGGTGCCTTCTGGTTCTTGCTCTATTACGTGACGTTCCGCTTCCTCATCACGAAGTTCAACTTCATGACGCCGGGACGTTCAGACGAGACAGCTGTAAAAGCAGCCGACGTCGACGCATCGGACCGCACGACGGCCATCATCGCAGCACTCGGTGGCGATGCCAACATCGATACGGTCGACTGCTGTGCGACACGCCTCCGCGTCACCGTCAACGACCACCAACACGTCCGTGAGGATTTGTTGAAGGCGACGGGCGCCCACGGGGTCGTACAAAAAGGAAATGGGATTCAAGTAATTTACGGTCCTTCTGTTACAATTATTAAGAATGAAGTCCAAGAGGCGTTAGGCCGGGGCGAATAACGAATTGTGTTGGAGGGAACAGCCGTGTGGGAACAAATGAAAGACGTCTATCCAGAGATGACGGACAGTGAGAAAAAGATTGCCGATTACCTCATGACGAATATGAACGACGCCATCGAGTTGACGATCACCGAGTTGGCGCAAGCCATCCAGACGTCACCAGGGACCGTGACCCGGTTCTGTAAAACGATTGGGGTCGGGAGCTATTCGGCACTGAAGCTCATGATGCAAAAGACATTGACGGAAACGAACTTGCCCCAGACGGCAACGTCCCTCGAACCGATGCAGCGGTCGTATATCGAATTGATTCAGACGACCGCCCACTTGATTGACCAAGAGGAACTCCTCGCCATCTGCGACCATATCCGACGTTGCCGCTCGGTCCACTTATACGGACTCGGTAACGCCGGGCTCGTCGCTCAAGAGATGGAGTATCGCTTGCGACGCATGGGACTGCTCGCCACGACGGCGTTTGATAGCCACAGCATGGTCATGGACGCCTCAATCGCGACGAAAGACGATTTGATTATCGCCTTCTCGAACAGCGGCGAGAGCCGTGAGGTCGTCCAAGCCGTTCAGCTCGCGAAAGAATCGGGCTGCACGACCATCGCCTTCGTCGGCTATCAGCACTCTCCGCTCGCCGAGCTCGTCGACCATCGACTGTTGACGGCCGGTGCGTCGGGCGAGGCGTTCTTAATCAACACGCAACTCCCGCTCCTGTTCACGGCGGACGCGGTGACGAAGACGTTGATGGAAACGAGTGAAGACTTAAAAGCGCATTATCTAAAAACACTCAAAGCGCTCGACCGATTAAAAGAAAGAAGTGATTAATGATGACCGATTTACCAAACGGATTAATCGTCTCCTGCCAAGCACTCGAAGATGAACCGCTCCATAGTGACTACATCATGGGACGGATGGCCATCGCGGCCGTTCAAGGCGGCGCCAAAGGCATCCGAGCCAACTCGGCGAAAGACATCCGTGAAATCAAACAGCAAGCGAACGTGCCGATCATTGGGATTGTCAAACGCGACTATGCGGACAGCGACGTGTTCATCACGGCGACGATGAAAGAAGTCGAAGAATTAATCGAGGTCGGCGTCGACGTCATCGCCCTCGATGCGACGCATCGTCTGCGTCCCGGCAACATGACGCTCCAAGAGTTCGTTCACGCCATCCGTTCGATTTATCCGAATCAACTGTTGATGGCCGACTGTGCGACGCTTGAGGACTGTATCGAAGCGGATCGACTCGGTTTCGACTACATTTCGACGACGCTGCACGGCTATACGGCCGAGACGAACGGCTCGCTCCTCTTCCACGACGACTTCAAGTTCTTGAAAGACGTGCTCGACCACGTCACACAACCGGTCGTCGCCGAAGGCAACATCTTAACGCCCGAGATGGCGAAACGCTGCATGGACCTCGGCACACACGCCGTCGTCGTCGGCGGGGCCATCACGCGGCCGCAACAGATTACGGCTCGTTTTGAAGAGGCGATGTCTTCTTCATTGCATACAAACTAAAAAAAGTGTCTCCTGTTTCGAAATGAAACGAGAGACACTTTTTTAGTTATACACCGGTCAGCTACGTAAGAAGTTTCGGACATCGTCCGCATTCCGCATGACATCATCCGTCGGCACTTCGAGTAAATCTGCCAACTCGGCACTCGCATCGAGACGCACGTTCACTCGCTCCGTTTCATCAAAGGCGATTGCCGAAAGCCGTCGGTACTCCTCATATTGTCGGAAGATGGTTTGAAGCACCGCCTGATACTCTACATGCATCATCGCGATCGCAGCCTCATATGTGGCGCGCACCTGCTCCGCATTCGTATATAACCCTTCTTTGAACGTATCCATCAACTCATTCAATTTATGGAGCGAAGCGACCAATTCATCAATTGCATACATCAACGTGGCCACGACGATACCGGTCAGGATGCCGCCAATCAATCCACCAATCAATTGGGCAAACATTGCGAACGGTGTTGTTTGTAGATACGTCACGAATGACTCTGTCAATAATACGCCGACGGTCGTTGCCACCGCTGCGACGACGAGCTTTGTCGCTTCTTTGATGGCCGTCTGCGACGTCATGCCTTCGGGTGGTTGGCACAACAACTTGAACGCACTCCATAACCCGGTCACACCGTCATTGATCAGACGCGCCAAATTCTTCGACGTCGTCATGAACGTGTTGATGAACACCGTCAACAGATTCCCCATAAACCCACCGATGAAGCCGTCTTTGAACGCTGTGGCAAACCGCTTCATCTGTTGCATCATATGAACATAGACACGCTCTAAACATTGTTTGAACGCTTCAATCCGCGCGTCCCAATTCGTGAACTGTTTAAACGACTTGAAGAATCCCTTTAGCTCCTTGAACAAGATGTGTTGCAACTCATAGAGAAACAGCCCAATCGCTTGTTTTGTACCGACCCGCAGTCCTTGGCTCGCTCCGGTTTTCGCCAGATTCTTTGCATAATATGTGTGTTTCGCTTTCGTGACAGACTTTTTGACGTGCTTCTTGGCCTCGATGTATTTCTCCATCGCCGCCTGTTCATCCACGCCATAGCGGTCTCGGTTCGTCTGAGTCGGGTCTTTCGGGTTCGGTGAATCGAGCCACACTTTAAAGTCCTTGTCCCCTTTTGACTGATTGAGACTTCCGTTCGTCCATGCCAAGTTCTGCTCATCGACTGCCATCTTACCTCGTGCTTCATCGGTCATATACAAACGAGCCTCATCGTTATTATGAATCTCAGAAGCCGACACCACATGGTCGCGATGAGCTTGTCCGTCTTTCTTCAACGTCTGGCCGGTATATGCATCACTGATTGAGTCATTTTGTTTAAATTCTTGCTTTCGCATCTTCGAAAAATCTTTTTCGTACATTTTTTCTCGTACTTTTTTTGAGTAGCCACGAGAAAATCGTGCTTCTACTTCATCGTCGGCAAAGACCCCTTCTTTTGCATTATGTAGTGTTGTGACATTACCGCCCTTTTGGTAGTCGTTCAAGAAGGGGCCAAGTCCGAATTCTTGAATGACTTTCGTAAACGCAATCTCTTTATACTGTTTCATAAGGATCTGAAGATGCGAGTCTTCAAGTTGTGGTGCTTGATTCAAGTCGATATCAAAATTCTCATGCAAGGATTCTGTAAACGCTTGACTCATACCGCACCACCTACTTTCTTGTTCAATAGTTTGGCTGCACTTCCCAACGTATTAATCAAAACCCCAATCCGCTCTAGTAAATCTTGGTCTTGATCAATTCGACGCATATCCCAACCGTAAGCATCAAGCTTTGGTTCAATTTCATTCAATAAGCGATTTAACCCCAAGCGGCTCTGAACCGTTAACTTACTCAGTTCACTAATCTCTCTTTCATTCCCTTTTAGCGAAACGCGTTCTTTTTTCAAGGCTGTCGCTTTCTCTAATGCCTCACGTCCAATTTTTTTGTTCTTTCCATTTTGAAAAACACCGGCAGCAATCAAGATACTCCATCCAACCGGTCCCGCCAAGCCCATCAATCCACTCCCGACGGCCAGTCCACCACCTGTTGCAAGCGCACTTCCGCCTAACCAAGCCATCGAGGCGTTGGCGGCCAAGCTGCCGCTGATCGCTGCTCCAGTCGATACAGTCCGGAACGTTGTGGCGATTGCCGCAGCCGTGGTCGGTGTCATGCTAATTGTAGCAGCGCTCATAGCAATCGCCTCTGCTGTAGACACCATCTTTTGAGTAGCTGCAATCTCGGTTTGTACCTCCAGCAAAAATGTATCGAAACGTCTGTACTCAAGTTCAATTTTTTCGACTTCAATTTCCATTTCGTTTGTTTTGTTCTTGAGTTGATTGATAGCGTCCCAGTTAAAACCAATGATGGATTTTAACCGTTTCCGCTCACCAAATAATTCCTCTGACGCTTTCACGACATCGGTCTTGGCTGTTTCATAAGCTCGTTCTGCTTGTTTATACGTTTCAATGGAATCCTCTCGGAATTTGCGATTCAACATTATGTTCTCCACTCCCGCTCCTGTTTTCACTAGTTGGAATATAAAACCAAATTAACTATTCCTTTGTTAGTATAAGGATTATACAGGTTGGATGCAGGTACTTTTTTGTTAATGGGGGAGATGAATTTCAATTTTCGAACTTTTTTGCTAAAAAACTGAACCCTTGTTGATTTTGTGACTACCTCGACTCACGTTTTATGATGTACTACCTATAACAACACTTCTTAGGAGGCCTATATGCACTACTCACTCGACACCATCTTACAACTAGAAAACTCGGCCGAATTCAATCGTCTCCATCAACAGTTTCATCAATTTAATCCGCTCAAAGTACTTCGCGTCGACCAGTACGAGATACGTCACTCGAACGTCCTCGCTTGGCTGTTCGATCCGAACGAAAACCATCGGCTTGGTAGCTTCTTTTTACGAAAAGTGTTGATGAACTTAATCACGAAACCAGAAAATGAAGAAAAGATTGTCGGCATCGACTATCTCCCATTCCTTCACGCCCCCCTCTCCGACGTCACGGTCCATCGCGAGTGGTGGACGGGGAATGGTGCTATCGACTTATTGATCGATATTCCATCGCTGAATTTGATGTTGCTCATCGAAAACAAATTTCATTCGAGCGAGTCGGCCGGCCAACTCAGTCATTATTTTGACCACGTCCACAAGACATTTTCGAATCGGAACATCTTGCCGGTCTATTTGACACTTTCGAGTGATGCCCCTTCCCACGACGATTACTGGTTCCTCGATTATGAGGATGTCCGCCTGATGATCACGCAAGAACTCAAGTTGAACCGCGCGACGATTGCCGACAACATTTACGATTTTCTAACGTATTATATCGCGCTACTCGAAGAACGCCTCGTCGATGACGAGGACACGATGAACACGGCGCTCGAGCTGTATCAAGACTATGCCTCCGCGATTCATTTACTTTACGCGAATGCTAATCCGTCAAAGCATAAACAAATCGAGCTACGGCAAGCGGTCAAAACGCTTGAGACATTTGACGCGGAGACGAAACGACATCTCCTGCTCATCTATAACCGGAAGCGACAAACCATCGACTATATCTTTAAAACCGGCGGCAACATCGTTCACCAAGCGTTCCTCGAATTTGTGAACGAGCAGGCGATTACGACCTACTCTGCACATACTCGGGTGCCTAACTTCGTTATGGACGACTGGTTACCATACTTAGAACAGATGGATCGGTTGAATCGCTATTGGCTCAACTATGGAGTGATCATCTGGTTTGAACGGAAAGGCAGCAAACGTCTCAAACTTTACGTGGAAGTCGGCCCGATTGATTATGCAGAACGTCTCCCGCTTCTAGAAGCACTCGAAGCGAAGAATATCTCGTTTTGGAAGTCGGGGAAACAAGAAGGTAAAAAGTTCACTCGCATTTATACCGAGACAACTGATGTGTCCGATTGGACGAACGCAGCTGTCGTGAAAGAGGCAATGACATCACTCATCGACGACTCGTCGTTCCGCTCGTTCAGTGAGACGGTGACCGATGTGTTGACTGATTTGTATATCGTCAAAGCGTAACGCAAAAGACCATCAAACTTGTGCTAAACAAGTTCGATGGTCTATGTTTTTATTCCACCCCAAACCAATACACCGTCCGCGAGTGATACAACTTCTCAGATTTCAGTTCGATTGAGGTTATGGTGTTTCGATAATTCTACGTAATTCAAGTACCACTGTTATGCTTTCATTAAGATAGGAGACGTCATAATCAACAAAGGTGCTGACTGATTGTCTTTACAGTTAAAATATATCCAATTATCGATTAATGAAAATAAATAAGTTGATGTTTTTAATGGAAAATAGTGCCGATTCTTTAATGTTTTTCATTGTTCCTCTTTACGTGCTCAACGTCTTCAGTATCAAAATCACGAAGGATTGCATCAACGATTCGCTCTCCATAACTTATAGTTTCACTACTAAACTTTTCAACATAATAAGTTACTTCTAGTTTATCAACGCCTACCAATACCTCATCTACCTCATTTTCTTTTATTAAAATATATTTATCTTTAAGACTAATTGTTTCTACATAAGGACCGCCTTCTTCCTTATCTAAAATTTTTAACTGGTTTAGTACCCAATGCCCAATCTTTTCGCCGACTATTTCATTATCTTTATTTAAAAAATAAGATTCCGACGATAGAGAAATTTTTAATTCTCCGCTTTCAATCAATTTGTTTAAACGTTTTGTTTCATCTTTGTTTCCTGCATTCAAAAAAACTTTAATAGAGAGTTTTTTATCATCGTTACTAGATAACGTACTCACTTCCAAATGAGTACGAATATTTTTAATTCGTCCGCTCCAATCCTCTAGAATTGGCTTTCTTAAAATCTTGAGCTGTATCCCATAAAATTTTGCAAATTTAGCAGCTCCACTTTGATATCCCGTTTTAGTGACAATAATGCCTCGAACATTTCCGATATCATGAAGTACACCGAAAAAATTTCTTGTTTTTTCGAGCGTTAGATTGCTTGCATAGTTTTTGCATTCAATTAATACAGCATGCTCTATTCCAGCTTGCTTAAAGCGCCATAGAACGTCAATTTGGTGCTGAACACCTGATCGTCCTTCTAAAGAAATATTATGTTCCACTGTAATGTTATTGATACCTTCTTTTTTTAATATCGCGGTATAAATTTCTTGGGTTAGTCTTTCATATTGGATAGCCTCACGATGAATGTCTTGGTCCAATTTCCCAAACCTCACTCTCAAGAAGATTATTATTTTGTTTGAAGGACTTTCTAGACTGTGTAACACCACTTAACTTTCATAAATTTAGATTATTATGTAAATTGTAACATGTGACCGATAAATAAAGATGCTTGAGTTCCTCAATCCTTCTTTTCTCAAATTCAAAATCAATAAAATTGTTAAGTTAATAATAACTTTCTATTTTTTAGGCTACACTCTTAGTATTTATCACGATGCCACTAAATTTCGCCTGCTCGTATTGAATAAAGAAACTATTTTATTGAACTAGTGCAGAAAAACTCATCAAAAGATTTTTTGATGAGTTTTTCTGCACTATTCCACCCCAAACCGATAAACCGTCCTCGAGTGATACAATTCCTCTGGTTTCAGTTCGATCGATGTGGCGATGTCTGGATGATTCGGTGCGTCCGGGAACGCCTGTGCTTCTAAACAGATCGCACTATGCTTCTGCCGCCCGTCGAGCGTGACCGGCGTCTCTTCACTGAGGAAATTCGCCGTATAGACGACCATGACCGGCTGGTTCGTCTCGACGTCCATGACGCGACCGCTCACTGGATCATGTAGCCGGGTCACCCTGTCATTCAAGATGAATGGATGATCAAGCCCCCCAGCCTTTGTAATCGCCTCGTCCTGCGACGTAATCGCCTTACCGACCGGTTTCCCGTCACGGAAGTCGAACGGTGTCGCCTCCACTTCGAGTAACTCACCCGTCGGCAGCGACTCGTCATCGAGCTTCGCGACGTGATCGGCCGGTAGCGTCAGCACGTGATCATGAATCGTCGGTCGCCCGCCGAGATTGAAATAATTGTGATGGTTCAAGTTGACCCACGTCCGTTTGTCCGTCTGGGCCGTCATCGTGACGACGAGCTCGTTGTCGTCCGTCAACTCATAGACGACCTTGAACGTGACGTTGCCGGGATAGCCTTCTTCCCCATCTGGGCTTACATACGTAAAGTAAATCGCCTGCCCCTCGACGTCCATGTCCCAATGTCGGGATGTGATGCCGTCGTCTCCGCCGTGGATATGATGCGGGGCCTCGCTTGGGGTCAAGGCCACGCCATCAATCTCCGCATTGCGGATCCGTCCAGCAATCCGTCCGACGACAGAACCGAGATAGACCGGGTTCTCGAGGTATTGCTCGGGACTGCCATATTTCAAAATGACAGAGTCCATGTTCCCGTCACGGTCTGGTGCCGTCAACTCGGTCATGGCACACCCGTATGAAATGGCAGACAAGCGCATGCCGTTCTTGTTTTCAATCGTTGCTTCTCTCAACTGGCTCACCTACTTCAACTAGTTTACCTGTTCATTCCCGTAGTCGTCGCTCCGTACTCCACTTTATCGACGTGGCTGAGAAACGAAGCCATAAACGCGGTGAAACGTTCCTGTCCTTCCGGCGTCTGTTTGAACACGCCCGCGTCCTCGAGCCCTTTGACGAACTTGTCGATGACGGCCTGGTCGACAATCGTCTTCGCGTCGCCTGACTTCGTCTTCAACTCGTCCGCCCACGCGCGGTGCATGTCCGCCACTTCGACGTCTTCACCGGCCACATAACGGACGACTTGTTCGAGTTCGGCCTTCAGGCGGGCTGGCAATACGGCGAGCCCCATCACTTCGATCAAACCGATATTCTCGCGCTTGATGTGATGGACGTCGGCGTGCGGATGGAAGATGCCGTCCGGATGCTCATCGCTCGTCCGGTTGTTGCGGAGGACGAGGTCTAATTCATAGCGTCCGTCGCGGCGGCGCGCGATCGGTGTCACCGTATTGTGACGGGTCTCACCCGAATACGGGACGATATCACCGTCGGCATACTCGCGCCAGAGACCGAGCAACTGATTCGCCAACATGACGAGTTGCTCTTTCTGGCGGGAGCGGAGCCGGACGACCGAGAGCGGCCAATAGAGCGTCTCGATTTCGACTTGGTCGTAACGGTCCGAGCGATACGTCGAGACGACTTTGGCGTCGTCCATCGCAAACCGGTAGCGGCCGGCCTGGTAATGGTCGTGCGTCAAAATCGACCCGCCGACGATCGGCAAGTCCGCGTTCGACCCGGCGAAGTAATGCGGGAACTGCGACACGAAGTCGAGCAGTCGTTCGAAGGCGCCCCGGTCGATGACCATGTCGCGCACTTCATTCGACAATAAAATCGAGTGCTCGTTGTAGTAGAGGTACGGCGAGTATTGGAACGACCACGCCTGTCCCCCGAGCGTGAGCGGGATGATGCGGTGGTTGGCCCGGGCCGGATGTTTCAAGTGGCCGCCGTAACCCTCGTTTTCAATCGCGAGCAACCCTTTCGGATAGTTCGTCTCCGGTGCCGGTTGCAGGCGGGCCCGGGCGATCTCGCGCGGGTCCTTCTCCGGCTTCGATAGGTTGATCGTGATGTCGAGCGTGCCGTAGCGCGTCGGCGCCTTGTACGTGATGTTGTTGGCGATCCGTTTCGTCTGGATATAGTTCGACGCCTGACTCATCTTATAGAAGAAAGTTGTCGCCACTTCAACATCGGCAGTTCGAAGCGCGTTGAACGTGCGCGTCACCTCGGACGGTTTTGAGACGAACACGTCCATGACCTCGGCCATGAATCGGTCCTTCTCTTCAAGCAAGTCGTCGACGAGCCCACGGTCGACCGCATGCTCCGTCAACGCCTCGAGCAGATTCGGAATCGAGTCATGCGGAACGAACGTCGGTTTCGTGAAATCAAGCTGGTTGATTCGGGCGAGGACACGGTTCCGCGCATAGATGCGGTCTTGTTCCGTGATTAGTTCCTCCCGAATCGCTGCCTCGACGAGCGCTTCAATCGTAGATTCGATCATCGTCTCACCCCTTCGACATGTTTATAGCCTTCCGGATGATGCTTGTGCCAGTTCCAGGCGTCGGCCAAAATGACATCGACCGTCGACCGTTCCGGCACCCAGCCGATCACTTGCTTCGCCTTGTCCGGTGACGCGATCAGCATCGCCGGGTCGCCGGCACGACGGACGCCCATCTGCACCGGGATGGCATGTCCCGTCACCCGACGGGCCGCCTCGATGATTTCGAGCACCGATAGCCCCGTCTCCGTTCCGAGATTGAACACGTCGCTCGCGCCACCCTTTTTCAAGTAATCGAGCGCGCGTACGTGGGCGTCGACGAGGTCTTGGACGTGGATGTAATCACGGATGCATGTGCCGTCCGCGGTCGGGTAGTCGTCACCGAACACGGTGATCGCGTCACGCTTCCCGTTCGCCACTTCAAGCACGAGGGGGATCAGATGTGTCTCCGGCATATGGTCCTCACCGATTTCACCGGTCGGGTCGGCGCCGGCGACGTTGAAGTAACGGAGCGCGACGAAACGGATACCGAAGGCGCGGTCACACCATTTCATCATCGTCTCCATCGCGAGCTTCGTCGCCCCGTACGTGTTCGTCGGGTTCGTCACGGCCGTCTCGCGGATTGGCATCTCGTCCTGGTCGCCGTATGTCGCGGCCGTCGAGGAGAAGACGATCCGCGTCACGCCGTGTTTGCGCATCGTCTCGAGCAACACTTGTGTCCCGAAGACGTTGTTGTCGTAATACTTCAACGGCTCATCCATCGACTCACCGACGAGCGAGTTGGCGGCGAAATGGAGCACCTCGGTGATCGATTCGTTCGCGAACGTCCGATCCATGAAAGCACGATCGCGGATATCCCCGTCATAGAAACGGACTTGTTTCGGCACCGACTCGATATGGCCGGTCTGAAGGTTGTCGATCACGATGACGTCTTCCCCGCGCGCAAGCAAGGCGCGGACTGCATGGGAGCCGATGTAACCGGCCCCTCCGACGACGAGTACACTCATTTCACTTCCTCCTCTACGAGTTCACGCGCGCCGTCCCCGACGGACGCGATATAAAATGTCGGCGCATAGCCGATCTCTGCTTCATACACGGTCGACACGGTCTGCATGACCGCTTCCGTAGCCGTCTTGTCGACGATGGCGATGGCGCAACCACCGAAGCCGGCGCCTGTCATCCGGCTGCCGATGACGCCGTCACAACTTTGCGTCGCGGCGACGAGCGTGTCGAGCTCGCGGCCCGTCACTTCGTAGTCAGATTTTAGTGACGCGTGCGAGTCGTTCATCAGTTGACCGAACGCATCGAGTCGTCCGTCTTCGAGCGCGGTGAAGGCGAGCTTCGTCCGCTCGTTCTCCGAGATGGCGTGACGTGCCCGCTTGCGGAGCGTCTCCGGGAGATCGTCCGCCACCGTCTCGAACGTCTCGACCGCCAGTTGACCGAGCGAGGCGACGTCGAAGTGCTGCCGCAATAGGCCGAGCGCCGTATCGCATTCGGTGCGGCGTTCGTTATATTTCGAGTCGGCCAGTTCGCGGCGTTTGTTCGTGTTCATAATCAAAATATCATAGCCGTCGAGTTTGATCGGCGCATAATCGTGATGGAGCGTGTCGCAGTCGAGCAGGATGGCGTGGTCCGCTTTTCCCATGCCAATCGCGAACTGGTCCATGATGCCACTGTTGACGCCGATGAAGTCGTTCTCGACGCGCTGTCCGAGATGGACGAGGTCAATCCGTTCGAGACCGAGTCCGTACACCTCATTGATCATGAGCGCCGTCACGAGTTCGAGCGAGGCCGATGACGACAAGCCGGCGCCGTTCGGGATATTGCCGGCGAGGAGGAAATCGAATCCTCCGACCGCGTGCCCGTCCGCGCGCAGGAGCGCGACGACGCCTTTGACGTAGTTCGCCCAGTCATGCTGCGCGTCATACGTTCCGTCCGTCACCGGGAACATAACGACACCGACGTCCTCGAAGTTGAGCGAGTAGACGCGGATTAGTTCATCCTCACGCTTCCGGACGAGCCCGTACGTGCCGAACGTGATGGCACATGGAAAGACGTGGCCTCCGTTGTAATCGGTGTGTTCGCCGATCAAGTTGATGCGGCCCGGTGCGAAGAAGCTTCGCTCGGGGCTTGCCGAGAACACGGTCTCGAACTGTTCGTTCAGGTGTGTTGAATCAAATGAAAGCATACGACTCCATCCCTTTCTTTGCTCATGCCGGGCGGATGACCAGGCAATACGCGTCATAGTCCTGTTGTTGTGTGAGTGTGAGGCCTTGTTCCATCAAATAGCGTCCGCTCACGCGTCGGTCGTCGTAGACGTAGACGCGCTCCGGGTCGAGCCCGGCGAGTTTGACGCGCAATCGATTCTTGCCGTAATGACGGCGGTCGGCGTTGACGAGGACGACATAGTCCTCACCGTCCGTGTAACCCATCGCATGCACCCCGTCCGTCTTGAGCGAGGCAAGGCGATAGCTCGTACCGTGCTGGACGAGCGGGCGGATCGACTTGTATGTCTTGATCCATTGTGCCGCCTCAACAAGCTCGTCCTTGCTCCATTCGAGCAGGTTGCCGCCGATGCCGAGCGTGCCCTGCATCGCGCTGACGAACCTAAACCTGAGCGGGAGCGAGCGGCCGTTCAACCAGTTCGGTGCGTCCGTCACCCAGCAGCTCATCATCTTGGCGTTATAGGCGTACGAGAAGCCTTCCTGGATCTCGAGCCGGTCGAGCGCATCGGTATTGTCGCTCGTCCAGACTTGTTCGACGCGCGTGAGCACACCGAGGTCGATCCGTCCCCCACCGCCAGCGCATGACTCGAAAGCGACGTCCGGATGTTTTGCCCGGAGCGTGTCGAGAATGCGATAGACGGCTTCCGTGTGGCGGAGCCACAGCTCTTTCGCGTCGCGTAACTGCGGACTATCCGGTTCCGAGAAGGCGCGGTTCATGTCCCACTTGATATAGCGGATCGCATGCTTCGACAGCAGTTCGTCCAATAGACCGGTCACGTGCGCCTCGACTTCCGGGAGCGCCAAGTTCAACACGAACTGGTTGCGCGAAGTCGTCGACGGGCGTCCGTCCGTCTGATAAATCCAATCGGGATGCGCCCGGTATAAATCGGAATCGGGGTTAACCATCTCCGGTTCGACCCAGAGGCCGAACTGGAGGCCTTTGTCCTCGACGTAACGGATGAGCGGCTCGAGCCCGTTCGGGAATTTCGTCGTGTTGACGTGCCAATCCCCGAGACCAGCCGCGTCCGAGTTCCGTTCGCCGAACCAGCCGTCGTCGACGACGAACAGCTCGCAGCCGATCGCGGCTGCCTCATCGACGAGCCGTTTCTGGCCGTCCTCGCTGACATCGAAATACGTCGCCTCCCATGAGTTATACAAGACAGGTCGGAGCGTCTCGCGCGTCCGTTCCGGCATGATGACGTGGCGCTCGAAATCGTGCGCGTTCCGGCTCATGCCGCCGAATCCCTGTTGCGTGTAACCGATATAGCCGGTCGGTGTCGTGAACGACTCGCCCGCTTCAAGTCTCTTCGCGAAGTCGAACGGGTTGAGTCCGCCCGTCACTTGCGTGAAGCCGAACTGATCGCGCTCGAAATGAATCGCCCAGTTGCCAGAGTGACCGAGGAAGCCGTAAATGACCTCACCGTTTTCTTTCGTCGCCGACTGGTCGAGGGCGAACCACGGATTGCTTTGGTGGCTCGTCAAACCGCGGCGGCTCTCGATCGTCTTCTTGCCTGGTAGCAACTCGCCTTGCTGGAGCTGGAACTCGCTCGTCCACGCCCCACTGAAATGACTGAGGCGAAGCTTGCGTTCCGTCAAGCCGAGGCTGAACGACTGTGCGCTCTCGAGCGTCACCGTCTCGCCTGTCTGAATCGTCATCTTGCGTTCGATGATGTCGTACGCTGCATACACCTTGAAGTGGAGCGTCACGGTCAACTGTTGGATCGAATCGACCAAGTCGATTTCGAGCGTGTCGCCATCGATGCGGGCATCCCGGAACGTGAAGGCATGTAGCCGTTCACTTTCGGTGCGGCTCTTCAACGTCGGTTCCGTATAGACGAGGTCACCGAACGAGGCGAATTCGTACGCGGCGACGCCTTCTGGTGTCTCAAATGACGAATGCAAAATGCGTGCGTCCGGCAACTCGGCATAATCCGACTCAAGGAGCCGGCCACCGAGATATTGATGGACGAGTCGTCCGCGGGCGTCGACGTCGAACACGTAGGCGAGGTTTGTCCCTTCAATCACGAAGCGGTTTTTGAAGCGGTAAATCATGCCTCCACCTCCTGCTTCAAGATGACAACATCGAGCGGATTGAGCTCGAGCTTGCCTGATACTGCTTCCCCCTCGAGCGTTTGCCAGTCGCCTAACACGTCGACCGTCGACGTCACGTCCGTCGAATGGTTCATGTAGAAGCGAATGACGTATCCATCGCCGTGGCGGTCGACTTTCTCGACATCGTCCGGGAGGCGGTTGGCATCGATACCGGCGCGTGTGAGCGCCTCGTTGTAAATCACATCGAGCATCGCATCGTCGACCGATGAGCCGATATACGTCACGTCGCCCTTGTACGTGTGGCGTGTGACGGCGGCCGTCCCTTTGTAGAACGCCTGCTCATACGTCGCGAGCACGTCGGCATCCTTCGGCGTGATCAAATCGCACCAGATGTTCGCCTCGGACACATAGTCACCGAGTCTGACTTGGTTCGACTGGACCGCTTGTAAGCTCTCGTACTCATCGATCTCGATGCCGGCGTATTTCGCGAACTTGCCTGGGAGCGTATCGAAGTGACAGCGGTTGATTGGGTCTTTGACGCCCGTCCGGTACGTGAAGATGATGTGGCCGCCGTTCTCGATATAGTCGATGAGTGACGCATCGAACGTGTCATTTCCGAGGAAATAGAGCGGCACGACGACGAGTTTATAGCGGTCGAGTGCGTCGCCTGGGAAGACGATATCCGTGTTGACACCTTGGCGGACGGCCGCCCCGTAAAAGCGGACGAACTCTTGCTTGAAGTTGAACGCGTCCGAGTGCGGCTGATGCGTCCACGCCCATAGGTTCTCTTGGTCGAAGTAGACGGCGACGTCGGCCTTATATTCAGCCGCGTTGATCATATCGCCATGCGTCGAGAGCTCTTTCATGACGCCTTGCACTTCATCGAACTTCCGTTTCGGCTTGCCGTCGTGATCGATGATGCCGTGGCAGAACTCCTCGGTCCCAAAATGAGCGGCCCGGAAGCGGAAATAGACGATGGCTTCGGCGCCGCGCGCGACGGCTTGATGCGTCCACAGGCGGATATGGCCCGGTCGCGGCAAGTAGCCGATCCGGCTCCAACCTTGCGCACCACTGAGCTGCTCCATCACCCAGAAGCCTTTGCCTTGTTTTGACGAGCGACACAAGTCATGGTCGTGTGCCGTCTTCTCGAATCGGTTCGGCTCCGGCAACCCGCCCCAGACAGGATAGTTGTCGAACGAGACGTAATCGAGGTCTTGGGCCATCTGTTGCTGGTTGATCGCCATGTCGCTATAGACAAGGTTATGTGTGATGAACGCATCGTCATGGATGAGCGGACGGAGCGTGTCGACTTGGAGCTTGTTGAACGAACGGTACGCGTCCGAGCAGAAGCGGTCGAAGTCGACGAGGAGCGACGGGTTGTGCTCTTGGAACACGGTACGAGGGACCGGAATCTGACTCCATGCCGAGTATGTATGGCTCCAGAAGACGGTCCCCCAGGCCGCGTTCAACGCGTCGAGCGTCTCATAGCGGTCTTGTAGCCAGGCTTGGAACGCGACTTGGTCGACGTCGCCGTACGAGCGGTCCGATTTCTCGTGGCCGTACTCGTTGTCGGTCTGCCAGCCGATGACGGCCGGATGCTTCCCGTAACGTTCCGCCATCTTGCGCGTGATACGCTCGCAATACTCGCGGTATACTGGACTGTTGACCGTATAGTGGCGGCGGGCGCCGAAACTGATGCGGACCCCGTCCGCCGTCACCGGCAAGATGTCCGGATATTTCTCGATCAACCAGGCCGGTGGCGTCGCCGTCGGCGTGCCGAGGATGACGTCGAAGTCTTTGCCGAACGTGTCGACGACCTCGTCCCAAAACGAGAAGTCGAACTCGCCGTCGGACGGCTCCATCATTGTCCACGCGAACTCCGCCATGCGGATCACGTTGACACCGAGCTCTTTCATCAAGCGGACGTCCTCGTCCCACAGGGCGCGGTCCGTCTGTTCTGGGTAATAATCTACACCTACATACATTTGATTCACCTCAATCGATTATTTGACCGCTCCCGAAGTCATGCCTTTCTGTAAGAAGCGTTGGAAGAAGATATAGAACACCATCGTCGGCAAGCTGATCAACACGAGCGAGGCGTACAGTTTACCTGGATCACCACCGAGCGCTTCCGTGAAGAACGTCGGGGCCATCGTCACCGTCTGATAGGCCGGGTCCGTCATGAACGTGAGGACCATCAAATACTCGTTCCACGAGTTGAGGAACGCATAAATCGTCGCCGTCGCAAGTGCCGGCTTGGCGAGCGGCATCATGATCTTATAGAAGATTTGGAACGTCGTCGCCCCGTCGATATGGGCTGCTTCCATCAACTCGTTCGGCAGCTCGTCGAAGTAGCTCTTGATGAGCATCAGACCGAACGGGAGGAAGAACGCCACCTCGGCGCCGATCAATCCCCAGTAGCTGTTCAAGCCGTCAAGGTTGCGCAACGTGAAGAAGAGCGGGACGATGAGCGACGCGACCGGCAACATGAGCCCGGCTAAGACGAGGTTGAAGAGTAACCGTTTCCCCGCGAACTCGAGCTTTGAGAAGCCGAATGCCGCGAAGGCGAGGAACGAGATCGAGATGATGATCATAAAGAACTGTATTTTGCAATACAAATGTGCACAATAATGCAACGAAAAGTACAGAACTTTGCCAGCTGGGTTTTAGTGTTTCGACAACGCATGCGT